>DASYQD010000108.1:0-106282 GCA_036005845.1 Thermoanaerobaculia bacterium | reverse complement strand
ACTGCGGCTTCGTTCGAGAAGGCACTTTGCGGCAATTCCGGATGGCGCGTGGCGAAGCGAAGGACTTCCACCTCTATGCTCTGCTCGCACAAGACTTCCGGCCGGCCAGCATAGGCTCTGATCCCGACGCCGAGCCGCTCGTATAGTGCTGCCGCGCCAAGGTCTCACGCTCGAGTGACTGCCGCTGGCTTCCTCAACCGCTTGGCGTCGGGGCGGCCCGTGAACTGCCCTTACGACCGTGACGGTCTGCAGGGAATGGTTTCGGCATGGCGATACGACGACGTCTTCGTCCTCACCTGGGAGGAGTGCAATGCTGGTGACGTCAACAACGAGCAGCGCTATACGCGGGACGAGCGTCACACCTTCGCCAATCCGTCTGAAGTTCTGGACTTCGTTACGCGCAACGGGCTGTCCGCAACCGACTTCCATCCCTGATCTTCGAGAGGGCTGAACAAACCTATGACGCGCGAAGACCTCGTTCGATACCTCAGGAGGCGGCAGCGCCCGCGGATCTATCTCATCGCAGTGATTGGCTTGCTCTACTTCCTGGTCTTTGCGCTGTCGATGTCCGGGCACCTGGTGAAGATCTTTCCGGGCTGGTCGCAGGACCGGTGGTTCCCGACGCTCACCGCGGTCGTGATGGGAGTGGTCACCGTCATCGGACTGACCAACTACATTGCGCCGCCGAAGTGCCCGCACTGCGGAGTTCGCTTCAGCGCATGGCTCCTTCACATCGCGATTGCCTCCGGCAACTGCGGCTTCTGCGGCAAGAGCATCGAAGAGGCTCCGCTCAATGACGGCTGACCTGGACTCCGGATCGCTCGAGCGCACCGATCCGTGGCCTGCTGGCGATACTTGACACGTCAAGCATTGTCCACTACACTCCCCCCCGTGCCGAGACGCCCGCGAATCCTCGACGAGCTGCGCCAGACGCGTCCGTTCCCCTCGCGGGCCGACGAGGCGCTGGTGAGCCTGCTGCGCACGACGGATGTACTGCGGCGGCATCTCGGCCGCTGCACGCACGAGTCGGAGGTGACGCCGCAGCAGTACAACGTGCTGCGCATCCTGCGCGGCGCCGGCGAGCAGGGCATCCCGACGCTGGAGATCGCCTCGCGCATGATCGAGCAGACGCCGGGGATTACGCGGCTGCTCGACCGTCTGGAGGCGAAGGGGCTGGTGCGCCGGCAGCGCTGCCCCGAGGACCGCCGGCAGGTTCTCTGCTGGATCACCGAGCCCGGCCTGGAGCTGCTGGCCGAGCTGGAAGCACCGGTGGCCAGGGCGGCGAAGGAGGCCTTCCGCAAGCTCTCGGCGGCCGAGATCGACACGCTGCTCGCCCTGCTCGAGCGGCTGCGCTCGACCTGCACGGCGTGACCCTTTTTTTCGGAGAAAGCATGACCAGTCAACTTTAGCTCCGTCAAGGACAACGTACCACCCATTCCGCCATCGACCCGAGGAGCCTTTCGATGCGCAAGACCATCGCCTCGTTCGCCTTCGCCACCCTGTTCGCCGCCGCCGCGCTGCCGGCCGCGGCGGCCACCGATACCTGGACGATCGACAAGGAGCACTCCACGGTGAGCTTCCAGGTGCGCCACTTCGTGACCAAGGTGCGCGGCCAGTTCGACGCCTTCCAGGGCAGCGTTCGGATGGACCCGCAGCACCCCGAGACCGGCTCGGTCGAGTTCACCATCGACGCGAAGAGCATCGACACCGACTCGCCGAAGCGCGACGAGCACCTGCGCTCGCCCGACTTCTTCGACGTCGCGAACAACCCGCAGATCACCTTCAAGAGCAAGAAGGTGGTGCCGCTCGCCGCCGGCCGCTTCGCCGTCGGCGGTACGCTGACGATGCGCGGCGTAGCGCGCGAGGTGACGCTGCCCGTCGAGGTGCTCGGCGCACCACCAAGGACCCGTGGGGCAACGTGCGCGCCGGCTTCGCCACGGCGCTGACGCTCAACCGCAAGGACTACGGCATCAACTGGAACAAATCGCTCGACGAGGGCGGCTACGTGCTCGGCGACGACGTCGAGATCGACATCCAGCTCGAGGCCGTGCAGCAGAAGCCGCAGCCGGCGCGCTGAGCGGCTGCGGAACGGAGGCCGGCGCCGCCGCCCGTGGCGCCGGCTTCGCCCGCTGGCGCGGCGCGGCATTCCGAGAGAGAATGGCGGCCTTCCCCGCCGCGCTATGGAGAGACAGCGCCGCTTCCCGCGCATCCCTTCCGCCAACACCGTGCTCGTCGCGCAGGTGGACGGCCAGGAGGTCGACCACTTCGCGCGCACCAAGACGGTCGGGCTGGGCGGCTGCGGCTTCCACTACCCCGAGCCGCTGGTGACCGGTGCCATCGTCGAGCTGATGATCGCGGTGCGGCCGGAGGCGATCAAGACGCTGGCGCGCGTCGTCTACCAGCTCCCGGCGCCCGGCGGCGACGGCTTCGAGGTGGGCGTCGAGTTCCTCGCCCTCGAGCCCGAGCATCGCCACACGTTGCAGCAACTGCTCGGGCCCGAGGCCGAAGGTCCCGGCGTGCCGCTCTAGCCCGGTAAGAGCGGCCGCGCGGCGGTGGCCTAGTGCATCGCCGCCTTGGGGTTGACCTTGCGCTCGGCGATCTGCGTCAGTTTCTTGTCCGCCTCGCCCTCCTCGTCGAGCGTCGTCTGCAGGAGGTCGGCGAACTCGTTGCGGCCCAGGGAGTGCGCGTAGTTGCGGATGGTGCCGTAGACCGCCATCTCGTAGTGCTCGACGCGCTGCGCGGCGGCGATCAGGCCGGCGTCGCAGGTGTCCTCGTCGCCCTTGGCGCCGATCATGTCCTCGCCTTCCTTGAGCAGGCCCTTGATGCCGTCGCAGGTCTCGCGCTCCGGCTCCTTGCCGGCGCTGCGGAAGATCTGCTCGAGGCGCTGCACGTGCTGGCGCGTCTGCTCGAGGTGCTCGCGGAAGGCGCTCTTGAGCACCGGGTCGTTGGCCGCGTCGGCCATCTTCGGCAGCGCGTCGGTGAGGCGCTGCTCGGCGTCGTAGATGTCCTTGACCTGGTCCCAGAAGAGGTCTTCGAGGTTGTTGAATTCCGGTTTGAGCAACTGCATAGGTTGCACTCCTTTCCCGGGTTTGAAGAAAGTTCGGACGCCACACCCACGACGAGCGCAGCTATCCGCGAAGGCCGAAAGGGGCAGCAAGCGGGGTGCCACGCACGGTTGGGGGCAGACCCGCCATGGCACGGCAGTTGCCGTGAAAAAACGGCAAAGGAGGAATGGTCATGAATACCACCACCATTCTGATCGTGTTGCTCGCTGCCGTCGTCGTGCTGGTGCTGGCGTTGGCGGTGTGGCGGTGGAGCCGCAGCCGCGCGCTGCGGCGCCAGTTCGGACCCGAGTACGACCACACGGTGGAGAGTGCCGGCAAGCGCAGCCTCGCCGAACGCGAGCTGCTGGAGCGGCGCCACCGCGTCGAGAAGCTCGAGCTGCGCGATCTGACCGACGAGCAGAAGCGCGACTTCGGCGAACGTTGGCGGCGGCTGCAGGTGGACTTCGTCGATCGTCCCCGCCAGGCGGTGGAAGGCGCCGACAAGCTGGTGACGGCGGCGATGCTGGCGCGCGGCTACCCCGAGGGCAACTTCGAGCAACGCGTGGCCGACGCCTCCGTCGAGCACGCACGGCTGGCACCCGACTACCGCGAGGCGCGGCAGATCGCGGAGCGCAGCCGGCGCGGCCTCGCCACCACCGAGGAGCTGCGGCGCTCGCTGGTCTGTTACCGCAACCTCTTCCAGGCGCTGCTCGGCGTCGACGAGGTGCCGCCGCTCGAGGCGACGGACACGGGACGCGAGCTGCGCGCGTAGCCGACGCTCGTCAGCGGTCGAGGCGGCGCGCCGTCCAGGCGCGGCAGACGTAGGGAATCGGCACCTCGCCGCTCTCCGGCAGCAGCGGGGCCACCTCGCGCAGCACGTGCGCGACGCCTTCCGGCCCCGCGCTGCTGGCGAGCACGTTGTGGCTGCGCCAGAGATCGAGGAAGCGCTCGCGGCTCATCGGCACGTCGTGACGCACTTCGATCGTCGCCGGCGGCGCGAACCAGCCGCCCTCGACGAGCACGGCGGACCAGTCGCGCGCGCGGTAGCCTTCGTCGAAGTTGGGCACCAGCTCCTCGATGATCTGCCGCGTGCGCTGCAGCAGCGGCGAGCGCGGCACGTCGCGCTCGTTCCACAGGATGCTGAACGCGCCGCCGGGCGCCAGCACGCGATGCACCTCGGCCAGCGCGCGCGGCGGATCGGCCCAGTGGAAAGCCTGGGCACCGACCACCCAGCGCTGGCTCGCGGTGGCGAGGCCGGTGTTCTCGAACGTGCCGTCGCTCCACGCGACGCTGGGGATCTCCGGCGCCTGCGCGCGCATCGGCGCGTTGGGCTCGACGGCGGCGATGCGCAGGCCGCGCGCGGCGAGTAGCTTGGTGAAGAGGCCGGTGCCGGCTCCGATGTCGGCTACCGCATCGCCCGCGCTGACACCGGCATCGGCGATCAGGCGATCGACGACCTCCGCCGGGTAGCCCGGCCGCGCCCGCGCGTAGGCGGATGCCTGCGCCGTGAAATCTCCCCGCGCCACCTCAGCCTCCGGCGACGAGCTGGCCGGCGCGGCGCGTCGACTCGACGACGGCCTTGATGAGGGTGACGCGCAGGCCGCCCTCTTCGAGCGTCAGCAGGCCGTCGATGGTGCAGCCGGCGGGTGTCGTCACCGCGTCCTTGAGCAGCGCCGGGTGCTCGCCCGTCTCGAGCACCATCTTCGCGGCGCCGAGGCACATCTGCGCCGCGAGCTCGGTGGCGGTGTGGCGCGGCAGCCCCACCTTGACGCCGCCCTCGGCCAGCGACTCGAGCACGACGTAGACGAACGCCGGCCCGCTCGCCGACAGCGCGGTTACCGCGTCCATGTGTTTCTCGTCGAGCACCAGCGTGCGGCCGACGGCGTGGAAGAGCGCCTCGGCCCGCTGCAGGTGCTCGCGCGAGGCGTGCTTGCCGCCGCAGAGCACCGTCATGCCGGCGCCGATCAGCGCCGGCGTGTTGGGCATCGCGCGCACGACCGGCTGCGGCAGCGGCAGGCGCTGCTCGATGTAGGGCGTCGTCGCCGAAGCGACGATCGACACCACGAGCTGGTCCGCGGTGAGGACGGGCGCGAGCTCGCTGACGACGTCGCCAAGAGCCTGCGGCTTCACGGCCAGTAGCACCACCTCGGCGCCGGCAACGGCGTCGCGGTTGTCGGTAGAAGTGGCGATGCCGTGCCGCGATGCCAGCTCTGCCGCGTTCTCGGCGTGCTTGACCGTGGCGACGACTTCGCCGGCGGCGAGCGTGCCCGAGCCGAGCAGCGCCTTGAGCAGCGTGCCGCCCATCTTCCCCGCCCCCACCACCGCCAGCCGTTTTTTCATGCCACCGGATGGCGCCATGGCGGCGGATGGTAGCACCGCGCTCCGTGACGGCTCGCGGCACGCCGCGACGGAGCACGAGCCGGTGTTAGATTGCCAGCATGGCAACCGTCGAGCGCTTCCCGTCCCTGCCCATCGGCGGCATGAATCTCCCCTTCTCCGAAGCGGTCCGCGTCGGCGACCTGCTCTTCATCTCCGGCCAGCTCGGCCACTACCCCGGCAAGCTCGAGCTGGTGCCCGGCGGCATCGGCGCCGAGACGCGGCAGGCGCTGGAGAACCTCGGCGCCGTCCTCGAGCGCCGCGGCCTCGGCTTCCGCGACCTCGTCAAGGTCACCTGCATGGTCGCCGACATGAGCGAGTGGGCGGCGATGAACGAAGCCTACGTGAGCTTCTTCACCGAAGGCGAGCTGCCGGCGCGCAGCTCCTTCGGCACCAGCGGCCTGGCGCTCGGCGCCCGCATCGAGCTCGAAGCGATCGCGGTGATGCGCGGCTAGCGCTCGTCAGCCGCGCGGCGGCGGCGCCAGGCCTTCGATCTCGACCAGCAGCTCTTCGCGGCAGATGTCGGCGCGCAGGTAGAGCACCGGCAGCGCGCTGCCGAGCCGCGACGCGATCGCGGCGCGAACGACGGGCAGATCCTCCGGCCGCCGCACGTAGATCTTGAGCGCCTCGAAGCGCGGCGCACCGCGCGCGTGATGGCGCGTCGTCTCCGTCTCGGCCGGCAGCAGCTCTTCGAGATTGTCGAGCGTCTCCTCGACCTGGCGCTCGACGTCGCCAGGGTGGACGCTCTTGTGGCCGACGATGCTGGCGGTGCCTGAGAGCAGGAGCCAGCCGCCGGCAGCCGCCGGGCAGCGCGTGGCGCGCGCGAACGACGGGCTGCGCGGGCCGTAGCACGGCGGATACGAGTAGGCGCTCACCTGGCGCGGGTTCTCGCGCGGCAGCCCGCGCTCGCGGCCGGCGAGGAACCAGACGACGAGGTCGCCGCCCTCGCTGCCGACGGCGCTCGACGCGCAGAGCTGCGATTGGAAGAGCGGGCCGTGGTGTCCTTCGAACGCCTCGGCGCGGCCGCGGCAGAAGCGGCGGTAGCGCTCGAGGCCGTGGTCGAGACGGTTGATCGCCGGCACCACGTTCCACAGCCGCAGCAGGTGCGGGTAGCCGAGGTCGGCGGCGACGGCGAGCAGCTCGCGGTAGGCGATGCAGGCCGCTGCCTCGAGCTCGGCGGCGCCGCTCGCCGGCAGCTCGAGAGCGCCGGCGAGCACGGCGTCGGTCGCTGCCCAGCGGACACCGCCGTGAACGCCGGTGCCTACGGCGCCGTCCGCCTCCCACAGCTCGGCGGTGGGCTCGCCGTAGAGCTGCGGCAGCGGCACGCGCACCGCCAGCGGCGTTCCCGGCGGCGCCGGCGCGCCGCCGGCGTGCACCACGGCGACGAGCGGCGACGGCGCCGACTCGGCGCCCTCCGCCGAGACCAACGCCATGCGCACGCCGCGTCCCACCGGAGCGCGCGATTCCGAGCCCGCGGAAGCCGGTCGTGGCCGCGCGGGGGCGATGCCGTCGTCGAGTGGCTGCAACTGGGCCGGATCTTACCGATGGAGGCGCGCGCCGCAAATAGGGTGGATGCGGGCCGCCGCTAACGCTGGCTGCGCCCGGGCCGGTCGCCTAACCGCGCACCACGTGCAGCTTCATCAGGTTCGTCGAGTGCCGCTCATTGGGCGGCACGCCCGCTATCAGCACCACGCTGTCGCCGGGCTGGCAGACGCCCAGCTCGAGCACCTTGCGCTCGGCGTAGGCGATCATCTGATCGGTCGAGTCGAGGCGCTGGAAGGGCAGCGGCCGCACGCCCCAGTAGAGCGCCATCCGCGCCAGCGTGCGCGGCTCGGGGGTGAAGGCGAGGATGCGCGCCAGCGGCCGGTACTTGGAGAGCAGCCGCGCGCTGTTGCCGCTCTCGGTGAAGGCGACGATCGTCTCGATGCCGAGCGACGACGCCGCCTCGACCGCCGCCTTCGCGGTGGCCGACGGGAAGCGCTCGTCGCCGTCGCGCAAGAGGCCGTGCCCGAACGACGGCGGGCCGAGGCTGCCCTCGATCTCGCGGCAGATGATGTCCATCACCTCGACCGTACGCACCGGGTGGTCGCCGGTGGCGGTCTCGGCCGAGAGCATCACCGCGTCGGTGCCGGCGAGCACGGCGCTCGCCACGTCGGTGACCTCGGCGCGCGTCGGCCGCGTGGCCCGCGTCATCGACTCCAGCATCTCGGTGGCGGTGATGGCGATGCGGCCGGCGCGGTTGGTGCGCGAGAGGATGTCGAGCTGGATGAGCGGGATCTTCTCGAGCGGCAGCTGCACGCCCAGGTCGCCGCGCGCGACCATGATCGCCGGCGCGGTGTCGAGGATGCCGTCGAGGTTCTGGTAGCCGGCAGCGAGCTCGATCTTGGCGACGATCGGCGTGTCGTCACCGGCGAGCTCGCTGACCAGCCTGACGTCGGCGGCCGAGCGCACGAAGGAGGCGGCCACCATGTCGACGCCCAGCTCGCGCCCGAAGACGAGGTCGCGGCGGTCCTTGTCGGTGATCGCCGGCATGCGCAGCTCCGATTGCGGGAAGGCGACGCCCTTGTGGTCGCCGAGGGTGCCGCCGATCAACACCGACGCGCGCAGCCCGTGCGGCGCGTGGCCGAGCACCTCGAGGCGGATGAGGCCGTCGGCGAGCACCACCCGTTCGCCGGGCTGGATGTCCTCGGTGAGATGCGGATAGTTGACGTAGACCGTCTCGCAGTCGCCCTCACCCTCGCCGGCGATGAGCCGTATCTCGCTGCCGGTGGCGAGCTCGCAGGCGCCGCCGGCGAAGGTGCCGACGCGGATCTTCGGCCCCTGGATGTCCTGCAGCAGCGCGACGACGCGCTTCTCCTCCTCGGCGGCGGCGCGCACCCAGCCGGCGAGCTGGCGATGCGTCTTGTAGTCGCCGTGCGAGAAGTTGAGGCGGGCGACGTCCATCCCCGCCGCCACCAGCTCGCGGATGCGCTCGTACGAGGCGCAAGCCGGGCCGAGGGTGGCGACGATCTTGGTCTTGCGTTCCACGGTCCGAAGTGCGGAGGGTGCGTGGCGAGGCGGAGCTCTGCGGCGCGGCAGAGTTCTATCACAGCGCCCGCGCCCGAGCCGGATACGATGACGCGCCGATGCCGCAGCCCAGCTCTCGCCCGGAGCGTTTTCAGCCCAACCCGCGCGTCAGACTGCGCGAGCTGGCCGACGAAGCCGTCCTGCTGGACCTCGAGAGCGGCACCTACTACGGTCTCAACGCGACCGGGCGCCGGGTGTGGGAGCTGCTGGCCGGCGGGCACTCGCTGACGGCGACGCTAGCCACGATGGAGTCGGAGCTCGAGGTCTCCGCCGCGACGTTGAGGGCCGACGTCGAGGCGCTGCTCAGCGATCTCGAGCGGGCGGGTCTTCTGGCGCGCATCGACTGACGCCGGCCGCCTCGTCCACCAGAAGTCGCGTCCTGATGGCGTCGTGCACGTCGGCGAGGGCGGCATGGACCCGCGGGTAGCGGAGAGCGGCGCTGGGCACCGCGTCGACCAGGCGGCCGATGGCGTCGAACTGCCGAGCCAGCACATGCGGCGAACGGATCTCGAGGAGGAAGCTCGCCCTCACCAGCGACATCATCGCCTCGCGCGGAGGCAGCGGATCGATCGTCACCTCGCCAGAGTCCGCCGGCTCCGGGGCCGGCTGCAGGAAGCAGAGGTGGCGCAGCGGTCGTGCCACGGCAGCGGCGCGCCAGCCCTCCGGCTCCACCACGCGTTGCTTGCGCGAGTAGTGCGCCATGCCGGCGACCGCCGTCTCGCCGGGCAACAACGCGGCCAGGTTGTCAGGCCAGAGGCGAAAGCCGCCGTAGTAGGGCAAGGCGCACCACTCGCCGGCGCCCTCCCGGACCACCAGACAGTCATCTGTCAGGAGCGTGCAGCCATGCCTGCCGAGCCAAGCAGCGAGCGTGGACTTGCCGCTGCCGGTAGGGCCAAGGATCGCGACAGCCTGCCCCTGGACGGCTAACGCAGCAGCATGGAGCACCAGGTCGCCGCCGAGACCGATCGCCAGCGGCAGCACCTGATCGAGCAGCAGGTGGCGTACGGTCTCCATCGGCGTGCCGTGCAGGGGCAGGCAACGGACGCGGGTGCCGTCCGCGGAAACTCTCGCGTCGAGTAGGCCGGGGAACCGCAGCAGGTACTCGCCGTCCGCCTCCGCGGCCTGCATCCACCAGGAGCCGTCGCCGGGGAGTCGCCAGCCGTGGAACCACTCGCGCGGCTCCGCGTGCTCGACGATCGGCGGCAACAGCTCGCAGCGGATCTCGGGTCCGCCCTCCCAGCCGGGCTCGAGCTCCACTAGCTCGAAGTTGGCCTGGACGACGTGGTCGGCGAGCCGATACGTGTACCAGTTCAGCGTCGCGCCGGCCGGCACATCGACTGGTAACTAGGCCCTGAAGCCGGTACCGCGGCCGCTCTCGAAGGCCCCTGGCGAGGGAGCGGCGGTCAGGTCGCGGACATTGCCGTAGCGGGTGAGTCGGGGAGGCATGTATGCCTTGCGTGTGGTCGACTCCGCGTGCTCGGGCTGCCTGCAGCCCGTCATCGCGTCACCCGCGGCGTTCGAGTCTCCGACCTTGCGGCTCATCGTTTCCGGGCCCTCCAACGACCGACGTACGGACGGTCGGACTTGGTGCACAAATCTTACCAGAATTTGCGCAACCACATCTCCAGACACAGACATAGCCAGAGCACCTCCAGATCTTCGACCGGCAGGCTGGCGGTCGGCGGATGCGTTTCCAGCCAGACTGCAGCGACCTGTCCCATGTCGACGATTCGCGGCCGCGCCAGCAGCCGTGCCACCGTGGCCGCCTCGCGGTCGAACAGGCCTTCGCGCAGGAGCGCGAGGAAGCTCGTGCGGTCCTTACGCGACCGGATCGGCTCGGGAAGCAGGCCGCGGGCCGCCTCGCGGTGGATCCGGCGATCGTTCCCGTCCCCGGGGCGACCGAGCTGATCGGCGGGTATCGCGAGCACGAACTCCACCAGCCGGCGGTCCTCGTACGGCGACAGCGGTTCCAGGCCCAGAGCATGGTACGTGCGACGGACGCTGGCGGGCCCCTGCGTGAAACAGGCCAGCCGCAAATGCCGGTGAAAGCCGCGACGGCTATTGACGCGGTCGGCAGCGCCGACCAACCGGCGGTCGAGAGCGGGCTGGGATTCGCCCCGCCGACGCGCTGGCCGCCGCCTCAGCCGATCGATCCAGAGCGGCAGCATGGCGCGGCCCAGGCTCCTTGCCGCTCCGGCCCACACGGGGAGGCTGCGGTTTTTCCACAGCTCGACCGTGAGCTCGCCCAAGCGGCCGTCGGCTGCCATGCCTGCCGCCCACTCGCGACTGCCCGCCGTCAGCACGTCGCCGTAGTAGCCGCCGAGCAACACCCGGCAACCGTCCTGACTCGCCAGCCGGTTGACTGCTTGCGGCAGCCAGGCGTAAGGATCGGTGAGCACGTAGTCGCGGTGCACGGGCCACCGATCGGCGTCACGCAGCGTCCACAGGTCGTCGCACCAGGCGTAGCGCGATCCCACCCCCAAGTGAGCGACGAGTGGCTCGATGAAGGGCCGCTCATCGCATGACGGGTGCCGCTCGAAGGCGTAGGAATAGCACTGAAGACCGGAGGCGCCACCGCCCTGCGGCACCATGGGCGCGGCGATCGCGGCTAGCAGCGTGGAGTCGAGACCGCCGCTCAGCGACAGGCCGATGCGCCCGGTGCTGCGCAGGCGGCAGGCTACGGCCTCGGTCACCAGCTCGCGATAATGCTCGGCGTAGTTGCGCTGGTCGCGATAGCGCAGGCGCTTGACCGGCAGCAGGTCACAGAACTCGCGGACTTCAGCGCGCGTCGCGGTGACGGTGAGAGTTGCGCCCGGCACCAGATCCAGGACGTCGCGGTAGAAGGTGGCCGCCTGGTCCGACCAGTCCATCGTCAGCAGGTCGACGACCCGCGACTCATTGAGGCGTGCGGCAAACGCGCCGTGCGCGAGCAGCTGTTCCACGTTGGACGCCAACAGCGCGACGCCGTCGCTCAGGTGATAGCTGAGCCCGCGGGCGCCCATCGGGTCGCGGGCCGCGAACAATCTCTTCTCTCGTTCGTCCCAAAGTACGAATGCGAAGTCGCCCATCAACCGCTCGACGCACGCCTGTCCCCACCGCAGGTAGCCGGCCAGCAACAGGCGTGCGTCGGACCATAGGGCGGCGTCGTCTCCGGTCACCGCAAGCTCACGGAGCAGCTGGCCCCGGTTGTCGAGCCGCAGATCGGCCACCAGCACGCAGCCAATCTCCGCATCGAAGAGCGGCTGCACTTCGCCCATTTCCTCGGGCAGGACCCAGAACCGCTGGTGGCCCAGTCCCACCTCGCCCGCGACCCAAGCGCTCTGCCCGTCGACGGAGCACTCCGGTACCGCGGCGAGCATGCGCTCGACTTCACCGGCTTCGACCGGCCGACCGTCGCGGCGGAAGACGGCGACGATCCCGCTCACGTCTCGACCGGGCGAGCACCGGCTGGTGCGACGCACGCGCGCCGCACCGCCAGCGGAACCCGCCTGGACTCCTGCAACCTACGGCGTGATGACGAGCGACGGATCGCCGAGGATCGTCCAGCCCAGCAGCACGTCGCGCACGCTCGGGTCGATCGCCGCCACCTGCCGCTTGGCATCCGTGAGCGCGGCGCCGATGGTGTTGCCGGGCTGGGCCAAACGGGGCGTCAACGCGGTGCCGAGCAGCCGCAGCGAGTGGTCCTCGCTGACGGTAGTCGTGCCCAAGACGGCGGCGGCGCCCTGCAGGCCGGTCACCAGGAAGGTGTGAGCGAGCGTGTTGTAGTGCGGCTCGACGTAATAGGAGTTCCAGCAACCCCACTGGGCAACGACCGTCGGCCGGCCGACGTTGGCGAGCCCCTGCGCGTCGCCGGCGTCGAACAGGCCGCGGTAGGTCCACAGCGTCGGGCCGGAGTGGCCGACGAAACCGGCCAGCGCGGTGCCCGCGTTCACCTGCGACTTGATGAGGGCCTTGGCGTCGCCGACGCTCAATTGGTCGAGGTAGGCGCGGCCCACCGTCCAGTCGCTCGGAAGCGCGGCGGCGAAGGTATCGGCGTCAGCGCCGAAGTCGACGTCGGCACCGAGCACCGCATTCGTGCCGTAGGCCTTGGTCTCGTACTGCGCGGTCTTGGTGACCACGGCCTCGAGCTCGGCGGCGGAGCGCACCGGCCAGCGCCCGATCGGGACGTCGGGGACGCCGTCACCGTCGAGGTCGGCGAGCGAGGGGTCCGAAGGCGCGAACTTCACGAGGTCGTCGGTCGCCACGTAGAGCGAGGGAATGAAGCTGAGGCTGCCGAGCCCGAGGTAGTTCTTGTAGTCGTAGGAGTCGCCGCCGACGAGCAGGACGTACTGGGTGCCCAGGTTGGCCACCGCGTGGCGGATGTAGCGGTGAATCGCCTCCGGATCGACCGAGCCGTCACCGAACTGCTCGTAGACGGCTTCGACGTCGGCCACCTTGACCTGGAAGCGGCTCTGCTTGTGGGCAACGAAGGAGCTCAGACCGGCGATGAAGTCGGGGTGGGCGATGATGAGGTACTGCGCCGCGTCGTTGGCCAGCGCCAGGTCCGCGGAAGCGACTTCGATCTCCGGCTTGGCCACGCTGCCGGCGCCCGCCACCAGGTAGTGCGCCTGCTGGCCGGTGCCGGCGAACGAGGCGCTGTAGCCGCCAGCCGCGGTCGATACCGCTACCTCGCGCAGCCGCGACCACTGGCCGTTGTTGGCGTCGCGGCGATAGACCACCGCACCGTTCGACGACAGCCCGCTGACCTGGAACTGCCGGCCCCCAGAGTCGAATGCCAGCCAGTCCTGCTGGGCGACGAAAGCGCGGGGATAGGTGACCGAGTAGCGGTCGAGCACCACCATGTCCCACGGCGATCCCGACACGTCGCCCGGGAGGCGCAGCTGCACTTGGTTGGCACCGGCCACCAGCTGACTGCCCGCCGCCGGGGCAGCGATCGATTGCGCCGTCGTGCCCCAGAAGGAGAGGTCGCTGAGCGTGTTGCCGTTGAGCGAAAGGGTGGCGTGGTGCGAGCCCGCCGTCAGGCCCCAGATCGCCATGCCGACGCTGACCGCGCCGCGGCCCGGCACGTAGTTGTCGACCGGCACGTCGAGCGTCACCGTCGCCGGCAGGCTCGAGGCGCAGGAGGCGCCGCCCGGATAGGCGCACATCATGGTGCGGAACCAGGGATCGCCGTTGGGCGATAGGAACGCGTAGTCGAGGTTCTCGTCCCAGCTCTTGGTGGCCTGATAGGCCGCTTCGGGGATCTCGTTGCGCCGCGGCGGCCGCGCATCGTCGCCGAGCCGCACCGCCCGCGCGTCGTCCACCTGCAGCTGGTAGACGTTGACGTCGGTGTACATGCTGCTCGCGGCTTCGCCGAAGAACTCGATCGAGCCGCCGGGCCCGAAGGTGCCCTTGCTGCTGACGTAAATCGGCGCCGGCTGGCCGTGGTTGACGAGCGCCAGCTTGCTCACCGGCACGCCGGAGAGGTTGATGCCGGCGGCGAGCAGGTCCTCGTACGAGACGCGATAGATGCCCTCGCGCGTGACGCGGAAGTTGACGCGCGGGTAGTCGTAGCTCTTCCAGGCGCGGAGCCGTTCCTGCTGGGCCGCGGCCTGGGCGGTCGCGTGCTGCGAACGGATCGCGCTCCACGGCACCGGCTGGGCGACGCTGTTGTTGCCGTAGAGCTCGCCCAGCTCGAAGGGACCGTGCATCTCGGTCTTGCCGCGGATGTCGAGCTCCTCGATCCAGAAGCGTCCGCCCGCCACAGCCGCGGCGTAGCTGTAATCCTTACGGGTCATCGAGTTGACCGCGCGGGAGGGGATCAGGCCGCGGTTGACCTTGACGCGGTTGCCGTCGATCTCGGTGTAGATGTTGAAGCCGAGGTTGCCGAGCTCGGTGGCGGTCGACCAGGTGATCACCGCGCCGCCGCCCTGGGACGTTGCCTGAAACGCCGACAGCGTCACGGGCGTGCTGATCAGCGTGCCGTAGACCGGCTCGCACACGAGCCCCGTGCACTGTCCAATGTAGTCCTTCTGCAGCGGGTCGACGCCCGAGTCGCTGGTGGAGTAGGTGGCCTCGAGGGCAGTCGACGCGTCGTCGAAGACCAGCTGGTTGCCCTTGGTGATCGCCGTCGTCGTCCCGTTGTCGCCGCCGTTGTTCGTCGTGTAGGTGCCGCAACTGTCGGTGAGCGCGGCGAACGGGACCTGCACGTCGAGGTAGTACTCGCCCGTCGTGTCGGTCGGATCCTCTGTGCTCACGGCGAGGACGCGCGTGTGGGAGAGGTCGGCATTGGCGCCGTTCCGGCAAGCGGCAAGGCCGGCAGCGTTGCAAGCCATGAACGAGTTGATGAGGTGGAAGCCCGCGGTGGTCTCGTTGCAGTTCGCGATGTTGTCGGGCTTGCGAGCGTCATTGCCGCCCGGAAGGTTGTTGCCGTCGACGCCGCCCGCCCACGCATCGCCGGTCTTGTTGTTGGCGTAGAAGAGGTCGACCTTGTCGATCGAACCGTTGCCTGACGCCGCGCCGCCGTAGACGTCGATCCAGAACTCCTTGGCGTCGGGGGCGCCGACGATGTCCTCCGTGTAGGTCCTGGTCGTACCGCCCCCGATCGGCACGCTGACCGTACCGGTGATCGAGAGCAGGAAGTTCCAGTGCGACGGGCTCAGGGCACTGCCCCCGTCTCTGGGATCGCCGTCGAGGCGCATGCGCAGGAAGAGGATGCCGTCGGTGTTGCTGCCGGCCGTCTTGTTATCGATGAAGTAGAACGCCGAGTTCTTGGTGCCGCACTGGGTGCCGGCGCTGGATGGGTTGCAGGTGCCCGTACCGGACGTCCAACCCGAGGCGATGTCCACCTCGGAGGAGAAGCTCGCGCCACCATTGGTCAAGTCCGAGATCTTCCCGCCTTCAGGATCGCGGAAGTTGGCATACGCGATCCACTGAGAGCTGGTCGGCCAGGCCGAGGCAACGGTGGTCGTCTCGGCGCGCGCCGGCGACGCGAGACCGAGCGATACGACCGCCAGCGCCGCCAGAAGCGACAAAGTAGAGCGACTCCAGTTGCACCTCATCGGTTGCCTCCCCGTGCGCACAGTAGTATCCGGCAGAAGTACCTTAGCACACCGGCTGTGACCTCTTGCACACCACCGCCGGCTGCGAACTCATCGCCTCGATGCCAGTGACAACCCTCCGGGCAACTACGTAATTCCCGCCCGGCCGGCGAAGCCGAAAACTCGTCCGGGTGGCGACCCCGCGCCGGTCGCGGACGCCGATTGAGCCCTCCCTGGGGTGACGGGGCGAGCGGCGCGGTTCTGGGACGCGCTGCAGCGATCTGCCGCTGTGCTAAGAACCCGCTCGTGGAGATGACCGCCTCGACCGTCGCCCTCGGGCTGATCTGGTTCGCGGCCTTCCTCTTCTCCACCACCCTCCACGAGGCGGCGCACGCGCTCGTGGCGTGGCGGCTGGGCGACCCGACGGCGTACCACGGCGGCCAGGTGTCGCTCAACCCGATCCCGCACATGCGGCGCGAGCCGTTCGGCATGGTCATCGTGCCGCTGCTCTCCTACTTCGGCAGCCCGAACCACTGGATGTTTGGGTGGGCGAGCGCGCCCTACGATCCAACCTGGGCGGCGCGCCACCCGCGGCGCTCGGGCGCGATGGCGCTCGCCGGTCCGCTGGCGAACCTCCTGCTCGTCGTGCTGTCGGGCATCGGCATCCACGTCGGCCTGATGACCGGCGGGCTGGTGCCGCCCGAGCAGCTCTCGTACGCGCGGCTCGTCGAAGCGCCGGGCGGCGGCGCGCTCGGCGGCCTGGCGGCGCTGCTCAGCGTCTTCTTCAGCCTGAACCTCATCCTCTTCCTCTTCAACCTGCTGCCGCTGCCGCCGATGGACGGCAGCGGCGTCCTCCAGCTCGTGCTGCCCGAGAACGCCAGCCGGAGCTGGCAGCACATGATGCGGCAGCCGATGGTGGGGATCCTCGGCATCCTCATCGCCTGGCGGTTCTTCGGCTACGTGATCAGCCCGATCTTCGCCGTCGCGCTCGGGCTGCTGGGGCTGCTCGACTAGGTCGGGATGGACGAACGCCGCCTGCTCAGCGCCGCCGACGAGGAGACGATCCGCGCCGCGGTGGCCGACGCCGAGCAACGCTCGGCCGGCGAGGTGGTGCCGTGGATCGTCGAAGCCTGCGACCCGTATCCCGAGGCCGGCTGGAAGGCGGCGGCGCTCGGCGCGCTGCTGGGGACTGCCTTCGGCGTCGCGGCGCACTTCCTCGCCGGCGCCTGGGGCACGGCGCCGCTCTGGCTGGCTCTCCTCGTCGTCGCCGGCGGCGCCATGGGTTTGGCGCTGGGCCAGCTTCCCGCCGCCAAGCGGCTGCTCGTCGACGACGAGCTGGTCGAGCACCGCGTGCGGGTCGCCGCGCAGGCGGCGTTCGTGCGCGGCGAGGTGTTCGCCACCCGCGGGCGCACCGGCATCCTCGTCTTCCTGGCCCTCCTCGAGCGGCGCGTGGTGGTGCTCGGCGACGCCGGCATCAACGCGCGCGTGCAGCCCGAGGAGTGGCAGGCCATCGCCGACGAGATCGTCGCCGGCGTGAAGCGCAGCCGGCCGGCGGCGGCGCTGGCGGCGGGGATCGAAGCGTGCGGCCGGCTGCTGGCGGAGCGCGGCGTGCCGCGGTACGAAGACGACGTCGACGAGCTGCCGGACCGTCCGCGGTTTGAAGGCCATTGACGTGAAAGCCGCTCGCAAGCTGGTCCGCACGCTGCTCTGCGTCGCGCTCTGCTCGATCGCGCTCGCGACCGCTCTGCGCGCCGCCGACGTTCCCTACCTCTCCGGCCGCGTCGTCGACGGTGCCGAGATGCTGGCGCCGGCCGACGAGCAGCGCATCGCGGCGCGGCTCGAGAAGCTGGAGCGCGAGACCGGCGCGCAGGTCGTCGTGCTCACCGTGCCGACGCTCGACGGCGTTCCGGTCGAGGACTACGCGATGAAGGTCGCGGAGACGTGGAAGCTGGGCCGCAAGGGCGTCGACGACGGCGTCGTCTTCCTCATCGCGCGCGAGGAGCACGCGCTACGGCTGGAGGTGGGCTACGGCCTCGAGAGCAAGCTGCCCGACATCACGGGCAAGCGCATCCTCGACGAGCTGGTGGTGCCGCGGCTGCGCGAGGGCGACTTCGCGGGCGGCGTCGACGCCGGCCTCGACGCGGTTGAGAAGGCGGTCCGCGGCGGCGACCCATTGCCGCCGCCGAAGCAGCGCGCGATCGGCGGCGGTGGAGGCTCGCCCTTCTCGCCGAGCGGCGTGCTGATGGGCATCGTCTTCCTGCTCTTCATCGTCCCGTTCGCAACGTCGGCGCTCTACAGCTCGGGCGCCGGCGCGTGGATCCTCTACGGCATCTTGACGCCGTTCCTCGCCGCCTTCCCACTGGCCGCGTTCGGATTGCCGGGTCTCGCCGTGCCGCTGATCTGGCTGGTCGGCTTCCCCATCCTCCGCCGTCGCATCCAGCGCGCGATCGGGCGCGGCGGCTTCGGCGGGCGGCCGCAACCGCGGCGCCGCGGCAGCGGCTGGTGGGGATCGGGCGGGATGGGCGGCTGGGGCGGCATGGGCGGCGGCCTGGGCGGCGGTGGTTTCGGAGGTGGCGGCTTCGGCGGCGGAGGCTTCAGCGGCGGTGGCGGCGGCTTCTCGGGCGGCGGCGGCAGCTTCGGCGGCGGCGGCGCCAGCAGCCACTGGTGAGCGCGGCTTCGACCGGACCGCGCCGGCACCCCTGATACCATCGACCGCGGAAGAGTCCCCTTCGGGAGCATAGAAATGGCGCAGCCGCAGCCCCATCTCGACTGGTACGCCGAGCACGGCGAGGACGTCGACCGCGACGAGACCGAGGAGTGGCTGCAGGCGCTCGACGACGTCGTCGCCTCCCACGGCGGCGAACGCGCGCAGTACCTGCTGACCAAGCTCCTCGAGCGTGGCTACGAGCGCGGCGTGCACCTGCCGTTCACCGCCAACACTCCTTACGTCAACACCATCCCGTGCGGCGAGCAACCGTCCTATCCGGGCGACCGCCAGATCGAGCGCCGCATCAAGAGCCTGCTGCGCTGGAACGCCATGGCGATGGTGGTGCGGGCCAACAAGTACCACGACGGCATCGGCGGCCACATCGCCACCTACGCCTCGGCGGCGACGCTCTACGAGGTGGGCTTCCACCATTTCTTCCGCGGCCGCGGCGAGTCCGGCTTCGGCCACGACCTCATCTACTTCCAGGGGCACGCGTCGCCCGGCATCTACGCCCGTGCCTACCTCGAGGGTCGCCTCGACGAGCGGCAGCTGCAGAACTTCCGCCGCGAGCTCGAGCCCGGCGGCGGGCTCTCCTCCTACCCGCACCCATGGTTGATGCCGGACTTCTGGGAGTTCCCGACCGTCTCCATGGGCCTCGGGCCGATCCAGGCGATCTACCAGGCGCGCTTCAACAAGTACCTGCACAACCGCGGCCTCGCCGATACCTCGCAGCGCAAGGTGTGGGCGTTCCTCGGCGACGGCGAGACGGACGAGCCGGAGAGCCTCGGCGCCATCACGCTGGCGGCGCGCGAGAAGCTCGACAATCTGATCTTCGTCGTCAACTGCAACCTGCAGCGGCTCGACGGCCCGGTGCGCGGCAACGGCAAGATCATCCAGGAGCTCGAGACCATCTTCCGCGGCGCCGGCTGGCGCGTCATCAAGGTGATCTGGGGCGACGACTGGGACCCCCTGCTGGAGGCGGACAGCAGCGGCCTCCTGGTCAAGCGCATGAACGAGGTGGTCGACGGCCAGTACCAGAAGTACACCGTCGAGCCCGGCGCCTACATCCGCCAGGACTTCTTCGGCAAGTACCCCGAGCTGCTGCCGCTCGTCGAGCATTACTCCGACGATCAACTGGCGCGGCTGCGGCGCGGCGGCCACGACCCGGCAAAGGTGTACGCCGCCTATGCCGCGGCGGTGCGGAGCGTCGACTGCCCCACCGTGATCCTCGCCAAGACGGTGAAGGGCTACGGCATGGGCGAGGCCGGCGAGGGGCGCAATCCCACGCACCAGCAGAAGAAGCTGAACGAGGCGCAGATGCGCCAGTTCCGCGACCGCTTCGAGATCCCGGTGTCCGACAACGACCTCGGCTCGATCCCGTTCTACCGGCCGCCGGCGGACAGCCCCGAGGCGCAGTACCTGCGCGAGCGCCGCGAGAAGCTAGGCGGCTTCCTGCCCGAGCGGCGCACGCAGGTGCACGTGGTGCCGACGCCCGAGCGCGACCACTTCGCAGAGTTCTTCACCGCCGTCGATCGCGACGTGTCGACGACGATGGTGTTCGTGCAGATCCTGCGCGCGCTGCTCAAGCACCCGGAGCTGGGCAAGAAGATCGTGCCCATCGTCCCCGACGAGGCGCGCACCTTCGGCATGGAGTCGCTGTTCCGCTCCTACGGCATCTACGCCAGCCAGGGCCAGCTCTACGAGCCGGTCGACGTCAAGATGCTGCTCTCCTACCACGAGGCGCAGAACGGGCAGATCCTCGAAGAGGGCATCACCGAGGCGGGCTCGATGGCGTCCTTCATCGCCGCCGGCACCGCCTACGCGACGCACGGCCTGCACACGATCCCCTTCTTCATCTTCTACTCGATGTTCGGCTTCCAGCGCGTCGGCGACCTCATCTGGGCCTTCGGCGACCAGCGCGGCCGCGGCTTCCTGATGGGCGCCACCGCCGGCCGCACGACGCTCAACGGCGAAGGCCTGCAGCACGAGGACGGCCACTCGCACATCCTCGCCAACACGGTGCCGAACTGCATGGCCTACGACCCGGCCTACCACTACGAACTGGCGACCATCATCCGCGACGGCATCCAGCGCATGTACGGGGAGAAGAAGGAACCGATCTTCTACTACATCACCCTGTACAACGAGAACTACCCGCAGCTGGCGATGCCCGAAGGCAGCGAGGAGGGCATCCTCAAAGGGCTCTACCTGCTGCGCCGCGGCGAGGGCGACGCGAAGAAGAAGGCGGCCCGCGTCCAGTTGCTCGGCTCGGGCTCGCTGTTGCGCGAGGCGCTGCGCGCGCAGGAGATCCTGGCCAGCGAGCTCAACGTCACCGCCGACGTGTGGAGTGCCACCTCTTACAAGGCGCTGCGCTACGAGGCGATGGCCTGCGACCGCTGGAACCTGCTCCACCCCGGTGAGACGCCGAAGGTGCCCTACGTGACGCAGGTGCTCGGCGAAGCGCAGGGGCCGGTCGTCGCGGTGAGCGACTTCATGCGGCTGGTGCCCGACCAGATCGCCCGCTGGGTGCCGCAGGGGTTGACGCCGCTCGGCACCGACGGCTACGGCCGGAGCGACACGCGCAAGGCGCTGCGGCGCTTCTTCGAGGTCGACGCTGAGTCGGTGGCCTTCGCGGCGCTGGCCGAGCTCGCCAAGCGCGGTGTCATCGACGCGGCGCGGGCGCGCGAGGCGCAGCAGAAGCTCGGCATCGACCCCGAGAAGGTCTTCGCGCTGCTGAGCTGAGCAGCCGGCGCGCACCTTCACTTCCGTGCGCCCACACCAGATCCTCGACTGCGTCGTCACCGGCGACGGCCGCGAGCTCGTCCTCTCGCGGCGCGGCGACGTCTTCCACATCCACATCGACCGCTACGAGCTGATGGCGAGCCGGGCGCATGGCTCCGAGGAGGAGCTGGCGCGGCTGGCGCTGTCGGCGCTGGGGCCGCGGGCGGCGTCCACTGCTGCGCCTCGGGTGCTGATCGGCGGCCTGGGCATGGGGTTCACCCTGCGGGCAGCGCTCGACGCGCTCGGCGACCAGCCAGGTGCCGTGGTCGACATCGCCGAGGTCTTCCCCGCCGTGGTGGTGTGGAACCGCGGGCCGCTGGCACCGCTCGCCCGCCACCCGCTCGCGGATCCGCGAGTGAACGTCATGGAGGCGGACGTGGCGGACGTCGTCGCCGCCGCCGCCGGCCGCTACGACGCCGTGCTGCTCGACGTCGACAACGGCCCCGAAGCGCTCACCCTGGAGTCCAACCACCGCCTCTACGCGCCGGCCGGGCTGCGCCGCCTGCTCGCGGCACTCGCGCCCGGCGGCGTCCTCGCGGTGTGGTCGACCGACGACGATCCCCGCTTCGCCCATCGCCTGCGCGAGACCGGCTTCACCGTCACCACCCGCCACGTCCGCGCCCGCGCCGGCCGCGGCGAGCGGCATGTCGTGTTCGTTGCCCAGCGTCCACCGTGATTAGTCCAGTTGACTAATCTCGAAGGGCGCACTAGCCTGCGCGAATGGCCAGCGTCAACGTTCATGAGGCCAAGACACATTTCTCCGAGCTGCTGAAGCGCGTCGAGGCCGGGGAGGAAATCGTCATCGCCCGCGCCGGTAAGCCCTTGGCCAAGCTGGTGCCGCTTCGCCGGCTGGACGAACCTCGAAAGCCCGGCGGCTGGGAGGGTCGCATGTGGATCGCTCCCGACTTCGACGATCCTCTCCCCCAGGATCTAGTCGAAAGTATGGAGAGCGATGGCTGAGCCGGCGCGGGAAGCGGCGTCGATGCCGTTGCTCCTCGACACGCACGTGTTCCTCTGGTGGCGGGCGAACGAACCGCGCCTGGGTGCGGGAGCTAGACACGCCATCGCCAGCGCGCCGCTAGTTTACGTAAGCGCGGCTTCAGCCTGGGAGGCATCGATCAAAGTTGGCCTCGGTCGTCTTCGATTGCCCGAGTCCTTCGAGACCGGTGTACGAGAGAGCGGATTCGAGCAGCTGCCAATGGTCTTTCGACACGCCGAACGCGCGGGTGGCTTGGCGGGTCACCATCGCGATCCCTTCGATCGCATGCTCGTGGCTCAAGCGCTCGAGGAAAGCTTGGTGCTGGTCACGGCGGACCGGCAATTGTTCCCGTACGAAGTGCCCGTCCTGTGGGCTGATTGAGCGGGACCGACCGGCTACCGCCGCGGCGGCGGCTCGGGAGCGGGGCCGAAGACGACGGCGGAGTCGGCGACGCGCCAGGCAGTGACGGCGTAAGCGGCGACTCCCTGCGCCAGCGACGCGGGGTCGATCTTGTCGAGCGTGTCGTCGGCCGTGTGGTGGTAGTCGAAATACTCGCTGGCGTCGTGGGCGAGGTCGGCCATCGGCACGTGCGCCGGCTCGAGCGGGCTGAGGTCGGCGCCGCCGAAGGCGGCGGGCTCGAGCCAATCGACGCCGAGCGGCGCGAGGTCGCGCGCCACCTCCTGCAGGAACGTGCGGCCGGCGGGCGCGGCGAGCGCGCGCATCCCCCAGACCTTGCCGGCGCCGAGGTCGGCTTCGAGCGCCAGCACGTGTTTCGGCAGCTCGACGGCGTGCTCCTTGGCATAGGCGTGGGCACCGGAGAGGCCGAACTCCTCGTTGGCGAAGAGCACGATGCGGATGGTGCGCGCCGGCCGCCGCGGCTGCGCCGCGATCAGCTTCGCCGCCGCCAGCACGATCGAGCAGCCGGCGCCGTCGTCGATGGCGCCGGTGCCGAGGTCCCAGGAGTCGAGGTGGGCGCCGAGCAGCACGACCTCGTCGGGGTGCGAGACGCCGCGCACCTCGCCGATGACGTTCGCGGACGGCTCGTCGGCGAGCGCGCGGCTGGTGAGCCGCAGGTGGAAGCGCACCGGCTTGCCGGTCGCAAGCTGCGCCGCCAGAACGTCGGCGTCGGGCACCGCCAGCGCGGCCGCCGGCACCCTCGGCGCGTCGCCGTAGAACGTCGTGCCGGTGTGCGGGAAACGGTGCGTGCCGGTGGCCACCGAGCGGATGAGCACCGCCAGCGCGCCCTTCCTGCCGCCCGTCGCCGGCCCGTCGCGGCGGATGCCGACGCCTTCGCCGTAGCCGCGCTCGTCCTTCGTGCGCTCCATATGCCGGTCGAGGTAGACGATGCGCCCGCGCACCTGCTCGTCGGGCGCGTCCTTCAGCGCCTCGAGCGTCGGGAAGCCGACGACCTCGGCGGTGATCCCCTCCTCGGGCGTGCCGACGCTGCCGCCGAGCGCCGTGAGCAGCACCTTCTGCGGATAGGGCGCGAGGATCTCGCCGGTGTTCTCGCCGCGCACCCAGTGCGGCACCGTGACCGGCTCGCTGTGCACGTTCTCGAAGCCGAGCTCTTTCATCGCGGCGAGCGCCCATTCGACGGCGCGCGCGCCGCCCGCCGAGCCGGCGGAGCGCGGACCGACCTCGGTGGTCAGCGAGGCGAGGAGCTTCCACGCGGTGTCGCTCTGCAGCGACTGCGCGCGCAACGCGGCGACGGCCGGGTCGCTGGCCGGCTGAGCGTGGTGCGGAGGACGCGCTACGGCGCCCCGCACGGCAGTTCCGCTCGAGAGAATCATCACTCCAACCAGCGCCGCTCCGCCCACGCGCTTCGTCATCATCATCCGCCTCCTGCCTCCACGCCGCCACCACCCGAGTCGGACGCGGATGGTAACAGCGAGCGCGCGGCCGCTGTCGTCGTTGGTGCAAGCGGCGGCGGCGCCGCTGCGAACGGCGCGCGGATCGCCGCCGGCGCGTGCCTCACGCCTCGGGCGCCAAGGCGACGTGCGGGTCGACGTCCGCGTCGTAATCGACGCCAGGGACCTCGAAGCCGAAGAGCTGCAGGAAGTCGTGGCGGTAGCCGGCGAGGTCGCTGAGCTGCTCGACGTTGTCACTCGTTACCTCGTGCCAGCGGCGCTCGACCTTGGCCTGCACGTCGTCGCGCATCTCCCAGTCGTCGAGGCGAATGCGGCCCTCGTCGTCCGTCGGCACGTCGCCGCCGGCGTAGAGGCGATCGGTCATCAGCCGGCCCATCTGCTCGATCGTGCCCTCGTGGAGGCCCTTGTCCTTCATCACGCGGAAGAGCAGCGAGATGTAGAGCGGCACCACCGGGATGGCCGAGCTCGACTGCGTCACCAGCCCCTTGTTGACGGAGATGAAGGCGCGGCCGCCGGTCTTGCGAAGGCGCTCGTCGAGGCGATGCGCCGTTGCCTCCAAGTGATCCTTGGCGCGGCCGATGGTGCCCTTGCGGTAGACGGCGTAGGTGAGCTCGGGACCGATGTAGGAGTAAGCGAGCGTCTTCGCGTCGGGCGCCAGCACGCCGCCCTGCTCGAGCGCGTCGATCCACGCCTCCCAGTCCTCGCCGCCCATCACCTTCACCGTGTCGGTGATCTCCGCCTCCTCGGCTGGCTCGATCGACACCTCGGAGACGGCGCCGCTCTCGACGTCGATCGTCTTGTTGCGGTAGGTCTGGCCGATGGGCTTGAGCACCGACTTCGCGACGCTGCCGTCCGCCAGCGTGCGGCGCGGCGCCGCCAGGCTGTAGACGACGAGGTCGACCTGGCCGAGATCGCGGCGGATGGTGTCGACCGCCTGCTGTTTGATCTCGGCGGAGAAAGCGTCGCCGTCGATGCTGCTGGCGTAGAGCCCGGCATCCGCGGCGGCGCGGTGGAAGGCGGCGCTGTTGTACCAACCGGCGGTGGCGGTGCGCTTGTCGCTCGCCGGCTTCTCGAGGAAGACGCCCACCGTGCCGGCACCGCCACCGAACGCGGCGGCGATGCGCGTCGAGAGGCCGTAGCCCATCGACGAGCCGACGACGAGCGCGGCGCGCGGCTTGCCGTTCGCGAGCTTCAGCCCGCGCGCGTAGTCGGCCTGCCGCTGCACCTCGCGCGCGGCGCCCACTGGGTGCGCGGTGGTGCAGATGAAGCCACGGACTTTCGGCTTGATGATCATCGGAGGAGTCCGGTCATCGCGAGGCCGCGAAGCGGCCGTGGCGATCTCGATGGTCGAGATTGCTTCGTCGCTGCGCTCCTCGCAATGACGTGGGGGCCGCTCGTCTCACAACTTGAACAGCGCGTCGAACGCGGCGCGCGGATCGTTGGGGTCGGCGGCTGCCGGTTTCTCCTGGGCGAACTCGAGCGTCGCCTTGGCCGTGAAGAGCGGACAGTCGTTGCGCTTGCTCTTCTTCGCCACCGGGCCGAGGCCGATGGACTGACGCTCGTCCGCGCGCCGGCACTCCCAGCGCGCGGCGGTGTCGAAATGAGTGCAGTGCGTGCAGGTGTGGAGGTCGGTGCCGCACTTCTCGCAGACGGCGGCGAAGGTGTCCGCCCCGGGCGCATCCTGCCGCGTGCCGCAGACGGCGCAGCGGAAGGTCTGCTCGCTCGGCGCGCCGAGGCCGCGGCCACGCGGGCGATCGAGGTTGTGGCGCGGCGGCGGCGGCTCGCGGCGCTGCGGCGCGCCGCCACCGCCGCCGGGACCTCCAGAACCGCCAGGACCGCGTCCCGGCTCGCGGCGCTCGCCGTCCTGATAGCCGCGCTGGCCATACTTGCGCGTCATGCGGCGCGCAGCCTATCGCACGCTGTAGCATCGCCGCCGTGGCGCTCACCTATCCGCAGTACCTGCAGCTCGACGGGCTGCTCGGCCTCCAGAAGCCACTCTCCGAAGGGCCCGGAGGTCCGGAGCACGACGAGATGCTCTTCATCGTCATCCACCAGGTCTACGAGCTCTGGTTCAAGCAGATCCTCCACGAAGCAACGCTGCTGCAGAAGAGCCTCGAGGAGGGCGACACGCCGACGGCGCTCGCCACGCTGAAGCGCATCCTCACCATCTTGAAAGTGCTGGTGTCGCAGATCGACGTGCTGGAGACGATGACGCCGATCTCCTTCAACTCCTTCCGCCACCGCCTCGATACCGCCAGCGGCTTCGAGTCGGCGCAGTTCCGTGCCCTCGAGCTGATGCTCGGCCACAAACGCGCCAGCGCCGCCGCGCGCTACCCCGAAGACAGCGCCGAGCGTGCGCGGCTCGACGAGCTGATGGCGCAGCCGAGCCTCTGGCAGTCGTTCCTGCACTACCTGGTGCGCGAGGGCTACCCGGTGCCCGAGGAGTCGCTGGCGCGCGATCCGCGCGAACCCACCGCCGAGTCCGCGGCCGTGCAGGAGGTGCTGCTCGACATCTACCGCCACGACCCGCTGGTGGCGCAGATCTGCGAGCGCTTCGTCGACCTCGACGAGGGGCTGCAGGAGTGGCGCTACCGCCACGTCAAGATGGTCGAGCGCACGATCGGCACCAAGCGTGGCACCGGGGGCTCGGCGGGTGCCGAGTACCTGCGCACGACGATCGGGCGGCCCCTGTTCCCCGATCTGTGGGCGATCCGCGTGCGTTTGTGAGCGACGGCGCGCAAGCCGCGGCATCGCTGCACGCCACCGCGGGTGTCGATCCCACGACGCTCTACCGCACGCCCAACGCGCTGGCGCCGCACTACTCGCGCTTCCGCGTCGGCGAGCGCCTGCTGCTCACCGGCCACTCGCACCAGGCATGGCCGGACCGCGCCTTCGACGGCCAGCGCGCGGCGTTCGACGACGCCGCGCTGCTCGTCGACGAGAAGTGGGAGCGCGCCTTCGCGCAGGCGGCGCGCGTGCGCGAAGGCTTCGCGCGGCTCCTCGGCGACCGCGTCGGCAGCCTCGCGCTGGCGAGCAGCACGCACGAGCTGCTGGTGCGATTCCTTTCCGCGCTGCCGCTCGCCAAGAGGCCGCGCATCGTCACCACCGACGCCGAGTTCCACAGCGCCCGCCGCCAGCTCGACCGTCTCGCCGAAGCGGGCATCGAGCTCGTGCGCGTGGCGGCGGCGCCCGCCGAGAGCGCCGGCGAGCGCGTCGCCGCCGCCGTCGACGGCCGCACCGCCGCCGCCATCGTCTCGACGGTCTTCTTCACCGACGCCGGCATCGCCGGCGGACTCGCAGCCGCTGCCGCGGCGTGCGCGCGCCACGGCGCCGAGCTGCTGCTCGACGCCTACCACCAGCTCGACGTCGTGCCCTTCTCGCTCGCCGGTCTCGAGCGCGCCTTCGTCGTCGGCGGTGGCTACAAGTACTGCCAGCTCGGCGAGGGCAACGCCTTCCTGCGCGTGCCGCCCGGCTGCCGGCTGCGGCCGGTCGTCACCGGCTGGTTCGCCGAGTTCGAGCGGCTGGAGGAGAAGGCGACGGGCGGCGTCGCCTACCCCGACGATCCGGGCGCCCGCTTCAACGGCGCCACCTACGACCCGACCAGCCACTATCGCGGCGCTGCGGTGTTCGACTTCTTCGCCGAACAGGGGCTCACCCCGGAGCTGCTGCGCGAGGTGAGCCGGCACCAGCGCGTCGTTCTCTGCGGTGCATTCGACGCGCTCGATCTGCCGCCGGCGCTCGTCGACCGCGACCGCGCGACGCCCGCCGAGCGCTTCGGTGGCTTCGTCGCGCTGCGCTCGCCGCAAGCGGGCGCGATCTGCGCCGGCTTGCGCGAGGCGGGCGTGCTCGCCGACCACCGCGGCGACGTGCTGCGCCTCGGCCCCGCGCCCTATCTCGCCGACGCGCAGCTCGAGGACGCGATGGCGCGCCTCGGCGACGTGGCGCGGCGCTTGACCTGAGCAGGCGCCGCGCTCGGTCCTGCGCTACAGGTGGAAGCGGACGCCGAGGTAGACCTTGGTCTGCTGGTCGTCCGGCGACTTGTCGCTGCTGGTGACGCTGTTCTTGTCGTCGACCTGCACCAGGTCGAAGCGGCCGACGCCGAAGAGGCTAACCGACTCGGTCACCCGCACGTCGAAGCCGAACTGGGCGTTGACGCCGAGGCTGTTGTCGTCGAGCGACCGCGTCCCCAGGGCCGTGCGCACGTCGCGGTTGATCATGTGGTAGCCGACGCCACCGGCAATGAAGTACTCGAACGAGCGCAGGCGCACGGCGCCGCCGAGGTTGACGCCGAGCAGCGTGTCTTTCGACTCGATGCCGTTGTTGTCGCGCGTCCAGTAGCCGACCTCGGGCTCGACGAAACCGAACACGGAACCTTGGCGCTCGTCGCCGGCCGAGCGGTAGCCGATGCGCGAGCGCAGGTTGGCGGTGAAGTAGGGGTCGGAGCTGCCGGAGGTCTGCACCATGCCGGCGCCGACGCCGATCGCGAAGCGGCCCTCCTCGTCGTCTTGCGCCAGGGCGGGGGCGGCGAGCGACAGCAGCGAGGCAACGGCGGCAAGGACGAACGCGGCACGGAGCTTCATGAGACCTCCTCCTCGACGGGGACCAGTTGACGATCTACAGCGATGGGATTGAATGGCGCGGATGCTAACACGGCCGGGCCTGCGACGGGCTGCACCGGCGAGCCTCCATCGCCGCGCGCGAATAGGACCTCAGCTGCGCGTGCGCTCCTCCACCTGCAGGAGGTAGGCCTCGCGCAGCTTGGCGGTGACCGGGCCCGGCAGTCCGTCGCCGATGCGGCGGCCGTCGACGGCGACCACCGGCAGCACCTCGGTCGTGGTGCCGGTGAGGAACACTTCGTCGGCGCCGTAGAGGTCGGCGAGCGGGATGGCGCCGAGCCGCACCGGGATGCCCATCGCCCGCGCCAGCTCGAGCACCACGACGCGCGTGATGCCGTCGAGGATGTAGTTGCAGGCCGGGTAGGTCCACACCTCGCCGCCGCGGACGGCGAAGAGGTTGCTGTGGCTGCCCTCGAGCGCGATGCCGTCGCGCACGAAGATCGCCTCGTGCGCGCCGCTCTCCTTCGCCTGCTGCTGCGCCAGCACGTTGGCGAGCAGCGACGTCGACTTCACGTCGCAGCGCGACCAGCGGGTGTCCGCCACCGTCAGCGTCGTGGCGCCGCCGGCGACGAGCACCGGCGGGTGGCCGGCCCAGGCGCGCACCGTCACGTAGACGGTGGACGGCACCGGCGGATTGGGGAAAGCGTGCAGGCGCGGCGCCGCCCCACGGCTCACCTGCAGGTAGACGAGGGCATCCGGAGTCGCGGCGCCGCCGAGGAGCCCGTTGCGGCGCAGCAGCTCCTCCGCCACGCCGCGCAGCGCCGCCGGATCCGGCAGCGCGATGCGGAGCGCGGCGAGACCGGCGCGCAACCGCCGCTCGTGCTCGTCCCAGAACAGCAGCCGGCCGCGGCGCGCCACGACCGCCTCGTACAGGCCGTCGGCGAAGAGGAAGGCGCGGTCCTCCGGCGAGATGCGCGCCTGCGCCAGCTCGAGGATGTCGCCATTGAGGTAGACCAGCATGGGCGCCTATCCTAGCGGGCGATGTTGATCGACAAGCAGATCGGGGCGCGCGTCGAGCCGCTCCCCACCTACGCCGATGTCGAGACCGCCGCGGCGCGTATCGCGCCCTACGTCCACCGCACACCGGTCATCACCTCGGCGAGCCTCGACCGCGCCGCCGGCGCCAGCCTCTTCTTCAAGTGCGAGAACCTGCAGCGCGTCGGCGCCTTCAAGATGCGCGGCGCCAGCAACGCCGTGTGGTCGCTCGCCGAGGAGGAGGCGCGGCGCGGCGTCCTCACCCACTCGTCGGGCAACCACGGCGCGGCACTGGCGCGCGCCGCCGGCCAGCGCGGCGTCCTCTGCCGCGTGGTGATGCCCGAGAACGCGCCGAAGACCAAGCGCCGCGCGGTCGAGGACTTCGGCGCCGTCGTCGTGCCCTGCGCGCCGACGCTGCAGGCCCGCGAAGAGACGACGGCCCGCCTTCTCGCCGAGACGGGTGCTGTGCTCGTGCATCCGTACAACGACCCGACCGTGATCGCCGGCCAGGGCACCGCGGCGCGCGAGCTGCTGCACGAGGTGCCCGACCTCGACCTCGTGGTGGCACCGATCGGCGGCGGCGGTCTGCTCTCCGGCACCGCCGTCGCCACAGCCGCGCTCCAGCCGCGCGCCGCGGTCTGGGGCGCCGAGCCCAGCGGTGCTGACGACGCGCAGCGTTCGCTCGCCGCCGGCCGCATCGTGCCCGTCGAGTCGCCGCGCACCGTCGCCGACGGCCTGCGCGCCACCATCGGGCCGCTGCCGCTCGCCATCCTCAGTGCCCACGCCGTGCGCATCGCCACCGTCGACGACCCCGCGATCCTCGCCGCGATGCGCTTCTTCTGGGAGCGCACGAAACTGCTCATCGAGCCGTCGGCTGCTGTGGCCGTGGCGGTGTTGCTCGAGGGCGCCATCTCGGCGGCTGGCGCACGCGTCGGCGTCATCGTCACCGGCGGCAACCTCGACCTGCCCGAGGCGCTCTTCCAGCCCCGCTAATCCTGCTCAGCCACTCCGGTCTCGTCGCCGGAGTCATGCCCAGTAGGGAACCATGGTCGCGGCGCTTGCGCTCGCGACTCAATTCGCGCAATACTCACTTCAAACACAGACTTTTTGGCATTTCGGGGCAGTGAAAGCCGTGTCCGACTAGCGGAGCGGCGATGACTTTGGATGCGCTTGGGGTGAATATCGTTTCTTCCCCTCAAATGTCGGAGATGGCGGTGCGGTACCCACCCGACCGCGTTGGGAGGCCCTCGTCTATCGCTTGAGTCGAGGGTGGAGCTAATGAGAATGGAGGTTTTCAAGATGAGCGGTCCGATGCGCCGGTTCCGATTCGTCCTGGATCTCACAGTGGCAGCGGTGATCGTCCTGCCAGCGCCAGCTGCTTCCGCTTCGCTGGCGACCATCTCGAGCGACGGCATAGCGGTGTCGTGGACACCGATCGTCGATACGGCAGGAATCACCTTGGCGATTGCCGATCCGCTCGGCAGCGTTCGACATTTTACATTCCCCGCCGGCGATCACCCCACGCTGCCGCTCGTCAACGCCGACGGTCAGCCGCTCGTCGACGGCACCTATACCTGGGAGCTGCGCGTCCGCGCGGTCCAGCCCGAATCCTCGGCCACACGGCGAGCGCTAGCCGAAGGTCGACGCCTCCGGGTGGGTCGTGTTCATACACAAGCCGGACATTTCACCATCGCGGGCGGTCAGCCGTTGATCCCCGACGAGGAGGCCGCGGACAAGACCCTGACCGAGAAAGACCAGCTGGTACCCGACGACCTGATCGTCGACGGCAAGGCGTGCATCGGGCTCGGCTGCACGAACAACGAGACGTTCACGGCCGAGGCGTTGCTCCTCAAGCAATCGGTTGTCCGGCTGCGCTTTGACGACACCAGCACGGCCGCTGGCTTTCCGACGACGAATTGGCAGCTGCGTGTGAACGATGCCGGATCGGGCGGTGCAGATCTCTTCGCGATCGAGGACCTATCAGCCGGCACGATTCCATTCACCGTGCGAGGGGGAGCGCCCTCGAGCTCGGTGTACGTGGCGGCCAACGGCGACGTCGGCGTGGGCACCGCCGTGCCGTCGACGGCGGTCCATGTCGCGCGAAGCTCCTCACCCACCATCACGCTCGAGCAGACCGGCGGCACGCCGAAGCAATGGCGGCTGATCGCCAACGGCACCTCGTTCACCGTCCACGACCAGACCGCCAACACCAACCCGCTGATAGTGGGAAGCACCATCGTCGGCTTCGTGGATTCCGGCGACGCCGGCACCGGCAGCGGCCGCCCGGCAAACAGCGCCTTCATCCAAGTTCTCCGTCACGAAACCGACTGCACCGCGCTGGGCAACCCGGGAGGCGGCTTCAAAGCGGGTGAGCTTTGCTACGAAGAGGATTCCGACCGCCTCTTCATGTGCGAACCGACAGCCGGCGACTGCGACTCCGCGGCCGAGTGGCGCTTGGTCTCGGGGGCCGGTCTGACCGTTCGCGAAGTCGACGGCACCCCATCGGTCTCATCGACGAGCTCGACCGTCGAGTTCGATCAGGCCGATGGCTTCGCGGTCTCGGCTTCGGGCAGCGCGGCGCGGGTGGACTGGAGCCCGCAGCCGGACCAGATCACGCTCGGCACGCACACCACCGGCAACTACGCGGGGAGCTCCAGCGAAGGTGGTCCTGCGACCACGGCAACTACCCTCGCCGCCGACCCCGCCGACTGTGCGGCCGGGCAATGGGCGGCAGGCATCGGCGCCAGCGGTGCCGCCGCCGGCTGCACGGCGGACGACGACATTCCGGATTCCGACGCCGAGGTCCCCGACGCGATCACCGTGACCGGCACGGTCGACGCCAAAGACGCCGGTAGCGGTACCACCCGGCCGGCCAGCGCGGCCACGATCCAAATGCTCCGTCACGACACCGACTGCACCCTGCTCTCCGGCGCCTTCAAGGCCGGCGAACAGTGTTTCGAGAAAGACAGCAACCGCGTGTTCGTCTGCAAGCCGACCGCCGGCGACTGCGACACGCCACAAGAGTGGGTCGCTGCCGATGGCGGTGCGTTCGACCGGCTGATCAACTTCGGCTACACGCCCGACGAGCATTGGGAGTCGGCGAGCGGCACGCTCTCGTGGACGGGTTACGCCACCTACAGCGGATTCGTCACACCCGGGTTCACGGCCACTCAATTCTCCATGTACGAGGTCGCTCACAACGACGTGAATCCCAAGCGCGCGTTCCGCTATCGCGCGGCGCCGACGTCGGGAAGCATCGTCCTGCGGGCGCGCCTGTCGGTCACCTACGTCACCACGGCAGGGCTCCAGATCGACAACGGCGTCGATGCCGGGGACGGCTCGGGCGCGACCAGCTTCTATCGCGTGTACCTGCAGCAGACGGCCTTGGCAGGGGACATGACGGTGGTCGAGGAGTATCGAATCAACGGCGGCGCGGTGGTCACCAACGTGGGACCCACCGTCTCCTACGGAGAGTTCCAGGGCATCAACATCCGATGCATGTCCGGAGGTGTGTGGACCAACTACAGCTGCGTCCCGGGCACCTTCGGCGAGTCGCGGGAATCCGTCCAGTTCACCGGCGGCAGCCCGGCGATGTCTTGGACGCCGGTACGCGTCGGGCTCTACTCCAGATTCTCGACGTCGGATTTCGGCCGCCGAGCCATCTGGGACTGGTACGACGAGGCGACGAACTAAGATGCATGGCGCTCGCACTCTCCGTGCTTTGACCGTGTTGGCCCTGGCCCTAGGAGCACAGACGCGTCTCGAGGCGCAGCTCTCTTGTTCGGGCCCGTGCGCGGGAAACCCGTTGACCATCGGAACCTGTTTCCAAGACGTCAAATGCCGTTACATACGAAGTGGCAATAATTTCATCGCGGACCCCAACAACCCGAGCTGGTGCGCTCCTCCTGTCGGGGGGTGTGGCGGTATCCCGAACTGCGCGTCGCCACTGGCCGCTACGGCTGGCTATGACGTCATCCCAGGCGGTGGCGGTACCTACACCGTCCGGCGATTGGTAGACGTTAAGGCACAGTACAACTGGTATGCAGGGCTCAACTGCCATCCAGTGGATTGCTACGGCAGCGGGCCTATCCCTGACTGTGAGCTGTGCGGGACATCGAATCCCTGGAAGAACATCAACGGCAGACTCAGGCTGACCTGGACGACCTCGGGCGGTGGGAACACGAGCTTCTGCGATTACTTCAGCTCCGACGAAACCTACGCCTACATCCAAGCATCGGGCCTCACCTGCGCGGGAGCTCCCTACACGCTCGGACCCTACGACTTGCGGGCTTCGGTGTGCAGTTGCGCCAACCCGATGTTCTGCGCTCCCTGCGGTCGCGCCACGACGATCGCGGTCGATTTCCAGATCTCGAAAGCGCAGCTCGGCTGCCCACTGCCGCCGCCTTCGAGCTGCGGGGAACCCTCGGGCGGCTCCTCGGGCGCTTCGGGAGCGTCTTGCGAGAGCTGCGTGGACATTCCTGGGCCGGGAGGTTGCTCGACGGGCATCGAGGGGAAGAGCCTTTCCTGCACGCCCGACGGCAGCGGGCCCAACACCCTGGTGCATTTCCGCCACCTCGGACCGGGATCGACCGGTCTGCCCGGAGCGACGGCATGGCGCGTCAACCTGGGCCAGGGCTGGTCGCACGACTACGCCCAGCGCATCGTGCCCGATCCGAGCAGCAGCCACGTGTGGTTGGTCACCGCGCGCGGATCGTTTCGCGAGTTCTCCAATCTCGCGGCGGGGTCGGGGCTGCGTCTTTACCAGACGGTGTCTCCGTCCGACGAGTACCGCCGCCTCTACCTCGACGACCCCGACGGCGACGGGGTGGGGAGCTGGCGATTGGTCTCGCTCGACGGCCGCACCGACTACTTCCTCGGCTCAGGCTTGTGGGACCAGGCGGTGTTCAGCAACGACAGCCACGCCCTGTCGGCCAGCTACGACAGCGGCACGGGCTATCTCAGCTCGGTCGCCCTGCGCGACGGCCGGCGCGAGGAGTTCGTCTACCACGCGAGCGGCAGGCTGTGGAAGATCCGCGAGGTGGGCGTCGGTCCCACTCCGCCCACCCGGGAGTGGATCTACCTGTGGAGCAATTCCAACGCCGGCGACGAGCTGGTGAACATCAGCCGTCCCGACGGCACCTCGTTCGAGCTCGTCTACGATCCGACGACCAAGTACCTGACCCAGGTGCGGCTGATCGCGACCGATCTGTCAAGCCGCGTCGTCGCCCGTTTCGAGTACGACAGCTCCGGCAACGTCCTGAAGAGCTGGCGGGGAGACCCGGACTTCGCCAACGCCGCAGCGGTGGACAAGCGAACCTTCAGCTATACGAACGCGACATTCCCCACCAACACGACGGTGGTGGACGGGCTCGGCAATCAGACGATCTTCGAGATCGGGCGCGACGGCGTCGCGGGCACCAAGGCGAAAGTGCTCAGCCGCGAGGGGAGCTGCCCTTCCTGCGGCCTACCGCCGAAGGTGAGGTTCGAGTACGACTCCACGCGTCCCTTGCTGCGCACGGCGATGCTCGACGCGCGCACGCCCACCGTGCGCACCGAGTACACCTATGACGCCAACGGCCGGCGGCTGTCGATGAAGGAAGCCGTCGGCCTCTCCCTCGAGAGGACGACCAATTGGGCTTACTACCCGACCGCGCCGTTCCAGGGAGTCGTCACCGAAATCAAGCAACCGTCGACGACGACGGGCCCGACGAACTTCCGCCGTCTGAACATGACCGTCGACGCGACGACCGGCAACGTCAGCCCGCGCACGAGCAGCGGCATCGAGGGCGGTGTCGCCTTCAGCTACGACACCGCGTTCGTCTACAACGGCTCGGGCGAGGTCACCTCGATCGATCCGCCCGGCACCGGCGACACGGTGACCCTCACCTACAACCTGCTGTTCCGCAACGAGCACGTCCTCGACAGCCGGGTGGACCCGCTGGTCGGCACCACAAGCTTTGGCTATGACCTCTTCAACCAGCGCACCACGGTGACCGACGTCAACGGTGTGGTCACCAGCACCCTCTATGACCAGGTCGGCGGAGTGACGCTGAGGCGGGTCAAGGAGGTGCGCCGCCTGGGGGCGATCGCGGCCGACGACTTGGTCACCGGCTATACGTACTCGGTATTCGGTGACCTCTCCTGTACCAAGCTGCCGCGCGGCAACGGCATCGAATACGTCTACGACGCCGCCGGCCGCATGGTGGAGACGATTCGCGGCACCGCCGTCCTGGCGCCGACCTCGACGAGCTGTCTGGACCCCGCACAGCCGCGCGAACGCGCCCGCTACGACCTCGACAATGAGGGCAACCGGGTCGCTCGGGACCTGCAGCGGGCGCCGGCGGGAGGCAGCTTCGGGGCCGTCGAGAGCCGCACCACGTACGCCTATACCTGCCACCTCGACAAGGTGACGCAAGGCGAGGGCGGCGCCGCTCCGAGCGTCACCGAATACTGCTACGACCTCAACGGCAATCTGGAAAAAGTGTGGGATGCCAATCACCAGCCCAAGGCATCGTTCCCCAATCCCACCCAGCTTTATGAATACGATGACCTCAACCGGCTGAAGAAGATCACCGTCGGTCCGGGTGTGGCCAATGCCGCGACGAGCTACACCTACGACGTCCAAGACCACCTCGCGTCGGTGACCGATGCCGAAGCGAACCTGACCACGTACACGACGTCGGACCGCGACTTGATGACGCAGCAGGTATCGCCGGTCGCCGGCACGACCACGTACACGTACAACGAGCGCGGCCAGCTGCGCACGACCACCGATGCCCGCAGCGTCGTCGATGACCGCACGCTCGACGCCGCCGACCGCGTGACCCAGGAGACCTTCGGTCCATCCGGCTCTCCCGACGCGACCCTGACCAACACGTACACCTACGGAACGACCGCGGCGCAGTTCGACATCGGCCGTTTGATCGGGATCACCCGCAATGGCCAGACGATCTCGTACACCTACGACCGGTTCGGGCGGATGCTCCAGGATGGCGGGTTGGTGTACGAGTACGATAAGAACGGCTACCGGAAGAAAATCACCTATCCCGGCGGCGTCAGCGCGATCTTCACGCCCGACTTCGCCGACCGCGATTCGACGCTGAGCTACGACACCGGTGCGGGGGCGCAAGCGCTGGTGACCGCTGCGGCTTACTCACCCGGCGGACCGCTGACCTCGCTTACCCTCGCGAACAGCCTGGTGGAGACCCGCTCTTACGACACCCGCTACTATCCCGATCGCATCCAGGCGGGTGGCCTGCTCGATTGGGACTACACCGTGGATCTCGTCGGCAATCCCACGGCCATCACCGGCAGCATCGCGTCGGTCACCTATGGCACGACCTTCGGCTATCAGGACGCGCTCTACTTCCTCACCCAGGGCGACGGACCGTGGGGCAACCGCGGCTGGACCTACGACAAGGTGGGCAACCGGCTGACGGCGGCGCGTATGAGCGAGCCGACCGTCACGTACTGCTATGGCGCGAGCTGCCCGGGCACGGCCGGTCACAACCCCAAGCTCGCCACGATGACTCCGGCCCCCGGCTGGGGGACCGGATCGTGGACGCTGGGCTACGACGCCGCCGGAAACCAGACCTCGGTGGTCGAGAACAACGGCGAGGACAGCGCGCACACCGCCTCCTACGACATCGCCGCCGACGGGCGCGTCAAGGCGCTGCGCAGCAGCGGTCCGACGCGCACCGATCTGCTCTACGACGGCCGCGGCTACTTGCGCAACGCGCACCAGACGTCAACCAGTCATCCGACCGACTTCATCGACGTGACGCCGACCTACGGCAGCAGCGGCGTCTTGATGAGCCGCGCCGAGGCGCGGCAATGGACCAGCGGCGATCCGGACGCCAACGGCGAGGACCTCACGTCTACCGCCAGCAGCAGCGAGACCACCCAGGTCTTCTATTTCGCCGGCCGTCCCGTGGCGCAACTGACGAGCGGACCCGAGCTGCTGTACATCACGACCGATGCGCTGGGGACACCGGTGCTGGCGACCACGACCTCGGGGGCGGCAGCATGGGCGGGCGGCCTCGAGCCCTTCGGGGCCGTGTGGACGGCCGGCGCCGACAACCCGGACAGCTCCTCGCTGGTGATGCCCTGGGACGGCGCCGGCGCGCCGGGCAGCGAGAAGAGAACGCGCGGCGTCGGCGTGCGAGGCGTGAGCGGCCCTCAACCCTCGCCGATCGGCAAGCTCTCCTCAGAAAGGTTGTTCTTGCGCTATCCTGGCCAATGGAGCAGCGATGCCTTCCGCGTCACCGGCACCAACGGCGACCTCTATTACAACGTAAACCGCTGGTTCGAGCCGCAGACAGGGAGGTACTCGACGCCGGATCCGCTCGGCGCCAACGGCGTGATCACTGATCCGCTGCAGCGTGCGGTGTCCTTGCCGCCAAAGAGCCTGGTGCGGGCGCGCTCGCTGGGCCTTCGCCTGGCTCCGGAGCAGGTCTTCGCCTACGCGCTCCAAAGCCCTGAGCGTTGGGCGGACCCCTTCGGGCTGTCGGTCTGCGACACCCTGGGGCCAGGTCCTTCTCCGGGGTGTCTCGAGCCGGGCTCCGGTTGCTGCGCCGCGGCTTGTATCCATTTCGGGCGGGCAGCGCTGTGTAAGTTGAAGGAGAATCACCGGTGGGTACCGCTCGTCTCCGGGGGAATTGGGGCAATCGGAGGGTTCGGGGCTGCGGCGGCTGCCGGCCTGGAGTTTGGACCAGGCGCAATAGCTTGCGGCGTGGGCGGCGGTGCGATCGGCTTTGGGATAGGCGAGTACTACGGATTCGAGCACCTCGCCGGCTTTGTTACCATCAAGTGGCAGTTCGAAGACTGCTTCCATGATCACTGCGGTGTCCAATGTTCCCCCGACAAGCCGTGTTGGATCCAAGGTGCGTGGGACTCCGTCGTCCGTGACGTCATCGAGTAGAGGATTCCGATGGCGAGATGGGGCGAGAAGATCGGCATCTTTCTTCGCTCGCGACGCGGCCGTCGATTCATTCGACTGACCGCTTGGCTTTACCTTCTCCACGCGTGCCTGAACGCGGTGATCGCGTTTTCGATGGAGAGGGGCCTCGCTCGCCATGGAGCGTCCGCCAATCCCAACCTGCTTTCTACGGAGCTCATCCTCCGCAACGCGGCGCTCGTGTTGGTGCTTCCCGCTCTCGTGATGGCTGCGATCTGGCTGCTCGCGTTGACGCTCGTGGTGGCTCGGCGATCGCCCCCCAGCGAAGGTTGACACCGACAATCTGAAGCACCGCGCTGCGCCCACCGACAGCTCGTCGAGCAACGCGGGATTCGCCGCTGGCGAGCCCTCGCCGTGGGCAGTCCTTCACCGGGGCGGCGTCTCGCCGACCTCCGCGGCCAGCGCCAGCAGCTCGCGCCGCACCTCACCGCGCAGGCGGCGCAGCTCGTCGCCGGCGCTGCCGGAGCGTTCGAGGACCAGGAACGCGCGCGCCTCGTTGCGCAGGAAGCGGAGGCGGTCGCGGAAGCGGATCGCCACCCAGCCGGCCAGCGGGCCGAGCACCAGCACTGCGAGCGACGCCGCCCAGCCCCACCGCCAGCCGGCGTACGCCGCCTCGCCGGCCCAGAAGAGCGGGAAGAGGACGATGCCGCCGAAGAGCTTGAAGGTCGCCGGCTGGTCGGGCTCGCGCGCCGCGAGCGCGCCGAGGAAGCCGCAGATGCGGTACGGGACGTAGTCGAGGACGATGCCGATCAGCGCCAGCGGCAGGCGGATGAGCAGCACCACGAGCGACTCGACGAGGAAGCGCAGCACCGACGGCAGCGGGTACGCCGCGCCCACCTGCGCGTCGCGCAGTCCGAGCGCCGAGAGCCGCGCATCGTACGCGGTGACCGCTTCGATGAGCGGTCGCAGCCGCTCCGGCCGTGATGCTGCCAATTCGCGATAACGCGCCAGCAGGCGCCGCCGCGCCGCGAAGCGTTCCGCCAGCGACGGCTGCGTCGGCAGCTCGGGATCGGGCTGCAGCCAGAGGTCGGCGACGCGGGCGAGCCGCCGCGCCTCGTCCCACGACGCGTGCGACAGCGTCACTTCTTCGAGGCCGCTGGCGATCGCCGCGGTGACGCGCCGTACGGCGCCGGCGTCGCCCGGCTCGCCTGCGAGCCCCAGCTCGTCGCCGACGAGCGGCTCCCCTACCGCCATCAGTACGCGCGAGCGGAAGATCCCCGGTGCGTCGTAGACGAGCCCCACCGGCACCACCGCCACCCGCTCGCGCGCCGCTGCCGCCAAGCCGAGCAGGATGCGCGCCGCCCCCGTCTTCAGCTCCGCCAACGCCGGCTCGGAGTGACTCTTCCCTTCCGGGAACAGCGCCACCGCGCCGCCCGCCTCGAGCACCTCGCGACAGCGCCGGAAGGACTCTTCGTTAGTCGCCCGCGACACCGCACCCTCACCCCCTGCCCGCTGCGCCGCGTCCTGCGGCCGATAGATCGGGATCACCCGCCCGAGCGCCAGGAACGGCCGCAGCACCGGGTTCTTCCACAGCGTGTCCTTGGCGAGGAACCGCGGCCGGCCGGGCAGGAGGCCCAGCACCAGCAGCGGGTCGACGAGACCGTTGTTGTGGTTGGCGACGTAGAGCAATGGCCGCGCCGGCTCGCGGCCGGCGCCCGGCACGCACTCCGCCCCGACCACCTCGATCCGCCCGAAGAAGACGCGCAGCAGCAGCCGTGCGAGCCGCGTCACCCAGCCCGGGTAGCTGCGCTCTGCCTCGCCGGTTCGCTCCATCTGGCTCAATTCGGCTGAGGTTACGAAATCCGCCCGCGGTTACAATACGCCCCCGTTCGCGGCCTTTCTGGCTCCCCGCTTGCACGACCCTCGCGGTGTCGTACCTCACCTACCCGCTGCTGCTCGCCGTGAAGGGCACGACGCGCCTCTTCTACCGGCTCGACGTCGACTGGGTGGATGAGCCCGCGGGCGACCCGTGGGCGTTCCTGCCCGAGCTGCGGGTGATCTGTCTGCTCAACCACACCAGCCTCTACGAGCCGCTCCTCGCCGGCGGCGTCTCCAACCGCCTGCTGCGCGAGATCGCCCGCCGCGGCGTCGTGCCGGTGGCGGCGAAGACCGCGGACCGGCCGCTCGTCGGCCGCTTCTTCCGCCTGATCGCGCCCGACGTCATCCCCATCTCGCGGCAGCGCGACTCCACCTGGCAGGAGGTCGTCGACCGCATCGGTCCACGCTCGCTGGTCGTCATCGCGCCGGAGGGGCGGATGAAGCGCGCGACCGGCCTCGACGCCGAGGGCAATCCGATGACGGTGCGCGGCGGCATCGCCGACGTGCTGCGCGGCATCGCCGGCGGCGCGATGCTGATCGGCTACAGCGGCGGCCTCCACCACGTGCAGCACCCGGGCGAGCGCTTGCCGCGGCTGTTCCAGCGCATCGCGCTGCGGCTCGAGGTGCTCGACATCGCGTCGTATCGCGCGGCGCTGCAGGAGAGCGCCGGCCGCCACGGCTTCAAGCAGGCGGTGATCCGCGACCTCGAGGAGCGGCGCGACCGCCACGTCGCCGAGCTGCAGGCGCGCTACCCGGAGACGCGCGCCAGGGTGGCGGCGTGATCCGCGAGGCGAGCGGCAGGCACGGCCTGCGCGTGCAGGTGGGGATGCGCCAGCTCGGCGTCATCCCGGTCGGCCGCACCCACCTCTCCATCGGCCGCTCGCCGCGCGCCCAGCTCACCATCGACGACCCCTTCGCCTCGCGCCTCCACGCCGAGGTCTGGCACGACGGCGAGGCCGGCTGGGTCTCCGACCTCGGCAGCAGCAACGGCACGTTCTTGAACGGCAGCCGCATCGGCGGCGCGGTGCAGATCTTCCCCGGCGACCGCATCCGCATCGGCGAGACGCTGCTGACCCTGGAGACGACCGAAGCGGTGACGCAGACGGCGCCGCAGCCGCAACCGCTCGTCGATTCCCGGACCAGTCGCGACCTCGCCGCCCTCCTCGCCTCGGTGCAGCAGGCGACCGGCTCGCCCGCCGCCGCCGCGGCGCCGCCGCCGCGCGACCTCTTCGGCCTCATCAGCAAGGTCGGCGTCGCGCTGCTCTCGCCGTCGGGCATCGACGAGGTGCTGCCCGCCATCCTCGAGCTCGTCTTCGACGGCATCGCCGCCGAGCGCGCCTTCCTGCTGCTGCGCGACGAGGCCACCGGCGAGCCGCGCATCGAGGCGGCGAGCTACCGCAACGGCGCGCGCCGGCCGGGCACGTCCGGAATGCCATCCGGAAAGCCGGCGGAGATGACGGTGAGCCGCGAAGTGCAGCGCCAGGTGTTCGACGAGCGCCGCTCGGTGCTCTCGACCGACGCGCAGATCGACGAGCGCTTCAAGAACCGCGAGTCGGTGATCCTCTCCGGCGTGCGCTCGATCATGGCCGTGCCGCTGCGCGTCGGCGAGCGCGTCATCGGCATGGTCTACGCCGACAGCCCGCTCGAGGTGCGGCCGTTCTCGCGCGACGACCTGCAGGTGCTCACCACCATCGCCGGCGTGGCGGCGATCAAGGTCGAGAACGCCATGCTGCTCGAGCAGCGCATCGAGAACGAGCGGCTGCACGAAGAGCTGCAGAAGGCGCGCGAGATCCAACTGCGGCTGCTGCCCAGCCATCCGCTGCAGCCGCCGGGGTACGAGCTGTCGGGAGTGAGCTTCCCGTCGCTGGCGGTGGGCGGCGACTACTTCGACTTCATCGCCGCCGAGCCCGGGGCGCCCGAACAAGGGGTGCTGCTCGCCGTCGGCGACGTCTCGGGCAAGGGGCTCGACGCGGCGCTCGCCATGTCCAGCCTCCACGCCTGCCTGCGCTCGCAGGCGCAGGCCGCCGGCGGGCGCGCCGACTCGCTGCCCGAGGTGATGCGGCGCGTCAACCGCTACCTCTGCGAGTCGCTGCCGTACAACAAGTTCGCGACGCTGTTCTGCGGCGCCCTCGACCCCAACGGCCACACGCTCGCCTACGTCAATGCCGGCCACAACCCGCCGCTGTTGCTGCGCCGCGGCGGCGAAGTGGAGGAGCTCGCCGCCACCGGCATGCCGACGGGCCTCGACCGGAACGCCGGCTACGAGCTGGCGACGCGGGCGCTCGAACCCGGCGACGTGCTCATCGCCTACAGCGACGGCGTCACCGACGCCAGCAGCGAGGGCCTGGGCGGCGAGCCGCTGGGCAGCGAGGGCCTCGCCGAGATGGTGCGGCCGCTGCGCCACCTCCCCGCGAAGGATTTGCTCGACCGGCTCGACGACTCGCTCGTCGAGCTGCTCGCCGGCCACGAGCCCGACGACGACATGACGCTCGTGGTAGCCAAGCGCACAGAAGCCTGAGCGGCGGCAAACGGCGGCGGGTGCTCGGCGCGGCGCCAGGGTGGGCCCGCGGCGCGTGAACGGCCGCGCTATGCTGTCGACTGGCACACCGCGAACCACGGAGCCGAACATGCGACCTCGACGACTCGCCGCGCTCTGCGTCTCCGCGCTCGCCCTCTGCTTCGTTGCGTCGGCCACCGCTGCCGCCGCCGCGGCGCCCCGCTGGTCCTACTCCGGCGCCGACGGCCCCGACCGCTGGGCCGCCCTCTCCAACGCCTTCGCCACCTGCGGCAGCGGCCATCAGCAGTCGCCCATCGACCTCACCGCCGCCGCGCCGCGCGACCTCGCCAACCCGCAGATCGCCTATCTGCCGAGCGAGGCACGCATCGTCGACAATGGCCACGCCGTCGAGGTCGACTTCGACCGCGCCGGCAGCATCCTCACGCTCGACGGCGTGCCCTACAGTCTCGTGCAGCTCCACTTCCACTCGCCCAGCGAGCACACGATCGACGGCAACAGCTTCGCCATCGAGCTGCACCTCGTGCACCAGGCGGAAAGCGGCGCGCAGGCCGTCGTCGGCGTCTTCATCGCCGGCGGCAGCGAGAACCCGGCGCTGGTGCCGCTGTTGAGCGCGCTGCCCAGCAAGGAGAACAGGGAAGTGCGGCTGCGCGGGCCGTTCGACCCGTCGACCCTGCTGCCGGCCGACCTGCGCGCCTACCGCTACACCGGCTCGCTCACCACGCCGCCGTGCAGCGAAGGCGTCACCTGGCTGGTGATGGCGACGCCGATCACTGCCTCCGGCCAGCAGATCGCCGCGCTGGCGCGCGCGCTCGAAGGCAACAACCGGCCGGTGCAAGCGCGCGGCGACCGCGAAATTCTGCTCGACAGCAGCCCGTGACGGCGGCGCTCAGGCCACGGAGCTGAAAACGCGCTCCACGGCCTCGGGCACGTCAATGGGCGCAAAAAGGCGCGACGGATAGAGGTAATCCTCGCCGGACTCGTCGACGACGCGCATCAGCCCGTCGTTTTCGGCGCGGTCATCCGGCAGCCGCCGATAGATCTTCCGCGGCTCGAGCGAGACGAGATAGCCGGCGTTGTCGAGACAGACGACGTAGGTGCTCTGGTCACTCATGGTTCAGTCGAGCAAGCGCTTGATCTTCAGCTCTTTGCGACCCAGCCCGTGCGCCTCATACCAGTGTAACTCCGCCCGGCGGACGTGGCCATCGGCCAACTCGATCGTCGCGGAGCCCTCCGCTTCCGCCAACTTGCTCGCCCATAAGTCTTGAGGAGGCGAGCAAGCTCACGGATGGCCCCGCCTTCGGCAATCGTCTCCGCCTGGGAAATCTCGCCGATGACCCGGAAGTCGTCCACCTACCGGGCCAGCTATTCGGCATCCACCGCGGCAGCAACGGACGCGGGGTCGAGGCCGAGCTCGGACAGCATCTCTTCGAGCCGCAGGAACTTGACGCGCGGGCGGCCGTGGGGCTTGCCGCGTTCCACTTCGCGGGCGTCGAGGCGGCGCCATTCTTCGTAGTCCACGGCGCGGGCGCCGCGGGCGGCGAGAAGCGTGGGCACGGCGGCAAGGTCGGCGGCCTCGGCGGACAGCGCCTGGGTCTTGGGCAGGTCGGCGAGCATCACCTGCACCGTCTCGGCGGCGTCGGGCTTGTTGCTGCCGATGAGGCCGGTCGGGCCACGCTTGACCCAGCCGACGACGTACTCGCCGGGGAGCGGCTCGCCTTTGGCGTCGACGACGCGGCCCTCGCGGTTGGGGACGAGGCCGGCGCGCGCGTCGTAGGGCAGGTCGACCAGCGGCAGCGACTTGTAGCCGATGGCGCGGATGACCATCGTCGCCGGCAGCTCTTCGAACTCGCCGGTGCCGATCGCCTTCGTGCCGCCGCGGCCGTCACTTTCGAGGCGGGTGCGCTCGAGGCGAATGCCGGCGACCTTGCCGTCGCGGCCCAGCACTTCGACCGGTGAGACGCAGAAGCGAAAGCGGATCTGCACCTTCGACGCGTCCACCGGCACCTGCGCCAACCCGCGGAAGATCTCCAGGTTCTTCTGCGCCGCGCGGTCGCCGGCCAGCTCTTCGGCGCTGGCGGGATCGATCTCGAGCTCCCCGGGCTCGACGACCACCTGCACGCCTTCGAGCTCCGACAGCTCCTTGAGCTCGGGCGGCGAGCACTTCGCCTGCACCGGCCCGCGGCGCGCGAGCACCCAGATCTCGCGAATTCCGGAGCCGCGCAGGTGCTCGAGCGCGTGGTCGCCGATGTCGGTCTTCTGCAGCTCCTCGGCGCGCGTGGCGAGGATGCGCGCCACGTCCATCGCCACGTTGCCGATGCCGACGACGGCGGCGCTCTCGTGGCCGAGCTCGAAGCGCGCGTCGGCGAGGTCGGGGTGGCAGTTGTACCAGGCGACGAACTCGGTCGACGAGTAGCTGCCCGCGAGCTCTTCGCCGGGCACGGCCATCGAGCGGTCGGCCTGCGCGCCCACGGCGTAGACGACCTGGTGGTAGTGGCGCAGCAGGTCGGCGCGGTCGAGGTCGCGGCCGAGCTGCACGTTGCCGAAGAAGCGCACGCGCTTGTCCTGCGCCGTCTTGTCGAAGACGCGGTTGACGCTCTTGATCTTCTGGTGGTCCGGCGCGACGCCGTAGCGCACGAGGCCGAACGGCGCGGGGAGGCGATCGAAGATGTCGACGGTGACGTGGAGGCCCGGCTCCGCGAGCAGCGCGGCGACGGCGTACATCCCGGACGGACCGCTGCCGACGACGGCGACGCGCAGGGGTTGCTCGGCGGTCCCGGGTCTTTCCGAAGTCCCGACGGTACTCATGACGGTGGGCGCGGACGTTAGCATGCACCTCTCGCGATGAGCCGACCTGCCGCCACGTCCGCCGCACCGGCTACCCGCGTGCCGATGCCGTCATCCGCGGCGACAGCGGAGCCCTTGCTCACCTGGCCGTTCCTGCGGCTGTGCCTCTTCGCGTTCCTCGCCTTCCTCGCCGCGTTCCAGCTCTTCCCGAGCATGCCCTTTCGCCTCATCGACCTCGGCAGCAGCCGCGCCGACGCCGGGCTCTTCCTCACCGTCTATACCTGGGCGAGCGCGCTCTCGGCGCCGTTCACCGGCGCGCTGGCCGACCGCTTCGGACGGCGGCGGATGCTGGTGCTCGCCGCGGGCGCATTCGCGCTGTTCAGCCTTCTCTACGGCATCGTGCGGCCGCTGCCGCTGCTGCTCGCGGTGGCCTGCCTGCACGGCTTCTTCTGGTCGGGGATGCTGTCGGCCACCGGCGCGCTCATCGCCGACGTCATTCCGGTGGCGCGGCGCACCGAGGGGATCGGCTACTACGGGATGTCGGCGACCGCGGCCGTGGCGGTGGCGCCGGCGATCGGGCTCGCCGTCTACCACCACGGCTGGCTCGTGCTGATGATCGAGCTGGCGGTGATGGCATTGGCGCTGCTCGCCATGGCCACGCAGGTGCGCGAGGCGGCGCGGCCGACCGACGAAGTGCGAAACCGCTCCGGCGCGCATCACGCCGCGGTCGACGACAGCGGCGATGTCGTGTCGGCGTCTGCGCCGCCGTCGCCGCGCCTTCCACGCTTGACGGAGGCGCTGAGCTGGCGCGTGGTGGCGAGCGCTAGCGGGCTCTTCCTCGTCGCGCTGCCCTACGGCGGCATCACCAGCTACGCGGCGCTGCTCGCCGCCGAGCGGCACATCGCGCCGCGCTCGCTCTTCTTCACCGTCTTCGCACTGACGGTGCTCGCGACGCGCATCGTGCTGCCGCGGCTCGCCGACCGCTACGAGAAGCCGATGCTGCTGCTGCTCGTCAGCCTGGTGCTGGTGCCGCCGGGACTTGCGCTGCTCGGGCTGGCGCACTCGCGCGCGATGCTCGTCGTGGCGGGGATCGTCTTCGCCACCGGCTTCGGCAATGCCTACCCCACCTTCATGACCTGGGTGCTGGCGCGCACCGATCCGCGCCAGCGCGCCGCCACTTTCGGCAGCGTGCTGCTCGCCTTCGACACCGCGATCGGCACCGGGTCGCTCCTCGTCGGCGCGCTGGGCGATCGCATCGGGCTTGGGCCGGCGTTCCTCGTGCTCGCGGCGATGTCGGCGCTCGCGCTGCCAACCTTCGTGGCGACGCGGCGGCTGCTGCCCGCGGGCGTAACGCCGGGCTAGCCTCTCCGCTGCGGCGGCGTCGCCGTCGGCGCGGGCTGCGACAGCCGCTCGTTTTGCGGCGGCGATGGGGGCGACGCCATGGGTTCCGGCGGGGCCGTGCCCGAGGGCGGCGGCGCCACGAACTCGGGCACGCTCGACAGTCCAGGCGGCCGCGGGCCCGGCGGCTGCGCGGCTGCCGGCTCGCCACCCGTCGTGGGCAGCGACACGCCAGCGCCGCCCTCGATGTCCGGCGCCGCGGCGGCGATCTGCCGCGAGCGTGGCCGCGCGGGAATCATCACCGGCGGCGCGACGAAGACAGGCTGGCGCAGCACCGTTTCCACCTTGGCGGGATCGACGCGCGGCGGCCGCCCGCCCTCGGCGAGCTCGAGCGCGACGCGGAACGCCAGCCGCGCATCCTCCAGCATGCCGGCGAAGGGCTGCGCGCCGACGTCGGCGACGGGAACCACTGCGCCAGCCTCGGGGAACGACGGACCCGGCCGCGCGACGACGCCGGGCTCGAACAGTGCCACGGGCACGCGGGCCTGGAGGAGCGCCCACGCCGGCGAGTGCCAGATGCGGCCGAGCTGCGGCGCCGTGTCGCCGACGATGCGCCGGCCCTGCAGCGCCGCCAGCCGCGCCGTCATGCCGTACAGCGGCGAGGCGCGGGCGCCGACGAAGCTGACGTCCTGCGTCGGCGGTCCGAGGTTCGCGGCGGCGAGCACCAGCGCGGCCGCGAGCCGCGGCGGCTGCAGGCGCGGGTCGGCGAGCAGCTGGCGGGCGCCCGCCAGACCGTCGCTGCCGGGATCGGTGAGCGCGAACACCACCGTCCGCCGCGGCGGGTCGGAGAGCGCCTGGAAGGCCGTCGCCACCGCGAGCAGCTCGACGGCCGCCGCCGCTTCAGTTCGCGTGTCAGCGACCGGCGCGCCGGCGTCCGGTTCGCCGGCGGCCGCTGCGGCTCGCGGCGTGCTGCCAGGCAGCGTCGCTATGACGGCCACCGCTTCCGTACTTTCGCCGCGGCCGGGCAGCAGCGCGACGATGTTGCGGTGCCGCTCGCGGTCCACCTCCGTGCGCACCTCCGCGTGCACGGTGCCGAGCGCCAACGGCTGCAGGTCGAGCCGCCACTCGAGCCGCGGCATCGCCTCGAGCGAGACGTCGAGGCCGATGTGCAGCAGCGCCTGCGCCGCCGTGTCGTCGAGCCACGCCACGACCGGCACGCCGCTGCCGGCCGCGAGCTCCGCGGCGCGCGAAGGCGTGGGCAGAACGGACGGAACGCCGGGCCGCGGCAGCACCACCACGGCGTGAGCGCCCGCCGCCGCCGCGCGCCGCAGGAGGTCGGGCAGCGGCGATGGTGCGGCCGGTGGTGGCGTAGCTGCCGCCGCCACTCCGGACATGGGCGTCACCGGCGCGCTCGACAGCGGCGCCGCGACGGGAGCGAGCACGACGACGACCTTCGACGCCAGCGCGCCCGCGCGCACCGCCAGCGTCGGCGCTACGAACACCGCCTGCAGGCCGCGCAGCCGCACGCCAGCGGCGCGCCCGCCGAGCGCGGCCACCACGTCGTTGGTGCCCAGGGTCGCCCGCCCGTCGCCGCGCGCCAGCACCCACGCCGACGAGCGTGCGACGCGGCGGCGGTTCTCGAACGGCTGCTCCCAGCCCCCCTTGGCGCCGCCGGGCACGAGGCCGAGCCGCTGCAACTCGCCGGCGAGGTACAACCGCGGATCTTTGGCGGCGAGCAGCTCCTGCACGTGACGCTGGAGCTGCGCCGGCTCGACGATCTCGCTCGCCGGCTGCGCCTGCCGCAGCAGATCGACCGCGGGCGGCGGCGCCGACTGCCGACTACTGCCTCCGCAGGCGGCGAGCAGCGCCAAGGGCAGCGCCGATGCGAGCCGGTACAGGCGGCGCATGCCGAAGCCAACGTGGCACCGAGGACCGGTCACGTCGCGCCGCATGCCGGTGTTGCAACGCTGCACAGTCGTATCGTCACACTGCAGGCGCGTGGCTTCGCGCTCCACGCGCATGGCGTCGGCGCTGACAGGATTCACGAGCCGCACGCCGCGGACCGCAGCACGCTCAGTGCCAGCAGACAGCACCGTGGGCTCCGCATCCGCCCCCGCGGCGCGCGTAGCGCTCAGAACGGCAAAGCCGCGCTGCCGTCGGCCGCGGTGACCGCCTCCACCGCCGGCGTGCCGATGCCGAGCGTCTGCTGCAGCCGCAGCAGGAACTCCTCGGCGAGCAGCCGGTGACAGTCGGCGCCGACGCAGTCCGGGTCATGCTCGAAGATGGTCCCGCCGAGCGCCGGCGCCTCCGCCAGCCGCGCGTTGGTGCGCACCTCGACGCAGAAGACCGACTGGCCGAAGGTGGCGCGGATCGTCTCGAGGTACTGCTTCACCGTCTTGAGGCGCAGGTCGACCATCGTCGGCACGACGCCCAGGAACTGTGTCCGCGTCTGGGCGCGGAAGTCGAGCCGCGCCACCGCCTGGATCAGGTTCTCGAGCCCCTCGACCGCCAGGTAGTGCGGCACCACCGGCACGAGGTAGCAGTCGGCCGCCACCAGCGCGTTGCGGCTCAGGAGGCCCATCCCCGGCGGGCAGTCGATGACGATGTGCTCGAAGCGCTCGCGCAGCGGCTCGAGCGCGCGGGCCAGCCCGCGTTCTTTGGTGCGCAGGTTGGCGAGGTCGCCCTCGACGCTGGCGAGGTCCGCCGACGCGGGAAGCACCCACAGCCCAGGCAGCTTCGTCGGCCGCACCGCGGCGCCCGCCGCCTCGCCGCGCAGCAGCACGTCGGCGGAGGACGGCGCGAGCTGGTGGCGCTTGAGGCCGAGCGACAGCGACGCCGACGCCTGGCAGTCGAGATCGACGACCAGCACCGTGTGGCCGCGCACGGCGAGCGCGGCGCCGAGGTTGACGGCGGTCGTCGTCTTGCCCACGCCGCCCTTGGCGCTCACCACCGCCGTGGTCGCGTGCGGGGAATCGCTCAACCGGTGATCGCGCGGCGAGTCAGGCGCATCTCTCTGTGCTGCCGTTGTTTGCCCATACATTGTGCACGGTGCGCCGCCACCTTGCAAGGAGACCGCGCCGGCAGCGCCGATCCGGGCGGTCGGCGCGGCCGTATCGACGGCATGACGCACTCAGCAGCTCGCCGCAGCGCCGCGCCTCATTTGCTCGCTCTCCTGCTCGTCCTCCTCGCCCTCGCCGGCGGGCTGCGCGCCGGTCTCGCCGCGCCGGTGACGGCGCCGTTGCCGCTTGCATCGGTGGCACCGTCGCTGCCCGAGCCGGTCGACACGGAAGGCCTCGCCCACGCCACTTTCGCCGTCGGCTGATTCTGGGCCGCCGACTCCCGGTTCGGGAGTCTCCCCGGAGTGGTGGCCACGCGCGTCGGCTACGCCGGCGGCACCACCGACAAACCCGACTACCATCACACCGGCGACCACCGCGAGTCGGTGGAGGTCGCCTACGACCCCGCGCGAACGTCGTACCGCCAACTGCTCGCCGCGTTCTGGGCGGCCCATCCCGCCGTGGGCTTGCCGGGGCCACCGCGCACGCGCGAGGCAGCCCTCTATGCGGACGATGCGCAGCGCCGCGAAGCGCTGGCGTCGCGACGCGCCGTGGCGCGCGCCGCCGGCGAGCGCGTATCGACCGCCGTCGTGCCGGTTGGCCACTTCTGGCCTGCCGAGGCGGTCAACCAGAAGGCCAACCTGCAGCGCCTGGCGCCTGACCTCGTGCGCCAGCTCGCCGCGCGCGTCGGCGGCCGCGAAGCGTTTCTCGCCTCTCCGGCCGCCGCGCATCTCAACGCCTACGCCGGCGGCTTCGCCGGCGCGGAAGCGCTGCAGGCCGCGGCCCGCGAGCTCGGCGTGCCCGCCGCCGAGCTCGCGGCGCGGATCCCGCGTTAGAGGACGCTCTTCAGTCGGTTGCGCATCGCCGCCGGCAGGGCGTCGATGCGCCGCTGGATGGTGCTCTTCGTCGCCTGGAAGCGCTGCAGCGCTTTGCCGCCGAACGCCGACACGCCCTTGGGCAGCGGCAGCGTCGGGATGAACGTCGGCGGCCGCCGCGCGTGGGTGGCCGCCTCGAAGCCGGAGGCGAGCTCGATCAGCTTCGGCTCGCTGTACGCCGTGCCGAAGAAGCTGATCCCCACCGGCAGGTTGAACGCGAACCCCATCGGCACGTTGATGATCGGATAGCCCGCGACCGCCGAGGCGCCGGAGCTGGCGCCCAAGAAGTGGTCGCCGTTGACGAGGTCGATGGTCCACGCCGGCGAGCCGGTGGGCGCCACCAGCGCGTCGAGGTGATCGGCCGCCAGCGCCGCGTCGATGCCCTCGGGACCGGCCAGCCGGTGCCCGCGCTCGAGCGCCGCCTCGTACTCCTCCTGGCTGAAGATCTCCTGCTCGGCGAGCTCGAAGAATTCCTGCCCGAAGTACTGCAGCTCCTGGCTCGCGTGCGCGTTGTTGAAAGCGATGACGTCGGCCATCGTGTGCACCGGCACGCCGGTGCGCGTCGCCAGATAGGCATTGAGGTCGCGCTTGAACTCGTAGATCAAGACGATGATCTCGGCCGAGTCGGCGTTGAGCTCGTCGATGGTGGGGATCTCGGTCTCGACGAGGATGGCGCCGGCATCCGCCATCGCCTGCAGCGCCTGCTCGTAGAGCTCGTCGGTGGAGCGGCTGTAGCCGGTGACGCCGCCGCCGCGCAGCACGCCGATGCGGGCGCCGTCGAGGCCGTGGGGGTCGAGGAACTGCGTGTAGTCGGTCGAGAAGTGGCCGGCGCTGGCGGCGGTCTGCGGGTCCCGCGGGTCGACGCCGACGAGCGCCGAGAGCACCGCCGCCGCATCGGCCACCGTACGCGCGTGCGGGCCGACGGTGTCCTGCGTGTGGGAGATGGGAATGACGCCGGCGCGGCTGGTGAGCCCGACCGTGGGCTTGATGCCGACGACGCCGTTGCTCGTCGCCGGGCAGACGATCGAGCCGTCGGTCTCCGTGCCGAGGCCGGCGGCCGTGAAGTTCGCGGCCACCGACGCCGCCGAGCCCGAGCTGCTGCCGCAAGGGTTGCGGTCGAGCACGTACGGGTTGCGGGTCTGTCCGCCCTGGCCGCTCCAGCCGCTCGTCGAGTTGAAGCCGCGGAAGTTCGCCCACTCGGAAAGGTTGGTCTTGCCGAGGATGACGGCACCGGCGGCACGCAGCCGCGCCGCCACCGTGGCGTCCTGGTGCGGCGGATCGCCGACGAGCGCCAGCGAGCCGGCGGTCGTCGACATGCGGTCGGCGGTGTCGATGTTGGCCTTGAGCATGATCGGGATGCCGTGCAGCGGCCCGCGCACGTGGCCGTCCTTGCGCTCCTTGTCGAGCGCCTTGGCGATCTTCTTGGCGTCGGGATTGACCTCGAGCACCGCGTTGACCGCCGGCCCGTTCTCGTCGAGTGCGGCGATGCGCTCGAGGTACATGGCGACGAGCGTCTGGGAGTTGAGGCCGCCCGCGGTCATCGCCGCCTGCAGGCCGGCGATGGTGGCCTCCTCGAGCTGCGTGGCCGGGGCGGCAACGCTCTCGGCGCGCGCGGCGCCGGGCAGCGCCGCAAGCGGCGCGGCAGCGCCGGCGAGGGCACCCCAGCGCAGCAGGTTGCGCCGCGTCAGCGTGGCAGGATCGGCGGGATCGCCGGCTTCGGCATCGGAACGAAGCTCGAGTCCGGACAGCGCGGGATCTTCGGGCGGACGACGCTCCGTCATGGGGTCCTCCTCACTCGCGATGTTGTCGAGCCACGGCCGGGCCGTGGGCGGAACGCGTGGAAACCGTGAAAGGGCGGCCGAGATCTCTCGGCATCCTAACGCCAGGCGCGGCGGAAACGAGCCTTGGTGTGTGACGCGCGGACCGCGCCAGGTTCAGGTCAAATGCAGGCGAGCGAGGAGGTCGGCGGGCGAGTCGAGCTGCCAGGCGTTCGCCGCGTCGGCGCCGCTGCGGTCGAGCGCGCCGAAGCCCCAGGCGACGACGGCCAGCGCGGAGCCGGCGGCGCGGGCCGTCGCCACGTCGATGTCGCTGTCGCCGACGAGCAGGAGCTGTGACGGTAAAGTGTCCCACTGCGCCGCGATGTGGAGCAGGCCGCCGGGCTCGGGCTTGCGCATCGCCAGAGTGTCGCCGCCGACGAGCCACTGGAAGCGGCTGGAGAGGCCAAGCCCGTCGAGGATGCGGCGCGAGTGCCGCTCCGGCTTGTTGGTGAGCACGGCGAGCGGGAAATGCGGTGAGAGCGCAGCCAGCAGCTCCGGGATTCCTGGGTAGGCGCGCGTCGAGTCGAGGCAGCGGTCATAGTAGAGATCGAGGAAGAGCGAAAGCGCCTCGTCGAACGCCGCGCCGTCGATCGCATCGGGCAACGCGCGACGCAGCAACGTGCGCGCACCCTCGCCCACCATCGCGGCGATCGCCTCCATCGGCAGCGGCGCGAGACCTAGCCGTTCGCGCGTCGCATTGATGCCCGCGGCGAGGTCGAGCCGGGAATCGACGAGCGTGCCGTCGAGGTCAAAGACGATGCCGGCCGGACGCATCGCGGCACGCTAGCAGAGGCCTGCGCTCGCCAGCGGAAACGAATTCGGTCGCGACCGTCCCTCTTGACAGCCAAAGAGAAGTGACGCAGTATCTGCTCACCGATGCGCTCGTTCCGTAACCTGAACGCCAACGTGAATTCGAACGGCAATCCCAGCCGGAGGGTACGGGACCACGCGTAGCCGCTGACCATCACAGTCACCAGGACGCCAAGGCCCGCACCCCTCGAGGTTGCGGGCCTTTCGTTTTTTTCGCGGCAGGAGCGAGGACGCTCCTGCCGCGAAACCACGACGGAAGGGAGCAAGCCATGTGCGGCATCGTCGCCATCTTCGAGACCAAGCAGGACCTCCGCGAGCTGCGCCAGCTCGCGATCCGACTGGCGCGCCGGCTGCGCCACCGCGGGCCCGACTGGAGCGGCGTCGTCGCCACCGAAGGTGCCGTGCTCGCGCACGAGCGGCTGGCGATCGTCGACGTGGAGCACGGCGCACAGCCGCTCGCGAGCGTCGACGGCGCACAGCTGCTCACGGTCAACGGCGAGATCTACAATCACCGCGAGCTCGCCGCGCGGCTCGGGGAGCCGTACGACTTCCAGACCGCCTCCGACTGCGAGGTGATCCTGCCGCTCTGGCGGGAGAAGGGCGCCGCGTTCCTCGACGAGCTCGACGGCATCTTCGCCTTCGCTCTCTGGGACCGCGACCAGCGCCGCTGCCTCATCGCGCGCGACCCGGTCGGCGTCTGCCCGCTCTACACCGGCCGCGACGAGCACGGCCAGCTCTTCGTCGCCTCCGAGATGAAAGCGCTCGAGGGCGTGTGCAAGACGATCGAGGACTTTCCGCCCGGCTGCTACCTCGACAGCGCAATCGGCGAGATCCGCCGGTACTGGCAGCCGCAGTGGCGCGAGTACGAGGCGGTCGCGGGGCGCGCATGCGACGCCGCAGCCGTGCGCGCCGCCCTCGAAGGCGCCATCGAGCGCCAGCTGATGAGCGACGTGCCCTACGGCGTGCTGCTCTCGGGCGGCCTCGACTCATCACTGGTGGCGGCCACCGCCGCCCGCTTCGCGCCGCGCCGCGTCGAGAGCGGCGGCCGCGAGCAGGCCTGGTGGCCGCGCCTGCACAGCTTCGCCGTCGGCCTCGCCGACTCGCCCGACCTCGCGGCCGCGCGCAAGGTGGCGGAGCACATCGGCTCCGTCCATCACGAGACGCGCTTCACCGTGCAGGAGGGCATCGACGCGCTCGCCGACGTCATCTACCACCTCGAGACCTACGACGTCACCACCGTGCGCGCCGCGACGCCGATGTACCTGATGGCCCGCCGCATCAAGGCGATGGGCGTCAAGATGGTGCTTTCCGGCGAGGGCGCCGACGAAGTCTTCGCCGGCTACCTCTACTTCCACAAGGCGCCCTCGGCGCGCGCGCTGCACGACGAGACCGTGCGCAAGCTCGACATGCTGCACAAGTACGACTGCCTGCGCGCCAACAAAGCAATGGCCGCCTGGGGCGTCGAGGCGCGCGTGCCGTTCCTGTCGCGCGACCTGCTCGACGTGGCGATGTCGCTCGATCCCGAGAGGAAGCGCGTGCGCTCGGGCGGCATCGAAAAGGAGCTCCTACGCTCGGCCTTCGAGGGCGTGCTGCCGCCCGAGATCCTCTGGCGCCAGAAGGAGCAGTTCTCCGACGGCGTCGGCTACTCCTGGATCGACTCGCTCAAGGCCTACGCCGATCATGAAGTCGCGGACGCCGACCTCGCCAAGGCGCAGTGGCGCTTCCCCTACAACACTCCGCGCACCAAGGAGGCGTACCTGTATCGCATCCTGTTCGCCGGCCACTTCCCGAGTGATGCCGCGGCGCGCTGCGTTCCCGGCGGCGACAGCGTCGCCTGCAGCACGCCGGCGGCCATCGCGTGGGACCCGGCGTTCGCGGCCCTGCCGGACCCATCGGGCCGAGCCGTGCGCGACGTGCACCGCCAAGGCCTCGTGGACGCGCCGACACGGTGACGCCGCGCTAAGCGGTTAGAGTCGTCGCGGAAGTTCTTCCATGGACGGTCGACCAGCCGCGTTCGCAGCTCCGTGGGGCACCTCGGTCAAGGTCATCTCCACCGTTGCGTCGGTCTTCCTGCTCGGCATGGCGGTCTTCGAAGGCAGCATCCTTCCCCGCCATCTCCTCGGCGGCTGGCCCTGGCTCGCGGCTACCGGGCTCCCGGTGCTCATCGTCGGGCTCTGCGCGCTGTTCGTCGTCCGACGCTACACGCTCGACGGTGGCAATCTCCGTGTTCGCCGATTGCTCTGGGACACCGTCGTGCCCCTCGATTCGCTTCGCCGTGCGTGGTCCTCACCCGACGCGATGAGCTCGTCGCTTCGCCTCTTCGGCAACGGCGGCCTCTTCTCGATCACCGGGCTCTTCCGCAACCGTCGCCTGGGCAGCTACCGAGCGCTCGCCATGGACCCGCGTCTTGCCGTGGTGCTCAAGTTCCCCGACCGCAAGCTAGTGATCACGCCCGAGACGCCCGAACGCTTTCTCGAAGATCTCCGTGTCGCTGCGCCCTGGGCCACGCTCGGATCGCCTGAGGCCAGCTCGTGACGAACTAGGAGACGCCATGGCCTTCGAACCAGCTCGGGGCCGCATCGTTGGCCATTCGCTTCGCCATTCCCTTGCGGCGATGGCCGCGTGCGCTGTTCTCCTGGCCGGCTGCAACCTCGGCTGCATGTTCGCGCCGTGCGACGCTCCGCTTCATGTCGCCGTGCAGGTCAGGGACCCGTCCGGAGCCGCCATGGCCGACGTTCACGTGGGCGTCCTCGGCCACAGCGGCGAAACCGACAGCCGCGGCTGCATGAAGATCGACGGCGTTATCCAGCCCGCCAGCATCTTCCGCGGCCCTGAAGTGATTCTCCGCGCCGAACGGCCGGGCTACAAGCCGCTCCGGGAACACCGGCCTCTCGATGCGTACCGCGTCGACATCACACTCCAGCCGGCAGACTCCTCGAAGCCGAGCTCGGCTGTCTGGACTCCCGCAACATCCGGAGCTTCTCTGGCATGCAACTGAAAGGGCTGAGCTGGCGCGGACGTCGTCAGACTCCGCCGAGATCGCGCGGCGGCTGAACACTCCAGTCGACGCACTCGCCGAGGCTCGCGGTGAGGGCCTTTTGATCTTGACTGATGCATACGATTCATACGACCATTGCTGCATGCGAACGACACTCGACATCGACGCAGAGCTGCTCGAAGAGGCGCTGCGCGCCACCGGGGCGCCCAGCAAGACCGTCGCTGTGCGCCTCGGCTTGGAGGCGCTTGTCGACCAAGCCGCACGCCGTCGGCTCAAGGCGTTGCGCGGCAAGATCCCTACTTTGAAGGCGCCGCCGCGCCGTCGACCGGCTGGCTCGAGCGCGACACGGTGATCCTGGTCGACACCTCGGTCTGGGTGGAGTACTTCCGCGGCACCGATCGCACGGCGGAGCTGGGCGACCTGCTCGACGAGGGTGATCTCCTGCTCCACCCATGGGTGCTCGGCGAGCTGGTGCTCGGTGGCCTCGGCAAGTCGCGGAAGTCGGTCATCGCCGACCTTCGGCGACTTCCCGAGTCGGTCCGAGTGGCCGACGAGGAGGTGCTGGAGCTCATCGAGGCACGCGGGCTATCGGGCCGCGCGATTGGATGGGTCGACGTCCACCTATTGGCTTCCGCGTTGGTGGGCGGCAGCGAGCTATGGACGTTCGACGGCGGGTTGACGCGGGTGGCGAAGGACCTCGGCATCGCCACCCGTTGACCGGCGTCGCGGCTACCCGCGCTTCCGCAGGTAGATGTCCCCGTTGAATGTCCGCAGCTGGATCTCCGGCACGCCGCCGCCGGGGTTCAAGGTCGCGAACGCCAGCGCGGTCCGCACTTCTTCCTCACCGATGAGCGGCTGGGCCGCGGCGAGCCGTCCCAGTTGGTCGCTCGCCCTGGCGGCGCGGTAACCGCCACGAGACCCCGAAGCCGCCGTCCGCCTGCGCGTTGCGCCGTCGGAGACAGGACGTGGCGAATTAATCGATCGCGTCCGTCTATATCTAGCAGGAGCACTCAGGACCGGCCAGGCAGGGGGTCAGCCTTTCGTGATCGAGCCCGGTGCCGTCAGGAAGAGATCCTTGCCCACTTACCGACAGCGGCGGGTATTCCGGTCGCGGTCGCGCCGCCGCGGTGCGCCTCGAGTAACTGCCACCAAACCCAAGGAGAACGTGATGCTGAAGGCTGTTCGCCTGGTTGCTGCCGCGAGTTTTTCAACCGTGCTCGTTTCATCCTTCCCTGCATTCGCCGCACCAAAGGCGACAGGAACAGCGGCGGCCGCGAGCTCCAACGCAGCGCAACAAGGCGCCAAGAGGGAGCCGCCGACCAAGGAAGAACGCAACATCTGGCGCAAGCGGCTTCTGACAACGCCGCGGCCGAAGACCGGGTGCTTCACGGCGGCTTACCCGGAAACGACCTGGCGTGCGGAAGCCTGCAGGCCACCGCAGCCACACAAGCCTTTCCTTCCCCATCAAGGAGGGATAACCCAGATACTGACCGTCGGCGGAAGCGGACCTGATTTCTCGGCCACGGTGACCGGTCACATCACGCAGTCGGAGGGCTCATTCGACAACGTTGCGGGTGTGACGAGCACCAATGCATATTCCCTGCAGCTCAACACCGATTTCTTCCCGTCCTCGGCATGCAGCGGCTCTCCGAGCCCGGCGTCCTGCCGCGGGTGGGAGCAATTCGTTTACGAATCTTCCGGCAGCGCCTTCATGCAGTACTGGCTGATCGAGTTTGGACCGGCGGGCACAGCCTGCCCGGCGCCGGTGTCCCCGAGCTGCGACGGCAGTCATGCCTTCTCCAATGGCTGGTGCCCGTTCGTACTCGGTTCGCCTGGCATGGTGTACTGCGTGGTCAACGCCGCGGGCGAACCGACCGTGACGGCGCAGTCGATGTCCTCGCTCGGTCAGATCCAGGTTGCCGGGGCCGCCGCGAGCGGTGCGACGAACGATGCGATGACCGTCACGATCGGCGGTACCGCACATGGCGCGAACGGAGACAACCATTTCCCGGACATGGGCACCCAGTGGAAGGAGGCGGAGTTCAACGTCTTCGGTGACGGCGGAGGAAGCCAAGCAGTCTTCAACAGCGGCGCGACCCTTCAGGTACGTACGGAGGTCGTCAGCGGAACGAACCAGGGCCCGAGTTGCGACCTCACAACATTTACCGCCGAGTCGAGCAACCTGACTCTGGTGAATTCTCCTCCGGCATCCGTCGCAATGTCGTCGGCGCCGGCGCTCGTGTTCGCGCAGAGCAATCCAGCCGCAGCGGGCGCCGTGGCAACGTGCTTGGACGCGGTGAGCGTGGGCGATACCCATCTGCGTACGTTCGACGGGCTGTTCTACGACTTCCAGGCGGCGGGCGATTTCACCTTGGCGGAGGTCGATCCCCGATTCGAGGTGCAGACCCGTCAAGTGTCGGGGGCACCCACCTGGCCGGATGCCACGGTGAACAAGGCTGTCGCCGCCCGGTTCGACAAGACCCAGGTGGCGATCTGTGCGGCAGGACCGAGGACCGATCAAGCCGCCGTGGTCTTCGTCGATGGGAAGGTCACCCAAGTGGAGGACGGCAAGACGCTCTCATGGCCGGATGGGGGCGGCATCCTTCACCGCGGCAATGAGTACGTGCTGTTCGGCAAGGACGGTGACTCGGTGGACGCGACGGTCAACTCCTTCAACGGTGCGACGTGGATCGACGTGAACGTCGGTCTCGGCCGTTGGCCATCCGTAGTCAAGGGCCTGATCGCCAATCCTAATGGCAACGTAAATCAGCTTGCGACTCGTGACAACGTCGTGTTGACGAACCCGTTCAACTTCGACGATGTCTATCACCGGTACGCCGATAGTTGGCGTGTGGGGGAGAAGAACTCTCTGCTTGCGGTGTGCGACACAGGCGGGGCGATCGAACGCGGCATACCCGCGCGGACCTTCTACGCCAAGGATCTCGACCGCGACCTGCATGCCAAGGCGCTTGGGGTGTGCAACGGGGCGGGCGTGAAGTCGGGGGCGTTACTGGATGCCTGCATCCTCGATGTTGCCGTCATCGGTCGGGATGCCGCGGCCAAGGTGTTCGTTGGCGCCAAGCCACCTACCGCCGTCGGCGCCATCGTCGGGGCACCCAGCAGCGGTCATGGGAAACGCTGGGTGTGGCTCGCGTTTCTACTCGTGATCATCATCATCATCGTGTGGTTCTTCTTCCGCAGGAGATAGCACCGCCAGGCCCCTGAGCGCGGCCAGGCCCGTCGGCTAGTTCGCTGGCCGACGGGCGTGCTCACCGACTGGCGAGGAGCCGGCGCTAGCCGCGCTTGCGCAGGTAGATGTCCCCGTTGAACGTCCGCAGCTGAATCTCCGGCCCACCGCCGCCGATGGTGCCGCGGACTTCCTGCTCGACCTCGAGGCGATACTTGCCTCCCTGCCGCTGCTGCTCGACCTTGGCGGGAGACTGCGAGAGCTGGACGTCGAAGTCGGTGTAGATCTCGCCGTTGTCGGAACGCATGCGGAGGTCGCCGCGGAAGCTGCCGGGCAGGCTGACGTCGACGTCGCCGTTCAAGGTCGCGAACGCCAGCGCCGCCTTGGCGTCGACGCGGGTCATCGTCACCTTGACGCTGCCGTTGGTGGTGTGGGCGACGACCGAACCCGCGACGTCCTTGGCGGTGATCTCGCCGTTGACGTTGTTGAGCTCGATGTCGCCTTCGAGGCCCTGCACGTGGATGTCGCCGTCGTTGACGGTGGAGAGCGACACCGAGGCCTGGCGCGGCACCTGGATGCGCAGCGTCACGTCGCGCGGCATGCCGCCCATGCCCACCGTCACCTTGTTGTTCTCCTCCTCCACCACCAGGCCGAGGCTAGTGTTGGGCAGCCGGCGCATGCCGGACGCGGCGCCGCTCGGTGCCCGGTGCTCGCGTTCGTCCTCGCCGACGGCTTCGACGACGACTTCGTTGCCCGCGTGGGGCTCGACGTTGATGCTGCCGCTGATCAGCGACACCTCGAGGCGTACCGGCTGGCCGGGCTTGCTGAGCGGCACGACGAAGCGGTTGGGGCCGGATTGAGTGCCTTGTGCGCGGCCGGCGGCCGTCACCAGCAGCATGAGTGCGAGGGACAGGATGGGTTTGCGCATGATGAGCGAGGCTCCTCTCTGACGACGAACGGTCGAGGCCGAGTACATCGTGATGAAGCTCATGTGGACTTGCGGATCAGCACATCGCCGTTGATGGTGCTGAACGAGAGCTGCGGGCCGCCGGCGCCGATGCGGATGCCTTGCGACCAGTCGCTCTTGATGACGTAGCGGCCGTCGCGCCGGCTCTCGTTGACCTCCGGGCGCAGCGGCACCAGCGTGTACGGGAAGTCGCTCCAGCCGTCGCCGTTCATGGTCTTGAAGCGCACGTCGGCGGCGAGACCGGGTTGGAAGGTGACGTCGACGTCGCCGTTGACGTTGCTGAACTCGCAGGCGCCGCCGGGGTTCTCTCGGAAGCGCACAGCCAGCTCGCCGTTGACGGTGAGCGCCTTGCCGGCGCCGCAGACGTCGCGCACCTCGACGTCGCCGTTGACGTTGCGCACCAGGAAGCCGCCGTCGGTGCCGGCGAGCTCGACATTGCCGTCGAGCACCGTGCTCAGCTCGACGGCGGCGCGCCGCGGCACCTCGACCTCGAAGTCGTAGAGCACCCGGTAGGGCAGCTCGTCCCACGGCCCCTGCAGGTGCCCGTTTTCATCGCGGAATGGCGACTCGACGTAGGCGATGACGGTGTCGCCGTGCTGCGACAGCCGCAGCGGCATCTCGCGGCGCGCCAGGTCGAGGTTGGCAGCGGTCGTGGCATGCGCGATCTGCAGCGCCACGATACGAACCGTGTCGCCGTCGACGGCGCGGGCGCGCACGTGACCGGCGACGTTGTCGACGACCACCTTGCCGGCGCCGCCCGGGAGCTGGAACGAGCGCTCCTGGCGATCCTGCGCCGCGGCCGGGTAGTCGGGTCCCGGCGAGCGCCAGCCGGCGGCCGAGGGGTGGACGTGCACGCGCGGGTGCGGATGTGGGCCCGAGTGCGCGGCCGCCGTTGCTGCAACCGCCACGAACGCCGCGCAGGTGAGCAGAGCGAGCGCGCGACTGGCGCCGCGATTCGCGCGGATCGACCTGCGCATCGATCGGCTCATGGTCGTCATCTCCGCAGCCACGCTGTCGCTCACGTGTGGAGCCCCAGCCGCTGCCGCACGTATTGCCGCACTTCCGGCCGCACGCCGACCTGCGTAGCCAGCGGCGCGACGATGCGCCGCGCCTGGGCGCCGTCGGCGGTGAGCAGCGCGTCGGCGAGGGAAATCTGCACCAACGGCGACTCCTCGCGACGCAGCGCCTCGCCGAGACGGAGCTGCACGGCGGGCTCGGCAGCTCGGCCCGCGAGGGCGTCGACGGCGGCGAGGCGCACGTTCGGGCTCGGGTCGGTGGCGAGGGTCTCGAGGAGGGCACTCAGCACCTGCGGATCCTGCCGCGCCATCTGCGCGCCGACGCTGACGCCCTGCAGGCGCGCGCTGGCGGAGGTTTGCTGCAGCATCGACAGCGCCACTTCCTGGTGGAGGGCGCGCAGCTCGCCGCGCATCTCGGCGACCTCTTCGCGGTGCGAGTTGGGACGGATGATGACGCCGACGACGACGCCGGCGAGCAGCGCGGCGAGGCCGTAACCGAGCTGGTACAGGCGGCGCCGTACGGTGCGTTGACGCCTGAAGGCGAGCGGGCGTGCGGGGCCGGCGGCGCGCCCCGCATCGGCACTGGCGGGTGCGCCGCTCGACACCGCGGTCGCGGCCTCGCCGAATCGCCCGCCCATGCCCTCGCGGTAGCTCGCCAGCACCGTGTCGAAGTCGCGCCGCAGCAGCGGCGTCGGCGCCGACTCGGCGAGAACGCCGAGCCGCGTCCACACCTGCTTCATCTCCTCCGCGGCCTGCGCGCACTCGACGCAGCTCTCGAGGTGCTCGCGCACGCTCGCGGACACCGGCTCGCCGCCGGCGAGGCTCGCCGACCACGACTCCAAAATCTCTTCGCAGGCTCGCGGATTGACGTTCTTGCTGTCCGTCTCGCTCATGACAAAGCCTCCGAATCGACGCGCGCGTACGCCTCGCGCAGGAGCTGCAGCGCGCGATGGACGCGCACTTTGAGCGCGCCGACGCTGCAGCCGAGCAGCGCCGCGATCTGTTCGTAGGAGAGGGTGCCCGAGCGCGCCAGCAGCAGCAGCTCGCGCTTGTCCTCGGGCAGGCGGCCGAGCGCCCTTTGCAGCTTCTGCAGCTCTTCGCGCTTCGCGATCTCCTCGGGCACCAGTGGGGTCGGGTCCGGGCGCTCGAAGTCGGGCTCGGTCGGGCGCTCGCGGCCCGACTTTCTCAGGTGGTCGATGCAGGCGTTGCGGGCCAGGCGGTAGAGCCAGGGCGCGAAGGGCGCTTCGGGGCGGAAGCTGTCGCGGTACTTGAGCAGGCGGAAGAAGACTTCCTGGACGAGGTCGCGCGCCGAGTCGCGGTTGCCGAGGATGCCCAGGCAGAAGCCGAAGAGGCGCTGGTGGTGGCGCTCGAAGAGGATCGAGAGCTGTTCCACGTCCCCGGCCCGCACCTGCATCATGACCTCCTGATCGCTGGTCTGTTCCAACGTCTGGCCGCCTTCACCGTTGTCTACCCGGGGCACCTCCGGAGGTTACAGCCGTGGGTAGAATCCGCTTGCCCCGCCGACTCCACCCACCACTCCCACAGGAGGTCCTGATGACTCGTGCTCGCCGCGCCTTGGTGCTCCTACCGTGCGCTGCCGCGATGGCGGCGATCGTCGGGGCGGCCGGCCCTGCCGACGCGCCGCCGATGCTGGGGTTCTCGGGTGACCGCGCCGCGGCAGAGCGAGCGTTGGAGGCGAAGCTCGACGCGGCGATCGATCCGGCGCAGATCGGCGAGTGGATCAAGGTGCTGTCGGCGCGACCGCATCACCTCGGGTCGCCTTACGACAAGGAGAACGCCGAGCGCATCGCGGGGTGGTTCCGCGAGTGGGGCTACGACACTTCGATCGAGGAGTTCCAGGTGCTCTTCCCGACGCCGAAGGAGCGGCGGCTCGAGCTCGTCGCGCCGACGCACTTCCAGGCTTCGTTGGCCGAAGACACCATCGCCGAGGACTCGACGTCGGGCCAGCACGCGGAGCAGCTCCCGACGTACAACGCCTATTCGATCGACGGCGACGTGACGGGCGAGCTCGTCTACGTCAACTACGGCGTGCCGGCCGACTACGAAGAGCTGGCGAAACGCGGCGTCGACGTGAAGGGGAAGATCGCCATCGCGCGCTACGGCGGCTCGTGGCGCGGCATCAAGCCGAAGGTGGCCGCCGAGCACGGCGCCATCGGCTGCATCATCTACAGCGACCCGAGCGGCGACGGCTACTACGAAGGCGACATGTACCCCAAGGGCGGCTGGCGGCCGCCGCAAGGCGTGCAGCGCGGCTCGGTGGCGGACATGCCGCTGCACCCGGGCGATCCGCTGACGCCGGGCGTCGGCGCGGTGGCCGGGGCCAAGCGGCTGGCGCGCAGCGAGGCGCAGACGCTGACCAAGATCACTGTGCTGCCGATCTCGGCGCGCGACGCGCAGCCGCTGCTCGCCGCGATGTCGGGGCCGATGGCGCCCGAGGAATGGCGCGGGGCGTTGCCGCTGCCCTACCACCTCGGGCCGGGGCCGGCGAAGGTGCACCTGAAGCTCGTCTTCGACTGGCAGGTGCGGCCGATCTACGACGTCATCGCCAAGCTGCCCGGCCGCGAGCTGCCCGACGAGTGGGTGATGCGCGGCAACCATCACGACGCGTGGGTGAACGGCGCCACCGACCCGGTGTCGGGGCTCGCGGCGCTGCTCGCCGAGGCGAAGGCGGTGGCGGGGCTCGCACGCGACGGCTGGCGGCCGAGCCGCACCATCGTCTACGCGGCGTGGGACGGCGAGGAGCCGGGGCTCCTCGGCTCGACCGAGTTCGCCGAGCAGCACGCCCAGGAGCTGCAGAAGAAGCTCGTCGTCTACATGAACTCCGACACCAACTCGCGCGGCTTCCTCGACATCGGCGGCAGCCACGCGCTGGAGCCCTTCGTCAACCAGGTGATGGCCGACGTGCGCGACCCGCAGATCCCCAAGTCGGTCGCCGATCGGGAGCGCGCGCACGTCACGCTCACCGGCGAGCCGGAGCTGCGCGACGTCGCCAAGACCGGCGGCGATCTGCGCATCGAGCCGCTCGGCTCGGGCAGCGACTACACGCCGTTCCTGCAACACCTCGGCGTCGCCACGCTGAACCTCGGCTTCAGCGACGAGGAGCAGTACGGCCAGTACCACTCGATCTACGACAGCTACGACCACTACCGCCGCTTCGGCGATCCCGGCTTCATCTACGGCAAGGCGCTGGCCGAGGTCGGCGGTCGCCTGACGCTGCGGCTTGCCGAGGCCGACCTGCTGCCCTTCGACCTGCAGCGGCTCGCCGACACCATCGGCCGCTACGCCGACGAGGTGCAGAAGCTCACCGCCAAGATGCGCGACGACACCGCCGAGGAGAACCGTCGCATCCGCGAGGGCGTCTACGCCGCGGGCTGGGATCCCAAAGAGACATGGGTGGTGCCGGAGCCGAAGGAGCCGGTGCCCTATCTCAACTTCGCGCCGCTCGCCAACGCGGTGGAACGGCTCAAGGAAGCGGCGGGCCGTCACTCGAAGGCGGTGGCGGCGCGGCGGGCGCAGGGGCCGATGGAGCCGGCGGCCGCCGCGCCCTACGACCAGGGACTGATGGCGATCGAGCACTCGCTGACGCGCAGCCAGGGGCTTCCCGGCCGGCCGTGGTTCGTGCATCAGATCTACGCGCCCGGCAAGTACACCGGCTACGGCGTCAAGACGCTGCCCGCGGTGCGCGAGGCGATCGAGCAACGCAAGTGGGACGAGGCCGAGCAGCAGATCGGCGTGCTGGCGGAGGTGCTGCGGGGCGCGACGGCGGCGATCGATCGCGCCACTGCGGCGTTGGAGAGCAGATGAGGAAGGCGGCGGCGCGTGCCTCGGGCCGCGGCGCGGCGACGCGCTCGTCGCGGCCGCGCGGCGCCGCCGCCGGAGCGGCGGCGATGGCGAGCGCGGCCGCCGGCGCGAAGGCGAAGCCGCGCAAGATCAAGGTGAAGCCGAAGACGAAGGCGCGCAAGCCGCGCAAGGTCGACGACCAGGCGGTCGCCGCCATCGTCCGCACGCTGCACGAGCTCTACCCCGACGCGCAGACGGCGCTCCTGCACGAGAACCCGCTGCAGCTCCTCCTCGCCACCATCCTCTCCGCGCAGTCCACCGACGAGACCGTCAACCAGGTGACGCGCACGCTCTTCGAGAAGTACCGCACGGTGGACGACTTCGCCGCCGCCGATCCGGCGGTCTTCGAGATGGACATCCGCCCCACCGGCTTCTTCCGCAACAAGACGAAGTCCGTGCTCGGCACGGCGAAACGCCTCCGCGACGTCTATGGCGGCGAAGTGCCGCGAACGATGGACGAGCTGCTGACCCTTCCCGGCGTGGCGCGCAAGACCGCCAACGTCGTCCTCGGCTCCGCCTTCGGCATCGCGGTGGGCGTCGTCGTCGACACCCACGTGCGCCGGCTCTCCTACCGCCTCGGCCTGTCGCTGAACGACGATCCCGTGAAGATCGAGCAGGACCTGATCCGCCGCATCCCGCACGAGGAGTGGATCTTCCTCTCCCACGGCCTCATCCTCCACGGCCGCGCCATCTGCCAGGCGAGGAAGCCCTTCTGCAGCCGGTGCCCGCTGGCGCAGTGGTGCCCGCGCAACGGCGTCACCGTCGCGGCATAGCGACCGCGCACCACGGAATCGCTCGCGCTCGACTAAGGATTCGAGGCCGGCGGCGAAGCCGCCGGCGGCAGTGGGTGCTGCGCCAGCCACGCGTCTGCGCGGCTCGAGACGTCCGCCCATGCCGCCAGCGTGCGGTCTACCTCGGGCAGCAGATCGCGGGCGCGCTCTTCGATGGCTGCCGATGGTGGCAGGTCGCTGTCCACCACCCCCTTGTAGAAGCTGCTCAGCTTGGAATCGAGCCGGGGGCCGCGCTGACCCTTCACGCGCGTCAACTGCGCCTCGATCGCCGAGAGATCTCCGGTCAAGCGCTTCGACTCCGCGACTACCTCGCCGCTCGCCGTCGTGTCCGCTGCGATCTTCTCGAGCTTGCCCCGGACCTCGCGTAGGTGCGCGATGCCTTCGCGCAGCGTGCGCAAACGGCCGCCCAGCTCCCGCGCCAGGCGGAATTGCGCCTCGTATTCGGCCGTCGTCGTCTTCACGCGCGGGTCCGGCCGCACCGTGAGCGTCTCGGTGGCGCTCCACTCGCCCGCCGTCAGCGTCACCTGGTAATCGCCAGGAACCACGTACGGGCCCTGGAAGCCGAACAGCGAGTCCACCGGCTCGGGCCCGTAGGGCGGCGAGTGGCGCGTCGTCCAGCGGAACTGGTTGAGGCCGCGATGGGCGGTGACGATGTTGCGGCCGCCGAAGACCTGGTCGAACTCGAGCGGCAGCCCCGACGGCTCGAGCTCCTCGCCGGGCGGCAGGCTCTCGTACTTCGCCACGCGCCCGCCGCTCTGGTCGCGGATCTCGATGGTGACCGGGTGCACGTCGGCGGCGAGGTAGTACCAGATGGTCGCCCCGCCATCCACCGGCGGATAGGAGCCGTTCGCGGCCGGCCGCACTCCCTCGCGCGGCGCGAACAGGCGGTGACGATCGGTCGCCGTGCCGGGCGTGAGCTGCTCGAGCACGCTGAGGTCGTCGAGCAGCCAGAAGCCGCGGCCGAACGTCGACATCACGAGGCTGCGGTCCTTCACCTGCAGATCGCTGATCGGCACCACCGGCAGGTTGAGCTGCAGCGGCTGCCAGTGCGCGCCGTCGTCGAACGAGACGTACATCCCGAACTCGGTGCCGGCGTAGAGCAGGCCGCGGCGCGCCTTGTCCTCGCGCACGACGCGCACGAAATGATCGGCCGGGATGCCGTTGCGGCCGTCGGTGAGGCGCTGCCACGTCCGGCCGTAGTCGTCGGTGCGGAAGACGTAGGGCTGGAAATCGCCCACCGCCATGTGGCGGAACACGGCGATCACCGCGCGGCCGGGATCGTGCACCGACGGCTCGATCGAGTTCACCGTCCCCCATTCAGGCATGTCCGGCGGCGTCACGTTCGTCCACGTCTTGCCGTCGTCGGTCGAGACGTGCACCAGCCCGTCGTCGCTGCCGGCCCAGAGCACGCCCTGGCGCACCGGGGATTCCTCGAACGCGAAGACGGTGTCGTAGATCTCGGCGCCGGTGCCTTCGTACGGCAGGCGCCGCAGGCCCGGCGTCTCCTGCTTGCTCTTGTCGTTGCGCGTCAGGTCGGGGCTGATGACCTGCCACGTGCGGCCGCCGTCCCGCGAACGGTGCACGTACTGTGACGTGGTGTAGAGCACGTCGGGATCGTGCGGCGAGATGCGCACCGGCTGGTTCCACGGCGTGCGGTACTTCATGTCCGCCGCGCGCGTGCCGCCCCGCGGCTCCGGGTAGACGTAGAGGAGGTCGGACATCCTGCGGCCGGCGTCGGTGCGCGAGATCTGGCCGCTGATCGTCGCGTAGACGATGTCCGCGTCGCGCGGGTCGACGGCGATGTGGCTCGCCTCGCCGCCGGCCACTTGGTAGTAGTCCATCAGCTCGAGCGGGATGTTGCGGCTGGCGCTCGGCACCGAGACCGTGCCGCTGTCCTGTTGCGCGCCGTAGACGCGAAACGGGTACCGATTGTCGGTCGCGACGCGGTAGATCTCGGCCGTCGGCTGGTTGAGCTGCGTCGACCAGGTCGCGCCGCCGTTGAGCGACACCGTGGCGCCGCCGTCGTTGCCTTCGATGAGGATCTTCGGGTTCGCCGGATTGAGCCAGAGGTCGTGATGGTCCTCGTGCTGGTCTTCCATCCAGGTGAAGCTCTTGCCGCCGTCGACCGACTTCATCAGCCCGATGTTCAGCACGTAGACCGTGTCCGCGTCGACCGGATCGGCGATCAAGTGGCCGAAGTAGAAGGCGCGCGCGGTGAGGTCGGGATCCTCGTTGACGCGCTGCCAGGTCGCACCGGCATCGTCGGAGCGGAAGAGACCTCCCTCGCCCACCGCCGCATCCATGAGCGCCCACACCCGGCCCGGGCGACTGCGCGAAAGGGCGACCGTCGTGCGGCCGACGATCCCCGTCGGCAGGCCGCCGGCGAGCCGCGTCCACGTATCGCCGCCGTCGGTCGACTTCCAGATTCCGTCCCGCGTGCTGCCGCTGTCGAGGGTCCACGGCCTCCGCTCGACCGTCCACGTGCCGGCGTAGAGCACGCGCGGATCGGCAGGGTCGATCGCCACGTCCGAAGCGCCCGTCTCGTCGTCGACGAAGAGCACCTTCTCCCACGTCTTGCCACCGTCCTTCGAGCGGAAGACGCCGCGCGTCGGCGTCGGCTCGAACACGTTGCCGAGCACCGCAGCGTAGACGAGGTCCGGGTTCGTCGGATGAACGCGCACCCGCCCGATCTGACCGGCGTCGCGCAGCCCCACCTGCACCCACGTCTTGCCGCCGTCGCTCGAGCGATACATGCCGACGCCCGGCGACACGTTGGTGCGCAGGCAGGCGGTGCCGGTGCCGACGTAGACGACGTTCGGGTCCGACTCGGCCACCGCGATGGCGCCCACCGAGCCCGCCGCGAAGAACCCATCCGAGACGTTGTTCCACGTCGTCCCCGCGTCGGTCGTCTTCCACACCCCGCCGCCGATGCTGCCGAAGTAGAACGTGAACGGCGCCGAGGGCACTCCGGCCACCGCGGTCGAGCGCCCGCCCCGCGTGAAGGGCAGCGGGCGGTATGCGAGATTCGAGAATAGGACTGGGTCGACGCCGCTCGATGGGACATCGAGAGCGGCGCGCAGCGGTGCAACTACCACCAGCGCTACAGCGGACACGAGCAACGCGAGGCGCATCTCCACCTCCTGACGGACGAAATAGCGCTCGTTAGAGGGGACAGCGGAGAAGAAACCCGCGCGGGGCAATAGACTTCGCTCGTGACCCTTGAAGAAGCCAGGGACGTCTTGGCGGCGCTCGAACGGGAAGGCGTGGAATCGGTGATCATCGGCTCGATGGCGATGGCCGCTCAAGGGTTGCCGCGCGCCACTCACGACCTCGACCTGTTCGTCTCGCCGCGGGCCGAGAACATCGAGGCTCTCAAACGAGCCTTGCGCGCGTTCTTCGACGACCCGACCGTCGAACAGATCGACGCCGCCGAGATGGCTGGTCCCTACCCGGCGGTCGAATACACACCGCCGCACGGCCAGTACTCTCTCGACCTGCTGACGCGGCTGGGCGAGGCGTTCAGCTGGGAAGACATCGCAGCCGAGTCCGAGGAGCTGCGGCTGGGAGATCTCGTCGTGCGCGTGGCGACTCCTCGGTTGCTCTATCGGATGAAGCACGACACCGTCCGACCTCAGGACCGTCTCGACGCCGATAGAATCCGAGAGGCTTTCGGCCTGGAGTTTCGCTGATGCCCGTCCGCAAGTTTCGCTCCATCGCCGAAATGCCCGCCCGTAGGTTGCGCCCGCTCGACCCGGACAACCTCCGCATCGCATGCGAGCTGAGCGAGCTCGCGTACTCGCTTCACCCGTGGCGATTTCCACCCGGCGTGCGCAAGTTCGCGTCGGTCGAGGAGGCCAGCGCTCACCGCGAGCGCTGGCGCTTGGCTCAAGTCCGCCGCAGTGGCGGTGCCGGCTCGGAACCATCGACGACCACGGAATCGGCCACGACGAGGCGCCCTGGCTCGACCGTCGTGCCGTAGACGCCGAGACATCCCTGACGATCGTGAGCGACCGCGCGCAGGATCGCGGGGTTGCGCTCCGTCGTCACGGGATCGATGGTGATCACGGCGCAGCGGCCGTCGCGCTTGTCGACGCGCAGGCGCAGGCTGCCGATGCGCAGCTCGCAGCCCACCCAGGCGTCCTCGGCGAACGGCGCCTCGTCGGCCGCGTCCACCAGGATGTTCGGGCGAAAGCGCTCGACTTCGAGTTGCGCGCCGACCATCTCGCCGAGACGCGCGATCGTCTGCGTGGTGATGAGCGACAGCGGAAAGGTGTCGAAGATGCCGCGGTCCTGCTTGATGACGCGCACGCCGGGTCCGAGCTCGGCGGCGAGCGCCGGGTCCGCGACGTCGAAGCTGGCGCCCGACGGCGTGAGCACGACCGTGGGCGACTTGTCGGGCCGAGCAGGGTCGGCGAGCGACGGCCGATAGTGGTTGAGGTCGCCGCGCTCGCGCAACGTGAGCCATGGAAACCCGCTCCGCACCACGCCGTCGCGGATGAATGCCCAGCGGCGATCGCCGACGAAGCCGTGCCAGGAGACCTCGGCCTCCGCCAGCGCCTCGCCGCGCATCGACTTGACCGGGTAACGCCACAGCCCGACGACCCGGCCGACCCGCGTGCCGTTTTGAAGGCGACTCATGGGACAACCTCTCGAAAGAGGCGCCCTTGTCATCTTGGAGCCAACGTCGAGCGTGGCGGAAGGATCCGCTGCAGCGCCCCTCGACGGTGGCCGCGCGCTGCCGGCGGCAGCGTCACGTTGGTGGTGAACTTAGCAGACGAACGGCGGTCCACGGTCAAGATGCGCGAAAGCTCGCCTCGCGCACCCAAGCGGCCGACGAAAGAGAGCTCGCCACTCGTGCGTAGTGTTCTGTGAGCCCTCCGGAGAATCCGTTCATGGTCGAGAAAACGCGCAGGCACAAGACCCTCCTCGGCTGCGGCCTTGGCTGCGGCGGCGCCGTCATGCTGCTCGTCGGCGGCTGCTTCGCCTTCCAGGCCTGGCTCAAGAGCCCGGGCGAGCTCCTCGAGCCGACCGCGATGCTCGATCCGCGCGCAACCACCTACGTCGCCGCGCGGCTCGACCTCGCCGATGCGCCCACCCGCGAGCTGGTCGATCAGATGCTCGCCGCCACCCAGCGGCACGGCCCCCGGCTGCGGGGAAGCGGGAATCCCTTGACGAGCTTCTTCGTCAGCTGGACCCAGGCACGCCAGCAACGCGACCTGGCGCGGCTGTTCCCGATGACCGCCGCCTGGGTCGTCTGGCCGGGCGAGCACGACGCGGAGAGCGTCGGCGCCGTGTCGGTCAGCGCGCGCGGCTTGGGCCACCAGCTCATCTTCGCCGACTGGATCCTCGGTTTCCTCTCCGGCCGGTCGAAGCGCATGCCGGCGCGCATCGTCGCCGGCGAGCGCGTCTACGAGCTGCCGGCGACGCGCGGCGAGCCGATCTACGCCTTTCTCGACCCCGCCGGCGTCATCCTCTGCTTCGACCGCGCCTCCGTCGAGCCTGCCGTCGAACGCTTGCGGCAGCGCCGCACCACGGCTCAGTCGCCGCGGATACCCACCGCGCTTGAGCAACGACTCTCCGCCGTGCCGGCCGACCTGCCGCTGCGCGGCGCGGTGATCGACGAGCACGGCGAGATCGCCCAGCTCCTCGGCTGGCTCGCACCGCACGCCGACGCCAGTGAATGGAAGCAGTCCTGGGAGCCGCTCCGGTCGGCCACCCTCGCCGGCCGCTTCACCGGCAAGGCCGGCATCGCGCTGACGCTCGACCTCGCCGTCGACCCGGCGACCAGCGCGGCGCGACGCGAGCTCCTGCTCGCCGACCTCCAGCGGTACTTCGGCGAGCAGTGGGACGAGGGTCACGCAACCGTGCGGCCCAGCACTCAGGGCGTCAGCGTCGATCTGGTCGTCGACGAGCTGCCGCGCCGCTTCGACGACATGCGCGGTCGCTCCCAGGCGCAAAGAGCCGCGGCTCGCTGACGGACACACGCCACTTCTTCGTCGCCGCTGCTTCGTGTCAACATGCGCGCGCGGGGCGCCGGAAACGAGGAAGCGAGGCGCCCCGCGGCGTGAGCCGACGATTTACCCGAAAGGAGCAGCCCATGGTGAACAAGAAGGCAGCGGTGAAGACGGTGAAGAAGGCGGCCAAGGCCGTATCGCGCAAAGCGGCAAGCACGGCCAAGACCGTGGAGAAAGCTACGAGAAAGCCGCGCAAGCAGGCTAGGAAGGCGGCTGCCGCCGGCACACGGAAAGCAGCGGTCGGGGCGAGGAAGGCTCTCGAGGCGGCCGGCAAGAAGGTCGAGAAGGTGACGAGGAAGCTGGCGGACAAGATCGCCCCCTGACCTTCGGCGGTATCGATCGGCGCGCGCTGGGACGGCCAAGCCCGGTCGGTCGAGGCACGTCTCGACGGCAGCAAACGACGATGCCTCACCTCCCCACCACTCGCCTGCTCCTCCGTCCCTGGCAGGCCGGGGACGAGGATGCCCTCGTCCGCTACGCCGACAACTGGAACGTCGCGCAGCATTTGCGCGACACCTTCCCGCATCCGTACACGCGGATCGCGGCGGAGGGGTGGGTCGCCTACAACGTCTCGGTGACGGGTCCGACGCTCGACTTCGCGATCACGCTCGGCGGCGAGGCGATCGGGGGGATCGGTTTCCTGCGCAACGAGGACATCTTTCGCTGCGCGCTCGAGCTCGGGTACTGGCTCGGCGAGCCCTTCTGGGGGCGTGGCTTCATGCCCGAGGCGATCGTCGCCGTGGTCGACTACGCCTTCGCCACCTTTCCCGAGGTGACTGTCGTGCAGGCGCGGCACGTCACGTCAAACCCGGCGTCGGGGCGCGTGCTCGAGAAGGCGGGTTTTCAGCTCGAAGGCAGGCTGCGCGACGCCGCGGTCAAGCGCGGCGTCGTTTCCGACCTGCTCACCTACTCGCGCACGCGCGCGGACCACGAACGCGCCCGAGAGACCACGAAGCGCTGACCCCGGCCGCCGCCTACCAACGTTCCAGCGCTTCGCGCCAGTCGCCGGCCACGGCCTCGGCCCTTCCCCGCTCGAGCTCGCGCTCTTCCGCCGCGCCACCGCCGCCGGCGCCACCGGCCGTCTTCTGCGCCGCTTCCCACGCTTCGCGCGTCAGCGGCTCGACCGGCGGCAGACCCTTCGCCGCCAGCTCCTTGTTGATCCCCGGCAGCTCCTTGCTCGCCCAGGCGTCGAACTGCGCCAGCACGTCGGCCAGCTCCTTCTGCAGCGCGTCGGTGCGCTCGATCTGCGCCTGCGACGGCGGGCCTTCGTAGAAGACGACGTTGAAGTAGAGGTCGCTGAGGAACTCGCGCAGGCGCTCCTCGCCGGTGATCATGCCGCCTTCCTTGGTGGCGACGATCTTCTTGCGCAGCGCGTCGACGGCCGCCGAGGCGGCGCGCAGCTTGCCCCATACGGGGTCGTTCGGAGAGATCTTGCCGTCGCGGTCCTCGAGCGCCAGCCGCACACCGTTGATCCGCTCGACCACGAACGTCATCTCGCTGAACTGGTCGTAGAGCTTCCGCGCCAGCGCGAACTGCGCCTGGCGGTCCTCGGCGCTGTGCTTGACGCGCGGATCGCCGACGACCTGCAGCGGCGTCGTGAAGGTGTCCTTGTCCTTGGTCATCGTCACCGTGTAGGTGCCGGGCGGCAGCCGCGGGCCGATGTTGACGCCGCCGGTGGCCGCCGGCGGCGCCTTCGGTGCCGGCATCCGCATCGACCAGGTGACGCGGTTGAGGCCGCGCCGCTTGCTGCTCGGCACGACCGACAGCACCTTGCCGCTGGCGTCGCGCACGTCGATGGCCAAGTCGCCGAAGACGTGACGCCGCCGCTGGTAGTAGGTGATCACCGCGTCGCCCGGCGGGTTGTCGCCCGCGAACGCGGCGTCGCCGTTGACCCAGCCGCCGAAGGCGGGGATGCGCTGCACCGCGGGCGAGGCCTGCAGGAAGGTGGCGCTCTTGCCCAGCACCTCGGGCGTCAGCGCGCGCAGCGGCGTGATGTCGTCGACGATCCAGATACCGCGGCCGTGGGTGGCGATGACGAGGTCGTTGTCGCGCGGGTGGACGACGAGGTCGCGCACCGCCACGTTGGGCAGGTCGCCGCCCTTGTACTGCGCCCACTGCGCGCCGCCGTCGAGCGAGATCCACAAACCGAACTCGGTGCCGAGGAAGAGCAGGTCCTCGTTGACGAGGTCCTCGCGCAGGACGTGGGCGTAGCCGCGCACCGGCGCATCGGCCGCCACCAGCCGCTTCCACGTCTTGCCGAAGTCGGTCGTCTTGTAGGCATAGGGCTGGAGGTCGCCGAAGGTGTGGCGGTCGAACGTCGCGTACGCCGTGCCCTCGCCGAAGTGGCCGGCGTCGACGTACGAGACCCACGAATTCTTCGGCAGGCCGGTGACATTGCCGACGACGTTCGTCCACGTCTTGCCGCCGTCCTTCGTCACCTGGAGGTTGCCATCGTCGGTGCCGGCCCAGATGACCTGCGGGTTCTTCGGCGACTCCGAGATGGCGTAGATCGTGGTGTGCATCTCGGCCGCCGAGTTGTCGACGGTGACGCCGCCCGAGAGCTCCTGCTTCTGCTTGTTGGGGTCGTTGGTCGACAGGTCGGGCGAGATGCGGCTCCACGTCTGCCCGTGGTCGGTGGTGCGGAAGAGGAACTGCGAGCCGAGATAGACGGCGCCGCTCGGGCCGACGTGGATCGGCGAGTTCCAGTTGAAGCGCAGCTTGCCTTCCTGGTAGTTCGGCAGCGGCTTGATGCTGCGCACCTCGTGCGTCTTCCTGTTGATGCGGCCGATCTCGCCGCCCTGCGACTCGGCGTAGATGTAGTCGTTGTCGGTCGGGTCGACGAACATCCAGAAGCCGTCGCCGCCGTACATGTTCTCCCAGCGCGAGTTGGTGATGCCGCCGGGGTACTGCGAGTCGCCCACCCAGGCGCTGTTGTCCTGCAGGCCGCCGTAGACGTGGTACGGGCGGTCCATGTCGACGCTCACGTGGTAGAACTGCGAGACCGGCAGGTTCTCCGCCTTCCACCACTTGTTGGCGCCGTCGTAGCTGTACCAGACGCCGCCGTCGTCGCCGACGATCATGTGGTCGGTGTTCTGCGGATCGATCCACAGGTCGTGGAAGTCGCCGTGGGCGCCGCCGCCGATGCCGGAGAAGCTGTCACCGCCGTCGGTGCTGGCGATGAGACCGCCGTCGGGTTTGTAGACCTTGTTCTCGTCCTTGGGGTCGACGATCAGGTTGGCGAAGTAGAACGGCCGCCAGACCATGTCCTGGCTGCGGTCCTTCTTCTGCCAGGTCTTGCCGCCGTCGGCGCTGCGGTAGAGCGCGTTGTTCGGCACCTCCGCCTCGACGAAGGCATAGACGACGCTGGGGTTCGAAGGCGCCACGGTGACCGCGATGCGTCCCCAGGGCTTCTTCGGCAGGCCCGGCGCCGTCTTGTCGTCGAGCGACGACCACGTGGCGCCGCCGTCGGTCGACTTGAAGAGGCCGCTGCCGCTCGGCTTGTCGGGGCCTTCGCCGCCGGAGCGGAACGTCCAACCCTTGCGGCGGAAGTCCCACATGCCGGCGTAGATCGTCTTGGGGTCCTTGCTGTCCATCGACAGCATCGAGCACCCGGTCGAGAGGTTCGGGCCCTTCAACACCTTCGTCCACGTCTTGCCGCCGTCGGTCGTCTTGTAGACGCCGCGGTCTTCACTGTCACTCCAGAGTTTGCCGGGCACGCAGACGTAGACGGTGTCGGTGGCGCTCGGGTCGACGAGGATTTTGGCGATGCGCTCCGAATTGGGCAGGCCCACGTTGGTCCAGCTGTCACCGCCGTCGGTCGACTTGTAGACGCCGTCGCCGACGGAGACGCTGTTGCGCGTCCACGACTCGCCGGTGCCGACCCAGACCACCTTCGGGTCCTTGGGATCGACGGTGACGGCGCCGATCGACAGCGCCGTCGCCTTGTCGAATACCGGCTTGTAGGTGGTGCCGCCGTTGACCGACTTCCAGACGCCGCCGCTGGCGCTGCCGATGTAGACGGTGAGCCGTTGCCCCTCGTGCACGGCTGCGATCGCCGCGATGCGGCCGCTCATTGCCGCCGAGCCGATGTTGCGCGCACCGAGGCCGGAGATGGTCTCGGAGTCGACCTTCACCGGGCCGCTCGGCGTGGGCGCGGCGGCCGGTGCCGCCGCCGTCGTGCCGCTGCTGGCGCTCGGCGCCGTCACCTCGGCCGGAGGCGGCGTCGCGCCGCCGCCGGGCGCCGCGGCCGGCGCGCCTGCCGGCGCCTCAGGCGTGGGAGCGGAAGGCGTCGGCGCCGCCGGCTTCGGCAGCGATTCGGCGGCGTCGCGCGGCTGCCCCTGCTGCTGCTCGGGCGTCAAGCCGGCGGTGCCCGGCTTGGCAAAGCGGCTGGCGTCGATCGGCACGTTGGCGACCATCGCGTCGTAGACGACGCGGCCGCGGAACGAGCTGCCCTTGGGCCCGGACTCGATGGCGAACGGCAGGTACCAGCCGTTCACCTGCTTGTAGTCGCCGTAGATGAACTCGTACTCGCGCTCGGCGCCGCGCACGATGCGCTTCTTCTCGACCTTGATCGGGACGTTGTACTCGGTGTCGATGTAGTAATAGACGACGTCGCCGCTCTTCTGCGTCACCTTGAGCTTGTAGGCGTCGCTGCCCTCGACCGGCTCGGTGCCGACGTACTCGACCTTGTTGCCCTTCTGCTGGTAGTTGACCAGCGGGCCGTCGATGTCGGCGTCTTCGACGATCGACTTGAGCTCCTCCTCGCCCAGCGCTTCGGCGTCCTTCTTGCCGCCCCAGGGCTCCGTCTTCCAGCCCGACTTGCCGTCGTAGGCGGTGGCGCCGGTCATGCCGCCGAAGGTGAGCTCCTGGCGCACCATGGCGGGGCGCTTGTTCTCCTCGACCATCTTGGCCTCGAAGCCGCCGCCGCCGTAGTAGGTGCCGGTCTTGCGCAGCGTCTGCACGGCCTGGATGCGCTCCATGCCGCCGACGGCTTGCACGTAGCGGGCGACGATCTCGTCGGCGGTCTGCGCGCGCAGCGGCAGGGCGGCGGTCAGCAGGACGGCGAAGGACAACAGGGCTCGACGCATTGGAATCTCCCTGAGAAAAAACGGTCGGACGTTCGTCGAGCGAGGCCTTACCGGCCTCGCCGCTCGGGTGGCGATCCTCTCGGCTTCTACGACGGCGGGGCAGATTTGTTTTCGGGCGCGAAGTACCAGCGGCCGTCGACCTTGACGAACTGCACCGTCTCGCTGCCTGCCTTCGCGGTGGCGCGGTCGCCGTCGATCTTGTAGTCGGTCACCTCGGCGGGAAGGGTGAACGGCTTCTTGTCGCCCTGCCCTTGGCTTTCGCCGAGGGCGTTCATGAAGCCCATCAGGTCGACGATCAGGGCGCGCTCGTCGACGCCGGCGAGCAGCTTGCCGATCGCCTCCTCCGGCGGAGCACCGTCGTCGCGGCCGTTGGCCTGCATCTGCTCCATGCGGTCCTTGAGGCCGTAGCGCTGCATGATGGCGTCGTAGCGGCCGTGCAGCTCGGCGCTCTTCGCCTTCGCCTCGGCCTTGCCCTTCTCCATCTCGGCCTTCTGCTCGGCGGTTTGAGCGGCGTTGTCGCCCATCGCTTCGGCCATCCCTTGCGCCATGCCTGTGGCCATCTCGCTGCCCATGTCCATGAAGGCGACCATCATGGTGGTGCCGAGCACCAGCCCCGCCGCCATCTCGCGGCGCTCCTTGGGCGCGATGCAGTCGACGAGCTCGGGGAAGTCGTTCTTCTCCGCCGCGGCACGCAAGCGGGCGACGAGGGCCTGCGGCGAGTCGGCGCCGGGCTGCTTCGCCGCGAAGAGCGGCAGCGGCACGACGGCAAAGGCGAGAAGCAGAAGCGCGGCGAAGCGGCGGAGGGGACCGTGGGGCATGCTGGGCTCCTGGCGGCGGCGCGCGCACAGGGGCGCGGCCGCGGTTCGGCGCGTGGGGCCTTCCGGGACGAGATGCCCGGCCGGCGGGTAACGGCTCGCCGTCCACTCTAACAAGGACGGCGAAGCGGTGAAGCAGTCGTAGAAAGAAACGGGCCGCCCGCAGGCGGCCCGGAACCGTGCGGCCGAGGCAGCGTTCTAGTAGAGGTTGCAGACGCGCGTCTTGCCGTTCGAGCAGCCGCTGAAGATGATGCGCCGCCCGTAGTCCGACACCGAGGTGTGCTTGCACTGAATGCTGTTGTTGATGGTGTACTCCCAGTCGGTGCGAACGACCGGCGAATCGGGATTCAGGCAGCCCGGGTCGCGGAGCCCGCAGAAGTCCACCGGCTTGGCGAAGGCGATCCGCCGGTTGTCGAAGCCGACGGTCGTCGACTCGAAGCCCTCGTTCGCGAAGACGAGGTCGAGCAGGCCGTCGCCGTTGGTGTCGAACCACTGCTCGCTGCCGAAGGCCGTGATGCCGGGGTCGCGCTCGGTCGTCCACGGGCCGGGGCTGTAGTCGCAGAGGTAGGGCTGACGGAAGAGGGGCACGTGGGTGCCGGCGATGGCGGCCGCGTGGGCGGCGGTGACGCTGGCAGCGGCGAAGGCGAGCAGCAGCAGGGCGAAGGCGGACAGCTTCTTCATGACTCGGTCTCCTTGTGCCGCGCTGGTTCGTGCAGCGGCGGCGGTTGTTTGGGACCGAGCGCTATCGCAAGCCGGTGACCAATTGCCAAATCATTGCAATCATTTAATTTGATAGAAATGGCGGTGCCAATTGCGGGATTGGCGGCCGGCGCGGCGGCGGGGCGAGTTCCACGTTCGGGAGTCGCCCTTTGCCGCGTCGTTCACTCGCCGAGCGCGAGCTCCTTGAGCTTGCGGTAGTACGTGGTGCGCGACACCGCCAGCAGCTCCATGGCGCGCGCGGGATCATCGCCGGCGGCGGCCTGCGCCACCGCGAAGGCCTCGCGCTCGGCGCGCTGCACTGCGGCCTCGAGGGTGAGCGGGTCATCCTGCGACGCGGCCGCCTCGCCGCGCACGCGTTCCGAGAGGTGGCAGACGTCGAGCGGCTCGCCCTCTTCGAGCAAGAGCACCGCCTTGGCGATCTCGTTCTCCAGCTCGCGCACGTTGCCGGGCCAGCCGTGGCGCACGAAGGCGCCGATCGCGGCGCGCGTGATGCCCGGGCTCACCACGCCGTGCTTGGCGATCTCCCGGCGGAAGAAGCGCGCTGCGAGCGCTGGGATTTCTTCGCGCCGGCGCCGCAGCGGCGGCAGCGGCGCCTCGAAGGCGGCGAGGCGGTGGTAGAGGTCGCGCCGGAAGCTTCCCTGCTCGATCATGCCCGCGAGGTCGCGGTTGGTGGCGGCGAGGAAGCGCACGTCAACGTCGACGGGCTGGCGGCCGCCGACGCGGAAGAGGCTGGTGCTCTCGAGCACGCGCAGGAGCTTCGCTTGCAGCTCGGCCGGCATGTCGCCGATCTCGTCGAGGAAGACGGTGCCGCCGGCGGCGCGTTCGAGGATGCCGGGCCGCGCCTCGACGCCAGTGGCGACGCCGCGCTCGATGCCGAAGAGCTCGGCCTCGAGCAGCTCGCGCGGCAGCGCCGCGCAGTTGACGGCAAGGAACGGTCCGCCGGCGCGCGGCGAGCGCGCGTGGATCCACCGCGCCAGCACTTCCTTGCCGGCACCCGATTCGCCGAGGACGAGAACCGGCACGTCGCCGCGCGCCACCTTGGCGGCACGGCGGTACGTGCGCGCCACCTCCGGGCTGAGACCGGCCGGCGGCGGCGGCGCCTGCGGCGGCATGCGCCGCGCCTCGGCGAGCGCCCTCGGTCCGCAGGCGATCCGATGCCGGCGCGGCTCGCCGCAGCGTTCGGCAAGCGCGATCAGCTCCAGCGCCAGCGCGAGCAGCGGCTCCGCCGGCGCCAGCAGCTCGGAGTCGTCGGTGCGCAGCGACAGCCGCCAGCCGCCGGGACCGCAGATCGCGCGCGTCATCGTGCTGCGCGGCAGCCGCGACGCGCTGCAGGCGCCGGCGCACAGAGCCGGCGCGCCGTCCGCGGCATCGCGCAGCACCTCCACCCTGCCCACCGGCAGCAGCTCCGCGAGCCGCGTGGCGAGCGTCTCGACCGCGGCGTCCGCGGTCGTCTCGCCGGCGAGCAGCGGCGGCAGGAGCTCGCGCAGGAAGCTCGCCAACCGGCCAAGCGGCAGCACTTCGTCGGTCGGTCCCGTCTTGCTCGCTCGCGCCGCGGGCGTCGCCAACTTGGTGAGCTGGCGGCGCGGCGGCCGCGGATCGGCCAGGTCGCCCGCAGGCGCCATCAGCACCTGCGCTCGCGCGGGATCCGCCGACTGCAGCACCGCCTGCAGCGGCCCGAAGGCGAGCACCGCGACGCCGCGCAGCGCGGTGCGATGCACGCGGCGCCCATGCACGAACGTGCCGTTGCGCGAGTCGAGATCGGTGAGCACCACGCCGCCGTCGTCGACCACCTCCACTATCGCGTGGTGGCGAGACACGCGCGAGTCGTCGAGCCGCACCGCCGCATCCGGATCCGAGCCGACGACGTGCTCGCCGCGAGCGAGGCGGAACCGCCGCACGGTCGAGCCGTCCGCGGCGACGAACTTGAGCATCACCTGGCCGGCCGACTCCGCGGCCGCCGCTGCGAGCGCAGGCGCGCGACGGCGCGGCGAGCGCACCGGCGTCGCGTCGTGAATGACCGAGAGAGCTCCGCTGCTGCCCACACCTAGTCTCCTTGAATACAAGTTCCCCCGTCACGTTTCAGCGCAAAGCGAAGGCGCCGCCGGTCACACAGCGGCGACTCATTTCGTTGACACTCTTCCGCGCTCGGGCGTATTCTGCGTTGGCATCGCCCACTGCCTTGTTTCTTGGAGAGAGGAGCGCACGCATGGCAGCCAAGAGCACGAAGGCCGCGGCCAAGAAGTCGACGGCGAAGAAGGGGACTGCGAAGAAGGCCGCCGCACGGAGCACCGGTGCGCGCACGGCGCGGAGCATTCGCAGCGCCGACCTGCAGAAGCTCACCCAGGCCGCCGTCCGCGCGACCACCAACCGGCCGGCGAAGATCGTCCGCGAGCCGATCTGGGGCTTCGTGCTCGACACCGAGGTCGGCGCGCTCGACGCCGCGCAGGCGGTGACGCGGAGCCTCGCCGAGAGCGCGCGCGGCGGCGGCATCGACCTCAAGGCCAAGCCGGCCGTCCTGCTGCAGCCCGGCATCACCATCGCCGGCTTCATCCAGCGCGACCTCAACATCCCGGTGCGCTTCTAAGGGCGGCCGCAAGCCGGCTGCCGGCTTCGCCGTATGGGTGAGACGCCCGCTCTCGCGCGCGCTCCGGCGCGGCCCGTGATGTGTCCCAGCGCCCAGCCGGGGATGGCGGATCCCCGGCTGATCGGCGTCGTCACGCACGAAGAGGAAGGCCCGCGCATCGCCTACCTCGCCGAAGAGGTGCCGGTCACCGAGGGGCTGCTGGTGCAGATCGGGCCGGCGCAGCCGAGCCAGGTCTTCCGCATCGCCGCCCACTGCGAAGAGAAGCGCTGCACGCACTTCAACGGCACCGAGTGCAAGCTGGCGTCGCGCATCGTCGAATCGCTGCCGGCCGTCGTCGACGCGCTGCCCCACTGTCTCATCCGCAGCACCTGCCGCTGGTACATGCAGGAAGGCAAGGAAGCCTGCTTCCGCTGCCCGCAGGTGATCACGCAGCCGCTCGACCCGTCGCCCGAGTACCGGCACGTGGCGGCGCCGCAAGACTGAAGTAGCGCGCGGCGCGTCCGGCGCGTGCTTGTCGATGGCTGGTGCGCGCGGCGGCAGCGCCGACGCGGTCGCATCCGTACAATGACCGGCCGTGTCGCGCTGCCGGGTCGCCCGCACCGCGCGCCGCGAAACCGGAGCACCATGACCAAGATCTGTCGCCGCATCCTCGTTTCCGCAGTCCTCGCTGCGAGCTCGCTGGCTCTCGTCGCGCTGTCGGTGGGCAGCCGTGCGGCGCACGCGGCGTCGCTCTTCGGCGGTAGTCGCACGGACGTCGTCGAGGTCGGCGTGCGAGAGCTTCCGGCCAACGATGCATGGCAGGTGAGCTGGCGGCTGCCGCGGAAGGTTGCCGGCGTCGACTTCGTGCACGGCCGCGGCAGCTACCGCCGGACGGGGTGGACCGTCGCGCCGGCCGGCGCGCAGTGGGTGGCGGCGCCGGCGGACACGGAGCGCCTATGCTTCGCGCGGCCGAGCCGCGAATTCGCCGCCAGCTTCCGGAGCGACTTCGCCGAGCGCGCGAAGGACTACGAAGCCGAGGTGGCGATGAGCGACGGCGGCCGGCTGTTCTACACCGGCCAACTCGTCGTGCGGCCGCTCGACACGTGCGGCCCGGTTGCCGCGAGCGGCGCGCCAAGCGGCGCCACGAGCGCTGCCATCGCTGCGAATGCTGCGAATGCTGTGGCGATGACGGCTTCGCCTGCAGCTTCGCCGGCGCAGGATCGCGAGCTGCTCCACCGCTTCCACTTCACGACCGCCGCCGGCCGCAACGTCCAGGTGCTCGACCAGGCCGCGCCGGCGGCGCTGGCCTGGCAGCCGGCCAACGGCGAGGAGCGCACCTACGCCTACTTCGGCTCGCAGAGCGCCGCCCTCGGCGCGCGCGTCGCGCTGATCGCCGATCCCGCGTTGCCGGAGTGGATCCGCCGCGAGCTCGAGCCGACGGTGACGAAGCTCTTCGACCGCTTCGCCGGCGAGACCGGGATGAGCCTGCCGGTGCGGCCGCTCGTCGTCGTCTCGTACTCGCCGGACGGCGGCGGCTTCTCCTCGGGCGGCGGCCAGCTCGGCGGCATGCTGCAGATCGCCTTCAGCGGCGAGGGACTGCGCAGCGAGACGCAGGAGGGGCGCACGTTCTGGATCCAGCGCCTCGCGCACGAGATCTTCCACCTCTGGGACGGCTTCGCGTTGCGCGCCGACGGCGAGTCCGAGTGGCTCTCCGAGGCCGCTGCCGAGGCGTTCGCGTTGCGCGCCGCTTACGGGCTCGGCGTGCTCACCGATCGGCAGATCGCCGAGCGACTCGTCGACCTCGGCAACCAGTGCCTCGCGCAGCTCGACGGCCAGTCGCTGCTGTCGGCGCCGCAGCGGCGCGGCTGGGACAGCTGGTACAGCTGCGGGCCCGTGCTGCTCTTCGTCGCCGGCCAGGCGGTCGAGCGCAAGCAGCCGGGCAAGGGCGGCCTCGGTCTGCTGGTGCGCGAGATGTTCGCCGAGGGGCAGCGCGCCGGCGGCGTGTACGGCACCGGCCTTTTCCTCGGCTGGCTCGACAAGCTGTCGGAGGACCGGCAGACGGTGTTCGCGCTGCAGGGGCTGATCCGCCGCGGCGTGCCGCGCGGCGCCGACCGCGTGCTCGCGGGACTCCTGAACGCCGCCGGCTACCGCGTCGCCTTGAGGGCGCCGAGCGAATCGAAGGCGAGCCCCGAGGTCTTCGGCGCCATGCTGCGCAAGGCGCTCACCCGTTGCGCCTGCGGCACCGGCGGCGTGCCCACGGATGCCGAGGGCGACTGCGCGCGGCTCGCCGGCGACCAGCGCATCGTGCGCGTCGGCGACGTCGAGGTGCGCCGCGATCCCGCCGCCGCCTACGCTCGTCTGCGTGCCGGCGCCGGTCTCGGCAGCCCGGTGCGCGTCGTCGCCGGCGACGACCCGCAGCCGCTGACGCTCTTCTGCGGCCGCGACACGCTCGACCCCAGCTTCGACCAGCTCCTGCGTCTGCAGGAGTAGCTGCGCGCCGTCGCTCGCCGCGCTACGCCTGCCGCTGCACCACCACCGCGGTGCCGTAACACAGCACCTCGGTGACGCCGTCCATCACCTCGGTGGCGTCGTAGCGCACGCCGATGACGGCGTTGGCGCCCGCCTGCTGCGCGTGCTCGATCATCATCGCGAACGCCTCGCCGCGCGTCTTCTCGCACAGCTCGGTGAAGAGCGTGATGTTGCCGCCGGCGAGGGTCTGCAGCGCGCCGCCGATGGTGCCGAAGATCGAGCGCGAGCGCACGGTGATGCCGCGCACGACGCCGAGGCTCTTCACCACTTGGTGGCCCTGGATCTCGAAGGCGGTGGTGGTCATCGTCGCGTCCATGAGAACTCTCCTTCCATCTCAGGGTACGCATTGGCGGGTCAATGAGTTCCACCGCGACGTGTCAGACGCTCTCCGACCTATAATCGCGACGGTGCGCGTCGCCGCGCTCGCCGCCACGCTGCTGCTCACCTCGGCGCTCGCCGCCAAGCCGCTGCGCGCGGCGCGTATCGAGCTGACGCTGCAGCAGCCCAACGGCCGGCCGCTCGCCGGCGCCGTGCTCTACGCGCTGCCGCTCGACGCGCGCCGCCTGCCGGCGCCGGCGGCCGCGGTGATGGACCAGCGCGACCGCCGCTTCGTGCCGCAGATCCTGCCGGTGCAGACCGGCGCCGCGGTGAGCTTCCCCAACACCGACTCGATCAGCCACCACGTCTACTCGTTCTCGCCGGCGAAGCGGTTCGAGCTCTACCTGCCGAAGAACGAAGGGCGAGGCGGCGGCCGCGGCCGCAACGAGCGCGCGAGCCCGGGCGGCTCGCAGGTGATCTTCGACCGCGCCGGCGTCGCCGCGCTGGGCTGCAACATCCACGACTGGATGCTCGCTTACATCCTCGTCGTCGATACGCCGTGGTTCACCAAGGCCGACGCGCAGGGGCGTGCGGTGCTCGCCGACGTGCCGGCCGGACGCTACCGCCTCGTCGTCTGGCATCCGCGCATCACCGATCCCGAAGCCTCCTTGCAACGCGAAGTTCGCCTCGCCGCCGACGGCGTCGAGAGCTGGAAGCTCGCGCTGCACGCGCCGCTGCTCCCCGCACGCGATCAGGAGCCCGGCTTCAAGGATTATTGACGTGCGTAGCCTTCAAAGCAGGATCCTCGTCGTCTTCCTCGCGCTGCTGCTGGCGGTGCTCGGCGTCACCGTCTACACCGTGCGGCGCGCGACTTATCGCCAGACGCTGGCGCGCATCGAGGACGAGCTGCTGCATGGCCGCGAGGTCTTCCGCGACAAGCTGGTGTCGCGCCAGCGCGGCCTCTGGCAGGTGGCCGAGACGCTGACCAAGGACGACGCGCTGCGCCAGGCGATCTTCACCGACCCCGGCGACGGGAAGTCGCTCTACTTCGCCCTCAACAACCACCGCGCGCGCACCGGCGCCGAGCTGGCGTTGCTCGTCGACCTCGACGGCCGGGTGCTCGTCGACACCCTGCAGCCGGGTAACCGCAACCGCGCCTTCCCCTACCCGCGACTGCTCTCGACGGAGCGCTCGTTCGAGAGCGAGCCGGTGGTCGTGGTGCTCGACGGCCGCGCCTACCAGCTGGTGGCGGCGCCCTACTACGTGCCGGTGTCGGCGCCGCGGCCCGCCCTCTGGCTGCTGCTCGGGCGGCTGCTCGACGACGCCGCGGCGCGCGAGCTCGGCACGTTGGCCGGCCTCGCGGTGACCTTCGTCGAAGCGCAGAACGGCCAGCCGCGGCGCGTGCTGTCGTCGTCGCTCGCGGGCGATGCGCGGCAGCAGCTCGGCACGCTTGCCGCTTCGCTGCAGCAGAAGCCGCACGGGTTGACGCTCGGCGAGCGGGACTACCTGACGGTTGCCGTGCCCCTCCTGGGAACCAGCGGCGGCGCAGCCGGCGCGGGGGCTGGCAGCAGTCGCGGCGCGAGCGCCGCTCCGACGCCGACGAACGTCGACAGCGTGCTCATGCGCTCGACGGCGGCGGCGTTCCTCGACTTCCGCGCGCTGTCGGGCGAGGTGCTGTGGATCGGCTTCGCCTCGGTGCTGCTCGCCGCCCTCGGCACGGCCCTCATCGCGCGCGGCATCACCCGGCCGGTGCGGACGCTCGAGCAGGCGGCGCGTCGCCTCGCCGGCGGCGACTACACGGTCGATCTGCCGCTCGCCGACCGCGGCGAGATCGGCGAGCTGGCCCGCGAGTTCGGCCGCATGCAGCAGGGCATCCGCGAGCGCGAGTCGGCCATCCATCACCTCGCCTACCACGACGACCTGACGGGCCTGCCCAACCGCAACCGTTTCCGCGTCGAGGTGGCCGAAGCCATCGCCGCCGCGCGCCGCGGCCACGGGCGCCTCGCGGTGGCGCTGCTCGACCTCGACCGCTTCAAGGACATCAACGACACCCTCGGCCACCACGTCGGCGACCGCCTGCTGATGCAGGTGGCGACACGGCTCGAGGCGGCCGCGGCCGAGCGCGGCTTCGTCGTCGCGCGCCTGGGCGGCGACGAGTTCGCGGTGCTGCTGCCGGCGCTGGCGCTGCGGCAGACCGAGCAGGCCGTCGCCGAGCTGCGCGAGCTGCTCTCGGCGGCGCTCGAGACCGAGGACCTGCGCGTCGAGCTGCAGGCGAGCATCGGCATCGCCTTGTTTCCCGATCACGGCGGCGATCCCGCGAGCTTGCTGCGCCAAGCCGAGGTGGCGATGTACGGCGCCAAGGAGAAGAAGCTCGGCCTCGCCTTCTACGACGCCAGCCAGGACCGCCACAGCGTGCAGCGGCTGACACTGATGGGCGAGCTGCGCCGCGCCATCGAGGCCGACGCGCTGCACCTCTGCTACCAGCCGAAGGTCGAGCTCGCGAGTGGTACGCCGGTCGAGGTGGAAGCTCTGGTGCGCTGGCGCCACCCGCGGCTCGGCGCCGTGTCGCCCGCCGACTTCGTGCCGCTCGCCGAGCAGACCGGCGTCATCCGGCCGCTCACGCGCTGGGTGCTACGGCGCGCGTTGACCGAGGCGGCGGCGTGGCACCGCATCGGCCTGCCGCTGGGCGTCGCCGTCAACCTCTCAGCGCTCGACCTCCACGACCGCGAGCTGCCGCGGCGCGTCAGGGCCGAGCTCGCGGCCACCGAGCTGCAGGCGCGCCACCTCGTGCTCGAGGTCACCGAGAGCAGTGTCATGGCCGACGCCGAGATGGCGCGGCGCGTGCTCGACGAGGTGGTGGCGATGGGCGTCACCGTGTCGGTCGACGACTTCGGCACCGGCTACTCGTCGCTGGCGCAGCTCAGCCGCCTGCCGGTGCAGGAGCTCAAGGTCGACCGCTCGTTCGTGCTCGAGCTGGCGCGCTCGGAGCAGGCGGCGCCCATCGTGCGCGCCACCATCGAGATGGCGCACAGCCTCGGCCTGCGCGTCGTCGCCGAAGGCGTCGAGACCGGCGCCGTCGCCGCGCGGCTGCGCGAGATGGGCTGCGACCTGGCGCAGGGCAACTGGTTCGGCGAGCCGGTCGAAGCGGCGGAGCTGGTGCGGCGCCTGGGCAGGCCGGGCGGAGTGCGCGCGCCGCGGTCGGTGGAGCTGGCGTGAAGATGTCGTTGCGAGGAGCGCAGCGACGAAGCAACCTCGACGCTGCGGCATCGAGATCGCCGCGGCGGCTGCGCGGCCTCGCCATGACGGCCTTGCGCAGCGCGACGACGCTGTTGCTGCTCGCGCTTCCCGCCGCAGCACGAGCCGTCGAGCAGGAAGTGCACGGCGTCCTCTCGCTGCGCCTCCTCGACGCCGACACCACGCGCTCGTGGGTCGACGGCGGCCTCGGCAAGCTGCGCTTCGACGACGGCGACGAGCCGCTCGACCTCGGCGCGGCGACCGTCGCCTACCAGGCGCGACTGGCGCCGACGCTGGCGGCGCGCGCCGTCGCCAGCGTCTACGCCGACGGCACCGGCTCGCTGCTCGACCTCGACGAGGCCTACCTCGAATGGCGGCCGGTACCGCGCTCGGCGTGGAAGCTGCTCGCCCGCGGCGGCGCCTTCCACGCGCCGCTCTCGCTCGAGAACACCGGCGTCGGCTGGACCTCGCCCTACACCATCTCCTACTCGGCCGTGAACAGTTGGTTCGGCGAGGAGCTGCGCACGATCGGCGCCGACGCCCAGCTCACGCACGTGGGCGCGGCGAGCGGCTCGCCGCACGACTTCGGCCTGCTGCTCGGCGCCTTCCGCGGCAACGACCCCGCCGGCGCGCTGCTGAGCTGGCGTGGCTGGGCGATCGGCGATCGCCCGACGCGGCTCTTCGAACGCCTGCCGCTGGCGCCGTTGCCCGGCTTCGGCCCCACCGGCTTGTTCTTCGTGCAGGAGCCCTTCGAGGAGCCCTTCCACGAGCTCGACGGCCGCACCGGCTGGTACGGCGGCGCGCAGTGGGACTACCTCGATCGCTCGCGGCTGCGCGTGCAGCACTACGACAACCGCGGCGACGCGCTCATCGCCAAGGACGGCCAATGGACCTGGCGCACCGAGTTCGACCACGCCGGCTGGCACTTGCGGCTGCCCAGCGGCACCGAGGTCATCGCACAGGCCGTGCGCGGCGAGACCGAGATGGACGGCTTCGACGGGCCCTTCGTCTACGCCGACTTCGGCGCCTGGTTCCTGCTCGCCTCCCACGCGTGGGGCAAGCAGCGCGCGAGCGTGCGCTACGACGACTTCTGGGTCCACGACCGCGACCACGTCGCCGGCGACCCCAACCAGGAGGACGGCCACGCCTGGACCGCGGCGTGGTTCCTCGACGGCGGCCACGGCCGCTTCGGCCGCTGGCGTGCCGGAGTCGAAGCGCTGCGCATCAGAAGCTGGCGCCCGGCCCGCGCCATCCTCGGCGATCCCGTGCGCACCACCGAGAAGAGCCTGCAGCTCGTCGGTGAGTGGCGGTTCTGAGCGCCGCGCCGGCGCTATGATCGCCGCGCATTCCCGGTAAGCGAGCGGGTTCGCCGCGTCGCCCGGCGGCGCGGCGGCACGGCCGTCATGTCGTCGCTCAAGAAGCTCTCCATCCGCCAGAAGCTCCTCGGCCTGGTGGCGCTCGTCACCACGGCGGCGCTGCTGAGCGCCTTCGCGTTCCACACGCTGCAGGACGTCGAGAGCCATCGCCGGCAGCTGACGGAGACCTCGACGCTGGTGGCGCGCGTGGTCGGCGACTACACGGTGCCCGATCTCGCCTTCGACGACACGCAGGCGGCCCGCACCAGCCTGAGCAAGCTCGCGGCGATGCCGAGCGTGCGCTCGGCGATCCTCTTCGACGCGCGCGGGCGGCTGTTCACGGCTTGGGGTGCGCCGGTCGAGCCGCTGCTCGCACCCGAGCACGCGCCGGCGGTCCGTCTCGCGCCCGACGGGTTGCACGTCATCGAGCCCATCGCCCACAAGGGCGACCGCTACGGCACCATCTACCTGCTGGTGTCGACCGACGAGATGCGCGCCAGCATCCGCCGCAACGTCGCGGTGTTGAGCGCGGTGCTGGTGGCGACGCTGGCGCTCTCGCTGCTCGTCGCCTACCGGCTGCAGCGCGTCATCTCGGGGCCGATCCTCGAGCTCGGGCGCACGACGCGCCGCGTCTCGCTCACCGGCGACACCTCGCTGCGCGCCACCAAGCGCGCCGACGACGAGATCGGCGCGCTGTGCGACGGCTTCAATGACATGCTCGACCAGATCCAGCGCCGCGAGCGCGAGCGCGACGCCGCCGAGCACCGCACGCAGGAGAAGACGCGCTTCCTCGCCAACATGAGCCACGAGCTGCGCACGCCGCTCAACTCGATCATCGGCTTCTCCGAGATCCTCCTCTCGCGCGGCGACCACCTGCAGGCGCGCGAGCGCAAGTTCCTCGGCAACATCCACATTTCCGGCAAGCACCTGCTCACCATCATCAACGACATCCTCGATCTCTCGAAGGTCGAGGCCGGCCGCATGGATCTGCAGCCCGAGCCGGTGTCGGTGCCGGTGCTGCTCGAGGGCGTCATCACGGTGATGAAGGCGGTCGCCGACCGCGACGGCGTCGTCTTCGAGACCGCCGTGCCGCCCGACGTGCCGGTGATCTGGGCCGACCCGGTGAAGGTCAAACAAATCCTTTACAACCTGCTCTCCAACGCGGTGAAGTTCTCCGGGCCGGGCTCGCGCGTCGCCGTCGATTTGCACCAGCTCGACGCCGCGGCGTCGGCGCTGGGCGAGCCGACGCTCGAGATCACCGTGCGCGACGACGGCATCGGCATCGCGCCCGACGATCAGCAACGAATCTTCGAGCCCTTCCAGCAGGTGGACTCCACGGCGGGGCGCCGCTTCGGCGGCACCGGCCTCGGCCTGGCGCTGGTCAAGAGCTTCGCCGAGATGCACGGCGGCGTGGTGACCGTCGACTCGGCGCTCGGGCAAGGCAGCGAGTTCCGCGTCCTGCTGCCCATCCGCAGCGCGCAGATCCGCGGCGACGCCTCGCTGCTGCCGACGCCGGTGCTGGTGGTCGAGGACGAACGCGCCGTCTTCGAGCTCCTGTCGCCGCTGCTCGAGGAGGCCGGCTTCGCGCCGGTGCTCGCCAAGACCGGCGACGCGGCGCTGGCGCTGGCCCGCTCGCTGACGCCGGCGGCGGTGATCCTCGACCTCGTGCTGCCCGGCCTCGTCGACGGCTGGGAGGTGCTGAAGAGCCTGAAGAGCGAGCCCGAGACGGCCACCATCCCGATCGTCATCTACTCGCGGCAGGAGAACCGCGAGCTGGGACTGGCGCTGGGCGCCGACGACTACTTCCTGAAACCGATGGACCTGCAGCGCCTGGTTTCGCGCGTCGGCACGCTGGCGGGGCGCGCGCTGCGGCGGCGGCCGGCGCAGCCGGCGGAGATCCTGTTGGTCGACGACGACCGCTCCGTCCACCGGCTGCTCGAGAGCGGCCTCGGCAACGAGCGCTACGAGGTGCTGCACGCCTACTCGATCGACGAGGGGCTGGCGAAGGCGCGCCTCCGCCCGCCGGCGCTGGTGGTGATCGACCTGCTGATGGACCACGCCGGCGGGTTGCGGCTGGCGCTCGAGCTGCGCGCCGACGCGGAGACCGCGGCGCTCCCCATCGTGCTCGTCGCCGGCCACGATCCCAGCGAGGAAGAGCGGGCGATGCTGCGCAGCAAGGCGCTGACGCTGCTCGCGCCCGGCGGCGGCGAGACGCTGCCGCAGGTGCTGCGGCGGCTGCTCGTCAGCGAGAGACGCGCGACGAGCGAGCGGCCGCTGGAAGCCGTGTGAAGGCGAGTCGCCCCGCGTTACGCGCGCCTCCCCTATCAATTTTGTAGGATTTTCCTTGACAGGACGAGGATCGGCCGCCAAACTGCAGTCGCGGTAAGTCGCGCCTCGCGCCCCTCCCTTCAGCGGCCCTCGCCGCATCCCATCCGCAGAGAGGTCACTTCGACGGTTCCAGGAGAGCCTGATGGTTGCTCGTGTGCTCGTGCTCTGCGCTCTGCTCGTCACTCTCGTCGCGACCGCGGGTTCGGCCGCGCAACGCGTCAGCCAGCCGCTCGTCGTGCCGCATGGCTCGAATCCCCACGGTTTCTTCGCGCTCGACGACAGCACGACGCTGTTCTTCGCCTTCGACGACGCCAGCGACAACCATCCGGAAGAGATCTGGCGCACCGACGGCACCGCGGCAGGAACGGTCTCGCTCGGCTTGTGCCCCTCGAGCTGCTTTCGCGACGCCCACTTCGTCGGCAGGGGCAACGGCCTCGCCTTCATCTGGGCCTCCAATCGGCAGGGCGGCTACGAGCTCTGGAGCACCGACGGCTCGGGGCCGGGCACGCTTCGTCTGACCACGTTCGGCGGCGCCACCGCCGGGCAGTCGTCCCCCGGTCCGGTGACCTTCGCCTGGCTGCCGTCGGCCGGCAAGCTGCTCTTCCAGGTCGACGAAAGAAACGGCGTCGGTCTCGCGCTCTGGGCATCGGACGGCACGATCGATGGTACCCGCCGCATCAGGCTGGTGAACGCCGGCCCTCCCGTCGTGGCTGGCAATGCTGCGTATTTCTTGGCGGGAGCGCCTGCCGGCAGCACTCTCGATCTGTGGCGGACCGATGGGACTCCGGTCGGCACCGCGCCCGTGGCCGGCCCGTTCCAGCGTCCGGTCAACGGCGTGGTCGCCGCGGGCGATCGGATCGTGCTCGTCGACACGACGTACGCAGCCGAGAGCCAGCGCTTCACGTTCCGCGTCTGGGGCAGCGACGGCACGGCCGCGGGCACGCAGGTCGTCCACGAGTTTCCCGATTGGTCCGGGGCCACGCCGGGACCGGAGCTCGGCGCCGCTGGCGCCACGGCGTTCATCAAGCTGCCCACCTATCCTGCCGCCGAGCTCTGGCGAAGCGACGGCACGGCCGCCGGCACGACGCGCCTGCCTCTGCCGGCGGGAGTTGGCGCGCTGGGCCTGCCCGTGCTCGGACCCGCCGGTACTTTCTATTTCGGAGCGCGCGACGCCGAACACGGCGCGGAGCTCTGGCGCAGCGACGGCACGGCGACCGGGACTGCGCTCGTTGCCGATCTCTGTCCGGGTCCCTGCGATTCCCTGATCGTGCCGGCGCAACCGTCGCACGGCCGCATGCTGTTCTTCGCCGGCGACCAGCTCGGCCGCTACTCGCTCTATGACACCGACGGTTCGGCTGCCGGGACTCGGCTGCTGATCCGATCGTTGCGGGGCGGCTTCGTTGGCCGCGAGGTGGTGGCCGGCGACCGGGTCTTCCTACCCACCACGTCGGACACCGAAGGCGTCGAGCTGTGGTCGGCGGACCTGCGCAGCGCCGCGGCCGTACAGCTCACGCACTTCACGCCCAGCTCGGCGATCAACCTGCCGCTCGAGGCTGCCGCGATCGGCGACCGGGTGCTCTTCGCCGCCGACGACGGTCTCCATGGCTTCGAGCTCTGGCGCAGCGACGGCACGCCCGCGGGGACGTTTCTCCTCGGCGACCTGATACCGGACGACGTGCCGCAGAGCGCTCCGGCCACGCCAGCTCGCCTGACGGTGGTAGCGACCGACAACGCCTTCAACGTGACGTGGGACGAGGTGCCCGGCGCCACCGGCTACGAGGTCGAACGCCGCACGCCCGCGGGCAACACCGTCAGTCCCGGTAGTCCCGGTGGTTGGATGACGGGCTTCGAACCCGGAACGCCGATCACGGTGCGCGTTCGCGCCGTCAACTCGGCGGGCGCATCACCGTTCAGCGACGAGGTCAGCGCCACCACCACCGACCCCGAGCCGCCGGCGCGGTGCATGCCCGCCGCGGACGCGCTCTGCCTTGGCGACGGCCGGTTCCGCGTGCAGGTGCGGTGGCGCAACGTCCACGCGGCAGCGGGCGCCGTGGCGCAGGGCGCCGGTGGCGTCATCCCCGCCGGCAACGGCTCCGACGTTTCCGGATACTTCTGGTTCTTCTCGCCGGAGAACGTCGAGCTGGTGGTCAAGCTGCTCGACGGCAGCTCGATCAACGGTTTCAACTGGTTCTTCTACGGCGCGCTGAGCGACGTCGAGTACTGGATCACCGTTCTCGACACGCTCACCCAGGAGAGCCGCACGTACCACAACGCTCCCGGCGACTACTGCGGCAAGGCCGACGTGCGATCGCTGGCGACTTCCGCGACCGCAACGGCTTCCTCGACGGCGTGGTCCGGCGCCGCGTTCGAGCTCGGCGCGGCGCCCACGGGGTCGCAGATCGCCGCGGCCGCGAGCGGCACCTGCGTGGAGAGCGACACCACGCTCTGCCTGGGTGACGGACGCTTCAGCGTGCAGGTGGAGTGGAACGCGCCCAACATCGGACGGCAGGGCGTCGGCCACGCCGTGCCCTTCCGCGATCCGACGGGCTTCTTCTGGTTCTTCGACGCCAGCAACACCGAGTTGGTGGTGAAGCTCCTCGACGGGCGGGCGGTCAACGGCAAGTACTGGTTCTTCTACGGCGCGCTCAGCGACGTCGGGTACACGATCACGGTCACCGACACTCGCGATCCGACGAAGGTGCGGCACTACGTGAACCCGCCGGGGACGCTCTGTGGGCGGGCCGACGTCGATGCCTTCGCGAGCCCTTGACCCTCACGTGACGTGAGGCTGTAGCGTTCCGTTCGCACGCTGCACCACTACGACGAGCTTTGATCCGATTGAGCTTGCCGCGCGCGACCTGCGTCTATGCTTCCCGCACCGTCGTAGCGGCCTGCTGCTGCCATCTCGCCGCATGGACGCCGACGACGAGGAGCCACAGGCAGAGCACCACCTCTGCGGTGCCGGGCGCCAGCAAGATCACCGACAGCCGGTGAGTCAAGAAGGTGGTGGAGAGGAACCCGGTGAAGCTGTTGATCAGGTAGCCCGCGCCGGCGAGCGCCAGCAGCGGGCCGAGAAGGCGCGGGAGAAAGGTCGACCTCCAGATGAGATAGCCGAGCGAAAGACAATAGCAGCCGAAGAACACCATGCTGATGGCGAAGCCCTGGCCATACAGCTTCAGTGAGATGAGCGCCAGCGTCTGCAACTGATCCGCTCCCAATGCGGTCGAGTGGCCTGCACCGCCCAGGAGGAACAACGGCGCGAGGTGGTTGACCAAGTTGGCGGCGAAGACGGCACACCCCGCCAGGCTGAAGAAAGCGGCAAACAGCGACAGCCTCCTGCTCACCGGCTCGAGCAGGACATAGAGGAGCGCCGTGACGCCGACGTAGGCGGCGATGCCGACGACATCGGCGGTGAAGCCGAGGCGGAACACGCGCTCTGAGGCCAGGATGTGCGTCGCCGTGGCCGCCGCATCGTCGCCCACCATCAGCGAGGAGAGTGCGAGCATGCCGTAGCCGTGCGCGGCGATCTCGACCAGGTAGAGGAGGCCACAGATCCGAGCGATCCGACGCGGCGACCATTCTGCAATTCGATCCGTCATGGGGTGCTTCCTTCCGATATTTCTTGAACGGAGCCGCGGCGCCACAGCGATAGCGCCAAGCCGGCGATCATCAGGGCGAGCAATGCGAGGTTGACGTAGAACCCGGGTGGCGTTCCCGTCCTCACGACCGGCAGGAAGTGAAGAATGAGCCGTCCACCCACAAACTGCAGCAAGAGGAGCACGAAAAGAAAGGGAATCATGCGGCGGTAGCGCACCAGGGCCAGCACCCCGAGCAGGCAGATCATGAAAGTGGCTAGCCCCAGGAGCGCGAAGAGCGAGACGATCGTCTGCGCGGCCGCGGCGGGAAAGGTGTCGAGCGGAATTCCGTCGGCGGAGGTCACCACTACGTAACTGTTGAAGATGGAGTTGAGGCTCATCGCGATCTTCATCAGCACGACCAGGCCAAAGAGCCAGAGGGCAAGCCGCCGACCGTCATAGGTGTTGTCGAAGCGGTGGGGAAGAAGCCGGTCGATCATGGCGGCCCGCGGTATACTGCGTGTGACTTACAACGTAAGTATGAACGTACAGCGTAAGTCTGTCAACCCCGCGGCCAGGCAGGTCGACTCCGCTGCTCCTCCCCGGGCGCCCCTGAGCAGGGAGCGGGTGCTGCGCGCGGCCGTTCGTCTCGTCGAGGCAAACGGGATCGAGGCGCTGACGATGCGCAAGCTCGCGCGGGCACTCGGCGTGGAGGCGATGTCGCTGTACAACCACGTCGCCAAGAAGGGCGACCTGGTGGACGCCATCGTCGATCTCGTCATCGGCGAGATCGAGCTGCCCGCCGGCGCCGACGACTGGCGGGTCGCCATTCGGCGATACGCGATTTCGGCGCACCGCGTCTTCCTGCAAAACCCCTGGGCGTGCAGCCTGGCGATAGCGCCCACCAGCACCCCGGCCCCCGGGGGGGCGCGGCTGCGCAACACGGAATGGCTGCTCGCCTGGCTGCGTAAAGCCGGCTTCTCCCCCAAGTTGGCCTATCGCGCCTACCACGTCCTCGACAGCCATGTTCTCGGCTTCACGCTGTGGCAGCTTGGTCATGCGGCCGCCACCAAGAACCTCGGCGACGCGAGCGAGCGCTCAGACTTGGTGGCCAACTTGCTTCACGAGCTGCACGCCGGCGATTACCCGCACCTTGCCGAACACGTCGAGCAGCACCTCAACACGCCGAGCGGCGAGGGTGAGCGCGAGTTCCAGTTCGCGCTCGACTTGATCCTGGACGGGCTCGAGAAGGCTCGCACCGGCGCCTGAAAACGCCGGCGATGCGAGCCACCCGTTGACCTTCACGTCACGTGAGGCTGTAGCGTTCCGGCCACGGCGCCATGGTGGCGTCGCAGACGACGAGGCGGAGCGTGATGGAGATGTTGCGGGTCGGGCAGTTGGCGAAGCGCACGGGGCTCACCGTCCGCACGCTGCACCACTACGACGAGCTGGGCATCGTCTCGCCGCGGCGGCGTAGCGCCGCCGGGTATCGGCTGTACGGCGAGGAGGACGTCGCGCGGCTGTTGCAGGTGGTGTTGCTGCGCCGGCTGGGGCTGTCGCTCGCCGAGGTGCGCGCGAGCCTCGACGATCCGCGGCACGCGTTGCCCACCGCGCTGCGCGCGCAGGCGGCGTGGCTGCGGACGCAGATCGCGCACGAGCAGCGGCTGCTCGCCCGCCTCGACTCCCTCGCCGGCCGCCTGGAGCAATCCGGCCACGGCGCCGGCAACGACGTCCTCGAGACCCTGGAGATGTTGACCATGTTCGAGAAGTACATGACCGAAGAGCAGCTCGCCACGCTGGCGGAGCGCAAGGAGCAGTTGGGCGCGGCGCACATCGCGGAGGTGGAGGCGGAGTGGCCGCGGCTCATCGCCGCCGTGCGCTCCGCGATGGAGCGCGGCGTCGATCCCGCCTCGCCCGAGCTGCAGCCGCTGGTGCGGCGCTGGCAGGAGCTGGTTCGCGAGTTCACGGGCGGCGATCAACAAATCGCCGGCGCGGTGCGCAAGATGTACGCCGCCGAGCCGGCAGTGCGGCAGCGCACCGGGCTCGACGAAGGGATCATGGAGTACGTGGCGCGGGCGATCGCGGCGGCGAAGTAGCCCGCCGGCGGTTGCTGGTCAGCCCGACGCGTCCGGAGCAACGAAGCTCGACTATCGAGGCGGATCCATGACGAGGTAGACGTCGTAGAGCGGCTGCCAATTCGCGCCGACACGGACTGATCCTTGATAACGGAACTCATTACCAAATCGATCGCGCCGATGTACCGGTCGGTAGGTCAGCGAAAAGGCGGTCACCAGGCTGTCGCTCACCGCCGATACCTCTTCGCGTTGGCAAACGCCATCGTGGTTGCCGTCACGCCACAGAGCAAGACTCCACCATCCCGCATCGGCAGCGTCGACAATCCCGTCGCCTGTTCCATCGAAGCTCTTCAGAGCCTCGAAGCCATTCACGAACGTTCGATCCGGGTCGAGATGCCAATTCTCGCCGAGCAGCTCGGTGCCATCGCTGACGACCTCATTCCCATCTCGATCGGCGAACAAAAATGCTAGCTGCGCACCGGCAGCAGTCCAGGCGGTCTGGGCGAACACGCCAGTGCCAGTGAAGTCAAAAAGGACTCCCTCGGTGACATCGGTCAGCTCATATCGGCCATTGGGGTCGAGACTGACAAGGATCGGGCTCTGACGGCAGTCTTCAAGCGAGAAACAGCCATTATTTCGATCGGCATAGGTGATATTTTGCGAATCTGCGACCTCGCACTCTTCGCTGGTGACAGCACGACCGGAGCCCACTTGATACATAACCTGACCTGCGCAGCCGCCACTAAACTCGTCGTCGAGACCCATCCAGTGACCGATCTCATGAGCGACGTTTGCGGCATAACCACCGCCGCCGCATGAGACCGCCGTGTTGGTCTGAGAGTCCATCGTCGACTGGTAAATGTTGATGACGTTGCCGCTGAAAGTGCCACACTCGCCCGGGATTGGCGAGAGACCGGTATTCCAATAAACGTGAACCGACGCATAGGTCTCACCGCCACCAGGGATCATGTTTACGTAGATCTCGGGTACTCCGCCGTCGCTGACCCAGGTGGCACATGAGCCCATCCACATGCCTGCACCATCGTACACGGGGGTATCGTCGGGCCAACCACCAGTAAAGAGTACCAGCGATTGAGGTCCGCTGACTTGTCCACGATTTGTATGCACGCATTGGCCCGCGGCAGGGACGGCGACAAAAATGGCGATCAGGCCAGCCGCCAAGGGCTTCATCGTTGCGCCTCGGTGCGATCCGCCTCACGTTGAACGAAGCGTAGAAGGTCCGCTCGGCTCCGAGGCAGACTAGACTTCTCTAGGCTCTCGGCATAGCGCGCGGGATAGCGAACGTTGCCGTCGTGAATCACGATGAGGTTCCCCACATCGGGCACGAGGAGTAGCTCCTGATGTTCCCCCCTGGGAGGATCGGTAAGGATAAGAAGCTCGTCCCCGACTACGGGTAGATCACCAAAGCGAGAATCCGTCTTGCAGATTCGCTTGTTGCCAACGACAAAATTGCCGACCGGTATGAAGGCGAATAGTCGTCGTCTCGTCACGTCTCCTTTTACCGTCGACACCAGGCGCAGGTGGAGTAGCGTGCCAGGGGTATCTCCATAAAAGCCATATGAGGCCCCGACGACCTTGGTCAAGACCGTTGTTTGCGCAATCCGCGCCGTTTCCTGTAGCGTGGCGCCACTGGAGCGGGCGACGTAGTCCTTGAAGATGATCCCCACCTGAATGCAGGTCGCGCCGCCGGGCTGACTCAACAACGTCTCCAAAGCCCGCGCTACCGCGGGATGAAAGATGTCGACAGCCACCTTGCCGTGCTTGTCGAGTACCGCCGACGAGTCGACCCAGACGGGATGCGGAATGGGAGGATCCATCAACACGAGGGGCTCGTGCGTCGCTCGGGCCGAGAGATGCCAGAATGACAAGGCGGCGGCGAACAGAACGGCTCGTCGATGGCTCACCGTGTGCCTCCTTCCGCTGTTAGATCCATGTTGGTGGCCGCATGTGGCGGTGGCCGAAGCGTCGCACACTGATTTCCGCCGATCCACGGTCCGCAAAACTCCTGCCACCGATCTTCCAGGGGCTGCGGCCACGGCGAAGTAGATCGGCGCGAATCCACCGATGTTGCGCTGCGCGAAGCGGCGAGCAGCGTCAGGCGCTCGCGGCCTGGTCCGACGCCGCGTACGCGTCGTAGGCCGCGAGGAGAGCATCGCGAAGGTTGCCGCGGTGGCGCGCGAAGAGCGCGTCCGCCGCGGCGACGGGCGCGATGGCTTCTTCGCGCCGCTCGGCGCGCAGCAGCTCGCCGAGCAGGTCGGCCAGCAGCTCCGGCGTGGTGCGGCACTCGTGCAGCGTCGGCAGCAGGCCGGCGCGGTGCGACGTGATGAGCAGGCCGCCGGCGGCGCGGCTGGCGTCGCGGAGCCGGCGCCACTCCGACGGCGAGAGCTCCTGCGCGCCGTCGATCGACAGCAGGTCTCGCGCGCCGGCGCCGTCGAGCAGGCGGGCGCGATCGCCGGTTGCGAGCCGGCGCTCGCCCCGGCGCAGAATCACGGCGCGCAAGCGAAAGCCGTCACGCGTCACCAGCCGCTCCGCCAGCTCGGCGAGGAGCGTGCTCTTGCCGCGCCCCTCCGGACCCACCAGCGCCGCCCGTCGGCCCAATGTGTCCCAGCGGCCGATCAGCGCCTCCCACGTGGTGTCGTCGAGCCGGTACGCCAACCGCGCCAGCCGTTGCACGCGAAAGGGGTTGTCGCCGGCGCGCATCAGCCTCGGGTCCTCACGTCGAAGCCGGCTCGGGCGCCGGCTCGCCGTCGATGCGTACCTCGCGGCCTTCCGGCCCCACCATGATCGGCGCCGACGCGGCCATCTCTTCGCTCGGCGCCACCAGCTCGACCGCCCAGGCGAGGGTGATGAGCTGTCCCGAGAAGCTGTACGGCCCCGGCGGCAGCTCGAAGCCGAAGCGCACCCAGCCGCTCGCCTGGGGCGACGGCACCTCCTCGGTCGCCACCACTTCGACGTCGGAATCGCCGCGCCCGCTGGTCGACCAGAAGAGCCGCACCTCCAGCGACCGCGGCGGCTCAGGCAGCTCCCACGACGCCTGCCCCTCGACGCGCTCGCCGGGCTTGAAGGAGTCGCGGCCGCCGTCGAGCTCGACGCTCATCGTCGTCATGACTTCACCTCGCCGCCGGCCAGCGAGGTCGGGTAGACGGTGAGCGCCACCTCGTCGTCGACGTCCGGCCAGCTCGGGATGTCGCCGTGCAGCTTGAGCGACCACACCACCTTGTTGTGCGGCGCCTCGAAGGTGTGCATGGTGTCGGCGGGCAGCGCCAGCAGCGTCTCGCCGGCGGCGATCTGCGACGCGTCCCTCGCGTCGACGAGCACATAGCGCGCGAAGGTGCGCTTCACGGTCGTGGTGTCGGTGCCGCGGCGATAGGTCGCTTCCTCGCGCCCTTCGAGCTTGATGGTGAGCCGACGCAGCCGTCCGGCGCTGCCGAGGAATCGCCACGAGAGCGCCACGGGCACGCCCGGCGCCGGCGGCGAGGAGATCTGCACCTCCGCCCGCGGGTTGAAGAGCGCCAGGAACGTCCGCGGCAGCGCGCTCAGCAGCAGCAGGCCGATGAGCCCGAAGACGCCGAGGAAGACGGTGACGCAGCCGTCGTGGCCGAACTTGCCGTCGCGCATCGTCGCCCAGATGGCGAAGCCGACGACGCCGTCCCAGACGAGGGTGAAGAGGAACAGGGCGATGAAGCTGCCGACCCGTGACTTCGCGGGCTGGAGGAGGATCGGTCCGGCGGCTGCCTCGGCCTGACCATCGCTCCCGGCGGGCGCGGTCGGCGCCCGTCCTCTCTTTCCGCGCACGAAAGGCACCGCGCCCCCGCCACCACCGGCGCGCAGCATCGCTACCATGCCGCCGACGCCGACGACGACGAAGATCAGCGGCAGCAGCGCGAACCACATCATGCTGCCGAGCGAACGGTCGAGCACCGCGTTGGACGGGTCGCGCGGATCCACCCAGGCGTCCACGCGCGCGCCCGGCGGCAGCCGCGCCACCACCTCCTGCTTGCTTTCCTCGCCGCTGCTGCTGCCGCTCATGAAGTGGTAGCGGTTGGAGCGCCACTTGCGGCCGCCGTGCTCGTACTCGTAGAGCACGTCGACGCTGTAGGTGGTGCTGTCGTCGCCGCTGTGCTCGCCGACGCCGCTCCACACGATGGTCGCCGGCACGAGCTCCCAGCCGCGGCTCACCAGAGCGCGCATCGCGGGGACGACGAAGAAGAGCAGGAAGCCGCCGCCGAAAATCGCGAAGAGGCTGAACGCCGCCGCCGCGCAACCACGCCCGCCCTTGGCCGCCCGCCGCGAGCGCGGCGGGGCGAGGTCCGAGCTCGGGCGCCGCCGCCAGCCGCCGCGCCAGGTCGCCACGATGCCCGCCACGCCGAAGCCGACGAAGAGCAGCGGAAAGCCGAGCACCAGCAAGGGCCAGAGCCGCGGCCGCCGCAGCGACGCTTCGTTGGGGTCGCGCGGGTTGACGTAGCAGCTCACGGTCGCGTCCGCCGGGTAGCGAGCCAGCGCCGCTTCCGCCTTGGCGCGCGTCGCGAACTGCGACGTGCCGCCGACGTGGGTGCCGTTGAAGACGCGGCCGTCGCGCTCCCATTGATAGGTGACGGCGAGCTGGTAGGGGTGGCTCTCCACCGCCGCCTTCTCGGGCGGCAGCGTGAAGAGCAGCTCGTCGACGTGCGTGGCGAGCACGCGGCACTGCGCCGGCTTCCATCCCCACGAGACCATGCCGTTCTTCATCGCCACGAAGAAGAAGCCGGTGACGACCAGCCCCATCGCGGCGAAGACGAGATAGAAGAGCGAAGCGATGATGCGGGCGCCGACGCTCGTCGGCGTCTGCGAGGTGGGTGTGCCGATGCGAAAAACCGCCATCGCTCCTCCGCCTCCGCCTCAGGGGTAGCGCAGCAGCACGCTCGCCCAATGGAAGCCGGCGCCGAACGACACCAGCAGCACGAGGTCGCCGCTTGCGATGCGGCCGGCGCGCCGCGCCTCCCACAACGCCAGCGGCACCGAGGCCGAGCCGGTGTTGCCGTACTCCTGCAAGTTGACGTAGACGCGACTCTCGGGCAGCTCGAGCTCGCGCCGCACCGCGTCGACGATGCGCAGGTTGGCCTGGTGCGGCACCAGCAGCGCCACCTCGTCCAGCGTGCGCCCGGCCTTCGCCAGCGCTTCCCGTCCCGCCTGCGCCATGCGGCGCACGGCGTGACGAAACACCTCGCGGCCGTTGAAGTCGAGACGGTGGTGGAGGCCCTGCCGCGCCACCTCCTCGCTGAACGGCACCTTGGTGCCGCCGGTCTCGAGGCCCAGGATGCCGGCGGCGCTGCCGTCGGTGCCCGCCACTGCCGCGAAGATCTCCGCCGCCCGCGGCGAAGCGCCGACGACGGCCGCGCCCGCCGCGTCGCCGAACAGCACGCAGGTGTTGCGGTCCGTCCAGTCCATCAACCGCGTCAGCAGCTCGACGCCGACCACCAGCACCCGCTCCGCCGCGCCGGCGATCACCCGCGAGCGCGCCACGTCGAGCGCCTGCAGGAAGCCGGCGCAGCCGCTCCCCGCGAGGTCGTACGCCGGCACCTCGCGCGTCCCCAGCCGCTGCTGGATGAAGGCCGCGGTGTCGGGGATGAACACCTCGGGCGTATCGGTGGCGACGACGATCTCGTCGACGTCGCGCGGCCCGATGCCCGCGTCCTCCAGCGCCAGCCGTGCCGCCGGCAGCGCCAGGTCGACGGTGCTCTGCTCCGGCGCCGCCACCCGCCGCCGCTCGATGCCGGTGCGCTCGCGGATCCACTCGTCCGAGGTGTCGACGTACCGCGACCACTCGTCGTTGGTCATCACCCGCTCGGGCACGTAGGCGCCGAGGCCGAGGATGCCCACCGGCGCACCGGCGAGGCCGCGCCCGCCACCGTTCGCTGAGGTCACGGCAGCGGAGTCTACGAGAGTGGCGTGTCAGCGCGCGTCCTGCGGTCCCCTCCGGGCCCCACGGTGGACATCGCCCCCCGCTTCCCCTACAATCCCCGGAGCGTGAGCGCAGGCCCCAAGGGATGGGGCGCTACTGTCAGAAGCTGCACCCGACCGTTCCTGCCGTAGCCGCCTTCCAAGAACCCACCAGGTGACTGAGCTCCCGTCGCGAGATTCCCACGTGAGGAATCGCCTCGAGAATCGAAGCGCTACGGCCACGCGCCGGGCGCGAAAGAAAAGAGAAAGAGCTACATGACCAAGATCTACGTCGGTAACCTGCCCTACTCTGCCACCGAAGACGAGCTGCGCGAGCTGTTCTCCGCTCACGGCGAAGTCTCCAGCGTCAGCCTCGTGAACGATCGCGAGACCGGCCGCCCCCGCGGCTTCGGTTTCGTCGAAATGGCGGGCGATGAGGCCCAGTCGGCCATCCAAGCCCTCGACGGCAGCCAGATGGGCGGTCGTACCCTGAAGGTCAACGAGGCCCGTCCCCGTGAGAACGGTGGCGGCGGCGGCGGTGGTGGTTTTCGTCAGCGCCCGCGCTGGTAGGTCCTGGTAGATCCTGAAGCTGCCGGGGAGTCGGGCTCCGGCGGTCGACGGTCTGCCAGATCTGAGAAGGCCCTCCAATTCGGAGGGCCTTTTCTTTTCTTTTGCGGCCGCCAGGCAGCGGACCTTTTTGACAATCGCACTCTGGCGCGCCATAGTTCCCCGCCCACCGAAACAATCTCGTCTGAAGAGCCTGTCAGCGCCAGGTGACGACAGGCAGAAAAACTGCGGCCGCGACTTGTCCGGCGGGCACGATCACGGCCCGCGGCGTCGACTTCACCTACAGCAACGGCTTCCTCACCGTCGTGCCCGGTTTCATCGACAGCATCACCTATCATCCGAACGGCTTGTACAACCAGATCACCCACTCCAACGGGGTGGTCAACACGCAGGCCAACGACACCAACAGCATGCCGCGGCCGGCGGCGCTCTCGGCCCAGCACCTGAGCCTGGGGCCGAACCTCTGGGGCTCGGGCAGTTACGGTTATGACGGCGCCGGCAACGTGACGGCGATGGGAAGCAGTTACTTCCTCTACGACAAGGTCAGCCGCGTCGTCGACGGCCATCTCGCCACCGGCTCCACGGGCGGCGGCGCGCTGCATTGGCAGACGTATTCGTACGACGCCTTCGCCAACCTCACCGCCATCAGCAGCGACGTCCCGGGCTTCGGGCGCACGCCGGTCGATGCCAACACCAACCGCGCGACCGGCACCAACGTGCTCTACGACGCGGCGGGCAACCAGACGCAAGCCGCCAGCCCGTCGGGCGACTGTTCCAGCGGCAATCCCTGCTACGAGTACGACCAGTTCAACATGATGCGCCGCATGAGAAACGGCGGCGAGGACTGGCGCTACATGTACACCGCCGACGACGAGCGACTGTGGTCCTACCGCATCGCGCCGTCGCCCGCCAGCTCCTTGTGGGCGCTGCGCGACCTCGACGGCAAGGTGTTGCGCGAGTACGACTTGTACCTGACCAACAAGGCCGCCCGCGAGTGCTCAGCTCGATTAAAGCAAGACGTCGAGCAGATGAAGTTCACCGGGCATGAGAGGGATTTGGTCAATCCCACGCGCGGCGGACGATCTCGATTACATGCATGCTAGGTTTTACAACCCTCTCATCGGAAGATTCCTCAGCCCGACCCCGGACCTGGCAAGCTCAATGCGCCGCAGTCGTGGAATCGGTACGGGTACACCGAAGGGAATCCGCTCAGGTACGTGGATCCGGACGGTAGGGACACCAGCTCGGCGACGCCCGGCGGCCCGACATACGGGAAGCCGGAGCCCGAAGGGCAATGGGACGCCAGTGTGGGTGCAGGGATGGTGCTCCTAGGCGTTGTGGAGGCGGTGGTGTCGACCTTGGACGGCGATCCGATGCAGCACAGGGCAAAGGATTCGTTCAAGAGGGCATCGCCGGATTGGAGGAGGGGATGGCGGCTGTCGAGACGGCCGCCGAGAGGGAATCCGCCGAGGCGGTCCAGGGAGCCGGCAGAGCAGCCACTCGAGGTGGCGCAAGTGCTGCGGCAAGGGCGTGAGGCGCATGCGGAACTCTTCGACAAGGCTCGCGCGAAGGGCTGGCAAGTGGAGCCACGACTCCAGCTCCCAGACGGTAAGTACGTGAAGCCGGACGTCGTCACGTCGCGGGGTCGCTTCATGGACTTGAAGCCGCGCACGCCTTCCGGAATTCGCGCTGGCGTGCAGGCGATGCAGAAGTACCAGCAGGTAGTCAAGAAGGGGCGGATAATCTATTATGATCCGAAGAGGTGAGCAGTTGTCGTCAGCGAAAGACATACTCATCCGCGATCATCTAAACCCAATACTTGCCGAAGCCGGGTTTCGCCGTAAGAACCTCGTTTGGAACCGGCTGGCGGGTGATTTCGTCCACGTCATCGATATTCAGCAGACTAGGTGGAAGAAGGACGAGGTCGATAGCACGTTTACTCTCAACGTCGCCCTGACCGAGCGGCACGTCTTCGAGCTCTCGACCGGGCATGAGCTTCCCGCCGTCGTGAAAGAGGTGGACTGTGCACTGCGGCGTCGGATCGGCGCGCTGATGGGACTGAATGATCATTGGTGGGATCTTAGGCCCAACACGGCCAGCGCCATAAGCCTTGAAGTCGTCGAGTGTGTACGCAAGTACGCGCTGCCGTTTTTTGCCGAAGGCAGCTCGCTCGAAGCGCTTGAGATGCAATTGCGGGATGAGTTCCGGGGTGGTCTCAATCGCGCACTTTCAGGACTCTATTTGGCGATCACGGCTCACCTGCTCGGCAAGGACGCGGAGAGTGAACACATTTTGACCGAGGTGGCCGCTGACTTCCCCGCTTGGGCTGGCCGCGCGAACGAGGTCAGGGCGCGAGTGCCGTCTCGACTCGCGGGCAGCGAGCGAGGCTCTTGACAGGAAAAAGTCTCGGCCGAAGCTCGTGAGCAAGTCGTTTTGAGGGAACACCACGGCAGGCTGTCGTGCACCAGTCAGACAAGGTTCCGCTGCCGGGCTCGTCGTTTAAGATCCCGCAGCTGCCTGCTCGTCCCTCGGCCGGCTGACCTATGAGCACTCGGCGACACAGGCTTTCAGAGAGGCCGTGCTGCGCAAACTCTCTTTATTGGTCAAGCAGTATGGTTTTCGAACCGTCTCGACTGACGAGAAGGCTATTGCTTTCACTTCGCCAGTGGCCTTCGTAAGGGTGTGGCGCGAACCTCAATCCTACGAGATCGGCCTTGACTTGGGCCTCAGCGCCGATGCCGACGAGAAGTTCTACTCGTCAGACCTGATCGGCTTGTACGAGCCGGCCTTGCAGAGGCGCTTTCAAGCGGCTGACGAGGAGGGGACGATCTTTGCCGTCAAGCGGCTGGCACAGGTGTTGAGAGAACATGGCGACGAGCTGCTGCGCGGTAATTCATTTGCCTACAAACGTCTGCGGGACGAGCAGGTCAGGTCATCGA
>DASYQD010000107.1:0-41980 GCA_036005845.1 Thermoanaerobaculia bacterium | reverse complement strand
CGGCACGGGGACTTTTTTTGAGCGCGTAGCGCGCACAAGTGTGCGCGCGGAGCGCTCAACCGCGAGGAGCGAGCGCAGCGAGCGACGAAGCGGTCTCGATGCTCGCCTGTCGCACGGCTCGTGAACTCGCAGCATCGAGATCGCCGCGGCCGCTTCGCGGCCTCGCGATGACGAGGCAAGGAGTGCTGCGCTCCTTCAGCTCTTCGCCAGCTGCCGCAGCACGTATTGCAGGATGCCGCCGTGGCGGTAGTACTCGACCTCCTCGGGGGTGTCGAGCCGGGCCCGCACGCGGAAGCTGATCTCGCCGCCTTCGGGGCGGGTGCCGTGGACGGTGACCTCGAAGCCGGTGCGGCCGGCGGCGACCGCCTCTTCGAGGCCCTGCACCTCGTAGACCTCGCGGCCGGTCAAGGCGAGCACGTCGGCGGAGTCGCCGGGCAGGTACTCGAGCGGCAGCACGCCCATGCCGACGAGGTTGCTGCGGTGGATGCGCTCGAAGCTCTCGGCGATGACGGCGCGCACGCCGAGCAGACGCGGACCCTTGGCGGCCCAGTCGCGCGAGCTGCCGGTGCCGTACTCCTTGCCGGCGATGACGATGAGCGGGATGCCTTCCTGCTGATACTTGAGCGAGGCGTCGAAGATGCTCATCGGCTCGCCGTCGGGGAGATGAATCGTGAAGCCGCCCTCGACGTCGGGGACCAGGCGGTTGCGCAGGCGCACGTTGGCGAAGGTGCCGCGCACCATCACTTCGTGGTTGCCGCGGCGGGCGCCATAGGAGTTGAAGTCGCGCGGCGCGACGCCGTTGTCGACGAGATACTGGCCGGCCGGGCTCTTGAGCTTGATCGCGCCGGCGGGCGAGATGTGGTCGGTGGTGACGCTGTCGCCGAGCAGCGCCAGCACGCGTGCGCCGCGAATCGGCTCGACGGCGGCCGGCTGCAGCGTCATCCCTTCGAAGTAGGGCGGGTGCTTGACGTACGTCGACGCCGGGTCCCAGGCGTAGGTCTCCCCCGCCGGCACCGGCAGAGAGCGCCAGCGCTCGTCGCCGGTGAAGACGTCGGCGTATTCGCGGTGGAACATCTCCGAGCGCAGCGCCGTGCGCAATACCTCGTCGACCTCCTGCTGCGACGGCCAGATCTCGCGGAGGTAGACGGGCTGCCCGTTGCTGCCGGTGCCCAGCGGCTCCATCTGCACGTCGGCGTCGATGCGGCCGGCGAGCGCGTAGGCGACGACGAGCGGCGGCGAAGCGAGGTAGTTGGCGCGCACGTCGGGGTGGATGCGCCCTTCGAAGTTGCGGTTGCCGGAGAGCACCGCCACCGCCACGAGGTGGCCCTCCTCGATGCCGGCGCGGATGGGATCGGGCAGCGGACCGCTGTTGCCGATGCAGGTGGTGCAGCCGTAGCCGACGAGGTGGAAGCCGAGCTGTTCGAGGTAGGGCGTCAGCCCCGCTTCGGCGAGATAGCTCGTCACCACCTTCGATCCCGGCGCCAGCGAGGTCTTCACCCACGGCCGGCTCTGCAGGCCGCGCTCGACGGCCTTCTTGGCGAGCAGGCCGGCGGCGACCATCACCGACGGGTTCGAGGTGTTGGTGCACGAGGTGATGGCGGCGATCACCACCGAGCCGTGGCGCAGCCGGAAGCGCTCGCCGCGGTAGTCGACGTCGACGCCGTGGTCGACGTCGGGCTCGGCGACGGCGGTCGGGGTCGGGTTGCCGCCTTCGCCCTCCCAGCGGCCGACGGCGGTCGGCTTGGGCTGCGCCTTACCGCCGTGCGCCTGCAACGTCTCGAGCTCGCGCAAGAAGCCGCCCGGCACCTGCGACAGCGCGACGCGGTCCTGCGGCCGCCGCGGGCCGGCGAGCGAGGGCTCGACGGTCGACAGATCGAGCTCGAGCACGTCCGAGTACTCGGCCTCTTCGCCGCCGAGGGTGTGGAAGAGCCCCTGCTCCTTCATGTACGCCTCGACCAGCGCCACCGACTCGTCGCTGCGGCCGGTGAAGCGCAGGTAGTCGAGGCTCACCTGGTCGACGGGGAAGATGCCGCAGGTGGCGCCGTACTCGGGCGCCATGTTGGCGATGGTGGCGCGGTCGGCGAGCGGCAGGTTGGCGAGGCCGGCGCCGAAGAACTCGACGAGCTTGCCGACGACGCCGCGCTGGCGCAGCATCTCGGTGACGCGCAGCACGAGATCGGTGGCGGTGGCACCCTCGCGCAGCTTGCCGGCGAGGCGGAAGCCGACGACCTGCGGCACCAGCATGCTGATCGGCTGGCCGAGCATCGCCGCCTCGGCCTCGATGCCGCCGACGCCCCAGCCGAGCACGCCGAGACCGTTGATCATCGTCGTGTGCGAATCGGTGCCGACGAGGGTGTCGGGGTAGGCCCAGAGCACGCCGTCGCGCTCCTCGCTCATCACCACGCGCGCCAGGTACTCGAGGTTCACCTGGTGCACGATGCCGGTGTCGGGCGGCACGACGCGGAAGTTGTGGAACGCCTCCTGCCCCCAGCGCAGGAAGGCGTAGCGCTCGCGGTTGCGCTCGAGCTCGCGGTCGGCGTTGAGCAGGAAGGCGGCTTGGCTGCCGTACTCGTCGACCTGCACCGAGTGGTCGATCACCAGCTCCACCGGTTGCAGCGGGTTGATCCGCTTGGCGTCGCCGCCGAGCTTCTGCATCGCGTCGCGCATCGCCGCGAGGTCGACGACGGCGGGAACGCCGGTGAAGTCCTGCAGGAGCACGCGCGCCGGCATGAAGGCGATCTCGCGCGACGGCACCGCCTTCGGCTGCCACTCGAGCAGCGCCGCGATGCCTTCGGCGGTGACACCCGGTTCGCCCTGGCGGCGCAGCAGGTTCTCGAGCAGGATGCGCAGCGAGTACGGCAGGCGCGACAGCTTCTGCCCGGCCGTGACAGCCGCCGCGAGCGGAGCGATGCGATATTCACGGCCGCCGACGCTGAGCGTCTCGGCCGGAGTCCTGCGATCCATGATGGGGAGTCCTCCTGAGCGGGAAGGAAACGAGGCGAATCCCGAGCACGGGCATTCTAGTGCACGGCCTCAACGGCCGATAAGATCCTCGCGATGGCAGATTCCGAGGCGGAGCTGCAGGCGCCCCTGTTGCTCATCGCCATGCCGCAAATCCTCGATCCCTTCTTCCATCGCAGCGTGGTGCTGCTCGTGCACCACGACGCGGAGGGCAGTCTCGGCTTCATCATCAACCGGCCCACCGCCATCTCGGTGTCGGAGATCCTCTCCGGCATGGAGATCGAGTGGAACGGCGAGGCCGACGTGGTGGCGCACTTCGGCGGCCCGGTGCAGCCGCAGCTGGGCACCGTGCTCTTCCGCGCCGCCGGCGGCAACGGCGGGGACCCGGCATCGTCGGCGGAGGTGATCCCCGGCGTCTCGCTGACGCAGCACGTCGGCACGCTGTCGCACCTGGCGGTGGCGCCGCCGAAGTCCTTTCGGCTGCTGCTCGGCTACGCCGGCTGGGGCGCCGGCCAGCTGGTGCAGGAGATCCTGCGCAACGACTGGCTGACGGCGCCCGCCGCCGCGGGCCTCGTCTTCGCCGGCGATCCCGACGAGGTGTGGCGGCAGGCGCTCGAGTCGGTCGGCGTCGACCCCGGCGCGCTGCCGTCGTGGAGCCCCGAGGTGGGCGACGAAGGGGCAAATTAGTTGGGCGGCGAGCCGGTGCACGACGCGGCGCCCACGGATGCGGATCCCATCGCCGCCTTCCAGCAGCTCTTCGCCGAGGCGAAGCAAGGCGAGACGCACGACGCCACCGCCGCGGCGCTCGCCACCGCCGACGCGCTGGGGCGGCCGTCGGTGCGCATGGTGCTGGTCAAGATCGTCGACGAGCGCGGCTTCCGCTTCTTCACCAACCTCGGCAGCAGGAAGGCCCGCGAGCTCGACGAGAACCCGCGCGCCGCGCTCTGCTTCCACTGGCCGACGATCGCCCGCCAGGTGCGCGTCGAGGGCGCCGTCGAGCCGCTGCCCGCCGACGAGTCCGACGCCTACTTCGCGAGCCGCGGCCGCGACAGCCAGATCGGCGCCTGGGCGTCGCGGCAGAGCGCGCCGCTCGCCTCGCGCGCGCTGCTCGAAGAGCGGTGCGCGCGGGTCGCCGAGCGCTACGCAGAATCCGCGGTGCCGCGGCCGCCGTTCTGGGCCGGCTTCCTGCTGGTGCCGGAGCAGATCGAGCTGTGGAGCGGCCGCGACCACCGCCTGCACGACCGCGAGCTGTTCCGCCGTACGGCCACGGGTTGGAGCCTGGAGCGGTTGTACCCGTGACGGATCCCGGCCGACGATGAGAGTGCAGCACCACCACTCGGCGGGAGGTCTCGTCGTCCGCGGCGGCGAGGTGCTGCTCATCGCGCCGCGCGCCGGCCGCTGGCAGCTCCCGAAAGGGCACGTCGAGCGCGGCGAAGCGCCGCCGGAAGCGGCGGTGCGCGAGGTGCGCGAGGAGACCGGCGTGCTGGCGCGGGTGCTGACGCCGCTGCCCAGCATCGACTACAGCTACGACGTCGAGGGCCGCGTGCGCATCCACAAGCGCGTCGACTACTACCTGATGGCCTACCTCGACGGCAGCGAGCGCGACAGCGATCCGCGCGAGGTGGTGGCGGCGCGCTGGTACCCCTGGGACGAGGCGTTGGCGCAGCTCTCCTTCGACAACGAGCGCGAGGTCGTCCGCACGGCGCGAGAGTTGGCGGCTCCGGAGGAGGCCAAGTGACGGAGCGCCAACTGACGGAGCGCCCAGTGACGAAGCGCCGCGTCGCCGCCATCACCGGCGCCAGCTCGGGCATCGGCGCCGCCACCGCGCGCGCTCTCGCCGGCATGGGCTACGAGCTGGTGCTCGGCGCGCGGCGGCTCGATCGCTTGCGCGAGGTGGCCGAGCCGCTCGGCGCGCGCGCGCTGCCGCTCGACGTGACCGACGCGCAGAGCGTCGAGGCCTTCGCCGCCGCGATCCCGCGGCTCGACGTGCTGGTGGCCAACGCCGGCAAGGCACTGGGCACCGACCGCATCGAGGCGGCGCGCGATGACCTGTGGGAGACGATGTTCCGCACCAACGTGCTCGGCGTGCTCTACACCGTGCGCGCGCTGCTGCCCAAGCTCGAGGCGAGCGGCGACGGCCTCGTCGTCATCGTCGGCTCGATCGCCGGCTTCGAGACCTACCGCGGCGGCGCCGGCTACACGGCGTCGAAGCACGCGCTGCGCGCCTTCACCCGCACGCTGCGCCTCGAGCTGCTCGGCAAGCCGGTGCGCGTCACCGAGCTCTCGCCCGGTCTCGTCGAGACCGAGTTCTCGCTGGTCCGTTTCGCCGGCGATGCCGAGCGCGCCGAGAAGGTGTATCGAGGCATGCAGCCGTTGACCGCCGACGACGTCGCCGAGTGCGTGCGCTGGGTCTGCTCGCTGCCGGCGCACGTCGACGTCGACGAGATCGTGGTGCGGCCGCGCGACCAGGCGACCGCCACCGAGGTCTTTCGGAGAGAAGACGCCTAGTTTCGCGGACGAGATACCGCGATCGCGGAGGAGACACCGATGGCCACCCACCGCCGCAACCGCCGGCTCGTCGCCGGCACCGTCGTGTTCGTCGTCGCCACCAGCCTGGCGCTCGCCGGCTGCGACGCGCTCTTCCCCAAGCGCAGCGAGGGCGAGAAGCTCTGGCGCGACCGCTGCGCGCAGTGCCACGGCGTCGCCGGCAACGGCAACACGCCGCAGTACATGGGCAACTACAACGCCGATCTGACCGACGACTCGTGGACCCACGGCGCCGAGCCCGGCTCGTGGGCGGTGGTCATCCGCCAGGGCGTGTTCGGCAGCATGCCGGCCAACCCCGATCTGTCGCGCCAGCAGGTGCAGGCGCTGGTCGACTACCTGCGCGAGCTGCGCGGCGAGAAGAGCCGCCGGCCGGCGGGCTGAGAAGCCGAGGGCGAGGAGGGCGAGCCGTGGATGCCAACCGCTTCAAGGAAACCTTCGCCAAGCTCGAGGTCCTCGAGGACCGGCTGAGCTACAAGGTGCGCAGCAAGTCGATCCAGAACCGCAGCGCCGAGCCGGAGAAGCTCGACGAGCGGGTGCGCGACCTGGCGGAGATGGTGCTCGAGCTCAAGGACGTCGTCCGCGAGCTGATGATCGCCATCGCTTCGAAGCCCGGCGGCAAGCCCGCCGAATAGAAGGCCCGCGTAGAAAAAAAGACGGGACCCGGATGGGCCCCGCCTTTCTTTCGATCGCTGAGCTTTCGCTTAGAAGCTCAGACGCAGCCCCAGCTTCGCCTGCCAGCGCGAGCGGAGGTCCGCGGTGCTGAACTGCGAGCCGGGGAGGAGGCGGTTGGCGGCCGCTTCGCGGTAGATCGGCTTGCCCGTCGCCGAGTCGATGCCGACGAAGTTGACCGGCGTCGTCGTCTGCAGGTTGACGAAGCGCACCTGGCCCCAGTCCTTGTTGATCAGGTTGAGCGCGTTGAGCACGTCGAAGGTCACCTCGGCGCGCACGACCTTGACCGGCACCTCGAGGCCGTAGTGGAAGTCGAGCTGGTGCGACCATGGCTCGGTGAACTCGTTGCGGTCGAGGGTCCTGCCGTCGGTGCCGCCGAGGCCGTTGCTGCGCAGGAAGGCGGCGAAGCGCTCGTAGGGGATCACCGCGCCGCTGCTGCTCTGCAGGATGATGGCGTCGGCCGAGCCGGGGACGAAGAGCAGGTCGTTGGTGGCCTGGCCGTCGCCGTTGACGTCGCCGCCCATGAGGATCGAGTAGGGCCGCCCGGACTGCACGTTCCAGAACAGCGCGATGGTGTGACCCACCGGGCCGGTCGTGAAGGTGTAGGTGGGAGCGACGGTGAAGCGGTGCTCGACCTCGAACTGCGAGCGCGCCACGTCGTCGTCGAAGATGTTGCCCTTGGTGGGACGGAACTGCCAGTTGGAGACGGCGCGGCTGGAGGTCGCGTCATGCGCCGACTTGGCGTCCATCCAGGTGTACGAGGCGGACGCCTGCAGGCCGCGCGTGAAGTTGCGCTGCAGCTGGAGGCTGACCACCTTCTCCTCACCCTTGCTGGTGTTGGTCAGCAGGTAGGCGTTGGTCACCGTCGAGTTGATCGACGAGTAGCGCGGCCGGCCGTCGAGCGGGCTGGTGCCCGTCTGCACCTTGCCGACGTTCTCGTAGAAGACGTCCTTCTGGGTCTGCGACCAGACGCCTTCGATGGTGGCCCGGACGTCCCACGGCAGCACGCGGTCGTAGCCGAGGGTGGCGCGCAGCACGCGCGGGAAGTCGAAGCTCGGGTCGACGAGGTCGACCGAGATCGACGAGCCGGCGCCGCCGGTGTGCGGCTGGGTGCTGGGGTTGGCGTTGAACGGGATGCAGGGCGTGGCGGTGAACGGCGTCGTGCCGCCCGGGCAGTTGGTGGTCAACGCCGTGCTGGCGACACCGGTGCCGCCGAAGGCGTTGGAGATCCACACGTACGGCGTGCGGCCGGCGAAGACGCCGACACCGCCGCGCAGCTGGTCCTTGCCGGTCGGGCTCCAGTTGAATCCCAGGCGCGGCGAGATCACCACGTCCTCGCTCGGCGTCGAGTCGGTGTGGCGGCCGAGGGCGGAGAGCACCACCGGGTTGAAGGCCGGCGTATCGACGAAGCTCGGCTTGTCGGCGCGCACGCCGAAGGTGAGCGTGAGGCGGTCGTTGAAGCGCCACTGGTCGCCGCCGTAGAGGCCGTACTGGCGCACCTTGAAGCCCACCGCCGGGTCGGCGGTGTTGGCGAAGGAGATCGAGTACTGGGTGGCGAGGCCGGCGTCGAGCGCCGCCTGGGTGGGGAAGTAGTAGTAGCCGTAGAAGTCGGAGAGGAAGAGGTTCTTGAACTTGAACGCCTCGTTATGGGTGCCGACGGTGACCGTGTGGTCGCCGCGCAGGAAGGTGAGGTCGTCGGTCAGCTCGAAGATGTCCTGGTCGAGCGAGTTGGCGCCCGAGAACCGCTCGGTGCCGGCGAGCACCTCGCCGGCGCGCGGCGCGGTCGGCCCGACCTCGACGCTGGGGAAGGTCGCCGGCACGGAACGCAGGTCGCGGATGGTCTGGAAGCCCAGCCGCCCCTCGTTGAAGAAGGTGCCGAAGACGCTGTTGACCTGCAGCACCGTCGAGTTGGTCTTGTCGGCGTTGCTGTAGATCGAGGTCGGGAAGCGGAACGAGGTGGAGCTGCGGTTCTCGATGACGTCGCGCGAGGCCTTGACGTAGTTGTGGCGCAGCGTCACCTGGTGGCCGGTGGCGGCGTTGAAGTCGAGGCGGCCGAAGGCGAGGTCGCTGTCGGTGGCGCCGATGATGTCGCCGAGACTGCCCGGATCGTAGCCGTAGCGGCTGCGCAGGACGTTGGCCACCGCCGCCGGGCTGGTGGTGCCCTGGTAGCGCGTCGAGGTGCTGCCGTCGGCGGAGGTGCCGTTGGGCTGGTCCTTGCGGTTGCGCTCGCCGCTGACGAAGAAGAAGAGGTTGTCGCGGCGGATGGGGCCGCCGAGGCGCCCGCCGTACTGGTCCTCGCTGAAGGTGGAGATCGGCCGCTTCACGGTGTCGATGGTGGGCGAGGTGGTCGTCGGCCGGGTGCGGATCCAATCGCCGACGAAGCTCTCGTCGCGCTGCGAGCCGTAGACCGAGCCGTCCCAGTCGTTGCTGCCCGAGCGCGTCACCGCGTTGATGCCGCCGCCGGTGAAGCCGCCCTGGCGCACGTCGTAGGGCGACACCACGAGCTGGAGCTGCTGGATGGCGTCGAGCGAGATCGGCTGCGCGTCGGTGGTGCCGCCGGGCGTGCCGGTGTCGGCGAGGCCGAAGAGGTCGTTGTTGACGGCGCCGTCGATCTGGATCGTGTTGTAGCGGTTGTTCCGCCCGGCGACGGTGATGCGGCTCGCGGCGGCGTCGGAGGCGTCGACCGCGAAGTAGGGGTTCATGCGCGCGAAGTCCTGGACCTGGCGGCGCACGGTGGCGCCGTTCTCGATCGTCGCGGTGGACACCGCCGAGGCCGAGCCGGTCTTGTTGGGGTTGATGATCTCGTCGGCGTTGGCGACGACGTTGATCGTCTCCTCCACTGCAGCGAGCGGCATCTCGATCGTCACCTCGACGGCGGAGCCGAGGATTGCGGTGACGTTGGACACCGAGGTGTCCTTGTAGCCCTGCGTGCTGGCGGTGACCGTGTAAGGGCCGCCGGAACGCACGTTGACGATGACGAAGCGGCCGTCGGGGCCGGTCGTCGCGCTGTAGCGCGTGCCGGTGGGCTCGTGGACTGCGGTGACCGAGGCGCCCGGCAGGACGCCGCCGCCGGCGTCCGCGGAGCCGCTGACGCTGCCGGTGATGGTGCCGGTGGTCAAGCTCTGCGCGTGCGCCGCGGGCGCGACGAGACAGGCGACTGCCAGCAGCGCGAGCGCCAGCAGACGCAACTTCGGCGTGGACCTCATTCGATGCCTCCTTTAGGAGCTTGCTAGGGTGATCGGAATCGCCGGCTAGTCTACACGCGGGCAGGCGACAAGCAAGGGCGAAAAACGAGCGGTGGCGCGACTGTCACTGCGCCGCCGTTTGAAGGGATTCAACGGCTTGGAAACTTCGAGATTCTGGATGTGCCAGGGGAGCGGCGCCCGCGGTGCGAGCGGCCTCACTCGCGGCCGGTGGAACCGAAGCCGCCGCTCTCGCGCGCGCTCGCCGAGATCTCGTCGGTCTCGACCCACTCGACGGCGGCGACGGGCGCCACCACGAGCTGCGCGATGCGGTCGCCGCGGCGGATGGTGAACGGCTCGCCGCCGGCGTTGGCGAGGATCACCTGCAGCTCGCCGCGGTAGTCGCTGTCGATCGTTCCTGGCGCGTTGGGCAGCGTGATGCCGTGGCGCAGCGCCAGACCGCTGCGCGGCCGCACCTGCCCCTCCCAGCCAGGCGGGATCTCGATCACGAGACCGGTGGGCACCAGCAGGCGCGCGCCCGGCACCAGCACCAACTCATTCTCCACCGCGGCGCGCAGGTCGAGCCCGGCGCTGCCCGCGGAAGCCGGTCCCGGCAGCGGCAGGCCGGCGGCGTGCGCCAGCCGCCGCACGCGCACCGGTACGGTTCTCACCGCAGGCACGCGATCACCGCAACGTGCTCCGCGCCGCGCGGCTCACGGGTTCGCCGGCGGCGGCGTGCCCGGCTGCGGGATGCCGGGCTGCTGCAGGCCGGGGCGGAACGGGCGGCCGATCCACTTCGCCGATATCCGCGGGCCGGTGGCGGCCGGCACGCCGGCGCCGCCGACGTTGACGATGCCGCCGCTCTGCAGCAGCTCGATGGTGAACTGCCACTGGTCGTAGCGGTGCTGGCCGAACATCGTCTTGATCGACTCGTCCTTGCTGCGGCTGCGCACGCCGCGGATGGGGCCGAGGCCGACGCTGCCGTCGGGCGTGGTGCCGAGCGATCCCGGAGGCGCGTTGGGGCGGGTGTCGGTGGCGTCGCCGCCGCCGCCGTTCTGGTCGTCCCCGCCGTTCTGGTCATCCTGAACGTCCGGGTCTTTGCCCTCGCCGCCGCGTCCGTTGTCGTTGGGCGCGTTGGGGTCGATGGCGCCCGGCATGCCGACGCGGATCAGCACCCAGTCGCGCTTGCCGGTGATCGGGTCGTCCCACAAGCGGCGGATGCAGCGTGGCTTGACCTCGACCAGCTCCTCGATGCGCGCCGGCATGCGCCCGAAGCGGTGCTGGAAGACGCGGATCCCTTCGGCGTACTGGAAGCCGCGCGAGATCAGCTCCTCCTCCTTCTCGCGCTTGATGGCGGTGCGCCAGAGCGGGATCGCCGCCGCCACCAGGATGTTCATCACCGTGATGGCGACGACGAGGATGACCAGGTTGTACCCGGCCTGGTTGTCTGCCACCCCTCTCGCCCCTGCCCCTCTCTCCCCTCGCCGGGGAGAAAGGGGTCCAGAACGCGGGCGTCGTCCCGTGGTTACCATTCGCTGTACGGCGTGCCGTTGGAGCCGACGGCGTCGGAGCCGGAGTGCACGTCCATGATGCCGGGCTTGGCGTCCTCGTCGCCCTCCGGCGGCGCCGCGTCGGCCTTGGGCTCCTCCATCACCGTCACCCAGGTGTCGGCGCTCTTCGTCATCGGGTCGACGGGGAGGGCGCGCATGTAGTCGTCCTCGACCAGCACGTCGAGCGACTCCGGGTACTTGCCCTTGTCGGCGTAGTACTGGTCGATGACGTCGCGGAAGGTGCGCAGGTCGGTGCGCAGCACCGCCTCCTTCGCCTTGTCCGGCGTGTGCATCAGCTTCGGCATGGCGATGGTGGCGAGGATGCCGATGATGGCGACGACGATGATGAGCTCGAGCAAGGTAAATCCTTGCTGCGAGCGCCGCCGCTGTCGAAAGGTTTTTATCGCGATTACCATTTAGTGTAGGGCGTGCCGTCGATGCTGGTGCCGCCGGAGAGCGAGTAGACGTCGTAAACGTCTTCGCCGCCCCAGCTCGCGCTGTCCGCGTCGTCCTGGTAGCTGCGCAGGCCCCACTCCGCCTTGCCGGTCATCGGGTCGATGGGGATGCGGCGCAGGAACTTGGCCTTCTTGTCGACCTGGCCGACGATGTCGACGCCGTCGACCAGCGTGTCGAGCTCCTTGGGGTAGCCGTCGGTGCCCAAGTCGACGGGGATCATGCCGGCGTCGCTGTAGCGCTTGTAGTCGTCGATGGCGTAGCGCATCTCGCGCAGCGCCGACTTGAGCTCGGTCTCCTTCATCCGCCGCTCGGTGACGCGCGCCGTCGGCAGCACGACGCTGGCGAGGATGAGCATGACGGCGCAGGTGACGACCATCTCCACCAGCGTGAAGCCGGTTTCGGCGGCTCGTCTCCGACGCTGCGGATCGGCGTTATGCATGAGGCCCCTCTTGCGCCGCCGGCGCGTGCGCGTCGGCGCCCGCTTCGGCGGGCGCCACCTGCACCTTGGCGGTGGTCGTCGTCACCGGCTGCAGGTCCTCGAGAGCGGGGCCCAGCGCCTTCGGGCGCGCCAGGCGCACCGTCGCCGTGCCCTCGCGCTTGGCCTGGAAGGTGATCACCGCCACGGTGCCGGTGCCGGTGACGCCCGGGCGGTCGCCGAGCCGGCTGGCGCCGAGGAGCAGCTGCCCCGGCGCGCTGATCGCGCCCAGCAGCTCGGCCTCGCCGTCGCCGCCGAGCAGCGGCCCGCGCACCCACGACACGGGCTCGATCACCTGCGCGTTGTAGGCGACGACCAGCGGCAGGTGCGACAGCGGCACCTTGGCGTCGGCGTCGATGCGCAGCTCGAAGGTGTCGCCGGTGGTGACGCCGAGCGCGCCGGGCACCAGCCGCAGCTTCACCTTGGCGGCCGCGCGCGCGGGCGCCGCCGCCGCCAGCGTCACGCCGCTCGCCGAGCTCACTTCGTTCGTCCTCGCCGCGGTCGTGGCGGTGCCGGCCGAAGCAGCCAGCGCCTCACCGCCGCTCGACGGCAGCGCTGCCGACCCCGGCGGCGGCTCCTCCTCCTCGGGCTGCTCGAGGTCGGGCGGCGGCGGCGTCTCGTTGGGGAAGGGCGGCGGCACGAGGTCGATCCCCTGCGGCTTCTCCTCCTTCTGCGGCTCGTCGGGGGCCGCCTCGCCTTCGACGCCCTCCTCGAGCCCCGGCGGCAGCTCCTGCACGCGCTGGCGGATCAGCTCGCGCACGCGGTCGGCGGCGGCGGCGCCCTCGTCGAACGGCCCGCCCTCGACCTCCGACTCGACGCGCGGCGAGTTGGCGCGGAAGGTGATGTTCTGCTCGGTGCCCACCCAGATCGGCTCGAGGTCGGCCTCGCCGATGTCGGAGCGGCGGATGATGTGCGGCGTCATCGTCAGCACCACGTCGGTGCGCTGCGCGTCGCGGCTCTCGCGCGAGAAGAGGCGGCCGATGATGGGGATCTCCGACAGCCCCGGCACGCCCTCGCTGCCCGAGGTCTCGTCGGTGCGCAGCAGGCCGGCGAGGAAGTTGGTTTCGCCGTCCTTCAAGCGGATGACGGTGTCGACCTGGCGGGTGCCGATGATGGGCTGGTCCTGGCCGGAGAGCGTCACCTTGCCGTTGAGCTGCGACACCTCGACGTGGAGCTTCAGCGTCACCTCGAGGTTGTGGTGCACGCGCGGCTCGATGTTGATCTTGATGCCGACGTCCTGGTACTGGAACGAGGTGATGGGGATGATGGTGCCGCCGACGCCGGCGTTCTGGGTGTTGAAGGTGGTGGTCGGGATCGGCACCTTGTCGCCGATGATGAGCGCCGCCTTCTCCCCTTCGCTGATGCGCAGCTGCGGCCGCGCCAGCACCTGCGCGTCGCTGTTGTTCTTGACGAAGTTGTAGATGAAGCTGGGGATGGTGAGCGTCCAGCTGTTGCGGTTCAGGTTGCGCAGGTCGTCGAAGCTGAGCCGCGCGCTCGAGGAGCCGCTGGCGGCGTTGTCGCCGATGCTGACCCCGGGCGCGAAGCCCTGGCTGATGGTGTAGCCGGAGAGCGCGGTGCCCATGTCGCGCACCTTGCGCGAGTTGATCTGCAAGAGCTCGACGTCGACCACCACCTCGGCGCGCGCCTTGTCGTTGGTCTCGATCAGCCGCTCGGCCACCTTCACGCGGTCGATCGAGTCGCGCAGGATGATGGCGTTCAGCCGCTCGTTGGCCGCCAGCTTCTTGGCGTCGACGAGCGTGCGCAGCATCGTCATCACGTCCTTGACGTCCGAGTTGCTCAAGAAGAACGTCTGGATGACGAGGTCCTCGTAGGCGCGGCGGTTCTGCGGCGTGTCGGCGGCGATGAGGATGGTGTGGCTGTCGAGCACCTTGTAGAAGTGCTGCGCCGCGCGCATCAGGATCTCGAGGGCGTCCTGGGCGGTGACGTCCTTGAGCTCGATGGCGATCTCCTGGTCCTTCAGGTTGGGGTCGAAGAGGATGTTGATGCCGAACGCCTTGCCCAGCGCGCGGTAGATGTCCTTGATCGACACCGGGTTGGGGAACTCGAGCGAGATCGGCGTCTTGCTGCGCGGCTCGAGCATCGGCGGCTTGCTGCGCTCCTGCGCCTCCTTCTTCATCTCCTCGATGGTGCGCAGGTCGCCCTGCTGGCGCTGCTTCATGGCGATCGCCTGGCGCACCTTCTCGAGCTCGGTGGCGGCGTACTGGTTGGTGGAGTCGAGCTCGACCGCCTGGCGGTACTCGAACATCGCGCGCTCGGGGCTGCCCGCCTCGGCGAACTTCTTGCCGGCCTCGAAGTGCGCCTGCGAGGCCTTGATCTTGGCCCGCAGCAGCGCCGCCCGGTAGGTGAGGTCGTCGGGCTGCTTCTGCACCAGCTGCAGGTAGAAGATGACCGCCTGGTCCCAGTCCTCTTTCTGCTCGGCGAGCTGGGCGCGGCGGTACTCGGCGAAGCTGCAGCCGGCCAGGGCGAGCAGCAGCGGGAGAAGCAGGAGCATCCGGCTAAACAGAGCCAAGCGTCGCATCGTCGTCGTCCCCTCCAGCATGCTTACGGACCTCCACCGCCTCCCGCCGCGATCCGTTTCGGCGGCACGTCGGGGCGGCCCACGAAGGCGATGGCTACCGACTCGAAGCCGATCTCCTGCACGATGAACTTGCCTTCCAGCACCGCCCCCTCGCGCACGTTGTAGATCTCGCCGTTGGAGAGGATCGCCGCGATGCGCGCCTGCGGCGGCCCGAAGCTGCCCAGGTACTTGAGGTGGTCGGTCGACGGCGGCGGCGGCGGTGGTGGCGGCGTCGGCGTCACGTAGGGCGTCGGCGTGGGTGGCGGCGGTGGCGGCGGCGGCGGGGGCGGCGGCGGCGTCGGGTCGGGCTCGAAGTTGAACGGATCGCGGCCCACGGCGTAGCGGTTCTCGCGCGGCCGCAACGCGGCGAGGTCGAGGCCGACGACCTCGCGCACCGCGGGCCCGCTCGCCGCGGCAGGCGCCGACGAGGTGGCCACCACCTTCCCCGGCGGCTCCACGTCGCCGCCGCTGCGGTTGCTGGCGCGCACCGCGAGACCGAGCGCCAACACGCCGGCGAGACCGAGCAGCAGCCGCTTCTCGCGGCTGCCCAGCGTCACGCCTTGCCTCCGGCCGTCGGCAACGGCCGCGGCTCGCGCCCGGCTTCCGGGTCGAGGAACATCGTCGACAGGCGTACCTGCAGGCGCAACCGGCCGCCGGGGTCGCCGCCTTGGACGCGGATCTCGTCGAGGCTCATGAACGACGGCGACAGCTCGAGCAGGTTGATGAAGGCGCGCAGTTGCGCGTAGCTGCCGGCGGCGCTGAAGGTGATCGACTTCTTGATCAGCGGCAGCTCGCGCACCTCCTCGTCGCCGTAGTTGATCGCCTCGATGCCGTAGAGGCCCGCCTGCCGGGCCAGGTGCTTGACCTCCAGCATCACGGCAGTCAGCCGCGCCGCCTCGCTGCCCAGCCGCTTGTCGTAGAGCTCGTCGATCGCGGCGCGCGTCGTGCGCGCGCGCTGCACCAGCGCCTCGGTCTCGCGGCGCCTGGCGGAGGTCTCGTCGAGCTCCTTCTTGCGCGAGTCCAGCGCCCCGGCCTGGAGACCGAGGCGGCCGGCGACCGCCAGCTGGTAGCCGGCGAGGAGGCCGATGCCGAGGGCGACGAAGATCGCCGCCGGCAGCCACACCCAGCGGCGCTCCCACCAGAGGGCGAAGCCACGGCTCACAGCTCGTCTCCCGCGCGCGGCGACGCCGAAGGCCGCGGTGCCGGCGGCGGCGCCGCCCGGGGGGCGGGCTCCTCGCTCGGCGGCGGCAGCTCGGCGACGGCGAGGCTCCCGCGCCCGCCGGGCAGGTAGGAGACGCCGAGCGAGAAGGCGAGCTGCCCGTTCTCGTTCCGTTCGTTGGGCAGCGACGGGTTGGCGAACCACTGGCTGGCGAACAGGCGGTCGAGCAGGTTGGTGAGCGCCTCGTCGTCGGCGGCGACGCCGGACATCTGCAGGTAGACGCGGCCGCTCGCCGCCATCGAGCCCGGGCGGCGGCTGCGCAGCAGGCTCTGCGCCCGCCGCGAGGCGCGGGGATCGCCCGCCTGCGGCGCCAGGCTCACCAGCCGCACGTGGCGCGGCAGCACCTGCGCCAGGTGCTCGAAGAGGGCGCTCCACGGAAAGGTGCGCTCGCGCAGGCGCGCTTCCAGGTACGCCGCCTCGACGTTCTGGCTCCGCAGGTCCATGCCGGCGAGCGCCTGCTCGGCGGCGGCGAGGCGGCGGCGCTCGGCCTCGAGCGAGCGGTCGACGGCGGCGATCTTCTCGCGGCCGCCTTCGATGCCGAAGAACGAGTGCCAGTAGAGCCACCCGGCCGCGGCCGCCAGCACGGCGCCGACGACCCACAGCAGCAGCGCCACCCGCCGCAGCGGGCGGGTGTTGGCGAACGGCCGGGAGGCGAGATTGACAGCCGCCTCGCTCAACGCACCTCCAGCTCGTTCACCGAACCTCCTCGCGTGCCGCTCCCAGCATCGGCGCCACTTCCATCCAGCCGACGCGCTCGGCGGAGGCGAGCGGCAGGCGCAGTGCTTCGAGCGGCTCGCCGGCGCGGCCGAGGCCGGACGCCAGCCACTCCTGCCACGACCGCGTCTCGTCGCGGTTGCCGTCGCCGGTGGCGACGACGACGCGGCCGATGGCGAGGTCGGGCAGCTGCTCGGCGACGAAGGCGCGGGTCAACCGCAGGTCGCGCTCCACTGTTGAAAAAGCTCCCGGATGCGAGGCTCCGGAACGGGGGGTCGCTGCCGTGGGGATTTCGTCGAGGGACTTGAACCGGTAGAGGACCGGCTCGCCTCGCCGCGTGAAGAGCAGAGTGTAGCCACCGTCGCGGACCACGGCAAGCGCGCCGAGCGGCGCCTCGGCGAGCGCCTCGCCGATGGCCGGCAGCAGCGCCAGGCTCTCGCTGGTGATGCGGCCGAGCCAGACGCCGGCCTTGGAGAACGCCTCCTCGAGCTGCGCCAGCAGCGCCTCGAGCCCGTAGGCGACGAGCAGCCGCTTGGGCTCGTTCTGCTGCGGCAGCGGCGCCACCTCGGTCGTCGCCAGGCGCAGGTCCTCGACGCGGAAGGGCAGCAGCCGCTTCACCTTCCAGCGCACGATCTCGTCGCGGGCCTCGGCGGCGCGCGGCAGCTCGCCGCTCTCGACGAAGGTGAGGCGCAGCCAGGCGTCGGGCAGCACCAGCGACGCCTCGCGCACCGGCGTCGAGACGCCGGCGAGGAGCTGCACGATCTTCTCGCCGAAGAGCGCCGGCTCGCGCAGCGGCCCGCCGAGGAGCCCGGGCTGGAAGCTCTCCGCCGGCAGCTCGGTGCGGCGCAGCTCGCGCAGCTCCCAAGCACCACTGGCCTGCACGAAGCGGCCGTAGCGCAAGGTCGTCGCATCGAGCGCGAAGACGTGCGGCGGCGCCGGCACGGCACCCATGCCGAGGAGACGCTTGCCGAGAGTGGCCAAGGGTGCAGCCATCGAGTGTCGCTCCCGCGCGGCCGTCAGACGAAGGTGACCTTGTTGATCTCGCGCAGCGTGGTGACGCCTTCGAACACCTTCTGCAGCGCCGACTCGCGGAGGAAGACCATGCCCTCTTCCTTGGCGACGCGCTTGATCTCCGAGCCGGGTCGGCGCGCCAGGATCAGCTCGCGGATGGTGTCGGAGAGGTCGAGAAGCTCGGAGACGGCGAGCCGGCCGTGGAAGCCGGTGCCGTCGCACTCGATGCAGCCGGCGCCCTCGTAGAAGGTCTGGTCGCCGTAGGTCGCCGCGTCGAGGCCGCTGTCGTCGAGCAGCTGCCGCGATGCCTTCACCGCCCGCTTGCAGTGCGGGCAGATCTTGCGCACCAGACGTTGAGCTAGCACGCAGTTCAAGGCCGAGACGAAGTTGTAGAGGTCGACCTTCATGTTGAGGAAGCGGCCGAGCACGTCGACGACGTTGTTGGCGTGCACGGTGGTGAACACCAGGTGGCCGGTCAGCGCCGACTGGATGGCGATCTGCGCCGTCTCCTCGTCGCGGATCTCGCCCACCATCACCTTGTCCGGATCGTGGCGCAGGATCGAGCGCAGGCCGCGCGCGAAGGTGAGCCCCTTCTTCTCGTTGACCGGGATCTGCGTGATGCCGCGGAGCTGGTACTCGACCGGGTCCTCGATGGTGACGATCTTGTCTTCCGACGACTGGATCTCGGAGAGACAGGCGTAGAGGCTGGTCGTCTTGCCCGAACCGGTGGGACCGGTGACCAGCACCATGCCGTAGGGCTCGCGGATGAACTTGCGCAGCTTGCGCATGGTCTCGTCGTCGAAGCCCAGGATGTCGAGCTTGAGGTTCTTGAAGTCCTTGCTCATCGACTCCTTGTCGAGGATGCGGATGACGCAGTCCTCGCCGTGGACGGTGGGCAGGATGGAGACGCGGAAGTCGATGGTGCGCTGCGTCAGCCGCAGCTTGAACCGGCCGTCCTGCGGCACCCGCTTCTCGGCGATGTCGAGCTCGGACATCACCTTCAAGCGGCTGATGATCGTCTGGTGGTGGCGCTTGTCGATCGGCTCCATCGCCTGGTAGAGGACGCCGTCGATGCGGTACTTGACGATCACCTCGGTGTCGCGGGTCTCGATGTGGATGTCGGAGGCGCGCCGCTGGATGGCGTTGAAGATGGTGGTGTCGACGAGCTTGATGATCGGGCTCTGGTCGGCCGTCAGCTTGTCGAGGGAGAGCACCTCCTCGCCCTGCTCGTCCTCCTGCACGAGCTGCATGCGAAAGTCCTCGCTCGCCTCGTCGAGGACGCGCTGCACGCTCTCGGACTTCTGCAGGATCTCCTCGATCGCCGAGCGGGCGCCGACCTTGGGCTCCACCGTCTCGCCGAGCAGCATCTCGAGCTCGTCGAGCTTGACGACGTCGGTGGGGTCGGCGAGCACCACCGCGAGGCGGCCGTCGTGGCGCCCCTCGGGGATGAAGTGGTAGCGCAGCATCAAGTCGAAGGGGATCGAGCGCAGCAGGTCGTTGTCGATGCGGAAGTGCGCCACGTCGACGTATTCGAGGCCGTAGCGGGCGGCAAGCGCCTGCGCCTGCTCGCTCTCCTGCGCGGCGCGGGCGACGCGGTCGGCGATGCTTTCGTCGCGAGTCACCATTTTTAAAGTCTCATCCCTGGTGTGCTGGCGACTCCCCAACCCCTCTCTCCCCTCGCCGGGGAGAGAGGGGCCCGGAAGCCGGCTCTCTTCGAAGGGCTCATTTCACCTGTCCGAGTATCGAGAACATCGGCAGGTACACCGAAATCAGCAACAACGCCACGATGATGCCCATGAACACGAGCATCAACGGCTCGACCAGCGTCAGCAGCCGCTGCATGCGCATCTCGACCTCCTGGTCGAGGAAGTCGGAGACGTTGGTGAGCATGGTGCCGAGCGCGCCGGTCGTCTCGCCCACCTTCACCATGTCGATGGCGAGGTCCTCCATGACGCCGGTCTGCTCGAGCGCGACGTGGAGCGCGCGCCCCTCGCGCACCCGCTGCACGGTAGGCACGAGCTGCTCGCGCAGCCAGGAGTTGCCGACCGCGCCGGTGGCGATCTCGAGCGAGGGGACGAGCGGCAGCCCGCCGTCGAGCAGCGTGGCGAGCGAGCGCGTCATCTCCGAGATGCCGAAGCGGTGGAACACCGGCCCCAGCACCGGCAGGCGCAGGCGGAGGTGGTCGAGCGCGACCCGGCCGGTGGGCGTCTGGCTCCATCGCCGCAGCGCCCAGACGCCGCCGACCAGCACGACGCCGATGACGAGCCAGTTGGCGCGAATGAACTGCCCGATGCCGAGGGTGACGCGGGTGATCAGCGGCAGCTCGGCCTCGAGGTCGGCGTAGAGCCCGGCGAACTTCGGCACCACGAACACCGTCATGATGATGATCATCGCCAGCGACAGGCAGACGAGCACCGCCGGATAGACGAGCGCCGAGACGACGCGTTTCCTCGCCTCGAGCAGGAGCTGCAGGTAGCGCACGAAGCGGCGGATCACCTTCTCGAGGTCGCCGCTGCGCTCGCCGGCCTTGAGGCTCGACGGATAGAGGCGCGGGAAGAGCTCGCCGTGCGCCTCGAAGGCGGCCGACAGCTCCTGGCCCGAGGCGACGCGCTCGCGCACGTCGGTGAGCACCTCGCGGAAGAGCTGGTTCTTCATGCGCTCGAGCATCAGCTCGAGGCACTGCAGCAGCGGCAGCCCGGCGGCGATGAGCGCCGCGAGCTCCTGGTTGAAGATCAGGAACTGCTGGATCGGCAGCCTGCCGCGCCGGCCGCGCCGCGGCAACGCCATCGCCAGCGCCATGCGCGGCCGCACCTCGAAGACGTGGAAGCCCTTGCGCTGGAGGTCCTGGCGCACGACGTCCGGATCGCTGCCGTTGTGCACCTCCTCGATGACGGCGCCCTCGGGCGTGCCGAGCCGGCAGACGAACTGCATCAGCCGCCTCCCCCGTGCGGCCGCGGCGTGGCGCGCATCGGCGCCGCGGCCGCCTCGGCAGCGCGGCAGCGCACGACGACCATCAACGCCGTGCTGCTCCCCTCGCCCGGCGACAGCGCGAAGACCATGCTGCGGCCGAGCCAGAGGTTGAGCTGGCTTTTCAGCAGCGACACCGGGTCGCCGTTGTCGGGCATCAGCAGCACCTCGAAGTCGTTGAGGCGCAGCCGCTGCTCGGCGACGACGGTGCCGAGGCGAAAGCGGACGGCGTAGTCGCCGGCCACCTGGAAGGTCATCTTCTCGCCCTCGGCGCCACGCACCTTGCTGCTGCCGAGGAGCGCGTACTGCTCGTAGGGCAGGTGCTCGGCGAGCGCGCGCAGCAGGTCGGGGGGGACGCTGCTCTGCCTGGGCATCGGCGGCGACACGGCGCTCTTGCCGCTGGCGCGCACCATCCACAGCTCGACGTCGACCGGCCGCGACGGGTGGTCGAAGCCGACCAGCACCGGCAGGATGCGCGAGATGGCTTGTGGGGTGTCGCGCAGCACCAGCGTGTTGTCGCCGGGGCGCAGCTCGACGGTGCCGCGCGGCGAGAGCAGCGGCTGCACGAGCCCGAGGGCGTCCCCGGCCGTCTGGTGGCGCAGCGCGTAGACGTGAAGCACCAGCTCGGCGTCGGCCTGTGCGTAGAGCGCCGCGGCCGGCAGCAGCAGCGTCAGCAACAGCAGCGCCGCGCAGCGGGTGCTGCGCGCGTCGAGGAGCTGCCGGCCGCTCAGACGCCCAGCCGTCCGTCGACTACCAGCACCACGGAGAGGTCGTCGCCGTTCCACTGCACCACGTGGTCGAAGGGCCGGTCGAGCTCGTCGAGGACGGGCTCGGCGGCGATGGCGGCGTCGAGCGCCGGCGTGCTGGCGGGGTGATTCGGGAGCCCGGCGGCGGGCGCGAAGGCGAGCACCGCATCGCCCTGCGGCGCGTTGCCGCCGGCGAGGAGCGCGACGGCGACGACGGCGGCGGCGGCGACTTGGCGCAGCGGCAGCGCGGCGAAGGAACGGCGGCGGCGGGTGAGCTGCGCGGCGAGCCGCGACGAGGACGGCGGCGCGCCGGTGATGCGGCTGGCGCCGACGAGCGCGGCCACGCGCAGGCGCATCGACTCCGCCTCGTCGGCGGCGAGAGCCGGAGCCGGCAGGCGGCGGAAGGCGAGCAGCGGATCGGCGGCGATCGCGGCCGGGCGGCAGTCCGCGCAGGCGTCGAGGTGGCGCAGGGCCTCCTCCCAACCCGGCGGCTCGGCGGGCGAGGCATCGCGGGCGGCGGCGAGCCGGCGCCAGTCGGGGCAGCGAAGAAGCTCGTTATGGCCGCTCACGGCGCCAGCGCCTCCTGCTCGCTGCTTTCGAGATTGAGGCGGCGCGGCATCTCCTGCGCGTACTCGGGGTAGCGCCGGCGGATCTCCTTCTGCAGCGCCTTGCGGGCGTTGAAGAGGTGGTTGCGCACCGTCGACTCGCGGCACTCGAGGACGGCGGCGACCTCCTGCGACGAGAGGCCCTCGACCTCGCGCAGCAGGAAGGCGAGACGCTGCTTCTCGGAGAGGCCGTGCGCCAGCTCGTTGAAGATCGCCTCCACCTCGCGCGCCTGCAGCTCCGAGAAGCCGCGCTCGGACTCCACCTGCCGCAGGTGGTGGCGATAGGGCTCCTGGTGCCGCTCGCGGCTCTTGCGCGAGCGCAGGTGGTCGATCGAGAGGTTGGTGACGATGCGGTAGATCCAGGTGTTGGGGCTCCAGCGGGCGTCGAAGCGCGTGCGGTGCTCCCACATGCGAAGGAAGGAGACCTGCACGACGTCGCGCGCCTCCTCGATGTCGCCGAGGACGCGGAAGGCCACCTGGAGCAGGGCCGCGGTCTTGCGCTGCACCAGCTCGTCGAGGGCGCGCTCGTTGCCCGCGCGCAGGCCTTCGAGCAGCTCGAGGTCGGTCGAGTCGTGCCAACGCTGGCGCTCGTCGCGCTCGCTGAAGATCAGCCTGGGCATCGGTACCGTCAAGATCAGGGTTCCTCCCGGGAAGCTTACGGACGGCCCGGCGACGGCGTCTAGGCCGAACAGTAGACCGCGCTTCCGGGTACGGCGCAGGGCAGAACCCGCGGGGGGGTGTCGCCATTCCGCCGTCTGCGCTCGACTGCATTGTAGTGCCTGGGGCCGCCGCAGGACGCGCCGGCCGCAACCATTCGGCTCGCGAGCGGCCCGGTCGGTCGGCGACCTCCCCCGGGAGGGCCGCCGGAGCGCTCGTATACTGCCCGCCCGTGGCATGGCTCCTGTACCAGCTGGCCGTGGCGATCCTGCTCGTCACCGCCGGCCCGTTGTTGCTGCTGCTCCGCGGTCGCCACTACCTTCCTACGTTGCGCGGCAGGCTGAGCATCGCGGTGCCGGAGGCGACGCCGGGTGCGCTCTGGCTGCACGCCGTGTCGGTCGGCGAGGTCGCGGTGGCCGCCGTCGTCGCCGACACGCTGCCGGCCGCGACGCCGCTGCTGGTGACGACGATCACGCCGACCGGCCAGGAGCGCGCGCGGGTGCGCTTCGGAGGTCGCGCCGCCGTCGGCTACCTGCCGATCGACTTGGACCCGCTGGTGGAGCGCTTCCTGCGGCGGGTGCAGCCGGCGGCGCTGGTGCTCGTCGAAGGCGACTACTGGCCACTGCTCCTCGCCCGTTGCCGGCAACGCGAGCTGCCGGTCGTGGTGATCAACGGCCGCGTCGGCGACCGCACGCTGCGGCTGCTGTCGAAGCGGCCGCGCGTGGCGCGCTGGCTTCTCGGCACGGTGGATCGCTTCGCCGTGCAGACGGCGGAGGACGGACGGCGGCTGCAGAGCCTCGGCGTGGCGGCGGAGAAAGTGACCGTCGCCGGCAACCTCAAGTACGACGCACCCGAGCCGACGCCGCAGCCGCGGCTGGAGGAGGCGATGCGCGCCGCGGCGGCGGGCCGGCCGATCCTCGTCGCCGGCTCGACGATGGCCGGCGAGGAGAGCGCGATGCTCGCCGCCTTCCAGTCAATCGGCGGCGGCGAGCGCGCTCTGCTCGTGCTGGCGCCACGGCATCCGGAGCGGTGGGAGGAAGTCGCGCGCCTGCTCGCCGCGAGCGGTTTGCCGTGGCAACGCCGCAGCGCGCTCGAGACGGCGAGCAGCGGCGCGTCGCAGCTCAGTGCGCGCGCCGCGATCTTGCCTGGCGCAGCCGAAGGAACCGTTGCGGCCGCGCCCGCTGTCCTGCTGCTCGACAGTCTCGGCGAGCTCGCGTCGCTGTATCGGCTCGCCGCCGGCTGCTTCGTCGGCGGCACGCTGGCGCCGAAGGGCGGCCACAACCCGCTCGAGCCGGCGCGCTTCGCGCGCGCCATCGCCGTCGGACCGTCGATGGAGAACTTCCGCGACATGGCGGCGCAGTTCGACGCCGCGGCAGCGTGGCGGCGCGTGGCGGGCAGCGACGATCTCGCGGCCGCGTGGCGCGAGTGGCTCGACGAGCCGGCGACGGCGAGTGAGCTGGGCGCGCGCGCGCTGCGCCTTGTCGACACCAACCGCGGCGCGCTCGAGCGCACGCTCGCGGTGCTTAGGCCGGTGCTCGCGCGGGTCGAGGCGGCTCGCGAGGCGGCGGCGACTGCCGCGCAGGCGCGGACGAATCGAAGAGTGTCGGCGGCCGCGACACCACGCGACCCTCTCGCGCCGCCACGAGCGCCCGCGGCGGTGGAGATGCGGGCTCCCGGCCGCGCACGCCGGTGACCGCGCCGCCGCCCTCGCGCTCGCCCTGGCAACGCCTCTACGCCGCGGCCCACCGTCGCCGTGTCGGCTACTGGAGCACGCGCGCCGAGCGGCTGCCGGTGCCGGTGTGGAGCATCGGCAACCTGCACTGGGGCGGCACCGGCAAGACGCCGGTCGTGGGCGCCGTCGCCTCCTGGCTGTGCGAGCGCGGCGTCGCGGTGGCGGTGCTGTCGCGCGGCTACGGCCGCCGCGGCAGCGGCCCGCTCGTGGTGTCCACGGGCGCTGGCCCGCTGGTGCTGCCGGAACGCGCCGGCGACGAGCCTTGGCTACTCGCCGAGTCGCTGCCGGGCGTTCCCGTCGCGGTGGCGGCGCGGCGCATCGACGCCGCGCGGCTGCTGCTCGCCACGTTGGCGGCGCCGCCGCAGCTCTTCCTGCTCGACGACGGCTTCTCACACCTGCGGCTGCATCGCGACCTCGATCTGCTGGCGCTGCCCGACGACGACCCGTTTGGCGGCGGCCGCCTCCTACCCAGCGGTCGCCTCCGCGAGCCGCTAGTGGCGACAGCGCGCGCACACGCGGTGCTGCTGACAGGCGCGGGCGCAACGCCCGAGCGCGCGCGCGAGGTAAGTGAGGCGCTCGCTGCATACGGCTTCGCGGGCGCTGCCTTCGCCTGCGTGGTGCGGCCGCAGGCACCGCAGTTGGTGAAACCCGCCGATAGCAGTGAGCGAGTCACGACCCGAGCGGGAGGATCGTCGAACCATCAGAAAAACTCACAGACGGTCGCTAGTATCAACGGTCCGCCCGGTGCGCTGCTGCTGGTCACCGGCATCGCGCGGCCCGAGCGCGTGCGCCGCGCCGCCGCTGCCGCGGGCGTCACGGTGGCCGACCACGTCGCCTTCGCCGACCACCATGCCTACCCGCCGCGCAGCGTGCGCCTCATCGCGCGCGCCGCGCAGCGCGCTGAAGCCGTCGGCGTGCTCACCACCGCGAAAGACCGCGTCAAGCTCGACGGCAAACTCGCGCTGCCACTCTGGGAGCTGCCTGTAACCGCCGCGCCCGAGCCGGCGTTCTGGAGCTGGCTCTCTGCTCGCCTGCCGGCAACCCACACGTAGCCATCCTTCTCGCGGGCCGCTCGCGGACGATCGACAGCCGATCGCGCACCACGCTCAGCGGGCCCCCCTCGTAAGCCCGGCCGTAGAATCCGCCCCCACCGCCGCCGGCGGCCTCCATGCCCACCGCGCCGTCCCCACCGCGCCTTCGCCACCGCGGCGAGCTCGCCCTCTTTCTCGCCGTACGCGGCCTGGTGCGTGCGCTGCCGCTAGCCGCCGCGCGCCCTCTCGGCGCGGCGCTCGGCGAGCTGATCTGGGCGCTCGGCATCCGCCGCCGTACGGTGGCGAGCAACCTCGAGCTCGTCCTCCCCGAGCTGCCGCCGCGCGAGCGCGCTCGCATCGCCCGCCGCTGCTACCGGCATTTCGGAGCGATGACCTGCGACACCATCGCGCTGTCGCGGCTCGACGCCGTCGGCCTCTGCAAACGGCTCACGCTCGTGGGCTGGGATCATCTGGCGGCGGCCGACGCGCTCGGCCGCGGCGTGCTGGTATTGAGCGCGCACCTCGGCAACTGGGAGGTGGCGGCGCGGCCCGTCGGCCTCTACCGCGGGCCGTTCCACGTCGTCGTGCGGCCGTTCAACAACCCGCTCGTCTACCGCTACATGGACGCCGAGCGCGCCCGCTGGAACGAGCGCCAGATCGCCAAGCGCGGCGCCGCCAAGCAGCTCTTCCGCGTGCTGCGCGAGGGCGGCAAGGCGGGCGTGGTGATGGACCAGCGGGTGCGCCCAGGCCAGGGCATCGTGCTGCCGTTCCTCGGCCACCCGGCGCTGGTGACGCCGCTGCCGGCGAGCGTGGCGTTGCGCACCGGCGCGCCGGCGGTGACCATCGTCGCCTGGCCCGAGCCCGGTGGCCGCTATCGCGTCGAGATCGGCGAGCCGATGTTGCCTTCCGATGCAGAAGGGAGCGAGAACCGCGGCGACGAGGCAGTGGCAGCGCTCACCGCGCGCTACCTCGCGGCGCTCGAGGGCGACATCCGCAAGCGGCCGGAGCAGTGGCTGTGGATGCACCGGCGATGGCGGCTGGATTGACGACCGCCGCTGCACCGCGGGTTTGGCGGACCGTCGCGGCGCTCGGCGCGGCCGTAGCGGCGCTGATCGTCGTGATCCTGCTCGCCTGGACCACGTTCCCGCAACCCTTCCTCGCCGTCGCGCGCATCGCGAGGCTGCTCGGTTTGCTGGCGCTGCTCGTCGGCGCGTTCGTCGGCTGGGGAAAGTGGCTCTGCCGCAGGTTGCGCGCCGAGCACGCTTCGCTCTTGGCGCATGGAGCGCTGGGTGCGGCGATCACGGCTACCGTCTGGGGCTACCTGGCGCCGTGGTGGTTTCCTGACGCGTTGCTCGCGGCGCCATGGCTGCTCGTCGGCTGGCTGCTGCTCGCGCTCGAGCTGCGCCCGATGTTCGAGGTGCTCGCCACGCGCAACGCGCCGCCCGCCGACGAGCGCGTCGCACTCACGACAGACGCGATGACGCAGCACCGGCTCACCACGATCGACTCCGCAGGGCGCGAACACGCCGAGCTCGCAACGCAGACCGTGCGCCCGACCGCAGCAAACATCGGGCGCGACGACGAGGGAGTCACCCCTCCGGCGTCGGTTACATCTTCACGCGTCCTCTGGTTTGGCGCCCTCGTCTGCCTGCTGCCGCCGCTGCTCGTCGCGCTGGCGCCGCCGATCGCCATCGACAGCTTGATCTACCACCTGGCGATCCCGAGGCAGGCGGCGCTGTACGGACGGCTCGTCGACATGCCTTGGCTCGCCTACAGCTACTTCCCGCTGCACGCCGAGATGCTCTACGGTCTGGCGCTGCCGCTGGGCGGCGGCGAGCTGGCGCAGCTGCTCCACCTCTTGGCGGCGGTGGCCGCCGTGGTGACGGCGGCACGCATCGCGAGCCGCTGCTTCGGCGGCAGCGCGGCGCCGTGGACGGCGGTGCTGCTCGCCGGCGCGCCGATGCTCAACCTCGTCGCCGGCACCGCCGGGAACGATTGGCTGGTGGCGCTCTACGTGACGCTGGCGCTCGAACAGCATTTGGACGCCGAGGAGCGGCCCGCAGCGCGATGGCTCGAAGCGATCTTCCTCGGCGCCGCGGCGGCCACCAAGTACAACGCGCTACCGGCGCTCGTGCTGTTGCTGCTGCCCCTGCCGCGAAGCTCGCGGTCATGGCGACGGCTCGCCGCGCAGATCGGCCTCGTGCTCGTCGTCGCGCTACCGTGGTACGGACGCAACCTGCTGCTGCGCGGCAACCCTCTGTACCCGCTGCTGAGCGAAAGCCCCGCGGCAACGGCGCTCGCGCACTTCCGCGGCGAGGCGCCGCTCGTCGCGCGGCTGCGCGGCTACCTCTTCGAGCCCAACCTGATCGACGAATGGCCGGGGCTGCTGTTGCCTGCCGCCGTCGCGCTCGCGCTGGTCGTCCTTCCCCGGCGCCGGCGCGTTGATTCCGACGCCGCCCGCGGAGCCGCGCAACCGCTCCACGACGGGGAGGCTCGCCATCGGCTCGTCCCTCCAATACCGTGCGCGCTGGTCGTCCTCGCGCTGGTCCTGGCGCTGCCAGTGCTCGTCGCGTCTCCAACCGCGCGCTCGTTCACCCCGCTGCTGCTCCTGCTGGCGATCGCCGGCGGCGGCGCGCTGGCGCTCGTGGCATCGCGGCCGGCGGCTCGCGCCGCGCTCGTCGCCGTCGCGCTGGCGCTGCTGCTCGTCCAGCTCGCCGCGATCTTTTCGGTGTGGCAGCTCGACGGCCACGAGCCGCTGCGCGTCGTCGCCGGGCTCGAAGACGAGGACGACTACTTGCGGCGCAGTCAGCCCTACCTCGACGCCTATCGCACGCTGTCGCAGCACGCCAGCGACGAGGCGCGCGTGCTGCTGGCCGGCGAGACGCGCGCCTTCTACCTCGACCGCCCGGCGGTCTGGGGCTCGGTCGTCGATGCGGATCCCTTCGCGGCCTTCGCCGGCTCGCCTCCCGATCCCGCGGCCGCATCGCAGCGGCTGCGCGCTGCGGGCGTGAAACTCGTCTACTACTTCCCGCCGCAGCACCGCGCCGGCGCGAGGCCGCCGGGCATCCGCCACGAGCTCGAGCAGTACGTCTCGCCCGAGCTCGACGGCGCGCTGCGCCGCATGCTCGCCGAGCACGCGCGTCCCGTCTTCCACCAGGGCAACAACTGGATCTTCGCGCTGCGCGGCGGCGACGGCGCCGCGCCGCCGCCGCGCCCGCAACGGGGAACGTCGTGACCATTCGCACGCTGCTGGTGATGCCCAACTGGGTGGGCGACTGCGTGATGGCGCTGCCGGTGGTCGAGGCGCTGGCCGCCGCCGACCGCCGGGTGGTGACGCTCGCCAAGCGCCACCTGACGCCGCTGCTCTCGTTGTCACCCGCGGTCGGCGAGACGGTCGAGCGCGGCGCCGACGACGCGGAGACGATCGCGCGGCTGCGCGAGGCGCGCTGCGACGAAGCCATCGTGCTTCCCAACTCGATTCGCTCCGCGTGGCTGCCGTACCAGGCAGGGATCCCGTGGCGCTGGGGCTACCGCGGCGGCTGGCGCGCGCCGCTGCTGCGGCCGCCGGTGCCGCGCCCGCGCGACTTGCGCGGCCGCGGCCGCCGGCCGCAGATCGAGGACTACCGCGAGCTGCTCGACGCGCTCTCCATGTCGCCGCCGGCGTCGTGGGTGCCGCGGCTGCCGCGCGATCCCGCGCTGCTCGCTACGGGTGCCGAGCGACTGCAGCGCGCCAAGCTCGGCGGCGACGGGCCGCTGATCGGCCTCTTCGCCGGCGCCGAATGGGGACCATCGAAGCGCTGGCCGTGGCGCCGCTTCGCCGATCTGGCGACGGCGCTCCGCCGCCAGGTCGCGGGCGCCCGCATCGTCATCCTCGCCGGGCCGAAGGAGGTGTGGACGGCGGTGCGCATCCACGAGGAGAGCGGCAAGATCCATCCCTTGATTGGCCCCGACCTCGATCTGCGCGGCCTCGCCGCCGTGCTCGCCCACCTCGACTTGCTGGTCACCAACGATTCCGGCCCGATGCACGTCGCTGCGGCGCTCAGCGTGCGCTGCGTGGCGCTCTTCGGCCCCACCGATCCACGCCGCACCGCGCCCGCCGGCGAGGGGCACCGCGTGCTCTACACCGATCGCTGGTGCTCGCCCTGCTTCCGGCGGCACTGCCCGCTGCTCCACCACCGCTGCCTGCGCGACATCGGCGTCGACGCGGTGGCCGCGGCCGCCCTCGCGGTGCTCGGCACGCGGTAAGCGCGCGCTACTCCAGCTCGAAGAGCAGGTCGCCGCCCTCGACCGCCTCGCCCGCGGCGACGCAGACGCGCTTCACCACGCCGTCGTGCTCGGCCTGGATCTCGTTCTGCATCTTCATCGCCTCGAGCACGAGCACGCCCTGGCCGGCACGCACCGGCTCGCCGGCGGCGACGAGCACGGCGACGACGCGGCCCGGCATGTAGGCCGTCACCTGATCGCGCTTCTTGGTGCCGCGGCTGGCGGCGCCCTGCCGCGCCAGGTGGGTGAGCGGATCGGTGACCTCGGCGAGCACGCCGCCGCGGGCGCTCGACACCCACCAGCGGCCCGGGCCGCGCGGCAGCACCGTCACCTCGAACTGTTCGCCTCCAGCGAGGATGCTCCAGTGCCGAGGCCCGATCGCCGCCTGGTCGACGTCGTAGGACTTCTCGCCGACGTGCACGCGCAGGCACTCGCCCGCGCGCTCGACGCGCACCTTCTCGGTGCGCTCGCCGACGGTGACGATCAGCTCCACGGCGCGCGCTCCGTTGGACGCGACTCCGCGCAGCTCACGTCGCGCCACCGCCGTTGCGCAGCCCCTCGTGCCGCGCCGCCACGCTCCACCGCGAGCGCGCGCTCTCGACCGGCGGCGCCGCCGCCGCGCGCCCGCCGCGCTCGATCTCGGCGAGCGCCGCGGCGACGAACGGCAAATCGCGGTCGACAGCATGCTCCGGCAGCGCCAGGTCGCCCGCCTTGAGCTTGCGGTCGAGCCAGGCGATGTCGAAGGCGCCCGTCCGGAACTCCTCGTCGCGCAGCAGTGCGAGGAAGAGCGGCACGCCCGTCGCCACGCCCTCGATGCGCAACTCGGCGAGCGCGCGGCCCAGCCGGTCGAGCGCCTGCGCGCGGTCCTCGCCCCAGACGATGAGCTTGCCGAGCATCGGATCGTAGTGGATCGGCACCTCGCCGCCCTCGTAGACGCCGACGTCGTTGCGCACGCCAGGGCCCTGCGGCCAGCGCAGCAGGTCGATGCGGCCCGGCGAGGGCGCGAAGTTGCGGTACGGATCCTCCGCGTAGAGCCGCACCTCGATGGCGTGGCCGCGCGGCTCGACGCCTTGGAAGCTCTGCGGCAGCGGCTCGCCCTGCGCCACCGCGATCTGCGCTCGCACCAGGTCGAGGCCGGTGACGAGCTCGGTCACCGGGTGCTCGACCTGGAGGCGCGTGTTCATCTCGAGGAAGTAGAAGGTGCCGTCCTTGTCGAGCAGGAACTCGACGGTGCCGGCGTTCCAGTAGCCCACCGCGCGCGCCGCCTGCACGGCCGCTTCGCCCATCGCCGCGCGCAGCGCCGGTGAGACGACGGTCGACGGCGCCTCTTCGACCACCTTCTGGTGACGCCGCTGCAGCGAGCACTCACGCTCGCCGAGCGAGACCATGGTGCCGTGCTTGTCGCCGATCACCTGGATCTCGACGTGGCGCGGCTCGACCAGGTACTTCTCGATGTAAACCGCGTCGTCGCCGAACGACGCGGCCGCTTCGGAGCGCGCGCCGCGGTAGGCGGCGGCGAGGTCGCCCGCCGCCGCGACCATGCGCATCCCCTTGCCGCCGCCGCCCGCCGCTGCCTTCAACATCACGGGGTAGCCCATGGCCTCGGCGGCGCGTTCGGCGGCTTCGACGTCGGGCAGCGGATCGCGGCCTCCCGGCACGGTGGGCACGCCCGCCTGCTGCATCAGCCGCCGGCTCTCGATCTTGCTGCCCATCGCCGCGATCGCCGTCGAGGGCGGCCCGATCAATTCGACGCCCGCTTCCTCGCACAGCGCCGCGAAGCGCGCGTTCTCGGCGAGGAAGCCGTAACCCGGGTGGATCGCGTCGGCGCCGATCTTTTTCGCCAGCTCCACGATCGCCTCGGCGCGCAGGTAGCTCTCGCGCGACGGCGCCGGGCCGATGCGGTAGGCCTCGTCGGCCATCAACACGTGCAGCGCCTTGCGATCGGCGTCGGAGTAGATGGCGGCGCCGCGAATACCGAGCTCGCGCAGCGCGCGCAGCACGCGCACCGCGATCTCGCCGCGGTTGGCGACCAGCACCTTGCGGAAGCTGCGCCGCTCGCTTGCGGGCCGCGGCTCGGACATTCAGGAAATGCTAATGCAGTCCGCGATGCTATCGCGGTGTCATCTGGACGAGCTCGGCTGCGGCGCCGCGATGCCGGCGCCCTGCCGCACGTCGCAGGCGGGCGCCGTCGCCAGCGGCAGCTTGCCCTTCGCCATGCGCTTGCGGTGTCGCTCGACGCCCATGAAGAAGAGCTTCTCGAGCAGCTTCTGCACAAGCGTCATGTGAAAGACGCCGCCGGCGAGCGCCGAGACGACCGCGGCGCGCACGCCCTCGAACGGCGGCTCGGTGGCGAAGATGCCGACGAACGCAGGGTCGTAGTAGCCGACGATGTAGCGGCGGAAGCGATCGAGGCCGCGGCGCGCGAAGCGCTCGTAGCCGGCGAGGTCGCCGGCGTCGAGGCGGCCCTTCCTCTCGAGCACCGCCGCCACGTCGTCGGCGGCGCGCGTGCCGGTGGTGAGCGCCACGTGGACGCCGGAAGAGAACACCGGGTCGAGGAAGGCCGCGGCGTCGCCCACCGTCACCCAGCCGTCGCCGGCGAAGCGGCGCAGCCGGTACGAGAAGTCGGCGATCGGGTGCACCGCCTCGATGCGCTCGGCGCCGGCGATGCGGCCCGCTACCTCCGGCGAGGCGGCGAGCAGCTCCTCGTAGAACTCTTCGAGCGGCCGCCCGCGCCGCGCCGCCATGACGCCGCCGGGGAAGACCACGCCGACGCTCGTGGTCTCGGCGTCGAGCGGGATCATCCAGTACCAGCCGGCCGGGCCGCCGACGACGAGGATGTCGCCGCCGTCGCGGCCGAGCGCCATGCGGGCGCCGCGGTAGTGCGAGAACATCGCCGCCTGCCGCAGCACCGGGTCGCGCTCGCGCAGCTTGAGCTGGCCGCCGAGCAGCGCCTCGCGGCCGGTGGCGTCGAAGGTCACCTTCGCGTCGACGTCCTCCTCGAATGAGTCGGCGTGGCGCACGCGGACGCCGACGGCGCGCTCGCCGTCGAAACGCACGGCGAGCACCTCGACGCCTTCGCAAACCTCGGCACCCTGGGCCGCCGCATTCTTCAACAGCAGGTGATCGAACGCGGCGCGGCGGACTTGGAACGCCTGCGCCGGCGGCTTGCGGCCGAGGGCGCGCGCGAAGGTGATGTGGTTGCTGCCGCCGTCGGGCTCGAAGGTGAAGTGCGCGCCCCACTTGCGCTGGAAGCCGGCGGCGGCGAGTTGGTCCCAGACGCCGAGGCGGCGCAGCAGCGGCTCGCTCCGCGGCAACAGCGATTCGCCGACGTGGAAGCGCGGGAAGCGCTCGCGGTCGTAGATGCGCACGCGCAGCCCTTCACGCGCGAGCAGCGCGCCGACGGTGCTGCCGGCCGGGCCGCCGCCGATGACGATGGCGTCGAGGTCGCTCATGAGCGCGCGGGAGGGTAGCAGGCCCGCGCGAGCGCTCGCGAGCACGCGTTCAGGGCGTCTCGCTCGCGCGGCGTGAGCCGCGCAGGGCGAGGGCGATGAGGCCGAGGAGACCAGCGAGCGCGCCGAGCGCGGATTGGCGCAGCGGACGGCGATCCACCCACAGCCGCACGCGGTGTGGGCCGGCTGGCACGGCGACGGCGAAGCGGTGCAGATCTGCGGGCGACACCCTGGTGTCGCGACCGTCGACGATCGCCCGCCAGTGCGGCTGCCAGGCTCGCTGCACCACAACCCAGCCTGGGCGGTCGCCGTCGCTCGCGATCTCGAGGGTCTCCTCTTCGTCCCGCAGCAGCCGCGCGACGCCCGCGCCCGGCGACGCCGGCATGTGGCCGGCCGGCAGCACCACCTCGGCACGCGGATCGAACCGCGGATCGAGCAGCGCGGCGATGGCGGCGCGCGGCTCGGCGGCGACGCGGACGCCGCTGACGCGGCGCACCTCCGGCGTCGCGCCGTCGATGCGATAGAGGTAAGTGAACGCTAACGGACCAGGTGTCGTCGCCAGCAGCCGTACGGCGCCTGCGCCGGCGGCGAGCGGCCGCTCGAGCAACAGCGCCTCGACGCCCCAGGCGCGCAGCAGCCGCACGCGGCCGCTGTCGTCGAGCCGCTTGATCGCTTCGATGCCGAGGCGGGTGAGGAAGGAGTCGAGACCTTCGGGCGACGCGGACAGCTCGTAGCGCCAGCCTAGCGGCACGCCGGCAAGCGGCATCCCCGATGCCGCGCCTTGCCGCGACAGCCAGCGGCCTTGGCCATGCGGTGCCGCCCGACGCGGCAATGGTCCGAAGAGGCGGCTCACGCCGCCGTGCGCGACCCGCGTGCCAAGTGGCAGCGCGGAAGCGAACGCCGGCGTCCGCTCGTACGGCGCCGCGCGGTCGAGCGCCATCGTCGCTGGTGCCAGTAGCAACAGCTGCACGCCGGCGTGAAGTGCGAGCGCCGCGGCGGCGGCCCGCGTCTCGAGCAGCCAACCGAGCACGGCGGTCAACGCGGCGAGGCTCGCCGCGGTGAGCGCCCAGCGGTGGGCCTCGCCGGCGACGAGCCCGGGCGGCGCGCCGTGCGGCGCCGCCCTCGCCATCCATGCCTGCAGCGGCCTCGTCGCCGACCACGCCGCCACCGCGCCCGCGAGCAGCAAGCCGCCCGAGGCGAGCACCGCGATGCGCAGGCGGCGCAGCGGCGCCGCCTCGCCGTCGACCACCACCCGCTGCCAGCCGATCGCCGCCAGCGCCGAGACGCCGATCGCCACCAGCAGCCATGCCTTGATCGGGAAGCGCACGATGCCGCCGCCCGGCAGCGCCGCCAGCGCCTGGACCGCCGGGTTGAAGCGGCCGAGCGCGACGAAGACGCCGATCAGCAGCGCCGACCAGGCGAAGCGGCCGCCGCGCGCGCGCCCGCGGCCTGCCGCCGCGGCGAGCAGGAGCGGCAGCAGCCCTGGGTAGAGCGTGATGAAGAGCGGCAGCATGCCGGTGTGGAAGCGCTGCCCCCAGAAGCCGCCGGGGCCGGAGCGGTCGACGCGCCCGAACGGCAGCGGCAGGAGCTGCTCGAGCGCCTGCCGCGGGTCCCAGCTCGCCACCGTGCTCGCCACGGCGTCGTAACCGCGCACGCCGCGCATCGAGGTGGGCAGGATGCGGAGCAGCTCGACGAGCTGAGGCAGCGCGATGGCGGTGCCGCAGAGCAAAGCGAGCGCGAGCGGCAACCAACGCGCGGCGATGAGCGACTGCGGTGGAGGGGGCGACAGACTTGGCTCCGCCGCGACTGCGCTATCGCCCGCGTTGCTGTCAGCCGCGCTGGCGACTTCGCCCGCGACGGCTGTCGGCGCCTCATCGCGAGTCGAGCTTTTTCCGGTTCCGCGCACCAGCGCGAATGCCAGCACCGCGGCGACGAGCGCCAGCGCCGCCACCGCCGGATCGCCGCCGAGGAGCAGCAATGACCACAGCGCGCCAGCCGCCGCGGCTGCGCGCCAGCCGCGACCGCGCAGGCTCGCATCGCCCCTGGCGTCGCGTGCCGCGAGACATGCCGCGAGGAACGCCGGCGCCAGCGCAGCCGCGGGCACGAGGTCGTAGAAGCTCATCTGCGACAGGAACCAGCCGCTCGTCGCGTAGACGGCGCCGCCTACCCACGCCGCCGCGCGCGCGCAGCCCAGCCGCCGCATCAGCCAGGCGAAGCTCCACGGCGCGATGAGGAAGTGGATCCAGAAGTGCGCGTTGAGCGCCCACAGCGGCGAGGCGACGAGGTAGAGCGCGTTGGTCGGATAAAACGGCGCGCCGTTGGGATTGCCGAGCAGCGGCTGGCCGCCGCCGCGGTGGACGTCGAGCTCGGGCAGCTCGCCGTGCCGCAGCGCCATCGCCTCGGCCTGTTTCATCGGCAGGTGCGTCGCCAACACGTCGCGCAGGATGAGCGTGTCGCGCCCGGCGATCAGCGTGCACACGGCGAGCAGCTGCAGCAACAGCAGTGGCAGCAACAGCGCGCGCGGTGTGCGCGACGCGCGGAGATCACGCGGCAGTCGTGGATCGGCCATGCGTGGCGGTGCGCGAGAGCGGAGCGGTGGTGCGTGCGTACAATACCCGCCCTCTGGAGACGCTCTGGACAAAGCAGTGCCGACGATCTCGATGCCGCCGCTGCTGCGGGCGATGCGGCCCCAGCAGTGGGTCAAGAACCTGTTCGTCCTCGCGCCGGTGGTGTTCGCGCACCGGCTCGGCGATCGCGCGCTGCTCGGCCGCGCGCTGCTCGTGCTCGCCGCCTTCTGCGCCGCCGCCTCGGCGATCTACCTGTGGAACGACGTCCGCGACCGCGAGGCGGACCGCCACCATCCGCTGAAGCAAAAACGCCCGATCGCCTCGGGCGCGGTGAGCGTCGCGCTGGCGACTACCGTCGCCGTCGTGCTCGCCGCCGCCGCGCTCGCCGCCGGCGCCGCGCTCGGCCTCCGCGTGCTGGCGCTGGTGCTCGCCTTCCTGCTCCTCAACGCGCTCTACACCTCGTGGTTGAAGCACGTGGTCATCCTCGACGTGATGATCATCGCGGTGGGCTATCTGCTGCGCGTCGAGGCCGGCGCCGCGGCGGTCGGCGTCGCGGTGTCGACGTGGCTCCTCCTCTGCACGCTCTTCGTCGCCGTCTTCCTCGGCTTCTCGAAGCGCCGCCACGAGCTGCTGCTGCTCGCCGACCGCGCGCCCGACCAGCGGCGCGTGCTGTCGCACTACAGCCCCACCTTCCTCGACCAGATGATCAGCGTCGTCACCGCCTCGACGGTGATCTGCTACGCGCTCTACGCCATGGCCGAGGAGTCGGTGGCCAAGCACGGCCGCGGGCTGGTCTACTCGGTGCCCTTCGTGCTCTTCGGCATCTTCCGCTACCTCTACCTCTGCTACCAGCGGCCGGGGCACGCCAACCCGACGGAAGAGGTGCTCACCGACCCGCCGTTCCTGGTCAACTTCGCGCTCTGGGCGCTGCTCGTGCTCGCCGTGCTCTATGTCGGGTGAGCGGCGAGCGGCGGCGGCGCGGCGTCCGTGAGCGCGCCGAGCGGCGGCGGGCGCGGACCGGCGCTGCGCCTGGCGCTGCTCGCCGGCTGCTTCCTGCTCTCCGGCGCGGCGTCGTTGATGGACCAGGTGGTCTGGCTGCGCTTCCTGTCGCTCGTCTTCGGCAATACGACCTGGGCGGCGGCGACGCTCCTCGCCGTGTTCATGGGCGGTCTCGGCACCGGCGCGCTGCTCGGCGGGCGGCTGACGCGGCGGCTCGCGCGGCCGCTGCTCGCCTACGCAGTGTGCGAGACGGCGGTGGCGCTGCTGGCCATCGCCTCGCCGCGGTTGATCGCGCTGATCGACGATGCGTACGTCGTCGTCTACCGCGCCTGGGGCAACCAGCTGTGGTTGTTTGCCGGCGGGCGCGCGCTGCTCGCCGGCGTCTTTTTGCTGCCGCCGACGCTGCTCATGGGCGCCACGCTGCCGCTGGTGCTCGCCGGCGCCGCGCCGCCGGAAGGGCGGGCCGGACGCACGACCGGGCTGCTCTACGGCTTCAACACGCTCGGCGCCGTGGTGGGCACGGCGGTGGCCGGCTTCGTCGCCATTCCGTGGATTGGGCTGCGCGCGACGCTGCTGCTCGCCGCCGCCTGCAACTTGATCGCGGCGCTGCTCGCGTTGCCGCTGTCGCGCCGCGGTGCGGCTGCGGGGCCGGTGGCGGCCGAGCCGCCGCAAGCGCGCGAGCGCCGCTGGCTGCTGCTGCTCTTCTTCGGCATGGGCGCCACCAGCCTCGCCTACGAGGTGCTGTGGACGCGCATCCTCGTCTTCTACCTCGGCTCCTCGGTCTACGCCTACAGCCTGATGCTGCTGCTCGTGCTGCTCGGCATCGCGGCGGGCAGCCTGCTGGCGGCGCCATGGGCCGATCGCATCGGCTCGCTCCTCGCAGCATTGGCGCTCGTCGAGCTGGCGCTCGCTCTGTGGATCCCCGTCCAGGTGCTCTTGTTCGGCCGCCTCAACGCGCTGCTGGTGTGGGCGGGCGGCGTGCTCCACCCCACCGCCTTCGGCGGCATCGCGCTGGCGCAGCTCCTCGCCGTGATGCCGCTGCTGCTGCCGCCGACGCTCCTGATGGGGATGTCGTTCCCGCTCGCCGTGCGCGCCATCCACCGCGATGCGGCACGCCTCGGCGCCGATGTCGGCGGCGTCTACGGCTGGAACACCCTGGGCGCCGTGCTGGGCTCGCTGCTCGCCGGCTTCCTGCTCATCCCGGCGCTCGGCACGCAGAACGCGCTGCTCGCCGTCGCGGCCTGCAACGCGCTGCTCGCGGTGCTGCTGGCGCGCCGCCGGCCGGCGCTGGCAGGCGCCGCGAGCGCGGCGCCAAGGCTTCTATTGAGTGCGGCGGCGGCCGCGCCGGTGCTGATCCTCGCCGCGGCGTTGCTGCTGCCGCGCGACCGCGTCATCCTCGCCGCGGGAATGTTCCGCCACGACAAGCCGGGCGACCTCGTCCACTTCCACGAGGACGCGCAGGCCTCGGTGACCATCCGCCGGCTGCCGTCGCGGCGCGGGCCCTACCTCTCGCTCGAGCTCAACGGCGTCAACGTCGCCGGCACCAGCCCCGATCTCTACGCGATCCAGAAGCTGCAGGGGCACCTGCCCCTGCTGCTGGCGCCGCAGGCGAGGTCGGTGGTGCACATCGGCTTCGGCAGCGGCGGCACGGCGTGGGCGGTGTCGCGCCATCCGGTCGACGACGTGACGATCGTCGAGATCAGCCCCGCCGTGCTCGCCGCCTCCGACCGTTGGTTCCGCGCCGTCAACCACGGCGTGCTCGCCGACCCGCGCGTGCACGTCGAGATCAACGACGGCCGTAACTTCCTGCTCGCCTCGCCGCGCACCGTCGACGCGGTGCTCTCCGACTCCATCCACCCGCGCTACGCCGGCAACGGCTCGCTCTACTCGCGCGAGTACTTCCGTCTGCTCGCGGCGCGGCTGCGGCCCGGCGGCGTCGCCTCGATGTGGCTGCCCATGTACTCGCTCCTGCCGCGCAACTACGCGATGATCGTCAAGGCGTTCGCCGACACCTTCCCGCACGTGCAGGTCTGGTACGACGCCTCGACGCTCAACGCCTTCACCATCGTCACCGGTTCGCAAGCGGCGGCGTGGTCCGGCGAGGCGCTGGCGCGCGCCTTCGCCGATCCGCGTGTCGCGGACGAGCTGCGCGACATCGGCATCGCGCGGCCCGCCGACCTGCTGCCGCTGCTCGTCGCCACCGAGCGCGAGCTGCAGCCGTGGCTCGCCACGGTGCCGCCGCACAGCGACGACCTGCCCGCCGTGGAGTACGAGAGCGGCGCGCTGCTGCACCGCGACCTGCCGTGGCTCGGCACCTTCACGCGCCTGCTGGCGCTGCGGCCGGAGGAGCCGCCGGCGGCGTGGCTCGCGGCGTTGCCGGCGAGCGAACGCGCCGCGGCGCTGGGGGCATGGCACGGGCGAGCGGCGCTGCTCGACGAGCACCGCCGGCTGCTCGCGGCCGGCATCTCGCGCGAGCTGCTGGGCCCGCCCCGCGCGCAAAGCGCGCTGCCGTCACCCACCCTACCCCCTCCCCGGGGTCTCATTCCACCCCTGTCCCCCCAACCCCCTGCCCCTCAAGGGGCAGGGAGCGCCACCGCCCGCCCCGCCGCTCAGTCGCCGTGAGCAGCCACTAGTCGCCGTAGAAGGCGCGCACCGCGTCACACACCTCGTCGACCTGCGACTCGGAGAGCTGCGGGTAGAGCGGCAGGCAGAGCACCTCGCGCGCCGCCGCTTCCGAGGCGGGCAGCGCCAGGCCGGCGGGCAGCAGCGGCGCGAGCGCCGGCTGCTGGTGGAGCGGGATCGGATAGAAGATCGCCGTGCCGATGCCGGCGTCGAGCAGGTGCTGGCGCAGGCCGTCGCGCGCCGCCGTGCGCACGGTGAGCTGGTGCCACACCGGCTGCGCCTCCTCCGGCACCGTCGCGAAGCGCAGGTCGCCAACCTTGGCGAGCCGCTCGCGGTAGCGCGCCACCAGCTCGGCGCGCCGCGCGTTGTCGCGGTCGAGCCGCTCGAGCCGCAGGTTGAGCACCGCGGCCTGAAGGCCGTCGAGCCGCGAGTTGGTGCCGACGACGCCGTGGCGGTAGTGCTCGAGGCGGCCGTGGTTGGCGAGCGTACGTACACGCGCCAGCGCCTCGGCGTCGGCGCCGGTCACCGCCCCGCCGTCACCGAAACAGCCGAGGTTCTTCGACGGGTAAAAGCTCCAGCCGGCGAGCGCGCCGAAGGTGCCCACCTTGCGGCCGCGCCACGTGGCGCCGTGCGCCTGCGCCGCGTCCTCGATCAGCCACCAGCCGCGGCGCCGGCAGAGCCCGAGCGCGGCGTCGAGGTCGCACGGCTGTCCGTAGATGTGCACCGGGATCATGCCCACGGTGCGCGCGGTGGCGCGCGCTTCCGCGTCGGCGACGTCGAGGTTGAAGGTGTCGCGCTCGACGTCGACGGGCACCGGCACGCCGCCCGCCCACACCACGGCCTCGGCGGTCGCGAAGAAGGTGAACGACGGCACCAGCACCTCGTCGCCGCGCTCGAGGCCGAGGGCGTGGAGGGCCACGACCAGCGCGTCGGTGCCGTTGGCGACGCCGACGCAGCCGGGGCCGCCGAGGTAGCCCGCGAATGCCTTCTCGAACGCCTCCACCTCGGCGCCGCCGACGAAAGCGGTGCGGGCGAGCAGGTCGGCCCAGCGCGCCTGCAGCTCGGGCGCGAGCTCCTGGGCGGCGGGCTTCAAGTCGAAGTGGGGAATGCGCAAGGGATGGTCTCCGGAGTCGAAGGTGCGTGCGCGTCAGCCTGACGGTGAACTGCGCAGCGGCTGCCGCGTCCAGGGCGTGGCGTGGAGCACGATCGTACCCTCGCCGAGCGTGACGTTGCCAGGCACCTCGATCTCGAGCAACGCCGGGAACTCGCTTTGCGGGAAGCAGGCGTGGCGCCGCGGAAAGATCGCCAGGTAGTCGGGCCGCTGCTCGCGCACGAACTCGAGGATCCCTGGACAGAACGAATGCGTGACCCGCGCCGACTTGCGCGCGTACTCGTGGACGCGCGGCGAGACGATCCCCGCGAGGTCGAGCACCCGATTGGGAAGGAGGAACTTCAGCGCCCCGATGTCGTCCACCGCCAGCAACGCGTCCGGCGGCAGCCGCGGCTGCAGCCACCGCGCCAGCCGCACGTCGCCGTCCTCGATGTCGCGCACGTTCTGCACGTACCGCGCGGCGCCACCAAACAGCGCGACGAGCCCGGGAATCAGCAACAGCACGCCCGCAAGGCGGAGCCACGCGACGCCGCCGCCGCGCCATCGCAGCCGCGACGGCACGTGCGCCACGAGATCCGCAACGCCGACCACCGCGAGCACGATGACCACCGGCAGCAACGGAAAGAAGTAACGCCCGAAGTTGCCGAAGATGCCGCGCCCGCTCCCCGACAACACGCCGTAGGCGAGCGGCAGACCGACGCACCAAGCCGCCGGCAACAACCCCCGGTCCTCGTCGCTACCCAGCCGAACCATCAACGCCAGCACACCCACCGGCGCCAGCAACGTCGCGATCGGCTGCGCCGCCGCCCACACCCCGATCACCTCGAACAGATACCGCCCACGCGGCCACCCCGGCGTCGAGTACCCCGCCTTGGTATCGAACGTCGTCGGCAACGGCGACCCCGCCAGCCACTGATACACGAGCAGCACCGGCACCACCGCCACCGCCGCGAGCGCCACCCCGACGAGCAGCGGTCGCCAGGCAGGCCGCTGCAGCCAAAGCTCGCCGTCGCCGCGCCGCGTCACCAACGCGCGATCCACCACCGCGAGCCCGAGCAACAGCAACCCCTCCGGCCGCGCCAACACCGCCAGCCCAAACAATGCCAACGACAGCGGCATCCGTTCCGCTTCGCGCCGCTCGCGCACGTGCAGCGCGATGCCCCACACACTCAAGGCCGCGAACAACGGAATCTCCATCCCCGAAAGCGCACTCCACACCAGCACGCTCGAGCTGGCGGCGAGACCCGCCGCCACCACGGCGAGCTCTTTCGTCAACCCGAGCTCGCGCGCCAACCGCCAAGTCCCGGCGATGACGAGCAGGTGGCAAGCGACACCCAGCACCTTCGCCCACACCAACGCCGGCAAGTGCACCAGCAACCCAACCGACAACAAAGCGGTCCACAACGGCGCCGTCGACCCCGCCACCAACTCGCCAGGGTTGTACGACAACCCCGCACCCGCAGCGAGGTTCCGCGCGAACTGCAAATGAATCCACCCATCATCGAGCGGCAACCCCAAACGCCCATCGAGCAACCAAAGCTCGCCACCCAAATAGACGACACACGGCACCAATGCCGCGCCGATCCACGCCACCGTCAACCCCCACTTGCGCATGAGCGAGCGAGCCTACACGAGCGCTCCTCTCCGAAACTCCCTCCTTTCTCGCGGAGCGAGCGAAACGCAGGTTGGTGACCATTCCCGGATCGGCCGGAGCGGGCAGCGGGCGCGGGGGCCGTCGCAGCGGCGCCTCTCGGAAGCGCTTCACCACCGCTGCGCGGTCACGACCGTAACGGCGCTTCCGAGCGGAGGCGCGCCGCCCCTCTCCCGTGGTCAAGGAAAGGCGCGCCGGTGACGCAGCGGCGGCCCCCG
>DASYQD010000106.1:0-28481 GCA_036005845.1 Thermoanaerobaculia bacterium | reverse complement strand
GGGCCGCGGCAAGCCGCGGCCCTGGTCTGCAATCAATAAGGGCCGCGGCTCGCCGCGGCCCTCGTCCTATACTCTCGCGCCCAACGAAACGGGATCGCACATCGATGCAGGCCCAAGCATGCAGGCCCTAGTCCTCGCCGGCGGCAGCGGCACGCGGTTCTGGCCGCTGTCGCGCCGCACCCGCCCCAAGCAGCTGCTGGCGCTCGAGGGCGGCGCGACGCTGCTGCAGCGCACCGTCGAGCGGCTGCAGCCGCTCGTCGAGCCGCGCGACGTGTGGGTGTGCACGACGGCGGCGCTCGCCGAGGCGGTGGCCGAGCAGCTTCCCGAGGTGCCGCGTGCACAGGTGCTCGCCGAGCCGGAGGGGCGCAACACCGCGCCGGCGATCGCCTGGGCGGTCGCTTCGATGCCGGCGGCGCGGCGCAGCGAGCCGGTGGTGGTGCTGCCCGCCGACCACCGCATCGCCGACGATGCGGGGTTCCGCAAGGTCCTCGGGGACGCGGCCGCGGCGGCGGCCGAAGGCAAGGTGCTGGCGCTCGGCGTGACGCCGCGCTGGGCAGAGACCGGCTACGGCTACCTCGAGCTCGTGCCGTCGCCGCAAGACGATCACTGCGAGGTCGCCGCCGGGCCGCGCCGCGTCGTGCGCTTCGTCGAGAAGCCCGACCGCGCGCGCGCCGAGCAGTTCCTCGCGAGCGGCCACTACCTTTGGAACGGCGGCATCTTCGCCTTCCGCGGCGACACGCTGCTGGCCCTCGTCGAGCGCCACCTGCCGGCGCTGGCGCAGGGCCTCGCCGCGATCGCGCGCGAGCCGAAGCGCCTCGCCGAGCTCTACCGCACGCTGCCGGCGATCTCCATCGACCACGGCGTGATGGAGAAGCTCGACGACCTCGCCACGCTGCCGCTCGACTGCGGCTGGAGCGACCTGGGATCGTGGGAGGCGCTCGCCGAGGTGCTGCCGAAGGACCGCGACGGCAACAGCACGCAGGGCGACGTCGTCGCCGTCGGCTGCAAGGACAGCCTGCTGTGGGCCGAGGAGGGCACGCTGTCCGCCCTCGGCCTCGACTCCATGGTGGCGGTGCGCACCGGCGATGCCGTGCTGGTCATCGAGAAAAAGCGCTCGCAAGAGGTGCGCGAGATCGTCGACCGTCTCCGCGAGCAGGGACGCGAGGATCTGCTGTGAGATGCCCGGCCCCGTGGTTGGCCATGCATCGAGATCGCTTCGCTTCGCTCGCGATGACGCTCGAATGTCATCGCGAGGAGCGTAGCGACGAAGCGATCTCGATGCCTCGCGTAACGAGGCTTTGATGCAGAAGCACCTGCCGCCGCGCCCACGCTTCGCCGACCGCTACCACACCTGGGCGATCCGCCACGGCTTTCCCATCCTCGCCTGGCTGGCGCCGCGGCTGAGCCGCCGGCTCGAGCGTTTCCTCGCCCGCGGCGTCATCTGGGCCATCTTCGTCGTCTACCCGAGCTCGAAGCGGATGCTGGCGCGGAACTTCGCGCGCATCACCGGCGTGCCGGAGCGCTCGTGGCGCGCGCGCCGCGGCGCCTCGGCGCTGCTGCGGCACTTCGCCTTCTACTGGGTCGACCTCTTCCGCTTCGCGCAGCTGCCGCCGGAGCGGGCCAAGGAGCTGGCGAGGGCGATCACCGGTTTCGAGCACGTCGAGCACAGCTACGCGGCCGGCAAGGGCGCGATCATCCTCACCGCGCACTACGGCATCTACGAGCTGGGCAGCATCGTGCTCGGGCGCGGCATGCCGCTCTCGGTCGTCTTCGTGCCCGACAAGTTCGGCGACGTCGAGCGCTTTCGCGGCATCTTCCGCAACCTCGCCGACGTCGAGGCCATCGCCATCGAGCCCGACGCGAGCTGGTCGTCGCTGCCGGTGTTGCGGGCGCTGCGTGCCGGGCGTCTCGTCGCCATGCAGGGGGACCGCGACTTCGGCGGCCCCGGCATCCCCGCCGACTTCTTCGGCGGGCGCGTGCGCTTCCCGCGCGGCCCGTTCCTGGTGGCGATGCTCACCGGCGCGCCCCTCGTGCCCACCTTCATCCGCTACACCAGGGACTACGCCTTCGAGTGCAGCATCCATCCGCCGATCGAGGTCCCTTCCGGCGGCGACCGCGAGCGCAGCCTCGCCGCTGCGGTGCAGCAGTGGGCGACGGTGCTCGAGAGCGAGGTGCGCGCGCACCCGACGCAGTGGTTCACCTTCTACGACTACTTCGCCGAGCACCGTGTGGTGGAGGAAGCGCCTGCAGCGACGGCGCCGCCCGCCGCCGAGGCGATGGAGGCCGGAAGGCTGGCGAGCGCGTGAGGGCGCCGGTGCTGCTCGCCACTGCAGGCGGCGAGCGGCTCCTCTCCGAGGTCGCGGTGCCGCTCGAGCTCGATGCGCTGGTGCCGCCGACCGACGGCGTGGGCGAGAGCCCGTGGGAAGTGGAGATCGGCTTCGGCAAGGGCCGCTACCTGCTGCGCCGCGCGCTCGCCGAACCGCAGACGCGCTTCGTCGGCATCGAGCTCGCCGGCGAATACTTCCGCCTGCTCGTAACTCGCGCGCGGCGGCGCGGCGTGCAGAACCTCCTCGCCATCCGCGGCGAGGCGCAGACGGTGCTCGCCGCCGTGCTGCCGCGGGGCTTCGCCCGCGCCGTCCACGTCTACTTCCCCGATCCCTGGCCGAAGGCGCGCCACGAACGGCGGCGGCTCTTCGACGCGCAGACGGTCGACCTCGTCCTCCTGCTGCTGCGGCCAGGAGGTACGCTGTGGTTCGCCACCGACTTCCTCGCCTACGGCGAGGCGGTGGCGGCGCTTCTCGCCTCGCATCCGGCAGCCACGGTGACGCGGCGGCCGGCGGGTTGGGACGAGGGGCCGCGCACCAACTACGAGGCGAAGTACGTGGCGGAAGGAAGGCCGATCTTGCGACTGGAAGTGACCTGGAAAGGCGGCGACGGGCTGGCGGCGCTCCATCCCGCCGGCCGCGAGGGCGTGCTGGCGGCCTACCGCGCCGCGGCCGAGGAGCCGAGCCGGTGAAGAATCTCCGCGGCCTCTTGCCCTACTTCCGCCCCTACCGGCGGCAGATCGTCCTCGGCATGCTGTCGATCCTCTGCGGCGCCGTCATCGGCCTCGCCTCGCCCGTCGTCGTCGGCAAGTCCGTCGACAGCTTCCGCACCGCGCCGTCGCCGCGCACCATGCTCGTCTACGCGGGCCTGCTGGTCCTCATCGCCGCCGCGCGCGGCATCTTCACCTACCTGCAGCGGATGATCCTGGTGACGGTGTCGCGCGACGTCGAGGTCGACCTGCGCGACGACCTCTTCGCGCAGCTCGAGCGGCTGCCGCAGGGCTTCTTCCACCGCCACAAGACCGGCCACCTGATGGCGCGCGCCACCAACGACCTCTCCGCCGTGCGCATGCTCTGCGGCCCGGCGATCATGTACAGCACCAACACCGTCTTCACGGCGATCGGCTCGCTGATCTTCATGTTCCGCATCCACCCGGCGCTGGCGCTGATGTCGCTGGCGCCGATGCCGATCGTCGCTCTCGTCACCAAGTTCTTCGGCGACCGCATCCACGACCTCTTCGAGCGCGTGCAGGAGTCGTTCTCGACCCTCTCGGCGCGCGTGCAGGAGAACCTCTCGGGCCTGCGCGTCGTCCGCGCCTATGCGCGCGAGGAGTGGGAGGAGCAGCAGTTCGCTGCCGCCAACGAGGAGTACGTCTCGCGCAATCGGCTGCTGGTGCTGTGGAGCTCGGCATTCCACCCCTTGCTGCAGGGCCTGGTCGGGCTCGGCTTCGTAGCGGTGCTCTGGTACGGCGGCTCGCTGGTGCTGCGCGGCGCGCTCACCATCGGCCAGTTCGTCACCTTCAACTTCTTCCTCGGCAAGCTGGTGTGGCCGATGATCGCCATCGGCTGGGTGATCAGCCTGGCGCAGCGCGGCGCCGCCTCGTTCGGGCGCATCCGCGAGGTGCTCGACACCGAGCCGGTGGTGCGCGACGAGGAGCCGCTGGTGCAGGTCGAGCGCATCGCCGGCAGCGTCGAGGCGCGCGGGCTCACCTTCCGCTACGGCGACAACTTGCCGCCGGCATTGCGCGAGGTGAGCTTCGCAGCCGAGGCGGGGCAGACGATCGCGCTGGTTGGGCGGACGGGGTCGGGCAAGTCGACGCTGTTGTCGCTCATCCCGCGCTTGTGGAACCCGCCCGAGGGCACGCTGCGCGTCGACGGCATCGACGTGCGCCGGCTGCCGCTCGCGGCGCTGCGCGCCGGCGTGGCGATGGTGCCGCAGGAGACCTTCCTTTTCTCGCAGACGATCGCCGACAACATCCTCCTCGGGCGCGCCGAGGCGACGCGCGCCGAAGTGGAAAAGGCGGCGGAGATGGCGGGCCTCAGCGAGGACCTCGCCGGCTTCCCGAAGGGCCTCGACACCTTGGTCGGCGAGCGCGGCATCACGCTCTCAGGCGGCCAGAAGCAGCGCGTGGCTCTGGCGCGGGCGCTGCTGCGCAACGCGCCGGTGCTGCTGCTCGACGACAGTCTCTCGGCCGTCGACACGCAGACCGAGGAACGCATTCTCTCCAACCTGCGCCGCGTCTTTCACGGCCGCACCGTCTTCCTCGTCTCGCACCGCATCTCGGCCGTGCGCGAGGCCGACCAGATCCTCGTCCTCGACGACGGCGAGATCGTCGAGCGCGGCACGCACCGCGAGCTGGTGGCCTCCGGCGGGCTCTACGCCGATCTCGACCGCCGGCAGCGGCTGGAAGAGGAGCTGGCCGCGATCTGACGGCTGTGCCTCAGTCGGCGGCCCAGAGCTGCTCGCCGTGGATGCCGTCGTCGGCGAGGAAGAAGAGGTGGTCGCCGGCGACGGTGAGATTGCCGGGCCACGAAGAGGCAGGCCCCGTATCCACGTCGGCCTCGAAGCGCGTGCCCGCCGCGGAGCCGTCGGTGCTCCACAGCTCGACGCCGTGCACGCCGTCGTCGGCCGCGAACCATAGGCGGCCGCGCCAGACGACGAGGTTGGAGGCCGGGCCGCCGTCGGCGAGCCCCGGCGCGAGGTCGGCCACGATAGCGGTGCCGGCAACGGTGCCGTTGCTTCGCCACAGCTCGCGATCGTGCTCGGCGTCGCTCTGCGCGAAGTAGACGTTGTTGCCCAGGGCGGTGATGGGGAGTGAATAGACGTTCCAGTATTGCCCCGGGATCGTGGCCGGCAGCCTCTTCGTGCCGGCCGCCGTGCCGTTCGACGCCCAGAGCCACAACGGGCTCCCGTCGTCCGATGCGTAGGCGGCGAACCAGAGACGGCCGGCGGCGGCGGTGAGCGCCACCGGATCGCGGGCTCCCAGCTCGGAGAGCGCCAGGGAACGGGAGCTGCCGTCGTCGGGATCGACGGTCCACAGTTCGGGCGGACCACCGGCCGTCTCCCTGGCGAGGACGTGGACGCGGCCATCCAGCACCACGGGTCCACTCTCGACGGTCGCCCACGACGGGCCCAACGGTCCGGTTCCCGCGGCAGTGCCGTCGCTCGACCACAACCGTTCTATCTTCGTGGCCTCGTCGCGCAGCACGAAGTAGACGACGCCGTCGCTGGCGACGATCTTTTCCGACGGCGGCAGCGACGGCAGCGGCACCAGCTCGGTCGTGCCCGACGCGGTGCCGTCGCTCGTCCACAGGCCGCCGGTCGAGACGAACAGCGCCCGCGTGTCGTCGTCCCAGGACACGACGTTGCTTCGCACGTCGGCATCGCGGAGCCGGATCGCCGTCGTTCCCTCCGGCGTGCCGTCGGTCGACCAGAAGTTCGTGCCGTCCGTGAGCGTGCAGTCCCAGGGCTCGACCACGAAGGCGAGCGACCCGACCGCGGTGAGGTCGGTGGACTCCGCGCCGCAGACGCCGACCGAGCCCGTTGCCGTGCCGGGAAGGCGGGCCATGCTCCTCGCGTTCGCGCTCCAGAAGGCACCGTCGCCGCCGAGGACGAGGCGGTTGCCGGCGTGGCCGCGGGGAGCGCCGGCGTAGTTGCTCGGCTCCGCCGGCGGCGTGAAGACCTCGCGAGCTCCGGCGCCCGTCGTCTGCCACAGGCCCCAGAGGTTCTTGGCGTTCACGGCGCGAAAGTAGACGCTGCCCGCAACCGCCGCCACGCCCGCGGGGTGGGCGCTCCAGAACGAATCCTCCGTGCTCGCCAGCCGCATCGTCCCTGCGCGGGTCCCATCGGTCACCCAGAGCGCATCGCCGCCGACGAACCAGCGCCCGCCGGCGGCCGCGATCTCGACGCCGCCGCTGCTGACGGTCAAGGCTTCGAGGTCCACCGGCAGCTCGACGGTGCCGGCGCCGGTTCCGTCGGTCACCCAGAGGCGCGACGCGTAGCTCGGCGGCCGGTAGCCGAAGAACGCGGCGCGGTTGCCGATGGTGACCATCGGGACCTGGTCCTCGTCCACGACGCACGGACAGCCGCCGGGGCAGCCACGCAGGAGCGCGGTGCTGCGCCGATTGCCGTCGGTCGTCCACAGGCGTGGGTCGTCGCCGCTCGCCACCGCCGCGAACAGCAGCTTGCCGTTGAGCCATGCGAGCTGGCTGCCGGGCAGCGACGGGCCGGCGTCCGCGTCCACGTCGCCGAAGGCGTGACGGTTCGCGAAGTTGGTGGCGCGCCGCGTTCCCGCCGGCGTGCCGTTGCTTGCCCAGAGCTGCCAGCCGTGCTCGCCGTCGTCCGCCGTGAACCAGACGCGGCCGCCGAGCGCGGTCAACTCGGCGTACTCGGCGATCGCCTTGGCTGGCCGGAAGCGGGTCAACGGCACCGTGCCCGCGGCCGTGCCGTCGCTCGTCCACAGCTCGCGGCCGCCGTTCTCGGCGAAGAAGAACAAGCGATCGCCGGCGAGCACCAGCGCGGAGGGCGCGACGTAGCTCTCCGGCAGCGCGCGGACCTTGTCGACATGGCCGCTCAGCCGCGAGGCGCGCCAGAGACCGTCGCCCCTGTCGTCCCAACCGAGGAAGTAGACGTCGTCGTGCCAGGCGACGAGGCTGCCGGCCGCGTAACCCGGCCGGTCCGCGTCACCTGTAGCGTCGACGCGCTTGGTGCCGGCGAGAGTGCCGTCGGTGCTCCAGATCGCGCAGGAGTCGCCGTCGCAGACGTCGAAGTAGACGTAGGGTCCCGCCGCGACCAGGTCGGAGTCGTAGTCCGTTGCCGTCGTCGCTCCGGTGAGCGGATAGGTGCCGGCGACCGTGCCGTCGGTGCGCCAGAGGCGTTCCCGCTCGAGGACGCCCTCCGCGATGCGGATGAGGGCGAACGATCCCATCGACAGCCACGTCTCGAGATCGCAGGTGGACGCTCCGCCGCACAGGTCGCGCAGCGGGTACGTGCCGGCGGTCGTGCCGTCGCTCACCCAGAGCTCGCGGACCTCGAAGGCGGAGGAGTCGTGGGCGAGGTAGAGCACCTTGGAATCGAGCGCCAGCAGCGACATCGGCGCGGCGCGCTGCGTGGTGTAGGGCGAGTCGAAGTCGGATACCCGGTGGACCGCGCCCGGCGCCAGCTCGGCGTGCGAGGACGACGAGGCCATCATCCAAGCGCAGGCGGCAGCGGCGGCCGCCATCGTCCATTTCGGCATTGCAGTCCTCCCTCCGCGATGCACGCGAGATCGTCATCCGAGACGCGCGGCGGGGAGGCGCCGTCGATCAGCGGTCGCGGAGGCGGGGCGTAGACTGCCCCTGATCTAAAGTGCAGCAGTGCGCGTCCTCCTCATCGGCGGCAGCGGCCTGATCGGCAGCGCGCTCGCGGAGTCGCTGGTCAAGGACTCGCACGAAGCGGTGGTGCTGTCGCGCTCGCCGGCGAGGCAGGAGCTGCGGCGCGGTGTCACGGCGGTGGCGTGGGACGGGCGCACGCTGGGACCGTGGGTGGAGGAGCTGTCGCGCGTCGACGGCGTCGTCAACCTCGCCGGCGAGAGCATCTTCGGCCGCTGGACGGCGGCGAAGAAGGCGCGCATTCGCGCCAGCCGTGTCGACACGAGCCGCCTCGTCGCCGAAGCGTTCGCGGCGGTGAAGCGGCGGCCGCTGGTGCTGGTGCAGGGCTCGGCGGTCGGCTACTACGGCGACACCGGCGACGCGGTGGTGGAGGAGAGCGCGCCGCCGGGCGACGACTTCCTCGCCGGCGTCTGCCGCGAGTGGGAGGCGGCGAGCGCGCCGGTGGAGGCGCTGGGCGTGCGGCGGCCGATCGTGCGCACCGGCATCGTCTTCGCACGCGGCGGCGGCGCGTTGAAGCCGCTGCAGCTCGCCTTCCGCGCCTTCGCCGGCGGCCCGCTCGGCGACGGCAGGCAGTGGATGCCGTGGATCCATCAAGCCGACGAGGTGGGCGCCATCCGCTTCCTGCTCGAGTCGCCCGCAGCGACCGGCCCGTTCAACTTGGTGGCGCCGGAGGCGGCGCGCAACGCCGAGGTGGCGCGCGCGCTCGGCAAGGCGCTGCGGCGGCCGAGCTGGCTGCCGGCGCCGAAGCTCGGCGTCCGCCTGCTGCTCGGCGAGCTCGGCGAGACGATGCTCGCCGGCCAGCACGCGTTGCCGGCGCGCCTGCTCGCGCTCGGCTTTCGCTTCCGCTTCGCGGCGCTCGACGCCGCGCTCGCCGACCTGCTCGGCTAGCCGTGCGGCTGCGGTTTGCCGACGATCCAGCGGTAGACGCGGCGCCGCATCCGCTCGACCTTGCGCCAGCCGCGCGGCCAGCGGCGGAAGAGCCAGCGCATTGCCCAATAGGCACTCTCGCTGGCGACGGAGAGCAGCGCCGCGCCGAGCACGATGGTGAGCACGCCCTGGATGCCGGGCAGCGCCAGGCCGGCGATACCGATGAGGATGAGCACCCAGCCGGCGACGATGAAGAAGATCCGCCAGCCGAGCGGCAGGTGCGAGGGCGGATGAGACTGCTTGCGAAGGCGGCGCCGCGCCTGGCGCTGCTCGCCAGTCGTCACCGGCCGCCGCGGCGCTGGTGGCCGCCCCACCGGTAGTCGCTCACCAGCGGCTCACCGCTGCCGTCGCCGAGCACCCAGAGCGCGGCCGGCGTCGGCTGGAGCTGCCCGAGCATCATGCCGCCGCGGCGAGGGCCGGTGACGAAGAGCGTTGCGGCGAGACCCTGCGCATCGAGCGCGAGCTGCGTCAGCGCCGCGGTGGCGAGCACGCCGGTGACGGGCCGTCCGCTGCGCTGGTCGAGGTAGGGCGCGTAGCGTTCGCCGCCGGCGCGCAGCTCGCCGTCCTCGCGCGAGGCGAGCGCGAAGGACTGGTCGCGCAGCCGCAGGTTGTCGGTGAAGGGCGAGAGCGCCGGCGGCACCGCGATGCGCAGGGGCCAGCCGCGACCTCCGGGCCCGGCGCCGACGGCGCGCTGCACGTTGCCGAGCGTCAGGCTGGCGTCGCGCACGCCGCGCGCGGCGAGCATGTCGGCGGCGCGGTCGAGGGCGGCGCCGGCCTCGAAGCTCCAGAGGTCGACCTGCGCGCCCGCGGCGAGCGTGGCGGTGCCTTTCGCGGCGTCGACGCTCAGCCGATCGCAAGCGGCGGCGGCGATGGCCTGCTCGAGTGCGGCGGTGGTGGGCAGGCCGGGACGCGGATGCCGCAGGCCCCAGATCTCGTTGAGCGGTCCGCCGAGCGGGCCGAGCGTGCCGTCGGACCAGACGCAGAACGCCAGCGCGCGATTGAGCGTGGCGAGCAACGTCGGCTCGACCTTGCGCGGTCCAGCGCCGGCGCCGCGGTTGAGCTCCGCCAGCGCGCCGCGCGAACCGTCCGTCGCGGTCTCGAAGTCCTGGATCGCCGCGAGCGCGGCGAGCAACGCCTTCTCGCTGTCGCGGGCGGCCAGGGCCTCCATCTCCAGCGAAGCGCCGAACGCGCTGCCGACGACGGTCATGGTCGGTGCCGCGCTCGATTTCGTCTCGCCCGCCGCCGCTGCCGGAGCCGCGTCCACGGCAAGCGACGTCACCAAGAGAAGCGCGAGCGGCACCCAACGCACGTCTGCATCCTAGCCCGCGCCGCTCCGGCTGCTAGGTTTCAACCCGACATGGCGGCTTCTATCGTGCGGGCCGGTCGTCGACGAGGTCGATGGCGCCGCACTTGAGATGCCAGCTACTCCTCCACGGGCGCGAAGGTCTGCGTCATGGCGCCGGCTCCCAGAGCGGCGCCGGCAGCAGTTGCTCGGCACCGGGGAAGGTGTCGACACGCGCGAGCACGCGCGCATCGCCGGCCATCGTCCAGCGTGCGATGCGGCGGCCGTCCTCGCCGACCTCGCCGTCGACGGTGAGCACGAAGCCGCCCTTGGTGCGGGCGCGCACGGGCAGCTCGAGCTTGCCGATCCAGACGCCGACCAGGACCGACGCGAGGACGCCGCTGCCGCAGGCCAGCGTCTCGGCCTCGACGCCGCGCTCGAAGGTGCGGATCTCGAGCTCGTGCGGGCTCGGGAACCGCACGAAGTTGGCGTTGGCGCCGGCGCCGCCGAACTGCTCGTGGCGGCGGACGAAGCGGCCGAGCTCGGCGACCGGGCAGCGGGCGAGATCGTCGTCCCACGGCAGCACCGCGTGCGGCACGCCGACGGTCAGCGCCCAGCCTTGGTGGGCGTCGTCGAAGCGGGCCTCGCGCGGCAGCTCGTTCGGCGGCGCCATCTCGAGCTCGATCTCATCCGCCGAGACCTGCCGCGCCGCGAAGGGACCGGAGCCGGTGTTCACCGTCACCGCGCTCTTCGCGAAGCCGAGGTGAAAGGCGAGCTGCGCCGCGCAGCGCGTGGCGTTGACGCAGAGCGCCGCCTCGCCGCCGTCGGCGTTCCAATAGACCATGTTGATCGCCGTCGGCGCATCCGCATCGCCGGCGACGCGCCGGATGGTGAACACGCCGTCCGCCCCGAGCGAGACGCCGCGCGCGCACCAGGCGCGGATGATCTCCGGTGCCGGCGGCGCCGTCGGCTCGGCGAGGGCGAGGAAGTCGTTGCCGGCGCCGCTGGTGCGATAGAGCTCGGTCACTTGCAGCGCCGTCTAGACGGGGCGTGGACGGTCGGGGGCGCCCCCTGCTCCTGGAGGGGCAGGGGGATGGGGGGACAGGGGTGAGATCGTCACCGCGGCCGCGCCTCCGCGATCGGCGTCGGCGGCCCCTCGTTGCCGGCCTTGTCGACCGCGGTGACGCGATAGTGGAAGAGCAGGCCGGGCGTGAGCCCGCTGTCGTCGTACTCGAGCTCGGCGATGGGCTCGGCGGTGAGCTTGCGGAAGTCGGCGCCGGGGTCCTGACGGTAGACGAGGTAGCCCACCGCGTCGCCGTCCGGGCTCGACTGCCAGACGAGGCTCACCGCGCCGGCCTGCGCCAGCGCCACCAGGTCCTGCGGCGGCGCCGGTGCGAAGCGGTCCTCGTAGTCGATCTCGCGCTCCTCGCCGAAGCCGCTCTCCACGCGCGGGTTGGTCGAAGCGAGCGTGGTGACCGTGTAGATGTAGCGGTTGCCGTAGGCCGCCGAGGCGTCGGAGTAGGAGGTCGCGTCGGGACCCACCGTGGCGAGCGGGTCGCCGTAGGTGCGGCTGGCGGCGAGGCGCCGGTACACGGCGAAGCCGACGCCGCCGGTGGCCTTCTTCCACTTCAGGTCGATGGCGTGAGCGGCGGTCTCCACGTCGAGCCCGGCAGGGGGCGGCGGCGCCGGCTGCGGCAGCAGCATGGCGTGGTTGGAGAACGCGGAGGTTTCGCCTTCCTTGGCCACCGTCTTGACGGCGTAGACGTGCAGCACGCCGCCCGCGGCCGGCGGCACCGGGCCGGGGAGCGGCGTCGGTGCCGGCGTGGCGGTCGGGGCCGGCGTCGCGGACGGGCTCGACGTGCTGGGCGTAGCGGTTGCAGCAGGCGTTGCGATCGGCACCGGCGACGGCGCAGGTGCCGGCGTCGCGCTGCTCGCCGGTGGCGGCTCGATGGCCGGCAGCGGCAGCCGCAGCACCACTTGCCCGCCCTCGATGGCGCTCTCGAGCTCGGGCCCGCTGAGCGACGCGATGCGCTTGGCGCCGGCGAGCTCCTTGGGATCGACGAGCGGGTACTGCTTCGAGTTGGCGGGCAGCGGCCGCGTCAGCTCCCACACCTCGACCGCGGCGAGTCCCGGCAGCTTGGCGCCCGCGGTCGTCGTCTGCGGGTAGGCGAAGCGCAGCACGAGCTGGTTGCCGCGCTGCCCGGCGGCGAGGTCGGTCGTGGCGTTGGGGATGATCCGCATCGGCGGCAGCGGGTTGCCCTTCTTGCCGCAGGCGCCGGCAAGCAGGCACGCGGCGGCCATCGCGGCCACCGCCAACTGGCGCGCGCGCCGCTGGCGCATCTGTCGACTCGTCCCCGTCATCGCCGTCATCCCTCCGCACAATGGGTGCGCTGATCGCACCTATAAGCAACAGACGCCGCGCCGTGCGCGGCCGTCACAACACGTACCGGCTGAGGTCCTGGTCCTCGACGATGTCCTGCAGCGCGCGGCGGACGTAGGCGCCGTCGACGGTGAGCTGCACGCCCTCCATGTGCGGCGCCTCGAACGAGACCTCCTCGAGCAGCTTCTCCATCAGCGTCGACAGCCGCCGCGCACCGATGTTCTCGGTGCGCGAGTTGACCTCGACCGCGAGGCGCGCGATCTCGTCGACCGCCTCGGGCGTGAACTCGAGCCCGACGCCCTCGGTGGCCAGCAGCGCCTGGTACTGCTTGGTGAGCGCGTTCTGCGGCTCGGTCAAGATGCGCACGAAGTCGTCCTTGCCGAGCGGCTCGAGCTCGACGCGGATGGGGAAGCGGCCCTGCAGCTCGGGGATGAGGTCCGACGGCTTGGCGACGTGGAAGGCGCCGGCGGCGAAGAAGAGCACGTGGTCGGTCTTCACCGGGCCGTACTTGGTGGTCACCGTGGTGCCTTCGACGACCGGCAGCAGGTCGCGCTGCACGCCTTCGCGCGAGACGTCGGGGCCACGGCCGCCCTCGCGGCCGGCCACCTTGTCGATCTCGTCGAGGAAGAGGATCCCCGCCTGCTCGACGCGCTCGCGCGCCTCCTGCGCCACCTGGTGGCGATCGATGAGGCGGTCGCTCTCCTGCTGCTCGAGGATCTCGCGCGCCTCGGCGACGGTGGTGCGGCGCTTCTTGCTGCGCCCGCCGAACATGCCGGGCAGCATGTCCTTCAAGTTGACGCCGACTTCCTCGACGCCCTGCGGCGTGAACATCTCGAAGCTGGGGAAGGACTGCTCCTCGACTTCCACTTCCACCTGGCGCGCATCGAGACGGCCGCTCTTGAGCTGCTCGCGCAGCTTCTCGCGCGTCTCGGAGCCCGGCTCGCCGGCGGGCGGCACGGTGGCGTGCTCGGTTTGGGCGGCGCCGTAGCCGCCGAGGCCGAAGCCGGGGCCGCTATAGCCAGCCGCGCTGGGCAGCAGGAGCTGCAGCAGCCGTTCCTCGGCGCGCTCTGCCGCGCGGACGCGCACCGATTCGCGTTTCTCCTGCTTGACCATGGCGACGGCCACCTCGACGAGGTCACGCACCATCGACTCGACGTCGCGGCCGACATAGCCGACCTCGGTGAACTTGCTCGCCTCGACCTTGACGAAGGGCGCGCGGGCGAGCTTGGCGAGGCGGCGGGCGATCTCGGTCTTGCCGACGCCGGTGGGGCCGATCATCAGGATGTTCTTGGGGTAGACCTCGTCGGCCATCGTGGCGTCGAGGCGCTGGCGCCGCCAGCGGTTGCGCAGCGCGATTGCCACCGCCTTCTTCGCCGCCTTCTGGCCGACGACGTACTTGTCGAGCTCGGCGACGATCTGGCGCGGGGTCAGCTGTTCCAGCCACGTGAGCGAGGGCGGCGCGGACGGCGCCGGTGCGCCGGGAGGGGCGGCGGTGGTCACGCCAGCTCCTCGAGCGTGATGCGGTCGTTGCTGTAGATGCAGATCTCGGCGGCGATGAGGAGCGCCTCCTTGGCGATCTCGGCGGCCGACATCGAGGTGTTGCGCAGCAGGGCGCGGGCGGCGGCGAGGGCGTAGTTGCCGCCCGAGCCGACGGCGAGCAGGCCGCTCTCGTCGGGCTGGATCAAGTCGCCGTTGCCGGAGACGAGGAACGACTGGTCGCGGTCGGCGACGATCATCATCGCCTGCAGCTGGCGCAGCATGCGGTCGGTGCGCCAGTCCTTGGCCAGCTCGACGACGGCGCGCTCGAGGTTGCCGTGGTGCTCCTCGAGCTTGGCCTCGAAGCGAGTGAAGAGCGCCAGCGCGTCGGCGCCGCCGCCGGCGAAGCCCACCAGCACCTTGCCGCGCGCCGTGCGTTTCACCTTGGCGGCGGTCTGCTTGATCACCGCCTCGCCGAGCGTCACCTGGCCGTCGCTCGCCATGCAGACCTTGCCGTCACGGCGCACGTGCAGCACGGTGGTCGAGCGTAATAGCGGCGTCTTGGCTGCGTTCCCCGAAGGCATGGGCGCGGGAGTTTATCAAGCGGCTCCCCCGCGGTCCGGGCCGTTCAGCGGGGCGCGGCGAGACGAGACAGTCGAGGCGTGTCGCCGGGCGCGTCGGCGTCGAGGCGCCAGAGGGTGCGCGGCGCATAGGCGGCGGCGACGCGGCGCGTCACGTCCGGGCCGAGGTCCTGGATCCACAGCACGTGCGCGCGGCGCAGATCGGCGCGGTTGCACACCCACTCTTCGACCGCGCGCACGCGGTCGCCGACCACCACCACGCTCGGCGGTTCGCGCTCGAGGCGCTGCTCGAGGCGTTGGCGCGAACGGCTCCAGTCGTCGGCGTCGGGGCGGTGCGCGGGCAGCTCGACGAGCGTCACTCCGAGCTGCACCAGCAGCGCGCCGCCGGCGAGCCAGGGCGCGGAGAGTCTCTTGGCCGCCGACGCGCGGTCGTCGCTCGATATGTCGCGCCAACCGAACAGCCCGAGCAGCAGCAGCGGCCCGGTGGCGGCGGCCGCGTAGTGCGGCGACCAGTAGGGCGTGACCGCGTGCACGGCAGCCGGCAGCGCTGCCGCCAGCAGGGCGAACAGACGCCAGGGATCGGGGCGGCGCAACGCCACCACGGCGCCGATGATCAGCGGCAGGCCGCAGACGAACCAGGCCATGCGCGCGAAGTGGCCGGCGGCGCGCACCACCGCGTCCGCCGGCGGCGTGGGCGGAAACCGCTTCGCGAGGTGCGCGGCGAGCGCCGGCGACGAGTAGCGCACCGGAGCCGCGGGGCGCATGAACGGGATCGGCACCTGCACGCCGTAGGTGACGTCGTGGAGGTGGTAGGGGAGCAGCCAGGCATTGCCGGTCACCGCGCGGTCGTAGGCAGCGGTGACGGCGGCGCCGGCGACGAGTCCCAGCGTCAGCGGCAACAGCAGTGGGCGCCACTGCGATCGCCAGATCGGCAGCGTCCGCCACGCCAGCACCACCGCGGCGGGCAGAGCGGCGACGGCGCCCTCCATCGGCCGGCTGTTGGCGAGCAGGAAGAGGCCGGCGGCGATCGGCAGCCATGGCGCCGGTTCGTCGCGCGGCGCATCCCGTGTCGCCAGCCGCGGCAGCGCGCCGTACACCAGCATGCCGCCGATCGCGGTCATCGTCCCGCCCCAGTAGGACTGCCCCCAGTAGCTGCCGACGCCCAGCCGCAGGGTGGCGAGCGCGGCGCCGAGCAGCGGCCACGGCGGCGGCAGCCAGCCCCGCAGAAACCAGCAGCAGGCGGCGGCCAGCAACGCGGTGGAGAGCGCCACCCCCACCGCCGGGTGCCCGAGGATTTGGCCGAGGGCAAGAATGGCGCCTTGGACCGGCGGGTACTTCGAGGCGTAGCTGGGCCGCACCAGGACGTAGACGGCCTCGAACGCCGCGGGTACCGCCGGCTGCAGATTGGCGAGGCGCCCTGCCGCGAAGTTGTCGGCGAGGAGCAGATAGCCGAACTCGTCCGAGACGTGCGGTACGGGAGCGCCGAGCGCCGCCATCGAGGCCAGGCTGGCGAGCAGCGCGGCGACGGCGCTGGCGATGACGGCGCGCCGCGGGGGTACGGCACGCAGTCCCTGCCAAGCGCTCGTCAACCACGCATCGATGCTTCGCGGCCGCCACAGGGCGATCGCGAACAGCAGCAGCGTCAGCCCGAGCTCGACGAACGGGACCACCTCGCTCGGATAGGCGTAGGAGGCGTGGTACACGCTCGCGTCAGGCCTTGGCCCGCGGGTGGGCTTCGCGATAGACGGCGAGCAGGCGGTCGACCTCGACGTGGGTGTAGCGCTGGGTCGTCGACAGCGAGCTGTGGCCGAGCAGCTCCTGAATGGCGCGCAGGTCGGCGCCCGCCTCGAGCAGGTGGGTGGCGAAGCTGTGGCGCAGCGTGTGCGGGTGGACGCCGGTGGCAATCGCGGCCTGCTCGACGCAGCGGTCGAGGACGCGGCGCACGGAACGGTCGGTGAGGCGGCCGCCGCGGGCGTTGAGGAAGACCGGCATCGCGTCGTCGTCCTCGTCGCCCGCGATCGCGCTCGAGCCGCCGGCGCCCGCGCGCACCTCCTCCCACGCCGCGAGCCAGGCGCGCAGCGCGCCGGCCGAGGGCGCGCCGAAGGGCACCATGCGCTCCTTGCCGCCCTTGCCCACGACGCGCAGCACGCGCGCCTGCAGGTCGAGGTCGCGCCAGTCGAGCGACACCAGCTCGCCGACGCGCAGGCCGCTGGCGTAGAGGAGCTCGATCAGCGCGCGGTCGCGTAGGCCCAGGCGGGCCGCGTCGGCGGCGCGACGCGGCGGATTCAGCCCTGCGGCGGCCGCATCGCCGGACGTCGGCTCGCGCGGCGACGCCGCGGCTTCGAGCACCGCCTCCACCTCCGCTGGCCGCAGGTGGCGCGGCAGCTTCTGCGGCGTCTTGGGCGTGCGGATCACCGCCGCCGGCGAGGCGGGCAGCTCGCCTTCGCGCACGGCCCAGCGGAAGAGCCCGCGCACGGCGGCGAGCGCGCGGCCCTGGCTGCGCTTGCCCAGCCCCTCGCGAGTGAGGGCGCCAAGGAAGGCGCGGACGGCCGCCGCGTCGATCTGCGCCGCGTCGACGGTCTGCGGATCGCACCCCAGATAGTCGCGGCCGGCGAAGAGGAGGAAGCGGTCGAGGTCGCCGCGATACGCACGCAGCGTGTGGGCGGCGAGGGCGCGCTCGCCGGCGAGGTGCTCGAGATAGCGGTCGACGAGCACGGCGAGCGTGCCCGGCGCCGGCTTCGTCACACCAGTGCCTCGGCGAGGCTCGCTGCCGGCAGCTCTCCCGGCGGCGTCGCTTCCATCGGCACGCCGGCGCGCGCCGCCCAGCCCGTCAGCTCCTCGGCGGCGCGCGCGGCGTAGGCGTGCTTGCGCTCGTCGCGCGCCACGCGGCCCAACAGCGGCAGGAACAAGCCCCAGTTCACGTTCGCTGGCTGGAACGACGCCGGGTCCGATTGAGTGAGGTGCCGCGCCAGCGCGCCGAGGCCGGTCGTCGCCGGCAGCGGTTCGAGCGCGCCGCGGTTCATCTCTGCACCCATGTACAGCCCGATGGCGAGCCCGGTCGCCGCCGACTCGAGGTACCCCTCGACGCCGGTGACCTGCCCGGCGAGGCGCACCGCCGGCCGCGCCTTGAGTCGATAGTGCGCGTCGAGGTGCACGGGTGAGCAGATGAAGGTGTTGCGGTGGATCTGCCCGAGGCGCACGAACTCGACGTGCTCGAGACCGGGGATGGTGCGCAGCACGCGCTGCTGGTCGCCCCACTTGAGGCGGCTCTGGAAGCCGACGAGGTTGAAGTGGGTGCGCGCCAGGTTCTCCTGGCGGAGCTGCACCACGGCGTAGGGCCGGCTGCCGTCGGGCGCCGTGAGCCCGACCGGCTTCATCGGTCCGTGGCGCAGCGTGTCGACGCCGCGCCGCGCCATCTCCTCGACGGGCAGACAGCCCTCGAAGAAGAGAGCGCGCTCGAAGTCGTGGAGCGGCAGCACCTCGGCGGCGGCGAGCGCGGCGACGAACGCCTCGTACTGTGGGCGCGAGAGCGGCGCGTTGAGGTAATCGTCGCCGCCGCCCTTGCCGTAGCGCGAGGCCCAGAACATCTTCGACTCGTCGACCGTCTCGGCGTCGACGATGGGCGCGATGGCATCGTAGAAGTAGAGGTACTCGGCGCCGAGCAGCGCCTGCAGCGAGGCGGCCAGCGACGGCGAGGTGAGCGGCCCGGTGGCTACCACTGCCGGCCCCTCCGGCACCGCGGGCACCTCCTCGCGGCGGACCTCGACGAGCGGATGGGCGGCGAGCTGCTCGGTGATCAGCGCCGAGAAGCGGTCGCGGTCGACGGCGAGGGCGCCGCCCGCCGGCACCGCCGCGGCGCGCGCCGCCGCGATGACCAGCGAGCCGAAGGCCTCCATCTCGCGCTTGAGCAGCCCGGCCGGGTGCTCGGCCTCGTCGCTGCGCAGCGAGTTCGAGCAGACGAGCTCGGCGAAGGCGTCCGTCGCGTGCGCCGGCGTCTTCTTCACCGGCCGCATCTCGTGCAGCACGACGCGGACGCCGCGGCGGGCGAGCTGCCAGGCGCACTCGCTGCCGGCGAGGCCGCCGCCCACCACCTGCACTGCCGAGCTCACCTGTTTATTATAGGTTTCGTGTCGCGTCGACTCGCCTTCTTGGCGCTGCTCGCTTTGGTACTCGCCGCCGGCGCCTGCCGCGGCCGCCGCGAGCAGACGACGGCGGCCAACCCGGTCGCGCGCCTCTCGACGCTGCTACGCCAGGGAGCGCGGCCCGGCGAGCTCACCGCCGGCGAGCGCGGCGAGGCCGAGCGGCTGCTGCTCGCCATGCTGCCGGCGCTCGACGGCCCGCTGGCGGGCTACCGCTGGCGCGTCGCTTACGACGACCTGCCCGAGGCCGACTTCGTCAGCGTCGACCTGATGCAGGGGCAGGGCGAGGCGGCGCCGCGGGCGATGTGGTTCCACCTCTTCTGGCGCGGCGGTGCACTGGCGGCGAGCGAGCAGGCGGCGTGGGCCCTCCGCCTCGGCCGCTGGCCGGCGCGCGGCATCGAGGGGCACCACCTCTTCGTCCGCCTCGGCGGCCTCGAGCTGCGGGCGGTCGCCGACGCCCCCGAGTACCGCGACGCGCGGCGGATGAGGTCGGTGCTCGAGCGCTTCGACCTCGACGCTTTGGCGCGGTTGTAGCGGCCCAGGTTGGGGCGGCGCGCCCAGGCGGGGCCGGGCGCGATGTTACAACTGCGCAGAATATAGCTGCCGAGTGGGGGAAAAACCCGCCTCGCGTCCGTCTAAGGGGGAAAGTGGCTCCGCAGCCCCCCTTCGCAGGTCCTCCCTCCGGAAGTCAGGGCGCCCGCTGACATGGGCGGCTGTCCGACCTCGGAGGCCTTGGCCGAGTACCTCGAAGGGGGGCTGCCTCCTGAACGCCGCCTGCGGGTGGAGGAGCACCTCGCCGGCTGCCCCGACTGCTGCACCAGCTTCGCCCAGGCAAGCCTCTTCATGCACGAGGAGCACGAGGAGGAGCGGGTGGCGGCATGGTGGGCGCGCGAGTACGCGCCGGCCGGCGGCGTGGCGGCGGCCCTGAGCCTTCTCGTCGCCGCCACCGCGGCCATGATGTGGACGCAGCTTGGTGCGGCAACGAAGCCTGCTGCGGAGGCAATGCGGCGGGAGCGGTCGATGGCGGTCGCGGTTGCTATGGATACGACCGGACCGCGGCTGACCGCGGGTCGCCGATGGGCGACCCTGGCGCCGGCGGCGGTTCCGCGCGAGCTGCGTCGCGGCTACGTGGAAGCCGCGGCGCCCGACGCGGCCGACTCTGCCGTCGCCGCGTTGCTGCGCGCCGTGGCCACCGAGCCCGAGTCGGCCGAGCTGCAGAGCGATCTGGGCGCCGCGCTGCTGGCGCGGGCGCGGCAGGGCGGCACTGGCGATGATTCTGCTGCCGCCCTGGAGTCGATCGAGTCCGCGCTGGCGGCCGCGCCGCGTCTGCCCGAGGCGCTGTTCGATCACGCGCTGGCCCTCGAGCAGCTCCACCTGCCGCAGTCCACGCAGGCAGCGTGGCGTGTCTATCTCGACGTGGACCCAACATCGCCTTGGGCCGACGAGGCACGCCGTCATCTCCTCGCCGGCGACGCTCCATCCTCATCGAGCACTGCGCGCTCCGGGGCCGACGCCGCGGCCGATGGCGACCGGATACGCGCCGAGCTCGCGGCAGCCGGCGCGAGCGGCGACAACGTCCACCTCGCCGAGCTGGTGAAGACGTTCCGTGGCATGGCCAGACAGACCGTCCCGGAGGACCTGTTGCCGGGTTGGGCGGGCGCCGTCCTCGGCGGCGACGACGCGGAAGCGGAGCGCCAGCTCTCCGCCGCGGCCGCGGTGGCGGCGGAGTGGGAAGCGCAGACCACCGACTCGTCGCTGCGTCTCGCCGTCGCGGACGTCGAGCGCGCCGAAGGCGAACGGCGCGGCGCGATGGCGCGAGGGTACGTGGCGCTCGGAGAAGCCATCCGCGAGCTCGACGCCTTCCGCGTTCCCGAGGCTCGGTCGGCAGCCGAGCGCGCGTTGCGCGAGCTCCCCGCTGACGGCGTGGCAGCGCTCTGGGCTCGCGTCGTGCGGCTCGGTTGTCTCGCCTACCAGGACGGGGACGTGCAAGACGAGGCGGCGTCGATCTCCGCGCATCCGAAGCTCGGCGCCGACGCGGCCACACGCGCTCGTCTCGAGCTGATCGTGGGCTATCGGCAGGCCGTGCATGGCGACATGGCGGCCGCCATCTCGCCCTACCTGCAAGCCCTCGCCGCCTACGAGCAACTCGGTGATCGCGACTCGCTCGCCTGGATGCAGCATCTCCTCGGCGAGGTCTACGGCTACATGGGACAGAGCGGGCGAGCGTGGGGCCATTACCTGCCGGCGATCGCCGCAGCGCCCGTCCTCATCGATCGCGATCGGGCGTTCTCGGTGCTGCTCGGTGCCGCGATGGTGGCGCTGCTCGAGGGCCGCCCGCGCACCGCGGCGGCCATCCTCGACGAGGTCCTCGCCGGTCCGCTCACGGCGCCCGATCAGCAGGCGCAGGCCTACCTCTGGCGTTGCCGCATTCGCATCGCGGTCGGAGACTCGATCGCCGCGAGAGCAGACCTGCAGCGCGCGGAGGCGTGGGCGGCTCGCTCGAGCGCCGTCTATCGCCAACAGTTGAGCGGCGACCTGCAGGCGGCGGCAGGCATGCTGGCGCCGCAGCCCGCACAGGCGGTGGCGGCGTTCTCTCGCGCGCTGGTGAGCATCGAGCGCAGCGGGAAGACGTTCCGGATGCCGGGACTGCTCCTCGAGCGCGCCCGCGCGTACCGCCGCATCGGCGACGTCGCGGCGGCGGATGCCGACCTGCGGCGCGGTCTCGAGCTCATCGATGCGCAAAGCCCCAGCGTCCGTGGAGAAGCGCTCGCGACAGCGCGATTGGAAGGCCCCGAGAGGCTCGCCGATCAGCGTATCGACCTCGCTCTGGCGGCGGGCCGGGGCGAGCGCGCCTTCGCATTGGCGGAGGAGCAACGCGCACGAACGCTGCGCGGCCTGGGCAGGGAGGCATCACGTGTGGATTCCCTCGCCGAGCTGCAGCGGCGAATGGACCATGGCACGACGCTCCTTTTCTATGCGGTGCTCGAGGATCGCGTCGTGCTGTGGAGGATCTCGAGTGCCGGCGTGACCCTGATCCCGCTTCAGGTCCGACCGGTGGAGATCGAGCATTGGGTTCATGCGCTCCGCACCGACCTCGCCGCTGGCGCGTGGAACGAGGGCACCCGCAGGATCGCTCGGAACCTGTACGCGGCCCTGCTCGCGCCGGCGCGTCTCGACGACGACAACCTCGTCGTCGTGCCCGACAAGGACCTCCACTCACTCCCCTTCGCGGCGCTGGTGGATCCCGCGACCGGGCGGTACGTGATCGAGGAGCGCGAGCTCGCCATCGCTCCGAGCGCTGCCCTCTACCTACGCGGCCGCGACCGCTGGCGTGAGCTGGCGCAAGCACCGCCGCAAAGTGCGGTCGTCGTGGGCGATCCCAGCGTGGACCCTGTCGTCTTCCCCGACCTGCTGCCGCTGCCGGGCGCGCGTGCGGAGGCCCGCCAGGTCGCGGCGCTCTATCCGCGGCACGAGCTGTTCGTCGGCAGTGCCGCGACGCGCGCGGGAGTGCTCGCCGCCGCGGATCGCGGTGAGGTCCTCCACTTCGGCGGGCACGCCCTGCTCAATGCCATCGCGCCGGAAGAGTCGAGCCTGCCGTTGGCGGCGGCCGCGACGGTCTCCGATGACGCGCTGGCTGGCGCCGACATCGGCGCTCTGCATCTCGCCCGCATCCGTACCGTCGTGCTCTCGACGTGCGACAGCGCCGCCGGAGCGCGGCCACCGGGCGAAGGGCCGATCAGCCTGGCGCGCGCTTTCCTGCACGCCGGCGCTCCGACCGTGGTGGCATCTCTGTGGGCGGTTCCCGACCAACCCACGGCGCCGTTGATCGCCCGAGTCCACCAGCACCTGCGCGCCGGTGAGAAGGCGGCCTCCGCCTTGCGCGCAGCCCAGCTAGATGCGCTTCGCAGTCGACAGCCATCGCTCCGCTCGCCCGCCGTGTGGGCGGCCTTCGAATCGTTCGGCGGCTGAGCGCTCGCCGACACCCCGTGGCTCTCCCGTCCCGCTCGCGCGGACCGCCCATGGCGCGCCTTCCGAGCGTTCGGCGCGATGTGTCCGAAGAACCAACCCGATTGCCAGGAGGTGTGTCATGTCGATGGGTCCCATCCGGTGCATGCTCGGTTTCTCGATCGACCGCAGCAACGACTTCAGCGAGCAGCTCGAACACCGCTCGGCGGCTTTGGAGGCGAGCTTCCGCGACGGATTCTTCAAGCTGCAGCTCGGTGTCGGCGCGTTGCATGACGCGATCGACTCTGCCCTCGTCGGCGACGATCGCCGCACCGCCGAGCGCCTCGCCGCCGGCATCGCCGACCTCGGCGGCTGCAACGACGAGCTCACCGCCCTCGGCGTGGCGCTGGTGCGCGTGCGTGCCGACCTCTTCGAGCGCGGCGCGGTCGACGCAACCGACCCGCTGGTCACCCGCGAGCCGTTCTTCGCCGCCGTCGACTACGAGGCGGTCTACGCCGACATGGTGGCGCACGGCGCGGCGCTGCCGCGGCACGTGTTCTGGGAAGAGGTGGCGTCGCGTGTGCGCGAGGGCGGCTCGCATGGCGGTCTGCGGCTGCTCGACCGCCAGGTGCGCGAGCTGCAGAGCGACCTGCGTTCCTTCATCGCCGGCGTCGAGTCGACGGCCCGGCTGCGCGGGCGTGTCTTCGCCAAGGCGCTTCACGACTCGTCGCTGAGCGTGGCGACGGTGATGCTCAGCTACACGCGGCTGCTCACCACCTTCACCTACTTCAGCGTCCTCTGCGAGCATGCATCGCTGCTTCAGGAGAGCGCGCTGTCCGAGACGGAGCTCGCCGCGGCCGCGAGCTGAGTGGCGGAGTCGATCCGTCGCGCGGTGGCGGTGCGAAGCGTATGGTGTGCTGGACCGGGCGGCCGTGCCCGCCCGGTCCACATCTCGGCCGAACGCCGGTGACGATGGGCGCCGGGGTGGCGGCGCGCTCGATCAGCGCCGGAAGAGCGTCGCGAGATCGACCGTCAACCCGGGAAGCAGCGGGCTCGTCAGGCTAGCGGTGAGCACTTCGGCGGTGTCGAGGCCCTCGCCGCTCCAACGCTCGATCGAGCCGCTGGGCTCGATCAGCCAGAGCTCGCGCACGCCGGCGGCGGCGTAGACGAACCGCTTGGTGAGCCGATCGTAGACGCGGTTGGTCGACAGCACCTCGATACAGAGATCGGGGACGCGGTCGATGGGACCTTCGTGGTCCCACGCCAGCTCGTCGAGGATGACGAAGGCGTCGGGTTGGAGGATCCGCCCCGGTGCGAAGCGAACGTCGAGCGGCGAGTGGCCGACGAAGACGCGCTCGCCGCGCTGCGCGGCCCAGGAGCGGAGAAGCTGCACGAGCCGCGACAGCAGCTCCTGATGCCAGACGCTGGGGGATGGAGACACGATCACCTCGCCGTCGAGCAGCTCGATCCGGTCCATGGTTTCCGGCAGGGCCAGGAACTCCGACTCGCTGACCAGCGTCGGGCGAGAGGCGAGCATCGCTGGGAGTGTAGCGCTCTCCCGGCGAGTCAGCCCTTGGCCTTGGCGCTCGGGCTGCGCCTGGCCGGCTTCTTCTCGGCCGACCTCGTCTTGGCCGCTGCTTTTATCGTCGACGCGCCGGAGCCGCCCTTGGCGGCGGCTGAACGGCCGCGGCGCGGCTTGCCGGAGCCCGGCGGCTTGCCGCGCTCGCCGAGCAGCGCCACCGCCTCCTGCAGCGTCATCGCTTCGGGATCGTCGCCCTTCCGCAAGCTCGCGTTGAGCTTGCCGTCGGTGAGGTAGGGCCCGAAGCGACCGGCGAGGATGCGCAGCTCGCCGCCGCTGTCGGGATTCGGGCCAAGCTCCTTGAGCACCGTCTGGCCGGTCTGCGCCAGGCGCCGCAGCGCCTCGTCGAGCGTCATCGCGAAGAGCTCGTCGAGCGTCTTGACGTTCTTGAACTGCCAGGCGCGCTGCACGTAAGGGCCGAAGCGGCCGATGCCGGCGACGATCTCCTTGCCGTTGCTCGGGTCGACGCCGAGGGTGCGCGGCAGCGACAGCAGGCGCAGCGCCAGCGCCAAGTCGACGTCCTGCGGCTTGGTGCCCGGCGGCAGGCTGACGCGCTTCGGCTTCTCGCCCTCGGCGCCCTCGCCGAGCTGCACGTAGGGACCATAGGGACCGATGCGCACGTAGACGTTCTCGCCGCTATCGGGCTGCTGGCCCAGTGGCTCCTCGCCGCGCGTCCGGTGCTGTAGGAGCTCGGCCACCTTCTCGGGCGTCAGCTCGTCGATGAGCAGGTCGACGGGGATGGTGGCGCGGTCGCCGCGTTTCCCACTCTCGTCGGCTTCGCCGCCCTCGCCGCGCTGCACGTAGACCGAGTTGCGCCCGATGCGCACCGTGATCGGCTGGCCGGTCTCCGGGTCGTTGCCGACGTGAATGGCCGGGTACTCGATGCGCGGCAGCGCCTCGTCGATGCGTTGCACGAGGCCCTTGCGATGCGCGTCGTGCGCGGCTTCCTCGGCCGACTCGCCCCAGTAGAAGCGCGACAGAAAGTCGACCCAGTCGGTCTCGCCGCGGGCGATCTCGTCGAGGTCGTCCTCCATGCGGGCGGTGAACTTGACGTCGACGTACTGCGGGAAATGCTCGCGCAGCAGGTGGATCACCGCCATGCCGACGTAGGTGGGGACGAGCGCTTCGCCCTTCTTCAAGACGTAGCCGCGGTCTTGGATCGTCGACAGCGTCGGCGTGTAGGTGGAGGGCCGGCCGATGCCCTCCTCCTCGAGCTTCTTGATCAGCGTCGCCTCGGTGTAGCGGCCGGGCGGGCGGGTCTCGTGGCGCTCCGGCGTCGCGCCCGCGACGCCCCCCCCGCGCGCTGAGCGCGCTGCCACCCCCCGCCCAACCCCCTCCCCTGTATTCAGTTCCACCCCTGTCCCCCCGTCCCCCTGCCCCTCCAGGGGCAGGGGGCGCCCCCGCCCTTCGGTGGCTGGCGCCAGCACTTCGCCATCTGCAAGTGGAGGCAGCAGCGTGTCCTCGCGCTCGCCGCCCCAGACCTGCGTGAAGCCGGGGAAGCGGAGGATGGAGCCGTTGGCGCGAAACAGGTGCGGCGTCCTGTCGACGTCGACGGTCAGGTCGACGGTCGTGCGGTCGAGCACCGCGTCCGCCATCTGCGATGCCACGGTGCGCTGCCACACCAGCGTGTAGAGCAGGAGCTCTTCGCGCGAGAGGAACGCCTTCACCTGCTCGGGCGTGCGCGCGATCTCGGTGGGGCGGATCGCCTCGTGCGCCTCCTGCGCCATCTTGCTCTTCGTCTTGTAGCGGTGCTCCTGGTGGTAGCTCGCGCCCCAGCGCGAGCGGATGAACCCCGCCGCGTCGTGCAGCGCCTTGTCGGCGAGGTTCACCGAGTCGGTGCGCATGTAGGTGATGAGGCCCTCGCGCTCGCCGCCACCGAGGTCGATGCCTTCGTAGAGGCGCTGCGCCACCGACATCGTCTGCTTGGGCGACATGTGGAGGCGCGAGCTGGCGGCCTGCTGCATGGTCGAGGTAGTGAAGGGCGCCATCGGGCGCTGCCGCACTTCCTTCTTCTCGATGCGGCTGACGCGCCACGGGTGCTTGGTCACCGCCTCGGCGATGCGTCTCGCCTCGGGCTCGCCGAGGACCACCGCGTGCGCCTCGGGGTCGAGGGCTCCGGTCGTGGGGTCGAAGTCGCGGCCGGCGGCGAGGCGGCGGTCGGCGATCGCCTGCAGCGTCGCCGCGAAGTCGCTGCCTTTTGCGTGGAGCTGCGCGACGACGTCCCAGTACTCGGTGCTCTGGAAGCGCTGGCGCTCCTCCTCGCGCTCGACGACGAGGCGCAGCGCCACGCTCTGCACGCGGCCGGCGGAGAGCTTGGTGCGCACCTTCTTCCACAGCACCGGCGACAGCGAGTAGCCGTAGAGGCGGTCGAGGATGCGGCGAGTCTCTTGCGCGCGCACCAGCTGGTCGTCGACCTGCCGCGGGTTCTCGAGCGCCTCGCGGATCGCCGAGCGCGTGATCTCGTGGAAAGCGATGCGGTGGACCGGGGCCTTGGTCTTCTCGAGTGCCGGCTTCAACACCTCGAGCAGGTGCCAGCTGATCGACTCGCCCTCGCGGTCTTCGTCGGTGGCGAGCAGCACTTCGTCGGCCTTGCTCACCACTTTCTTCAGCTCGGCGACGCGCTTCTGGCTGTCCTTGGGGACGATGTAGAGCGGAGTGAAGTTGTGCTCGGTGTCGACCCCGAGCTTCGCCCAGCCCTCCTTCCGCTGCGCCGGCGGCACCTCGGCGGCCGAGCTCGGCAGGTCGCGGATGTGGCCGTAGCTCGCCTCGACGCGGTAGTCCTTGCCGAGGAACTTCTCGATGGTGCGCGCCTTGGCGGGCGACTCGACGATGACGAGCTTCATGCGGCCGGACAAGCTAGCACACCGGATTTCGGAGACAGGGGTTCAGAACTCCGTCAAGCGCGTTTGCAGTACACCGGTCCGGGCAGCCGCGCGATCCAGCCCGCGAGCTCGAGCTCGAGCAGCTCGGCGAGCACGGCGTCGATGGGCGCCGCGCAGCGCGACGCCAGCTCGTCGGCGCCGAACGCGGTGCCCTGCGGCATCGCGTCCCAGAGCCGCGCGCCCAGCTCGGGAAGCGGCGGCGGCGCATCCGGAGTTGGTTGCGGCGCGTCCATCGAGAGCGCGGCGAGCACGTCGCGCGGGTGCAGCGCCGGCCGCGCGCCGTCGGCGAGCAGCGCGTTGGGCCCCATGGCGTTGTCGTCGAAGACGCGGCCGGGAAGCGCCAGCACTTCGCGGCCCAGCTCGAGCGCGCAGCGCGCGGTGATGAGCGAGCCGGAGCGCACCGCCGCTTCGACCACCAGCGTCGCCTGCGTCAGCGCGGCGATCAGCCGGTTGCGCACCGGGAAGTGACCCTTGAGCGGCTGCGCCCCCAGCGGCAACTCGGAGAGGAGCGCGCCGTTGGCGACGACTTCGTCCGCCAGTTTCGGATGGTGCTCGCGCGGATAGCGGACGTCGAGGCCGCAGCCGAGCACGGCGACGGTGGGTCCCCCACCTGCCAACGCGCCGCGGTGGGCCGCCGCGTCGACGCCGCGCGCGAATCCGGAGACCACGGTGACGCCGGCACGCGCGAGGTCGCGTCCGAAGAGCCACGCCGCCTCGCGGCCGTAGTGCGAGGGGTTCCGCGAGCCGACGATGGCGACCGCAGGCCCGGCGCCGTCGATCAGCGCGGCCGGCAGCGTTCCCTTGCAGTAGAGCAACGGCGGCGGCGACGGCAGGTGGTGGAGCGCGGGCGGGTAGTCGGCGTCGAGCTGGGTGACGATGCGCGCTCCCAGTGCCGCGGCCGCGGCGCGTTCGGCGGCGATGGAGGAAGGGCAGTGGGCCATCGCGGATCAAACGGAAAACGGACCCGCCGTCGCTCACCCTTCGCCCGCCGGCGAGGGGAGCGCGGCGATTCGGCCCCTCTAACGACATCGCCGGCAGAACCGTCGAGGGGCCGTGGATATACTCACCAACGCTCCAAGCCACCCCGCGCTCCACGCCGACTGCGGTGCATCGGAGTGGCTTCTAAACGGGTTCGCCTAGGGGGTTGCCGATGCCGACGCGGGTTCGCCTCCTCTCCCTGGCCTTGGTCCTCGTTCTGCCGCTGCTCGCTTGCGGCTCGTCGCGCGGCGCGACTGTCGCCACCGCCAACTCGCAGATCTCCTTCGGCGTGAGCATGGCGAAGCGCGGCCTGTGGAGCGAAGCGTTCTTCCGCTTCCAGCAGGCGCAGCGGCTGGAGGGCGGCAACACGCCGCGCCTGCTCAACAACCTGGCGGTGGCCAGCGAGGCGCTGGGCAAGTTCGACCAGGCGCTCGACTTCTACAAGCAGGGGCTGCAGCAGGCGCCCGGCGACCCTGAGCTCAAGGCCAACTACGACCGCTTCGTCAGCTTCTACGAGTCGTTCCGCGCCCGCGGCGACCAGAAGGCCGCCGGTCCCAACGCACCGAAGCCCGCGGCGATCCAGCCGCCCGCCGATTCCGGCAGCGGCGCGCCGGCGGG
>DASYQD010000105.1:0-55676 GCA_036005845.1 Thermoanaerobaculia bacterium | reverse complement strand
CAAGGCGCTCGACTCCGCCGAGCTGCGGTTCCTGCCGCGCTACGTCTATGCGCGGCGGCGCACCCACAGTGCGCGCGAGCCGGTGATCGCCGGCTGGGGTGCGCTGTGGGACGCGCACGGCGTCGAGGTCGACCTCTCGATCTTTCACGACGACGCGGCGCTCGAGCTCAACGGGCTGATGAACGTCGACCGCATCCTCATCCCGCTGCCGCCCGGCAAGACGTTGCACCAGATCGCGGCGGAGATGCTGATCGCGGGATCCGCCGACAACGCCATCGAGGCGCGGCTGGTCGCCGACCCCTGCGGCGGCTACGCGAGCTGGGTGCACCGCTCGCCGGCCATCGTCGCCTGGAACGCGATCCACGCGGCGCCCATCGAGTGCTCGATGCGCATCGTGCGCGCTTGCGCGAGCAAGCTTCACCGCACGCACCTGCACCCCGAGCTGGGCGATCCGCTGCGCGCGGCGATCCTCTGGGGACACGAGCGCGGCGACCCCTTCCTCCGCGTGCGCAGCTTCGTCAAGCTCCTTCACGACGATCGCGCCGCCGTCGAGCTCGAGATGATGCATGCGCTCGGCACCTTCAAGCACTGGCTGCCCGAGATCGGCGAGGTGATCGAGCGGCTCGGACGCGGGGCGCTCGCCTCTCTCTTCGCGCAAGCCGACCGCGAGGGCCGCGGCGACACCGACCATCACCAGGCCTTCAAGGAAGCCGGCGAGCAGGGAGGCGACGAAGCCAGCGCGCTGCGGCTGGAGGCGCTCCTCCTCAGCATGCCGCCGGACCGGCGGGAGCCCGTGCTCGCCGAGATCGGCATCGCCGAGCCGACCTTCGCCGCGCTGGTGTGCGAACAACTGACGCAGGTGGAGCGCCGCTCCGCCAGCTCGCCGGGCGCGCGGATGAGGCGGGCGGCCAGGCCGCGGCCCTCGGCGCCGCAGGCCGAAGCGGCCACGGCCTGAGCTCCGCACTGTGATGGAGAACTGGACCGCCGTTCGGCGGGTGCTCTTCCTCACCGTCTTCATCGACCTGCTGGGCTTCGGCGTCGCCGTCCCGGTGCTCGCCTTCTGCGCCAAGCAGTACGGCGCCAGCGGCATGACGCTCGGACTCATCCTCGGCAGCTTCTCGCTGATGCAGTTCTTCTTCTCGCCGGTGTGGGGACGGCTCTCCGACCGCGTCGGCCGCCGGCCGGTGATCATCGGCAGCCTCTGCGGCAACGTGATCGGGTTCCTGACCTTCGCCTTCGCCTCGAGCGTGGCGGCGCTCTTCGCGGCCCGCATCATCACCGGCATCGCCGCCGCGAGCATCCCTGCCGCGCAGGCCTACATCAGCGACTCGACGGACGAGAAGAGCCGCGCCAAAGGGATGGCGATCATCGGGCTCGCCTTCGGCCTCGGCCTCGTCCTCGGCCCACCGATCGGCGGTCTGCTGTCGAGCTTCGGCACCGACCTCGGGATCTCGCCGAGCCTGCTGCCCGGTGGTGCGGCGGCGCTGCTGTCGACGACCGCGATGCTGATGGCCGTCTTCGTGCTGCCGGAATCGCTGAAACGGACTTCCCGCGGACCGGGGCGCGAGCCTGACCGTCAGATTGACCGTCAAGCGCAACGCCGCTGGCTGCCGATCGATCACGAGACCTGGGCGATCTTCTTCCGCACGCCCGAGCTGCGCCTCGCCGGCAGTGCGCTGGCGGTGATCATGTGCACGCTCGCATCGCTGGCGCCGATCCTCGTGCTGGTCGGCCGAGACCGCTTCGGGCTCGTCGCGCGCGAGGTCGGTTGGCTCCTCGGTCTCATGGGTATCGTCGTCGTCATCCTGCAGTTCACCGCCGTGCACCGGCTCAGCTCGCGGCTCGGCGACGTCGGCGCGGCGATGATCGGCGCCGCTGGACTGACGCTCGGGCTGCTGCTGGTTCCGATGACAGCGGCGCGCGGCGGGCTCGTCGTCGCCACCTGCCTGATGGGTGTGGGCCAGGGGCTGTGCAACCCGACGCTGAGCTCGTACATCAGCAAGGTCGCGCCGGCCTCGCATCGCGGCGGGATCCTCGGCGTCGCGACTTCACTGAATGCGCTTGCCCGCGTGATGGGACCTCCGATCGCGGGTCTGGCGTACGACGCTTTTCGCACGCCCGGTGCGTTGCTGTCGCAGGCGGCGATCGTGAGCATCGCGATGCTGTTGGCGCTTCGGTTGGTGATCCCGGCGCGGCGTAGGGCTGTGGTCGTCGCAGGCTGAGGGGAGGTTTGCAGGCGCTCGCTGGTCGCGGGCCGGCGTTCGCTGCGGGGCCTGGGAGCGCCGCCGCGGGGGCACGGCTCGCTTTCTGAGAGCTGCGGGCGGGAGCGCTCGCCTCGCGCGGAAGGCGCGCAGCAAAGCCGCTGTTTCCCGGCGTTATTGCGAAGCGCCTTCCGAGAGGCCCCCGCCGCGGCGCTCCCAGGTCCCGCGGACGCGAACGCCTTCACCCGTGGACGTCGAGCAGCGAGTCCGGCGACCGCGGTCATGCCGCGAGTGAGCCACGCTGTGTCGTCGGCGCGAGGGCGTGAACTAGCGGCACGACAGAGATGCAGACGCAGCGACATCAGAGCGCGAGGGCAGAGTGACGCGGCCACCACGGCAGCACATGAGCTCGCCAACATGAAGCTCGACGACCACCCATGAAGGCGGGTGCCAGCGGGGCCGGAGGGCGCCGCCCAGGTGCCTCCCGGAAGGCGCTTCACCGTGTCGCCTGGAAACAGCGGCTTTGCTGCGCGCCTTCCGGGCGAGGCGAGCGCTCCCACCCGCAGTCCTCAGAAAGCGAGCCGTGCACCTGGGCGGCGCCCTCCGGCCCCGCCCGCACCCGCCGGCCCGGTAGTCACGACCACCCGCAATCGCTCCGCACTCTTCTTCTTCTCCCGCCAAGCTCCGGCCCATCCGTCCGGGTAGGCACGCCCGAGAGTGGGGCGGCTACAATCCGCGCCGAGCTCACGATCAAGGGAGGACCGCATGGCCGCCAAGCACGTCTACTCGTTCGGCGACGGAGCCGCCGACGGCGCCAACGCCGACAAGCTGCTGCTCGGCGGCAAGGGTGCCGGCCTCGCGGAGATGAGCCGGCTCGGCGTGCCGGTGCCGCCGGGATTCACCATCTCGACCGAGGTCTGCACCTGGTTCCAGGCCCACGCCGGCAGCTACCCGCCGGGGCTCGGCGACGAAGTGGACGAGCACCTGCGGCTCCTCGAGTCGCGCATGGGCCGCCGCTTCGGCGACGCGAACGACCCGCTGCTGGTGTCGGTGCGCTCCGGCGCCGCCATCTCGATGCCGGGGATGATGGACACCATCCTCAACCTTGGTTTGAACCGCGACGGCGTGCGCGGCATGGAGGCGCGCGGCGCCGATCCGCGCTGGGTGCGGGACTGCTACCGCCGGCTGCTGCAGATGTATGGCGACGTCGTGCTCGAGGTGGAGAAGGCGCGCTTCGAGGCGCACCTCACCGCGGCGCGTGAGAAGCAGGGCGCCAAGACCGACGCCGAGCTCACCGCCGCGAGCCTCGACGGCGTCATCGCCGCCTACGAGGCGCTGCTCGAGAGCGAAGGCAAGCCGTTCCCGCAGGATCCGCGCGACCAGCTCTGGGGCGCCATCGGCGCGGTCTTCGGCAGCTGGAACAACCGCCGCGCCCACGAGTACCGCAAGCTGCACGGCATCTCCGAGAAGCTGGGCACCGCGGTCAACGTGCAGGCGATGGTGTTCGGCAACCGCGGCGACGACTGCGCGACCGGCGTCGGCTTCACGCGCAACCCGGCCACCGGCGAGAGCCGCTTCTTCGGCGAGTACCTCGTCAACGCCCAGGGCGAGGACGTGGTGGCCGGCATCCGCACGCCGCAGCCGATCGAGGGCAGCGGCCCCGGCACCGGACTGGCCCGCGACTTTCCGCAGGCCTACGGGCAGCTCCACGACGTCGCTGGGCGGCTGGAGCGCCACTTCCGCGACATGCAGGACCTCGAGTTCACCATCGAGGGCGGCAAGCTGTACATGCTGCAGACCCGCGGCGGCAAGCGCACCGGACCGGCCGCCGTACGCATTGCCGTCGAGATGGCTGACGCCGGCCTGCTGACGCCCGACGAGGCGGTGCAGCGCGTCGAGCCCGAGCAGCTCGCGCAGCTCCTGGCGCCCGGCTTCGACGCCGGGGAGAAGAAGCGCGCCGTCGCCGAAGGGCGGCTGCTGGCCAAGGGTCTGCCCGCCGGCCCGGGTGCCGCCTGCGGCCGCATCGCGCTGACGGCCGAGCGCGCCGCCGAGATGGCGGCCGCAGGTCCGGTGCTGCTGGTGCGCGAGGAGACCTCGCCCGAGGACATCGTCGGCATGCACGCGTCGAAGGGCATCCTCACTTCGCGCGGCGGCATGACCTCGCACGCGGCGGTGGTGGCGCGCGGGCTCGGCAAGCCCTGCATCGTCGGCGCCGAGGCGCTGCACGTCGACTCCAAGAGCGGCGTGCTGCGAGTGGGGGAGAGGAGCTTCCGCGAGGGCGACGAGCTGTCGATGGACGGCTCGACCGGCGAGGTGCTCGCCGGCAGCTTGAACCCGCACCCGTCGCCGATCGTGCGCGAGCTCATCGAGGGGGTCGCAGCGGACGACCCCGGGCCTGCAGCCGCGTTCGCCAAGCTGCTCGGCTGGGCCGACGCGGCGCGACGCCTGCGCGTGCGCGCCAATGCCGACACACCCGAGGACGCGCGCGTGGCGCGGGCCTTCGGCGCGCAGGGCATCGGCCTCTGCCGCACCGAGCACATGTTCTTCGCCGAGGACCGCATCGCCTGGGTGCGGCGGATGATCCTGGCGAAGGACGAGACGGAACGGAAGGCGGCCCTCGATGCGCTGCTGCCGGTCCAGCAGGGCGACTTCGAAGGCATCTTCGCGGTGATGAACGGCCTGCCGGTGACGGTGCGCCTGCTCGACCCGCCGCTCCACGAGTTCCTGCCGCACGACCCGCGCGCGATCCTGACGCTGGCCGGGCAGATGGGCATCGACGCGGCACAGCTCGAATCGACGGTGGGCTCGCTCGACGAGGTCAACCCGATGCTCGGCCACCGCGGCTGCCGGCTCGGCCTCACCGCGCCCGACATCTACCGCATGCAGGTGGAGGCGATCGTGCGCGCCGCCTGCGTGCGGAAGCGCGCCGGCGACGACGTGCTGCCCGAGATCATGCTGCCGCTCGTCGGCGGCGAAGAGGAGCTGGCCGTGCTGCGCCGCCACACGCAGGAGGTCGTCGACCGCGTGCTCGCCGAGGAGCGCATGGCGCTGCCGGTGCTCATCGGCACCATGATCGAAGTGCCACGCGCGTGCACGGTGGCCGACCGCATCGCCCGCCACGCCGACTTCTTCTCCTTCGGCACCAACGACCTCACCCAGATGACCTACGGCTTCTCGCGCGACGACATCGGCCACTTCCTGCCGCAGTACCTCGAGCAGGGGATCCTCCCCTTCGACCCCTTCGCCCGGCTCGACGAGGAAGGAGTGGGGCAGTTGGTGGCGATGGCCTGCGAGCGCGGCCGCAAGACCGTGCCGAACCTCAAGCTCGGCATCTGCGGCGAGCACGGCGGCGAGCCGCACTCGGTGGCGTTCTTCGACTCTGTCGGGCTCGACTACGTGTCGTGCTCGCCCTACCGCCTGCCGATCGCCAGGCTGGCGGCGGCGCGGTGCCGCCTGAAGATGGACCGCGCCGCCGAAGCCGCGTAGCCGCTAGAAGCTGACCCGCGCTCCCAATCGCAGCGAGCGCGGCCCGGTTCGCAGCACGGCCTGGCCGTAGCCGGGGTTCACCGGGGTTGGCGAGGCGTTGTCGGCCTCCTGGAAGCCCCATCGCTGGTCGAGCAGGACCGGCCGCTGCGCGTCGAGCAGGTTGAAGACGTCGGCGAGCAGGTTGATCGTCACCGGGCCGACGGTCAGCGGGTAGCCGAGGTGGAGATCGGCTTCGTAGGTGTCGGGCATCCGTCCTTCGGCGCCGCGCTTGGTGAGGAAGAACTCCCAGCGGCCGTAGGCGTCGGAGAAGCCGTAGCGCGTGCGCGGTGTGCCGGTGCGGTAGTAGGCGGAGGCGCCGACCTCGAGCTTCCACGGGCTGTACCAGACGCCCGAGACCTTGAACTGGTGCCGGCGGTCGTTCGACAGGTCGCCGGTGTTGGTGACGCGGCTCAAGTCGCTGCCATTGGTGAAGAAGTCGTAGTAGTCGTAGGCGGCGCTGATGTTGGGGTCGGCGCCGACGTTGGTGAACGGCGCGTAGAGGCCGTCGAAGTTGCCCTCGAGCTTCGAGTAGAGGTAGGACGCGAGCCCGCGCCAGTTGTTCGACAGCCGCTTGGTCACGTCGAGCTGCACGCCCTTGAAGGTGCGCTTGGCCTTGGGCGCGTTGAAGACGCTCTCGTAGTCGAGACCGCCGATCTGCCGCATGATCCCTTCGCCGGGGTTGCCGATGCAGTAGGTGCCGTCGAGGAAGTTCGTCTCGTTGGCGCAGAGGAAGTCCTCGATCACCTGGCCGTAGTTGCGGTAGATGCCCTTGACGCCGAACGCCAGGTCGGTGGCCACCTCGCGGTCGTAGCCGACGATCGTCTCCTCGAGGTACTGGTTCTCGAGGTCGGGGTCGGACGGCTCGGTGAAGCCGCCGAGGATCTGCGAGTCGGTGCCGATGTCGGCCTCGGCCTGCGGATCGGGAACGATGCTCGTCGGGCTGAAGTTGAAGATGCGCGGCTGGCGCTCGTAGGAGAAGGAGCGGATCACCAGGTCCATCGGGATCTGCTCGTAGTAACGCCCGAACGAGGCGTAGACCTTGTCGGTGGGGCCGCCCGCGGGGGTCCAGACCAGGCCGAGGCGCGGCGCGTAGTCCTTGTCGAGGTCGATCTGCTTGACGCCGCCGGCGTCGAAGATCTCCTGGTGGTCCCAGCGCACGCCGAGGTTGAGGGAGAGGTCCGGGTTCACCGCCCAGCGCGTCTGCAGGTACGCCGTGGTGACCTTGTGCTCGGGCGAGGCGGCGAGCGCCGAGAGCGGCGCGTTGCCCGGCGTCGCGGTAGGCGTCGTCCAGTAGAAGTGGCGGTAGATCGGCGGCCCGCCGGCGGGGTTCTCGAGCAGGGTGACCTGCTGGCCGCCCGACATCCGCTTGCTGACGTCGGCAGTCTCGTCCTCGTACTCGACGCCGCCCTTGAATTCGGTGGCGCCGAAGAAGCGCGACACCGAGGCGCCGTAGAACTTGCGCTCGAAGTCCTTGCTCTGGATGAGGCCGAAGCCGCCGGTCTGGAAGTTGTCGTTCGCCGAGTCGAGGAACTGCACGCCGTTGCCGGCGGCGGTGGCGGGACCGACCGAGTTCTCCTCTTTGTGGCGGGCGACCTGGGCGCTTGCCGACCAGGCGGTGCCGAAGACGCCGTCGTAGCGCAGCGCGTAGTCGCGGCCGCCGAGCTTCTGCTCGCCGAGGTAGGTGCTCGACTCGCCGTTCAGGCTGTGGTTGGCGTCGCTGATGGCGCCGGTGTCGGTGCGCGGGTCCTGCAGGAAGCTGGCGACGAGCGACTGGCTGTCGGAGAGGCGGTAGGTGAGCTTGCCCGCGCCGAGGTTGCGCTTGCTCTTCGAGGTGGCGCCCGAGCCCGCCTGCGGGCCGGAGTCGAGCACGCGGTCGGTCGAGTTGTCGACGCGGTCGTAGGCGCCGAAGAACCAGAGCTTGTCGCGCACGATGTAGCCGCCGAGGTCGGCGCCGAAGTCTTCCTTGGTGAAGCCGGTAACGCGCCCGGTGGTGGCGACGATCTCCTTCGAGGTGTTCTGCAGGCTGTCGGTGTCGTGATAGCCGAAGACGTCGCCGTGCAGCTCGTTGCCGCCCGACTTGGTGATCACGTTGATGACGCCGCCCGTCGCCTTGCCGAACTCGGCCTCGTAGCCGCCGGTCTTGACGTCGACCTCCTGGATGAACTCGAAGTTGAGCTCCTTGCCCTGGAAACCGTACTCGAGGTTCGTGGTGTTGACGCCGTCGACGTAGTAGACGTTCTCGGCGCCGCTGCTGCCGTAGACGGTGATGGTGTTCTCGGCGGCGGGAGTGGGGACGGCGTCACCGGCGATGCCCGGTGCCACCTGCACCACGGAGGAGTAGTTGCGGCCGCTGGGCAGGGTCTGGATATCCCGCGTCGTCAGGTTGGTGCCGACCGTCGTGCTGGTGGTGTCGATCACCGGCGCCGTCGCCACCACCGTGATCTCGGCGGCGGTCTCCGGCCGGATCTCGACGTCGAGCGTGGTGTCGCGGCCGAGCGAGATCTGCACGTCCGCCTCTTCCTTGCGAAAGCCCTCCAACGTAAAGGTCACGTGGTAGGCGCCCGGCGGCAGGAAGGGCAGGCGATAGACGCCGGTGCCGTCGCTGACCGTCGCGCGGGTGCCCTGGAGCGCCGGGCTGGTGACCTCGACGGTGACGCCGGGCATCACCGCGTCGGCGTCGCTCGACACCGTGCCGATCAGGGTCCCGGTGGTCTGCGCGGCCGCGAAGGCAGGGAGGACGAGCGCCAGCACCACCGGCGCGAGAGCGAACAGCATCGTGCGGCGAGTCAACATGCGAACCTCCATGACGGCGCGATGCTGCGGCCGAGTGGCCGGAAACAACGGGCCGGAAGTGATGAAAGGCGCTTCGCGACGGGACGGCGCGAGTCTATAACGGCCGGTCGACCGGCTCGGCTCTCAACCGCCCAGCTCGGCGAGCCGACTACGGAGCTGCGGCTGGTTCGGATCGAGCGCCAGCGAACGCCGCAGCGCTTCGGCAGCCCCCGTCGAGTCGCCGAGGCAGAGCCGAGCGACGCCGACCGCCGCGAACGCCTCGGCGCGGTCGGGCGCGAGGTCGGTGGCGCGTTCGAAGTCGCGCAGCGCCGGCGCGCACTGCTCGCGCTCGAGCAGCAACCGGCCGGCAAGCAGCCAGAGGCGCGGCTCGCGCGGCATGCGCGCGAGACCGGCGTCGAGGAGATGCTGGGCGCGGGTCCGATCGCCGGCGGCGGCGTAGTCGAGCACCCGGTTGCCCAGTGCGTCGGCGCCCTCCGCGAGGCCGCCCGCAAGGGCCTGCATCAGCAGCGCGTCGGAACGGTCGCGCTCGGCGGGTCGATCGTGCAGGAGGTCGGAGAGGTTCCATTCGGCCGAAGGATCGGCAGGAGAGAGCAGCAGCGCCGCTTCGAAAGCGTTGCGCGCCTCGTCGCCGCGCCCTTCGGCGCGAAGAATGAGGCCCTCGTTGTCGAACGAGGCGGGGGTGCGCGTCGAGAACGTGGCGGCGGCCGCAGAGCTGTTCGCGACGTTGTCGCCTGGCGCCGCCTGACCGTTGCTTGGCTTGGCTGCCGCCGCGGTCCGTTTGGCGCCGGGCTCGTCGCCAGCGACATAGCCGAGTGCGCGCAGTGCCGCGAGGGCTTCGTCCCCGCTCGCCGAACCCGCATCTCCGGTAGGCGCGTTCGCCGCCTCCTCGCCGTTCATGGGCTCAAACGCGCGGCGATAGTCGACGGCGGTGCGCGCCGGGCCGACGCGGCGCGGCAGCGCGTCCACCGCGAGCGAGGGTCCAGCCAGGCCGATCCCAGGCGGCAGGCCGAGCAGATCGAGGATCGTGGCGCAAACCTGCCGCACGCCGCCCGCCGCGCCGTTGCCCTGCCGCACGCCGGGCCCCGACAACAGCCAGATCCCCTCGCCGCGATGCCACTTCGCCGCGGTGCCGTGCGCCGACGACGAGAGCCCGACCGGGCGATCGTCGCCCCAACGGAAGCCATGGTCCGACACCAACAGCAGCCGCGCCCCGCGCTGCTGCGCCAGCCGGGCATAGGCACCGAGGAGCTCGTCGACGTGCCGAAAGTACGCCTCGGGCACGCCGCCGTAGCGCGCGACGTCGCCCGGCTCGACGTCCGCAAGCGCCGGCGGCGCGTAACGGGCGAACGCGTGCCCGACGCTGTCGGTGCCCTGCAGGTAGAGGATGGCGAGGTCGGGATCGATCTCGGCAATCGCATCGCGGAACAGCGCGTCGTACGTGGCCGTCTCGACGAGGATCCGACGCAGCGCGCTCACCGGATCGGCGTAGGGATCGCGGCCCTTCGTCTCCCGCTGCAACTCGCGCTCGTCGAGCCACGGCAGATACGCGCGTAGCGCGACGATGTCCGCCGCAGCCTGCGCGCCGCGCAACCGCTCCTTCGCCCACGGCAGTCGCTCCGGTGGCGCCACCGATCCCGCCGGCGCCTCGTCCGGGTGGAGGAACGAAAAGAACCGATCCGCCACCATCAACCCGTTCACCGCCTCCGCCGGATGCGTCGCCCACAACCCGAGCACCACCACTTTTCGCCGCGCCCCCGCCGCCATGTTCCACACCGCCGGTACCCGCCGCTCGGAGCTGGTGATCGGCTCGGGCACGCCGTCACCCGGCCGCCGCCGCGCGAAGTCGAGGATCCGATGCTCGAGGGGCGACACCCCGGTCATCATGGTCGTCCACAGCAACGGCGACAGCGGCGGCTGCTCGGTGTTCAACACGCCCCGCCGCCCATCGCGCACCAACCGCTCCAGCTCGGGCATCGCCCCCGAAGCCATCAACTCGTCGAGATACCGCCAATCGGCGCCATCGAGCCCGATCACCCACACCGGCGGCCGGTGCGTCGACTTCGCAATCGAACCGCCCGGCGCGCGAGTCTTGAGCGCCAACACCACCACCCCTGCGCCAAGGGCAGCCACTGCAGCAACAGCGACGATGCGACTACGCCGGAACACGGGCGGATGATCGCACGCACCTCCTTCTCTCTCCGCTCAGTTCGAAGGCAAAGCTATGGCAGCTCGACCCGACGGCGGGAGCGGCCGCCGACGCCTGCAAACCGCGTGTTACCGTCCCTCCGTGCCCTCCCGCATTCATCTCCTCCCCGATCAACTGGTGAGTCAAATCGCCGCCGGCGAAGTCGTCGAGCGCCCCGCCTCCGTCGTCAAAGAGCTGGTCGAAAATGCCCTCGACGCTGGCGCCGCCTCCGTCACCGTCGACCTCGAAGCGGGCGGCCGCCGCCGGATCGTCGTCGCCGACGACGGCAGCGGCATGGGCCGCGACGACGCCCTCCTCGCCTTCGACCGCCACGCCACCAGCAAGATCGCCCAATTCGAAGACCTCCTCCGCGTCGCCACGCTCGGCTTCCGCGGCGAGGCGCTCTCCTCGATCGCCGCCGTCTCTCGCGTCGAGCTGGTGACGAGCGAAGGTGCGAGCAGCGATCCCGGTTGGCGCGTCCGGATCGAGGGAGGCCGCGTCGTCGCCGCCGAGCCCGCGGCGCGCGCCCGCGGCACCACCATCGAAGTGGCCTCGCTCTTCTTCAACGTCCCCGCCCGCCGCAAGTTCCTCAAGACCGCCTCCACCGAGCTGCGCCGCGCCGTCGAAATCGTGCAGGGCTACTGCCTGACGCGGCCCGAGGTGCGCTTCGAGGCGCGCCACGAAGGCCGCACCTTGCTCGCCGCGCCGGCGGCCGGTCCGGGCGAGGCGGGCGCGCGCGAGCGCATCCGCCAGCTCTTCGGCACCGCCGTCGCCGACGACCTCGTCGAGATCGCGACCACGCGCCGCGGCGGCGAGTCGATCGCCGGTTTCGTCGGCCGCCCGGCAACCGCGCGCGCCCGCCGCCTCTTCGTCTTCGTCAACGGCCGCCTCCTGCGCGATCGCGCGCTGCTCGCCGCCTACTACGGCGCCGTGCGCGAAGAGTGGAAGAGCGAGGAGGCGCCGTCGCTGTTCCTCTTCCTCACCGTGCCGCCGGAAGAGGTCGACGTCAACGTCCATCCGCAGAAGGCCGAAGTCCGCTTCCGCGATCCCGGGCTGCCCGAGCGCGTGCGCTCCGCGTTGCGCGATGCGCTGCGCGGCATCCGCGGCGAGGCCGAGGCGCCGCTGCGCGCCGTCCGCTCGCTCGCGGCGCCGCCGGCGTGGGAGGGCTTGGGCAGCGACGCGCACCTCGAGGACGTCTTCGAGCGCGAGGCCGCGGTGCCGACGCATTGGCCCGGCACGGTGGCCGAGCCGTTCGTGCCCTGGCCGACGACCGGTACGAGCGCCGCCACCGCCACATCGAAGATCGCCGAGGTCCGCTATCCGGCGCCCGCACCGGTGCCGCTCTCCGGTCCCGGCGGCGGCCGCGCCTCGTTGCGCCTCCTTGGCCAGTACAAGGGCGCGCTTCTTCTGCTCGAGACACCCGACGCGCTGCTGCTCCTCGACCAGCACGCCGCGCACGAGCGGATTCTCTATGAGCGATTGGCGCGCGCGATGAGCTCGACGACACCGGCGGTGCAGCGCCTGCTGGAGCCGCGCCTCCTGGCGCTCGGTCCTGCGGAGGCGCTTCGTCTCGGCGAGCTCGTCGACGACCTTGCGCCGCTCGGCTTCCTCGTCGAGCCGCTCTCCGGCGGCGACGTCGCGCTCACCGCCGCTCCGGCCGTGCTCTCGGCCGACGAAGCCGAGGCGCTGCTCGTCACCCTCGCCGGCGAAGAAGGCGGGCCCGGCGACGCGGCGCGGCTGCGCGATCGCATCCTCGGCAGCGTCGCCGCGAGCCGCGCCTGCCGCGGCGCCATCAAGATCCACCGTCCGCTGTCGGGCCCCGAGATGGAGCAGCTCGTCTCGCAGCTCCTCGCCTGCGAAGATCCCTACACCTGCCCCCATGGCCGTCCGACGCTGCTCGAGATGCGCGACGCCGAGCTCGAGCGGCGGTTCTGGCGCCGATGAGCGGTGCCGACGCGAGGTCGAACGCCGAGCGCACCGCGGCGATCGAGGCGCGCCTCGGCCACACCTTCGCCGACCGCGAGCTGCTGCGCCGCGCGCTGACGCATCGCTCGGCGACGCAGGAAAGTCCCGGCGCCGCTTCGTACGAGCGCCTCGAGTTCCTTGGCGACGCCGTGCTCGGCGCCCTCGCTGCGGAGTGGCTCTACCAGCAGCTCGCGGCTGATGACGAAGGCGAGCTGTCGAAGGTCAAGAGCTACCTGGTGAGCGAGCCCGCCCTCGCCGCATTCGCGGAGCAGCTCGAGCTCGGCCCACTGCTGCGTCTCGGGGTGGGGGAGGAGCGCTCCGGCGGCCGCGCCAAGCCGTCACTGCTCGCCGACGCGCTCGAGGCGCTGATCGGCGCCCTCTACCTCGACGGCGGCCTCGCCGCGACGCGCACCTTCGTGACGCCTCTCCTCGGCGCCGGCCTCGACGCCTGGCGCGGCGGTGCCGCGCAGCGCGACGCCAAGACCGCGCTGCAGGAACGTTTGCAAGCCGTGGGCAGCGGGCCTCCCGACTACCGCCTCGTCGCCACCAGCGGCCCCGACCACCAAAAGAGCTTCGTCGTCGAGTGCTGGAGCGAAGGCCGCCTGCTCGCCACCGGCGAAGGCTCGAGCAAGAAGCGCGCAGAGCAAGCTGCCGCAACCGCGGCGCTGGCGAGCTTCGACGCCTGATACGTCAAGGCAAGCGCGCGTAGCGCGCCGCTCGGACTCGCAAGAGCAGGATGGGGCCGAGGCTGCCGTCCGTCAGCGGATGCGCAGCTCCCCCATGCCGCCGCTGGCGCGCACGCGCACCTTCGGCAGCCCCGCGGGCAGCTGGCCGATCGGCGTGTCGAAGACGCTGCGGTCGCCGAGCGAGACGTGCGCCTTCTCGACGATCGCCGCCGCCTCGTCGGCGCGCGGCAGGTCGACGCGCGAGTCGCCCATGCTGAAGCGCAGATCGACGTCGCCGTCGGCTCGCCACTGGCCGGTGAGGTCGAGCACCAGCTCGCCCATGCCGTGACGCACCTCGATGCGCCGCGGGCTGGCGTTGCCGGCGCCGATCACCGTCAGCTCGCCCATCGAGCTGTCGAGCTCGAGCAGCGACAGCGGCTGCGGCGTCGGCTGGTGGAACGACAGGCGGTGCTCGCCGGTGCTCAGCTCGAGCTTCACGCAGTCGAGCGCCAGGCCGCCGAGGTCGACGTCGCTTTGGCCCATCGACAGCTTGCCCTCGATCGACAGCGGGTGGTCGACGGGGATCTGCAGGCGCAGGCGATTGGGCTCGTGGTGACCGTGGTGGCGGAGGAAGGCCAGGCCCCTGCCGCCGAAGTCGAGGCGGTAGCGCCAGCCGGCGCCTTCCTGCTGCAGCCCCTCGGTGAGGCTGAAGACGCCGGGGTTCCAATCCGACTCCAGCCGCAGAGGCGAGCCGGGCGGTCCGGGGCTGATATCGATCTCCGCCATGCGGACGTGCAGCTCGACGACGCCCGGACCCGGCGGCAGCACGTGGTCCTTCACCTCGTGCCGCGGCTCGTCGGGCCGGCCGTCGTCGCCGGCGGCGATGACGCCCCAGACGACGGTGCCGGGGATGGTCACCAGCGCGACGACGACGAGGCAGCCGATCAGCGCGCAGCTCCTTCGCCGCGCGCGCGGAGGCGGTGAGGTCTGAGGGGAGTAGCCGAGCTGGCGGTCGGTCACGGTTCACCTCCGGGGAAGCGCGGGGGGGCGATCTCTTCTCGTGCCTACGCAAGGCGCCGCGCCCGTGTTTCAGTCGCTCGGCTGGATTCGGCGCTGCAGGTACACTCTGCGATCCTGCGGCCGGACCGGGCGCCGCGATGGAAGGTCACCAGGCCAGCGAGTCAGCGAGGGGTGCGACGGTGAGCGAGACGGCGAGCGAAGCGACGACGAACGAAACCACGACGGCGACGCCCAAGGACGTGGCGGTGCGGCAGCTCCGCGAGCATGACGGCGAGCTGGTGAGCGTGCGCGGCTGGGTGGCCTCGGCGCGCTCGTCGGGGAAGATCGCCTTCCTGCAGGTGCGCGACGGCAGCGGCATCGTGCAGTGCGTGGTGAGCCGGCGCGACGTGTCGGAGAAAGCCTGGGAGGCCGCCGTCGCCGCGACGCAGGAGAGCACCGTCCACGTTGTCGGCCGCGCCCGTCGCGACGACCGCGCGCCGGGCGGCGTCGAGCTGCACGTCAGCGACCTCGCGGTGCTGCACCTGACGCAGGACTTCCCGATCACGCCCAAGGAGCACGGCACGGCGTTCCTCATGGAGCACCGCCATCTCTGGCTGCGCTCCAACCGCCAGCGCGCGGCGCTGCGCGTGAGAAGCGAGGTCGAGCAGGCGATCCGCGACTTCTTCTACGAGCGCGCCTTCACCTTGATCGACTCGCCGATCCTGACGCCCGCGGCCTGCGAGGGCACGGCGACGCTCTTCGAGACCGACTACTTCGGCGACAAGGCATACCTCTCGCAATCGGGTCAGCTCTACCTCGAGCCCGCAGCGGCGGCGCTCGGCAAGGTCTACTGCTTCGGCCCCACTTTCCGCGCCGAGAAGAGCAAGACCCGCCGCCACCTGATGGAGTTCTGGATGGTCGAGCCCGAGGTGGCGTTCCTCGAGTTCGACGGCCTCTGCGCGCTGGCCGAGGAGTTCCTCGTCTACCTGGTGGCGCGCATCCTCGACCGCTCGGCCGAAGACCTCAAGGTGCTCGAGCGCGATACCAGCAAGCTCGCCAACGTGCAGTCGCCCTTCCCGCGGATCAGCTACGACGAAGCGGTCGAGATCCTGCGCCAGGAGAAGGGCAGCTTCGAGTGGGGCGAGGACATCGGCGGCGACGAGGAGACGCTGGTTTCGGCGCGTTTCGACCGCCCGGTCATGATCACCCGTTACCCGGCGGCGATGAAGGCCTTCTACATGCAGCCCGATCCGCAGAACCCGAAGGTGGCGCTGGCGCTCGACGTCATCGCCCCGGACGGCTACGGCGAGATCATCGGCGGCAGCCAGCGCATCCACGACCACGACCTGCTGCTGCAGCGCATCCGCGAGCACAACCTGCCCATCGAGGCCTTCCAGTGGTACCTCGACGTGCGCAAGTACGGCACCTTCCCGCACAGCGGCTTCGGGATGGGCGTCGAGCGCTTCGTCGCCTGGATGACCGGGCTGCCGCACCTGCGCGAGACGATCCCGTACCCGCGCATGCTGTACCGCATCTATCCGTAGGATGCGGCGTCGGTCGATGCCCGCGGCCGGCGCGGCATCGAGATCGCGTCGTCGCTGCGCTCCTCGCGATGACGCCGGCATGTCATCGCGAGCGCAGCGCAGCGATCTCGATCCAGCGAGACCACGGCGTCCCTAAGCTGCGCTCATGAAGCCCTCGCCACCAATCCGCGCCGCGTCGCTGGCGACCCTCGTCGCGATTTGGGGGACGACCTGGGCGGTGATCCGTATCGGCCTGGGCGGCATTCCGCCGTTCACCGGTGTCGCTCTGCGCTTCGGCATCGCAGGCCTGGTGCTGTGGGTGGCGGCGTTCGCCGCCGGCCTGCGCGGGCCGCGGCTGCGTGCGCCCTGGTGGCTGTGGGCGGCGCAGGGCCTGTTCACCTTCGGCATCTCCTACGGTCTCGTCTACTGGGGCGAGCAGTGGGTGCCGACCGGGCTCACCGCCGTGCTCTTCGCCACCTTCCCGCTCTGGGTCGCGGTGCTCGCACACCTCCTGCTGCCGGGCGAGCGCATGCGGCCCGTCGGTGTGCTCGGTTTGCTGATCGCGCTCGGCGGCGTGGCGCTGCTCTTCTCGCAGGACCTGCACGTACTGGGCGGCCCGCGGGTCGCGGTCGCTTCCGGAGTGCTCCTGCTCGCGCCGCTGTCGTCGGCGATCGCGCAGATCGTCGTCAAGCGGTGGGGGAGCGCGGTCCACCCGGTGACGCTCAACGCCGGGTCGATGGTCGTCGCCTCGGCAACGATGGGCGTGCTGGCGTTCGCGCTCGAGCGCTACCGCAGCGTGCGCTTCGACGCCACCTCGGTCGGCTCGCTGCTCTACCTCGCCCTCCTCGGTACCTGCGTCACCTTCAGCCTCTACTTCTGGCTGCTGCGGCACATGACGGCGACCGGGCTGTCGCTCACCGCCTACGCGATCCCGGTGGTGGCGGTCATCGTCGGCGCCATCGTCTTCGGCGAGGCGGTGACCCCGCAGCTCCTGCTCGGCGGTCTGCTGGTCGTCGCGGGCACCGCGCTGGCTGGGTTGCGCCGCTCCGCCGCCGAGCACTGATCCGACGGTGACGGTCCTGTCGTTGCCTTGACCCTTTCGACGGCCGGTTGCTACATTGGCCCGCGGCCTCCGTCCCCCCCGCCCACCCGAGAAAGGACGACCCGAAATGAAGATCGAGCTGCTCGAGGAGCAGAAGCTGCTCCGCGACACCGTGCGCCGCTTCGCCGACGAGGTGGTGGCGCCGCGGGCGCGAGAGATCGACGAGAGCGGCGAGTTCCCGCTCGACTTCTTCAAGCAGGCGGCCGAGCTCGGCTTGGGCGGCGTCGCGGTGCCCGAGGAGTACGGCGGCGCCGGCATGGACAACCTCTCGTACTGCCTGGTGATCGAGGAGATCAGCCGCGCCTGCGCTTCCAGCGGCGTCATCCTCTCGGTCAACAACTCGCTGGTTTGCGATCCGCTGCTCAAGTTCGCCAACGAGGAGCAGAAGCGCACTTACCTGAAGCCGCTGGCCGCGGGCGAGAAGCTCGGCTGCTTCGCGCTCACCGAGCCCGGCGCCGGCAGCGACGCCGGCAGCCTGCGCACGACGGCGCGCCGCGACGGCGACGGCTACGTGCTCAACGGCAACAAGGTGTTCATCACCAACGGCACGCACGCCGACTTGGCGCTCGTCTTCGCCACCGTCGATCCGGCGAAGAAGCACCGCGGCATCACCGCCTTCATCGTGCCCGTCGACACGCCGGGCTTCTCGCGCGGCGGCCACGAGTACAAGCTCGGCGTCAACGCCTCGGGCACCACCGAGCTGGCTTTCCAGGACATGCGCGTGCCGGCGTCGCAGCGCATCGGCGAGGAGGGCGAGGGCTTCAAGATCGCCATGGCGACGCTCGACGGCGGCCGCGTCGGCATCTCGGCGCAGGCGGTCGGCATCGCCCGCGGCGCCTTCGAGGAGGCGATGGCCTACGCGCAGGAGCGCCAGCAGTTCGGCCGCCCGATCGCCGACTTCCAGGCCATCCAGTTCTACCTCGCCGACATGTCCACCGAGATCGACGCCGCGCGCCTGCTCACCTGGAAGGCGGCGTGGGCCAAAGATCAAGGGCGCCGCTACTCGCTGGAGGCGGCGCAGGCCAAGCTCTACTCGTCGCAGATGGCGCAGCGGGTCACCAACCTGGCGCTGCAGATCCACGGCGGCTACGGCTACACCAAGGAGTACAACGTCGAGCGCTACTTCCGCGACGCCCGCATCACCGAGATCTACGAGGGCACGAGCGAGATCCAGAAGCTGGTGATCGCGCGGGCGGTGCTCGAGGCATGACGGCGGCGGTCGAGACGCCGGCCGCGAGTGCGGTCGATTTCGCGCTCACGCAGGAGCAGGAGCTGCTGCGCCAGGAGCTGCGCCGCTTCGGCGAGGAGCGCATCCGCCCCGGCGTCGCCGAGCGCGACGAGAAGCGCGAGTTCCCGGTGGAGATCTTCCGCCAGCTAGGTGAGATGGGGCTCCTCGGCTGCTTCGTGCCGGAGAAGTGGGGCGGCGCCGGCTTCGACCTCGTCAGCTACGCCGTGGCGATCGAGGAGATCGCCCGCGCCTGCCCGGCCGTGGCCGTCACCGTCAGCGTCACCAACTCGGTCTGCTGCTGGCCCATCCTGCAGTTCGGCAGCGACGAGCTCCGCGACACCGCGCTGCGCGAGCTCGCCGGCGGCGAGACGCTTGGCGGCTTCGGCTTGACCGAGCCGAGCTCGGGCAGCGACGTGGCGAGCCTGCGCACGCGGGCGCGGCGTGAAAGCGACGAGTGGGTGCTCGACGGCGAGAAGGCGTGGATCACCAACGCCGGCCACGCGCGGTGGTACGTGGTGTTCGCGCGCACCGGCGAAGAGGGCCCGCGCGGGATCTCGGCGTTCGTCGTGCCCGCCGACGCGCCCGGTTTCGGCGTCGGCGCGAGCGAGCACAAGCTGGGGCTGCGCGCCTCGCAGACCGCGGCGATCTACTTCAATGGCTGCCGCATCCCCGCCCGCAACCTGCTGGGGATGGAAGGCCAGGGCTTCAAGATCGCCATGGCGACGCTCGACCACTCGCGGATCGGCATCGCCGCGCAGGCTGTGGGCATTCACCAGCGGGCGCTCGAGCTCGCGGTGGGCTACGCGCGCGAGCGCCGGCAGTTCGGCAAGCCCATCGCCGAGCATCAGGCGATCCAGATGAAGATCGCCCAGATGGCGACCGAGCTCGAAGCGGCGCGGGCGCTGACCCGGGCCGCGGCGGCCATCGCCGAGTCCGGCGGCAAGGACGCGGCGCGCTACGCCTCGCAGGCCAAGCTCTACGCCAGCGAAGCCGCCAACCGCGCCTGCTGGGAGAGCCTGCAGGTCCACGGCGGCAACGGCTTCTCCGACGAGTACGAGATCTCGCGCCTCTACCGCGACGTCCGCGTCACCGCCATCTACGAAGGCACCAGCGAGATGCAGCGGCTGGTGATCGCGCGACGGCTGCTGCGCGGCTGAGTAACTGCCTGCTGCCGCTCGTGCCGGAAAGAGAGCGCCGTGCGGTAGTTTCGCGAAAGCGTCCGTCCCCACAGAAGACGCCGTACCTCATGCGCCCGACGAGCTCGGACCGGCGCCGCGACCCTTTCGCCACGGAGGTGACCCATGCCGAAGCGCACGCCCAAGAAGTTGGCGACCGTCGCGGCCAGCAGCGACACTCAGATCCTGAGTGAGGGGCTCGGCCACGGCAAGGAGGTCGCGACAGCGGCCCTCGCGAGGCGTGGCAAGGCGCTGGCTGTCGCCGGCAACCAGGGGCTGCTCATCGCCGAAGGCGACTCCTGGTTCGACTATCCGGGCGACGACGTGCTGGCTATTCTCGAACGGCGGTTCAGCTATCGGGTCGAGTCGGTGGCGCATCACGGCGACACGGTGGAGTCGATGGCCTACGACCCGACCCAGCTCAAGAAGCTTGTGCGCACGTTCGAGCACGTCAAGCAGGATGGACGGGTGCCGCGGGCCATCCTGCTCTCCGGCGGCGGCAACGACATCGTCGGCGACGAGTTCGCCGTGCTCCTCAACCACGCCCGCTCGGGCCTCAAGCCGCTGAACCAGAATGTCGTCGAGGGAATCCTCGGCGAGCGCCTGCGTTTCGCCATCGCCAGCCTGATCGGAACAGTGACCGAGCTGTCCCAAAGGCTGTTCGAGAAGAAGGTGCCGATCTTCCTCCACGGCTATGCACGAGCGGTCCCCGACGGACGCGGCTTCCTCGGCGGCTTCTGGGTGCTGCCGGGTCCCTGGATGAGGCCGGGCTTCGCAGCGAAGGCCTACGAAGTCGACGGTGACAACCGCGACATCGTCCAGGACCTCATCGACCGCTTCAACGCGTTGCTGGCGTCGATCGCCGCCGCGTCCGGCTTCGAGCACGTCACCTACGTGGACGTGCGACCACTGCTCTCGAACCAGCTGCCGAGCGCTTACCTCAAGGACTGGGCGAACGAGCTCCACCCCACCGATCCTGCCTTCGGACGAGTCGCCGAAGCGTTCCACCGCGCCATCCAGCTGCGGGCGCCGATGCCGCCGGGAGCGGGCGTCACCAAAGGACCAGAGAAATCGACCACGCGGACGAGCAGCAGCGGCATCCGCCCTGCAGTGCCTCCGCGGCGTACCGGCCGCGCCGTCAAAGCGCGGCGGGAGGTGTCCAAATGAGCCAGGGCTCGAGACGGAAGCATGTGTCGAACGTCCGCCGCGCCCCCGAAGAATCGACGGCCGTCGTCCAGCCGAGAGACGTGGTGATGGTGAAGCTCAAGGCGGGCCCCGCGCGGGCCGTCGCGGCAGCCGGCGCGCGGGCGCTGGCGGCCGGCGTCCCAGCGCCGCAGCCGGCGGGACTGGTCTCGCGCCTGGTGGCAAACGGAGTCGTGGCGGAGGTCGCCCCGGTGTTCTCCGTCGACCCTCCGCAGGGACGCACGCCCGCGCGGGCGAGCAGGCGGGCCTTGGCGATGGAGGCGCTCTCGGGCGGTGCTTTTCCCCTTTCCGCCAAGCGGGCGCGAGGCCTCACCAGCTTGCGCATCGAACGCGGCTGGAACGCGGCGCAAGTCGCGCGCGATCTGATGGCCGATCCCGAAGTCGAGTACGCCTACGTGCCGGCGGTGAAGTACCCGGCGGCGGCGAAGAGCCCGGCGAAGAGCAAGCGCCCGGTGCGGCGCAAGCGGAGCAAGGCCACCGGCGTCGACCCATTGTCCGCTCGCCAATGGTCGCACGCGGCGATCCACATTCATGAAGCTCGCCAACGCGCCGGTTTTCGCGATGCCGCCGACGTTCTCGTCGCCGTCGTCGACAGCGGCATCGATCGCCAGCACCCGGACCTCGCCGCCGCGATCGAACACTTCGTCAATTTCCTCGCTCCCGCCGAGGATGACCGCGACTACAAGGGCCATGGCACCCACGTGGCCGGCATCATCGCCGCCGTTATCAACAACAGCATCGGCATCGCCGGGCTCTGCAAGGCCCGCTTGGCGGTGTTGAAGGCGCTGCCCCGCGGCGGGGATTGGAACGCCGCCGCCTACTACCGCGCGCTGGCTCATCCGATCGACCTGCAGGCGAAAGTGGTGAACTTGAGCCTGGGTGGCAGCTTCGATCCCGGCGAGGAGGACGTCATCCGCGATCTGCTGGACGCCGGCATCGTCGTCGTGGCGGCCATGGGCAACGAGTTCGAGGAGGGCAACGCCACCTCTTATCCGGCCGCCTACCCGGGAGTGATCGCGGTGGGCGCCACCGACGAGGCCGATCGCCGTGCCTCCTTCTCCTGCACCGGCCCTCACATCGCGCTGATGGCGCCTGGCGAGAGGATCCTCTCGACCGTGCCCACCTATCCGAGCGAGCTGGCGGCCACCACGAGCTATGACTCTTGGCCGGGGACTTCGATGGCGACGCCCCATGTCGTCGCCGCCGCCGCGCTGCTGCTCGCCAAGAGCCCCGGCCTCACCCCGGCGGACGTGAAGTCGCGGCTCGCCAAGAGTGCCGACCGGGTGAAGTGGCAGCAGAGCCGTCCGAACGACGAGTACGGCTGGGGCAGACTGAACGTCCTCCGCGCGCTCGGCTAGGATGCCGCTGTGCCTGGGCACCCGGGAGCGCATGTATGCAGATCGTCTTGAAGATCGCTCCTTCGCACCGCGACCGCGGAGTGGACCTGGTCAACGGCCTCGTGGCCAAGGCGCTCTCCAAGGACGAGGCCGAGCGGGCGTCGGTGGAAGTGGTGTTTCCCGGGGTCACAGCCGGGCGGCGTGCCGGCATGCTCGTGCTCTCGCTGGACGATGCCGTCCCCGCCCACGGCGTCGCCAAGGTGCTCGACTCCCTGCGTGAGTCCGAGGCCATCGAGTATGCGCGCGCCGCGGCGCCTCGAGCTGCCACAGCTGGCGAGACTTGACGCCGGCTCAGCCGGCTGTCGCTTAGCGGCTTCTCCAGCAAGCATCGGCAGGCATCGGCCAGCTCGGCACCTGCGGATAGGAGAGGGCTCCCCAGACGTCATCGACACAATTGGTGGTGAGCTGGATAGCTCCCTTGGCCGCCAGCAGGCGGGCGACGTCGCCGTCGTCGACGGCCCAGGTGCCCCAGGGCATGCCGGCCGCCGCCATCGCCGCGGCGAAGTCGTCCGGCTGCTGGTAGCTCGCGTCGAGGCCGTCGAGCTGGTAGTCGTCGTTCCTCGCCAGCGCGACGAGCTCGGCGTAGTCGACCGGCTGCTGCCAGATGGTGACGAAGGTCAAATCGTCGGCGGCGGTGCGGTCGTAGCCGCACCGCCAGACGCCTGGCTTGAGCTCGACGAAGACCAAGATCCAGTAGCAGGTGAACTCCGGGCGGGCGCGCTTGATCGCCGAGATCGAGTCGATGCTGAAGCTGATGAAGACGATCTGGTCGGGGCCCTTGCCAGCGGCGTCGACCTCGGCGAGCACGGGCGCGACGAGCCCCGGACCTTGCTTGAGCTCGACGTAGAGGCGGCCGTGGGCCGGCATCAAATCGAGCACCTCGCGCAGCGTCGGCAGGCGGAGACCCCTCCACAGCGGTCCCTTCTTGGCGCCGGCGTCGAGCTGCCGGAGCTCGGCGAAGGTCGACTGACCGACGACGAGATTGCGGTCGCAGGTGCGGCCCGTGGTGTCGTCGTGGATGACGATGATCCGCCCGTCGCTGGTCAAATGAACGTCCAACTCGCAGGTGCCGCCGCGCGCCCAGCCCCACTGAAACGCCGGCAGCGTGTTCTCCGGCGGCGCCGCCGGCCGGTAGCTCTGCCACGGCAGCGGATTGAGGTCGTCCTTGCCGGTGCCGCGATGCGCCACGATCTCGATCGAACGCGTGCGTTGCAAGGTCATCGTCCCTCTCCCTGGTATGGACGGAGACTAACGCCGCTGCGCGTCCCCCGACGTATGCTCGTCCTGATGCGACGTAGACGACCGAAGGTGATGGCCAGTGGGCTCACCGGTCAACCAGCGACGGTTGGGCCCGACCTCATGGACGCCCTGGTTGGCTCGATGGATCTAGAGCCCGGTGAAATCGACGCCGTGGTCTATGGTGCAGTCTCCAAACCGCTACGGGGCAAGGCTCTACCACGCCGACCGAGCGCGTCGACGTCTCGGCGAGAATGAACGACTCCGAGCCTGGCGCGTCGTCTTCCTTCGAGCCCGTCGCGTACGCGGCCTGGCGTTCGCGCGTCGAGGAAGAGCTGGGCGTCGAAGCTGAACGGTTGCTTCGGCGGACGACACTCGAAGGTATCGAGTTGGAGCCGCTTTGTGCGGCGGATCATGTCGGTGCGGCCGTGCCGCTGCCGCGGCTGGCGCCGGCCTCTGGTGCTTGGCGAACGTGGCAGGAGCTGCCCATCTCGGCAGGCGCGGCCGGTCGCGCGGCGTTGGCTCGGGAGCGCGGCCGCGGGTTGGGCGGCATCTGGCTGCGATACAACGACGCCGATGCCACCGTGAGCGATGTCGCGCAGCTTCTCGCTGACTCGCTCGGCGATGGAGACGTAGAGCTCGCCGCCGAGTGGGCGGGTGACTCGACCGCCGGCGGCGTCCTCGTGGCAGCAGCGATGGGTATCGGGCTCGCGCCTGAGCGGCTTCGCGGCTGCCTCGGCTGCGATCCGCTGGGCGCTCTGGCGCGCGGCGCGAGCGTGTCGGGATCGGCATACGTACAGGTGGCGGCCGCCGCGCGCTGGGCTGCCGCCCACGCTCCCGCGATGCGCGCCGCGCTGGTCTCGACGGCGCCTTACGCGGACGCCGGCGCCGATGCTGTGCAGGAGATCGCCTTCGCGCTCGCCACCGGCGCCGAGACGTTGCGCTGGCTACTCGAAGACGGCTTCACGCCCGCCGACGCGGCGGCGCAGGTCCTCGTTTCGACAACCGTGGGCCGCGACCTCTACTTGCAGGTTGCCAAGCTCCGCGCACTGCGGCTGACCTGGAGAATGCTGCTCGCGAGCGTCGATGCGCCGCCGTCGGCGTTGCGCCTGCACGCTCGCACCGCGTGGCGTACGAAGGGGCGCCGCGATCCCGGAACCGATCTCGTGCGGGCGACGGTGGAGACCTTTGCCGCCGTGCTCGGGGGTTGCGACGACGTCACCACCTCGCCGCTGCTCGATGCGGAGGAGGAGCTCGCGCTGGGGATGCCGCTCGGCAGCGCTACCCAGCTGCTGTTGCGCGAAGAGGTCGGGCTCGATCGGGTCGCTGACGCGGTCGTCGGAAGCTGGTACGTGGAGTCGCTAACGGCGGCGCTGGCGAGGCGGGCGTGGGAGGCTTTCGAAGGGATCGAACGCCGCGGCGGCATGACGCGCGAGCTCACGGTCGGCGCCGTGGCCCAGCAGGTTGCGGCGGCCGCCGAGCGTCGTCGCCGCGCATTGCTGGAGGGAGATCTGCCGATCGTCGGCGTCACGCTGCACTGGGCGAAGCAGGCAATGCCCTTGCCGCATCGGCCGCTGGTGGTCGAGCCCGACGCCGACCCACCGTTGCGCCATCCCACCGACGTGCCGTTCGCTGGCGACACGCTCTTCGCCCTCGCCGTGAACGCCGCCGAGTGCGGTGCAACCCTAGGCGAGCTGGCGCGGACCGCCCCCGCGCATCCGCCTGCCCTACGAGCACCGGCGCTGGTTCCGTGGCGCGATGCCGAGCTCTTCGAGGCGGCGGAGGTCTCGGCATGACCCTCGCCGCACCGCGCTCGCGCGTCGCGGCAGCACCGGCGAGCTTCGACGAGGCGCTCGCGCGCCTGCAGGGCGCGGTGGGAGAGGGCCAACGTCTCGCGACGGCGCGCCGCACGTCGGCGACGCCCGAAGGCATTCGCCTCGCCGCGGAATACGGTCCCGCCGATCTCACCGACGTCCCGCACCTCCACAGCATGCCCGGCTTCGCGCCCTTCGTCCGCGGCCCCTACGCGACGATGTACCTCAAGAAGCCGTGGACGATCCGCCAATACGCCGGCTTCTCGACGGCCGAGGAGTCCAACGCCTTCTACCGTCGCAACCTCGCCGCCGGGCAGACCGGGCTGTCGATCGCCTTCGACCTGCCGACGCACCGCGGCTACGACTCCGACCACCCGCGTGTCGTCGGCGACGTCGGCATGGCGGGCGTCGCCATCGACTCGATCCTCGACATGCGCATCCTCTTCGAGGGCATCCCGCTCGACAAGACGAGCGTGTCGATGACCATGAACGGCGCGGTGCTGCCGGTGATGGCGCTCTACGTGGTGGCGGCGGAGGAGCAGGGCGTGACGCCGCGGCGGCTCGCCGGCACCATCCAGAACGACATCCTCAAAGAGTTCATGGTGCGCCACACCTACATCTACGGGCCGGCGGCGTCGCTGCGCATCGTCGGCGACGTCTTCAAGTACACCGCCGAGCGGATGCCGCGCTTCAACAGCATCAGCATCTCCGGCTACCACATGCAGGAGGCGGGGGCGACGGCGGACCTCGAGCTCGCCTACACCCTCGCCGACGGGCTGCAGTACGTGCGCACCGGGCTCGATGCCGGCCTCGCGATCGACGACTTCGCGCCGCGGCTCTCGTTCTTCTGGGGCATCGGCATGCACTTCCTGATGGAGGTGGCGAAGCTGCGCGCGGCGCGCCTCTTGTGGGCGGAGCTGATGGCGCCGTTCGAGCCCAAAGACGAGCGCTCGTCGATGCTGCGTTGCCACTGCCAGACTTCCGGCTGGTCGCTCGCCGCGCGCGACGTCTACGTCAACGTCATGCGCACCACGATCGAGGCGCTCGCCGCCGTCTCCGGCCACACGCAGTCGCTGCACACCAACGCGCTCGACGAGGCGCTGGCGCTGCCGTCGGACTTCTCGGCGCGCATCGCCCGCAACACGCAGCTCGTGCTCCAGCACGAGGCCGGCATCTGCGAGGTGATCGATCCGTGGGGCGGCAGCTACGCAATCGAGCGGCTGACCCACGACCTCGCGGCGCGCGCCCGCGCGCACCTCGCCGAGGTGGAGGAGCTGGGCGGCATGGCGGAGGCGATCGCGCAGGGCGTGCCCAAGCGGCGCATCGAGGAGGCCGCGGCGCGCACGCAGGCGCGCATCGATTCCGGCGCGCAGACGATCGTCGGCGTCAACCGCTACCACGCCGACCTCGACCCAGGAGAGCTGGAGATCCTGCGCGTCGACAACTCGGCGGTACGCGCGGCGCAGATGGCGCGGCTGGAACGGCTGCGCGCCGAGCGCGATGCAGGCAAAGTGGAGGCAGCGCTCGCCGCGTTGACCGTCGCGGCAGAGAGCGGCGACGGCAATCTCCTCGCGCTGTCGATCGACGCCGCCCGCGCCCACGCCACGGTGGGGGAGATCAGCTACGCTCTCGAAAAGGCCTTCGGGCGCTACGAGGCGCCCGTCTCCACCGTGCACGGCGTCTACGGCGGCGAGATGCAGGAGCTCGACTCGGTGCGTGCCGTGCGCTCGCGCACCGCGGAGTTCGCGCGCGCCCACGGCCGGCGGCCGCGGATCCTCGTCGCCAAGCTCGGTCAGGATGGCCACGACCGCGGGCAGAAGGTGATCTCCACCGCCTTCGCCGACCTCGGCTTCGACGTTGACGTCGGGCCGCTCTTCCAAACGCCGGAGGAAGTGGCGCGGCAGGCGGTGGAGAACGACGTCCACGTCGTCGGCGTCAGCTCGCTCGCCGCCGGCCACTTGACGCTGGTCCCGGCGTTGATCGCCGAGCTGCGGCGGCTCGGGCGCGGCGACGTGCTGGTGGTGGTCGGCGGCGTCGTGCCGGCGCAGGACCACGAGGCGCTCCACGGACTCGGCGTGGCGGCGATCTTCGGGCCGGGCACCGTGATCCCCGACGCCGCCGCCTCGCTGCTCGACCAGCTGCAGTGAGCTCACCGCCGATGATCGACGAGCTGGCGGCCGGCGTGCGCGCTGGTGACCGCACGCTGCTCGGCCGTGCGTTGACGCTCGTCGAGAGCTCGCTTCCCGAGCACCAGGAGCAGGCGCGGCAGCTGCTCGCGCGCTTGGCGCCCGCCACCGGCGGCGCCCAACGCATCGGCGTCTCCGGCCTCCCCGGCGCCGGCAAGAGCACGCTCATCGACCGGCTCGGCTCCTGGCTCGTCGAGCGCGGCCACCGCGTCGCCGTGCTCGCCGTCGATCCGTCGAGCGTGCGCACCGGGGGCAGCATCCTCGGCGACAAGACGCGCATGACGAAGCTGGCGCAGGACGAGCGCGCCTTCGTGCGGCCGACGCCGTCCGGCGGCTCGCTCGGCGGCGTCGCCCGCCGCACCCGCGAGGCGATGCTGGTGCTCGAAGCGGCGGGCCACGACGTCGTGCTCGTGGAGACCGTCGGCGTCGGCCAGAGCGAAATTGCGGTCGTCGGCATGGTCGACGCCTTCCTCGTCCTTCTCGTCCCCGGCGCCGGCGACGAGCTGCAAGGCATCAAGCGCGGCATCCTCGAGGCCGCCGACCTGGTGGCGATCAACAAGGCCGACGAAGACCGCCCGCGCGCCGAGCGCGCCCGCCGCGACTTCGGCGCCGCGCTGCGGATGCTGCACGCCGCCGACGAGCGCTGGCGCCCCGCCGTGCAGCTCATCTCCGCGCGCACCGGCGAAGGCGTGCCCGAGCTCTGGGGCGCGCTCGAAGAGCTGCGCAAGCGAGCGCGGGCCACCGGCGAGCTCGAATCGCGGCGCCGCGAGCAGCGCCGGAGCTGGCTCTGGGACGAGCTCGAGGCGGGCCTGCGCCAAGCGCTCCGCGAGCATCCCGCCGTCGCCGCCGCGTTGCCGGCGCTCGAAGCGCGCGTCGCATCGGGTGAGGAGACTCCCGAGGCGGCCGCCCGCGAGATCCTCGCCGTCTTCCATCGCTAGTTGCTCCGTCGCCGCGCACCCTTCGCGCGAGAACGCGCAGCGGTGGCCTACGTTTCGAGCGGGCGCGCGAAGAGCGGCGCGCCGGCGGTGGCGGTGCGGAAACCGAACACGAGCGACGCCAGCAGCACCGCTCCGGCGAGCCCCGCCTCCCACGCGTACCAGGCGCTGGCGTCGAAGGTCCACGGCGCAACGGCGATAAGACGCTGCACGAACGAAGCGGTAGCCAGCGCTACCAACCCAAAGCGCGTCAAGCCGACGACGGCGACGACGGTGAACAGCACCGTGATCAGTACCCCCAGCCAATCGCCGTCGCTGACGTCGCCGACGAGCGCCGCCGAGAGTACGAGCAACGCGGCGGCCACGGCGGGCCATCGGCGCCTCAGGACGAGCAGCAGAAAGAGCAGCACGAAGAGCACCAGCATCGAGTCGAGCACCGCGTGGACGAGCTGGTCGACGATGTCGAACGCGAAGCGATCGGCGAATCCGCTGAAGGGCCCCGGCGAGCGGCCGGCGCGCCAGGCGGGGCTCGCGAGGCCCAGCCACTGGAGAAGAGCGAGCGAGCTGCCCATGCCGACGCCGACGAGCACGTCCCGTCCGACGCGCGGGTCGGCGAAGCGGGCGCCGAGCAGCCGGCTCCACGAGATCAGCGTCTCCGGCCACTGCCGCCGCACGTAAGGCTCGACCGCCACGTAGCCGACCCAGAGCATCGCGGCGAGGAAGAGATTGAAGCCGAGGTCGCGCTGGATGATGAACCACTCTCCGGGCAGGCTGTGCGAGTGGGTCGCTTCGCCGAGCCAGACGATCGTGTGGCAGACGAAGAACCAGGCAGCGATGCGGAAGGCGCCGCGGCGGTCGCCGCGTCCGAGCCGCACATTGCGCCAGGCGAAGAAGGCGCCGCTCAGAAGCAGCAGCGAGAGCAGCGCATTGAGGGTCTCGGCCAGCCGCTGACTGGCGCCGCGCGACTCGCGCACCTGCCCCGGCGTGCGCGTCCACGGCCAGATCAGCTTCAAGTGCACGGGCTTGCCGCGGTAAGCGCCGGCCTCGACGCGCAAAGGCACGCCCGGCAGCTCCGGCGCCTCGCCGATCCAGGCGGCGCGCGCATCGGTGACGACCGACGGGTTCCACTCCGGCGTCACCGGGCGAAACGCGCTCATCGGCAGGCCGGCGGCGGCGAAGAGCGCATCCCAGCGCGGCGCGGGGACACGCGGCGGCGGTGGATCGTGCTCCGGTTGCACGATCACCAGTCCGATCAGCCGGCCGAGCGTGTCGACGTCGACCTGCGCCTCGCCGGGCACGAACGGCCGTGGCTCGAAGCGGCGGACGACCGCGAACCCTGACGGCGGCGAGAAGTCTTGCGGATTCTGGCGCCAGGTGCGGAAGAGCACGGGCACGCGCCCGCTGCGCAGCGCGCGGCCGAGGCCGAGCTTGCCCAGCTTGGCGGCGAGGTCCTCTGACGGACGCACCCAGTTCCAGTGCGCGGCCGTGGCCTGCACCGGCGTTTGATGGCCGAGGCCGCTGAGGATGTCGCGGGCGCGTTGGTCGAGGTAGTCCGGCGGCCGATCGACGGGGATGAAGCGCGCCGCATGGGTCGTTGCGATAGCCGCCGCGGCGGCGATCGCCAGCAACAGCGCACCGCCGGCGAGCAGCGCCGCGCGCGCCGGCGCCAGCACGCCGACGCCGCCCGCGGCCGCCACCATCTCCGGCGACGGCGTCTCGCCGGCCGCCAGCGCCGCCGCCAGCGGGTCGCCGCCGGGCAGCGCCGCCGACACCGCGAGCGCCGACGACGGCCGGTCGCGCGGTTCGTGCTCGAGGCAGCGCAGGATGGCGCGCTCGATCGCTGGGTCGAAGCCTGGCACCACCTCGCTGGGCGGCGTCGGTGGGCCCTCGTCGACGCGGCGGCGCAGCTCGGCGAGGGAGTCGGCGCGGTAGGCGCGCTTGCCGGTGAACAGCTCGTAGAGCACGATGCCGAGCGCGAAGAGGTCGCTCCTCGTCGTCGCCTCGCGGCCGGCGAGTTGCTCCGGTGCCATGTAGCCGGGCGAGCCGGCCAACGCTTCGCCGCCGGTGGCGCTGCCGGCGAGCGCGAGGCCGAAGTCGGCGACGTGCACGCGGCCGTTGCGGTCGACGAGGACGTTGCCGGGCTTCAGATCGCGGTGGACGACGCCGCGGTCGTGGGCCGCCGCCAGGCCGGCGCAGAGCTGGCGCGCGATCTCGAGCCCCTTCTCGGCCGGGAAGCGGCCCACCTGCCGCAGCAGCGTGGCGAGGTCGTCGCCTTCGACGAGCTCCATCGAGAAGAAGGTGTGCCCGTCCGCCTCGCCGACGTCGTAGACGCGGCAGACGTTGGGGTGCGACACCTGCCGCGCCAGGCGCACCTCGGCGAGCAGGCGCTCCATCCGTTCGTTGTCGCCGGCCAGCGCCGCGGGCAGGAACTTGAGCGCCACGCGCTGGCCAAGCAGCAGGTCCTCGGCGCGGTAGACCTCGCCCATGCCGCCCTGGCCGAGCAGCTCGACGATTCGGTAGCGGCCGCCGAGCATCTCGCCGGGAGCGAAGCGGCCGCCTTCGAGGCTCGCCGAGGAAGGCGGCCGCGAGCGCGGTACCGGCGTGGGTTGCGCATCCGACGGAGGAGCCGCCGGCGCCAGCTCGGTTGCGCCTTCGCGATCCACCGCGTCGGGATGGGGAGTGGACACCGCGCCGGACGCTATCAATCTCCAGTCGCCGCCGCGCGCCACGGCTCTCGCGAAGCGCTACGCCACCGGGTGGTCGCCCTGGTCCTCGCGCCGCCGCTGCTCCCAGACGTCGATCTCGCGCTGGCTCATGTTGCCGTGCGGCGGCAGGCGGCCGTCGCGGTAGCCCCAGCGCTCGACGTCGACGGCGTACTGGTTGCGCGACAGCAGCGTACCGTGGCAGACGACGTCGCGCGGCGGCGGCTGCCGCTGCTCGACGCGCAGCCGGCGCACCAGCTCGGCCATCAGCCAGTCGGGGATCGAAGCGCGGCGCTGCGGGTAGATGAAGCCGAAGAGGGTGAGGTGGGTGAGCAGCACGCGCCAGTTGGAGTCGAAGCGTTGGAGCAGCCGCTGCCAATCGAGCGCGTGCGCGCGCTCGTGGATGAGGTGCGCGACGTCGGCGCCGTCGAAGCGCTCGCGCTCCATGATGAGCGCCTTCGACCACATCATCTCTTCGGCGGGGCAGAGCAGCACCTGCACGCCGAGCACCTCGCCGGGCGTGGCGTGCTCGAACCAGAGGTCGTCGACCACCGCCACGCCGTTGCCGGAGCTCCAGATGAGGTCGATGAAGTCCTCGCCGCGCAGCGCCTTCGACAGCCAGTGGGGCGCGAAGCGCTGGATCTTGCAGCCGGCGGTGGCAAGCACGCCCTCGACGCGCTCGAGGTCGGAGCGCTTGAGGAAGATGTCGAAGTCCTTGGTGTAGCGTTCGATCCCCGTGTAGCGCGCGAAGGCGTAGGCGCCGCCGACGAGGAAGGGCGCCTGCGCCGCATTCAACGCCTCCAGCATGCGGCGATAGAAGCCGTGGGTTTCCTCGATCAGCTCGATCGAGGCGCGGTCGGTCGCGCTCGTCGTCATGGCCGCGGGAGCGAGAGCAAGGGGCGTGCCGCGAAGCTGCAGGGGCCGCCTCTATGGCTTGCGCTTTGCACTCGACCGCTACGCCATGGTGGAAGCGGGCTCCACTGGTGAACGCGGCTGGGCGGTGCGCACGCACACGCTCCTGCGCCGGCTGGCGAGCGGTGACCGCGTCAACATGCGCGTCATGGTCCTCGCCGCGCATCCGGCCGACGAGAGCCTCGGCGCCGCGGGGCTGCTGTCGCGCCTCAACGATCCTTGGGTGGTGTGCCTGACCGACGGCGCGCCGCGCGACCGCCGTTTCGTGCCCAAGGGATTCCCACCGAGCCCTAGCGGCTACGCCAAGCGCCGGCGACAGGAGCTGCGGGCGGCGCTGTCGGTCGCCAGCGTCGGCATCGACCGTCTGCTGCAGCTCGACATACCCGACCAGGAGGCGGCGCTGGCGATTCCCAAGCTCGTGCACCGGCTCACCACGCTGGCGCGCGGGCTACGGCCGCACCTGCTCGTCACCCATGGTTATGAAGGCGGCCACCCCGATCACGACGCTGCGGCGCTGGCGGCGCGCCTGGCGGTCGAGCGCCTCGATCGGCAGGAGGGCGCCGCACCGGCGCTCGCCGAGATGCTGTCGTATCACCGCGAAGGCGACCGCCTCGTCGCCGATCGCTTCCTGCCGGCGCCGACCGATCGCTGGACGGTGCTGCTGCGCCTGTCGCCGCGCGAACGCCGGCTGCGCCGCGAGATGCTCGAATGCCACGCCAGCCAGGTGGCCACCATGGTGCAGCTCCCCGAGCGGCCGTGGGAACGCCTCCGGCCGGCGCCGCACTACGACTTCCTGCGCCCGCCGCACGAGGGGCCGCTGCAGTACGAGGTGCTCGGCTTCGCGCTGTCGGGCGAGCGCTGGCGCGAGCTGGCGGCCGCGGCGATGGCCTGCGAGCGCGAGGAGGCCGCGCATCGCACGGCGTCGTGATTTACCGTCACGCTCGCTTGGCCGGCACCTCGATTGCTACCGGAGGTCCCCATGCGCGTAGCCGCCGTTGCCGACCTGCACTGTTCGCGCACCTCCGCCGGCAGCTTCCGCCCGCTCTTCGAAGCGGCGCGCGAGGCCGCCGATGCGCTCGTGCTCTGCGGCGACCTCACCGACTTCGGGCTGCCCGAAGAGGCGCAGCTCCTCGTCGGCGAGCTCGAGGCGGCGCGCGGGCTGCCGATCGTCGCCGTGCTCGGCAACCACGACTTCGAAGGCGGCAAGGTGGAGGAGATCCGCAAGATCCTCGGCGGCGCCGGCGTCATCGTGCTCGACGGCGAGTCCTGCGAGGTGTGCGGCGTCGGCTTCGCGGGCATCAAGGGCTTCTGCGGCGGCTTCGGCCGCGGCTCGCTGGGCTCGTGGGGCGAGCCGGCGATCAAGGCCTTCGTGCAGGAGGCGGTCAACGAGGCGATCAAGCTCGAGTCGGCGCTGGCGCGCCTGCGCACCGAGCGTCGCGTCGTGGTGATGCACTACTCGCCGATCGCCGCCACCGTCGAGGGCGAGCCGCGCGAGATCTTTCCCTACCTCGGCAGCAGCCGGCTGGAGGAGCCGCTGTCGCGCTACCCGGTCGACGTCGTCTTCCACGGCCACGCGCACCGCGGCCAGACCGAGGGACGGACGAACGCCGGCGTGCCGGTGTTCAACGTCTCGTTGCCGCTGATGGGGCGCACGGCGCCCGAAGGGCAGCAGTTCCGCCTCTTCGAGATCCCGACGCGCAGCGACGCGCCGGCGCGCTCGCGCGTGCCGCAGGAGGTGCCGGTGCCGGCGGAGGCGCGCGCGCATCACGAGGTGACGCAGTGAGCCGCAAGCCGGCCGGCTTCCCACCGGCGGAGGCGTTCTTCCCGCCGCGGCGCACGCTGCCGGCGCTCGCGCGCGCCGTGCAGGACTGCCGCGGCTGCCCGCTCTACAGAAACGCCACGCAGGCGGTGTTCGGCGAAGGCAAGCGCGACGCGCGCCTCGTCATGGTCGGCGAGCAGCCCGGCGACCAGGAGGACCTGCAGGGACACGTCTTCGTTGGCGCGGCCGGCAAGATGCTCGACCGCTGCCTCGCCGAGGTGGGGCTGCCGCGCCAGGAGCTGTGGCTCACCAACGCCGTCAAGCACTTCAAGTTCGAGCCGCGCGGCAAGCGGCGCATCCACAAAAAGCCAACGACGACCGAGGTGCAGGCCTGCTTCCCGTGGCTCGAGGCCGAGCTCGAGAGGCTGGCCCCCGAGATGGTCGTCTGCCTCGGCGCGACGGCGATCCGCGCCGTGCTGGGCCCGAAGGTGGCGGTGACGCGCGACCACGGCAAGGTCTTCAGCACCGAGTGGGCGCCGTGGGTGATGCCGACGTACCACCCGTCGGCGCTGCTGCGCGCGCCTGACGAACAGCGCGACGCGACGCGCGAGACCTTCCTAGCCGATCTGCGCATCGCCGCGCAGCACTACTTCCAAGCCGCGCGCAGCCGCGAGGTCGCGCCGTCGACCGGCACGAAACGTGATCTGCAGACGACCCCAGGAGGCGACCATGGCACGAGACACGGAACCCGCGGTGCAAGGTAGGGCGCGCCGCTATGCGACAGAAGAGCCGGAACCGGAACGGCGCAGCAACGAGCGACCCGGCTACGGGCGCGGCGAGTGGGGAAGCGCGGAGCAGGGCGGCTGGCGCGGGCCCGGCGAAGGTCCCGGCTACCAGCAGGCGGGGCAGCGCCCGCAGACCTTCCAGCAGAGCTCGACGGGCGGACAGATACCCGGCGAGTACCGCTACTGGCGCAGCGGCCAGCGGCCGGAGCTCAGCGAGAGCCAGCGTTACGACGACCGTTCCGGGCGCGTGCCGCATCCGCGGCGCGGCCAGCCGGGCAGCCGCGATCTCGCCGGCTTCCGGGGGCCGGATGCCGACCGCGACGTGGCCGGGCACCGCACGTATCTCGAGCACCCGGAGCAACGCGAGCGCGGACCACACGCCGGCCGCGGTCCGAAGAACTACCGCCGCAGCGACGACCGCATCCGCGACGAGCTGTGCGACCGCCTGATGGCGCACCCGGAGATCGACGCCACCGAGATCGAGGTCGAGGTCAAGGAGGCGCGCGTCGTCCTGCGCGGCACGGTGCCCGACCGGCGCACCAAGCACCGCGCCGAGGACCTCGCCGACCACGTGCTCGGCGCGCTGGAGATCGACAACCAGCTTCGCGTGCGGCGCGGTGAGGAACGTGGATCGACAGGGCGCGAGAAGAATTGAGACTCGAGCACGCGGCACGGAAGGAGCGCACCATGGCCAACGTCGAAGACAACCTCCCACCAGAAGACTTGCTGGGCATCGAGCAGGAGCCCTGGGATCGCTACGAAGCCGGCGAGAGCGGCGCCGCCCGCCACGCGCGCGTCCACGACCCGGCAGGGGAGGGCTGGGGCGAGGACGAGAGCGGCCATACGTGGGCCCAGTACTTCCACGAGCCGGTGCGCGAGCCGTACGGCGGCGCCGGCGGCAGCGGCGTCCTGCATCCCTATGGCGGCCGCCGCTTCGCGCAGGGCCGCGAGAGCTCGGCCGCCAAAGACGACGGCCAGCTCTACGGCTACGACGTCCGCGGCTACGGCCAGCGGCGCGACAGCTTCTACGCCACCGCCGGCGCGACGCCCTGGTGGGAGTGGGAGACCGGCGCCGAGCTCGACAGCGTGCAAATGGAGCCGGAGGCCGGGCGCTTTGCCGGCGTCGGCCCGCGCGGCTACAAGCGGCCCGACGTGCGCATCGAAGAGGAGGTCGTCCAGCAGCTCGAGGACGCCGAGTGGATCGACGCCACCGACCTCGACGTGGAGGTCGCCGACGGCGTCGTCACGCTCGCCGGTGAGGTCGAGACGCGCGCCGAGCGCCGTGCCGCCGAGGACGTGGCGGCCGAGGTGGCGGGCGTCGTCGACGTCATCAACCGCATCCACGCTCGGCAGCGGCATCGCGGGCACCCGAGCTGACCGTCAGACGCCCGGCGGCCTTTTTCACGTCGTGGCTGGGGAGCCTTGGAAGAAATTACAGCTCGCGCCTCCTAGCCTGTCGGCACGTGGCGTGGGAAGCGTCGGCGCGCGCTGACGGAGCCTTGGCGGACCTCTTGCAGTCGAGGGCTCGCCGGAGAGAGAGGATCAGTTCATTGGCCTGGGCCTCGCCGGCGTGGGGTGGAGAGGTGGGAAGGTGAGGTCCGGGCCGCTTTCCCCGTTCGAGGAGCCCACATGCGTACATCTCTCGCAACCACGATCGCGCTGGCGCTGGCGGTCACGTTCGCTGCCGGCTGCAAGCAGTCAGAGACGCAACGCGCCGAAGACCAGGCGAAGAAGGCGGGCGACCAGGCGACGGCGGCCCTCCAGCGCGCCGGCCAGGAGGTCAAGCAGGGCGCCGAGCAGCTCGGCCAGCAGGCCAAGCCGCTGCTCGACGAAGCGACCCTGACCGCCAAGGTGAAGGCCAAGCTCGCCGCCGACCCCGAGGTCACGGCGTACACGATCGACGTCGACACCGTCGGCACCGTGGTCACACTGTCGGGCCGCGTCAAGACTGCCGACGAGAGCGCCGAGGCGGAGAAGCTCGCCCGCGATACCGAAGGCGTCACCTCGGTGGTGAACCGGCTGGCGGTGGGGAACGAGCCCGTTCCCGGCACCTCGCCGGCGGCAGCCGCCAGCCCGAGCCACTGAGCGCAGCGCGAGCTGCCACGATCGCGACGAAGGAGCTCGCGACATGCCCTTCGGCGCGACCGCTTGACGTTTCGTGACCGGCGGTCATAGTATTACCGCCGGTCGCGAGACCGGTCACTCCATGGGCATCCAGGAACGCAAGGAGCGCGAGTTCAAGCGGCGGGAGAAGGAGATCCTGCAGGCCGCCCTGCGCCTCTTCGACGGCGACGACTGGGAGCTGGTCACCATCGAGCGCATCGCGCAGGAGGCGGAGATCGGCAAGGGCACGGTCTACCTCCACTTCCCGAGCAAGGAAGACATCTACGGCCGCCTGGCGCTCGACTTCGCGCGCGGGGTCCTCGTCAAGCTGCAGAAGATCGACCGCGGGCTGCCGGTGCTCGGGCGCCTGCGTGCCGCCATCCGCGTCATCTTCGACGCCCACCTCGCCGGCCGCCGCTACCAGCGCATCGTCGACTACTGCAACCGCGACGACTTCCGCAGCCGTCTCGACGAGGCGACGCGGGGCGAGCTGCGGCGCATCGACGACGAGATCACGGCGCTCGTCATGGTGGTGGTGCAGGAGGGGATCGCCCAGGGCATTTTCCCTGCAGGCGCGCTGGCGACCGCGCTCTGGGGCCCGCACGCGACGCTGATCGGCGCCGTCCGCATGCTGAGTGGCAACTGCGGCTGCATCGAGCCGCCCGACGCCGAGACTTTCATCGCCGACGTGACGCGCTACATGCTCGCCGGCCTCATGTTCCAGGAGCGCGTCCCTTCCAGCCAGTAGAAAGGATTCTCCGTCACATGAAAAGGTTCCCCGTGCTGCTGCTCGCCGCGTTCGTCGGCGTCGCGGCGGCTTCATCCGCACAACAGCAGCAGGAGCAGCCGGCGGCGGCCGGCCGCGCGCTCTCGCTGCCCGAGGCGCTGGAGCTCGCCGACCAGGCGAGCGAGACGGTGCGCGTCGCCGAGGCCGCGGTCAACCGCGCCGAGGCGCAGAAGAAGCAGGCGAGGAGCGAGCGCTTCCCGCAGCTCGACGGCTCGAGCAGCTACACGCGCACGCTCCACAGCGAGTTCCAGGACATCGACTTCGACTTCGGCGGCGGCGACTCGGGCAGCCTCTCCGACCTGCCGTTCGGCCAGCGCAACCAGTACCGCCTCGGGCTGGTGTTCAACCAGATGCTGTGGTCGGGAGGCCGCATCACGGCGCAGACGCGCGCCGCCGCGGTCGCCGTCGACTCGGCATTCGCCGGTCTCGCCGCCGCCCACGCCGAGCTGCAGCTAACCGTCACGCAGGCGTACTTCGATGCGCTGCTCCTCGACCGCCTCGTCGTCATCTCCGAGCAGACGCTCGAGCAGGCCTCTCGCGCCTACGAGCAGACGAAGCTCGCCAAGGAGGTCGGCAACCAGTCCGAGTTCGAGCTGCTGCGCGCGCAGGTGAGCCGCGACAACCTGCGGCCGGCGCTGGTGCAGCGGCGCGCCGACCGCGACCTCGCCTACGCGCGGCTGGCGCAGCTCCTCGACCTTCCACCGAGCGAACCCCTTCAGCTCACCACGAGCTTCGCCGACTTCGCCACCTGGCAGGCGAAGGGCGAGGTGCCGGCCGTCGCCGACCGCGCCGCCTGGCTGCAGAAGATCACCGACGACCGCGTGCCGGTGAGGCAGGCGCACGCGGCGGTCGAGGTTCAGAAGCAGCAGGTGAAGATCGCGCATTCGGAGCGCCTGCCCAGCATCGGCGCCAGCTCCGACTACGGCCGCGTCGCCTATCCCAACGGCGGGTTGCCCGCCTGGGCCGACACGCGCACCAACTGGACGGTGGGCCTCGGCCTGCGGGTGCCGCTGCTCACCGGTGGGCGCCTCGCGGCGCAGGAAGGCGCCGCGCGCGCCACGCTCGACGAGGCGAAGGCGCGCTTCGACCAGACGCGCGAGGCGGCATGGCTCGACGCCCGTGACGCGCTCGACCGCCTTGCCGCCGCCGACGCCGTCTTCCAGGCCGCCTTCGGCACCATCGCGCAGGCGCAGCGCGCCTACAAGATCGCCGAGCTGCGCTACCGCGAGGGGCTGTCGACACAGCTCGAGCTCAACGACACCCGCATCCAGCTCACCTTCGCGCAGGGCAACGCGGCCCTCGCCGCGCGCAACCTGCAAGTCGCTCGCGCGCGCGTCGCGCTGCTGCCGGACCTGCCGCTCGGCGCCGGCGCGGGCTCGACACTCACCGCAGCTTCCGCCGGCGTCAGCGCGCCGACCCCGACGGCTCCGACCGCGATCGTTTCACCCGCCGGTTTCTGAGGACCCCGCCATGAACCGCTCCATTCGTTCCCTTCGCAACGCTGCCGCCGGTCTCTCGATCGGCGTTTTCGCGCTCGCTCTCGCTGGCTGCGGCAACAAACAGGAGGCCGCTGCCGCCAACAAGCCCAAGGACGAGGCGCTCTCCGTAGGCACCGAGAGCGTCTACCGCGTCGAGCCGGCGCGACTGTCGACCGGCCCGCTGATCTCCGGCTCGCTCGAGGCCGAGAAGGAGGCCACCGTCGCCGCCGAGATCCCGGGGGCCGTGCTCGCCACCAGCGCCGAGGAGGGGCAGCCGGTGGCTCCAGGCACGCTCTTGGCGCGCATCGACGACAGTGCCATCCGCGAGTCGGTGCTCTCGGCGCAGAGCGCCGTACGTTCGACCGCTCAGCAGGTGGCGGTGGCGAAGCGCAACGCCGAGCGCGCCGAAGCGCTGCTCAAGGGCGGCGCCATCGCCGAGCGCGATGCCGAGGTGGCGCGCTGGAACGTCACCAGCGCGCAGGCCGCGCTGGCCGACGCGCGCTCGCGCCTCAGCTACGCGCGCGAGCAACTCGCCAAGACCGCCGTGCACGCGCCCTTCCGCGGCGTCGTCAGCAAGAAGTCGGTGGCGCCGGGCGACACCGTGCAGCCGGGGACGCCGCTCTACACGGTTGTCGATCCCACCCGGATGCGGCTCGTGGCGCACGTGCCGGCCGAGGGCATCGTCGGCCTGCAGATCGGCACGCCCGTCGAATTCGTCGTCGCCGGCGCCGGCAGCAAGCCGTTCACCGGCACCGTGCAGCGCATCAACCCGGTGGCCGATCCGACGACGCGCCAGGTGGAGATCCACGTCGCGCTGCCCAACGAGGGCGGCCGTCTCGTCTCCGGCCTCTACGCCGAGGGGCGCGTCGCCACCGCCGTGCATGAGGCGCTCGCCGTGCCGGCCGCGGCCATCGACCGCTCGCTGGGCACGCCGGCCCTGCTGCGCGTCGCCCAGGGCCGCGTCGAGCGCGTGCCGGTGCAGCTCGGCATCGCCGACGAGAACAGCGAGAAGGTGGAGGTGCTCTCCGGCGTCGCCCAGGGCGACGTCGTGCTCCTCGGCGCCGCCAAGGCGATCACGCCGGGCGCCAGAGTCGTGGTGCAAAACGCCGCGCCTCCCGCCGCGAAACCGACTCGCGACTCCAACGGAGCCTGACGATGTTCCTCTCCGACCTCGCCATCAAGCGCCCCACCGTCACCGTGGTGACGATGCTGGCGCTCGTCATCTTCGGCATCTTCGCGCTCTGGTCGCTCAAGGTCGACGAGTTCCCCGACGTCGCCGAGCCGGTCATCGCGGTGTCTATCGTCTACCCCGGCGCCTCGCCCGAGGGCGTCGAGCGCGAGCTGCTCGATCCCATCGAGGAGGCGATCTCGGGCGCCTCCGGCATCGACAAGATGCAGTCGAAGGCGCTCGACGGCTTCGCGCAGATCATCGTCTTCTGGCACTTCGACAAGGACTTGAACGAGGCGTCGCAGGACATCCGCGACGCCATCTCGAAGATCCGCGACGAGCTGCCGCCGGAGATGAAGGAGCCGGTGCTGTCGAGCTTCGACCCCGGCGAGATGCCGATCGTGTCGGTGATCCTCTCGTCGCAGACGCTGGCCGCCTCCGAGCTCACCGGCGTCGCCGACCCCGACATGGTCAAGGAGCTGCGCGCCGTGGCCGGCGTCGCCGACGTGCGCCTGCAGGGCAAGATCGAGCGTGAGATGACGATCGAGCTCGACCCGCAAAAGCTCGACGCCGCCGGCGTCACTGTCGCCGACGTCGTGCAGGCCATGCAGTCTCAGAACCTCGCCGCGCCGGTGGGCCGCGTCAACGACGCGCTCAGCGAACGCACGATTCGCCTCAAGGGCCGGCTCGACGACGCCGGCGACTTCGACCAGGTGGTGGTGGCGCGCCGCGGCGGGCGCCTCATCCGCCTCGCCGAGGTGGGCCGCGCGAAGGACAGCGCCGAGGAGGCGCGCACGCTGGCGCTATACAACGGCAAGCAGGCGATCGGCCTCGACGTGGTGAAGGCGAAGGGCTACTCGACGGCCGACGTCGCCACCCGGGTCAAGGCCAAGGTGGCGGAGATGCGGCAGACGCTGCCGGCGGGCGTCGAGCTCTCCCTGGTGCGCGACGCCGGCGTGCGAGTCGAGCGCTCGGTGGGCGACGTCGAGATGGCGCTCATCGAAGGTGCGCTGCTCACCGTGCTCGTCGTCTTCCTCTTCCTCAACTCCTGGCGCTCGACGGTGATCACCGGTTTGGCGCTGCCGGTGTCGGTGATCGCCGCGTTCGTCGCCGTGTGGGCGTTCGGCTTCACCTTGAACTCGATGTCGCTGATGGGTCTCTCGCTCGCCATCGGCATCCTCATCGACGACGCGATCGTGGTGCGCGAGAACATCGTCCGCCACGTCCACCAGGGCAAGGACCACTACACCGCGGCGCGCGAGGGCACAGCGGAAATCGGGTTGGCCGTGGCCGCGACCACCTTCTCGATCGTCGCCGTTTTCGTGCCGGTGGCATTCATGAGCGGCGTGGCGGGGCAGTGGTTCAAGCCCTTCGCGCTCACCATCGCCTGCTCGGTGCTGGTGTCGCTCTTCGTGTCGTTCTCGCTCGACCCCATGCTCTCGGCGTACTGGCCCGATCCGGAAAAGTCGGAGCATGAGAAGGGCTTCATCACGCGCCTGCTCGACCGCTTCAACCACCGGTTCAACGGGCTCGCCGGGCGTTACCAGCGCGTCGTCGGCTGGGCGCTCGACCACCGCCTCGCCACCATGACGATCGCGGCGGCGGCGTTCGTCGGCGCCATCGTGCTGCAGGCGACCGTGGGCGGCGCCGGCTTCATGCCGATCTCCGACAACAGCGAGCTCAACATGACGGTGGAGACCGAGCCCGGCAGCAGCCTCGACTACACGCGGCTCAAGGCCGAGGAGGCGGCGCGCATCGCCCGCGGCTATCCGGAGGTCTCGTACACCTACACGACGATCGGCGGAGCCTCGGGCGCCGTCGACACCGCCTCGGTCTACGTCAAGCTGGTCCCCAAGTCGGAGCGCAAGCGCTCGCAGGAGGCGGTGGGGCAGCAGCTGCGCGGCGACGTGGCACGGCTCGCCGGCGCCACCGCTTCGGTCTTCACGGGCTGGATGAACGGCAATCTCAAGCAGATCCAGATCGAGCTGCGCGGCAAGGACTCGACGGAGCTGACGCGGCTGGCGGAACGGATGCTGCCGCTGGCGAAGAGGGTGCCGGGCGCCGTCGACGTCGGCCTCTCGACGCGCGGCCAGAAGCCCGAGCTCGAGGTGGAGCTTCAGCGCGGCCTCGCCAGCTCGCTCGGCCTCTCGGTCGGGCAGGTGGCGCAGTCGATGTACCCGGCCTTCGCCGGCCTCGACGCCGGTGACTGGGTCGATCCCACCGGCGAGACCCGCGACGTGGTGGTGCGGCTCTCGCCCGCGGCGCGGCAGCGCGCCGCCGACCTGGCGCGGCTGCCGCTCACCGTGCAAGGGCCGAACGGGCCGACCAGCGTGCCGCTCGGCCAGGTGGCGACGATCCGCGAAGGGCTCGGACCGGCCACGGTGCAGCACCTCGACTCGGACCGCTCGGTGATCATCCAGGCCAACGTCTCGGGGCGCTCGTTCAACGAGGTCAAGGACGGCATCCGCCGCGCCATCGCCACCGTGCCGCTGCCGCCGGGCGCCCGCATCACCGAAGGCGGCGAGGCGAAGGACCAGGCCGAGGTGTTCGGCAAGATCTTCGCCGCGCTCGGCATCGCGGTGGTGCTCATGTACCTGATCCTGGTCATGCAGTTCGGCTCGTTCCTCGACCCCATCGCCATCATGGTGTCGCTGCCCCTGTCGCTGATCGGCGTCGTGGCGGCGCTCATCATCACCGGCGACACGCTGAACATCATGAGCCTGATCGGCGTCATTCTGTTGTGCGGCATCGTGGCGAAGAACGCCATCCTGCTCATCGACTTCGCGAAGTGGGGGAGGGAGCGCGGCATGAGCCGCCGCGAGGCGATCATCGAGGCGGGCCGCATCCGCCTGCGCCCCATCCTGATGACCACCTTCGCGCTCATCGCCGGCATGCTGCCCATCGCCCTCGGCCGCGGCGAGGGCGCCGACTGGCGGGCGCCGCTCGGCCGCGCCGTCATCGGCGGCACGCTGACGTCGACGCTGCTGACGCTGCTCGTCATCCCCACCGTCTACGAGATCCTCGACGAGGGGAAGGAAGGGGCCTTCGCCTTCTTCCGCCGCAGGCGCGGGGACGTCGAGCCGACGGCGGAGGAAGTCGAGGAAGCGGCGCGACAGCTGGTGCCGGCGGGCATCGGGGAGTAGCAGCGCGTAACGCAGGAGCTGTGTCAACATGCGGGCATGCTCTCCAGCATGCTCGCAATCGGGGTGAGGTGGCGGCGCTGCGCGCTCGCGGCGCTGGTGGCAACGATCGCGGCGGGGTGCGCGGCGGTGACGCCGGCGCCGCATCCCGCGCCCACGCCAGCTGCGGCGCCGCTCGCTGCCTACGTGCTGCTCGTCGAGTCGCCGGCTCACGCAGCCGTGCCTTTCGCGCGCGTGATCGTGGCGGAAGGCCAAGCGTGCCCGCAGCTGCGCGACGAACGGCGCGCGTTGACGATGAGCAAGCGACGCAACCCGCACGGCTTCACCGTCGACGTCTGCGAGGCGGAGATCCCGTTCGAGCGCGCGTTCGCCGTCGGTGACAGCGGCGTCAGGCTGCCCACAGCGCATCACCGCGTGAATCGAGTCGCGGTCGTGGGCGACACCGGCTGCGAGCCTTCGAAGCAGTCCGGCTGCGCCCTCGACGATCCGGCCTGGCCGTTCCCCGCCATCGCGCGCGCCGCGGCCGCCGGCAAGCCGGATCTCGTGTTGCACATGGGCGACTACAACTATCGCGGCACGCCGAGCAGCTTCGAGAAGACGGTCGACGGCAAGCAGGTGAAGACGTACTACTACGACGCCGGCGACGGCGCCGCGCCGGCGGAAGAGTGCGAGCTGAAAGATCCGTACTACAGCCAGAACTCCACCGGCAACCCCGACGCCGATGCGTGGGACGCGTGGTGGCTGGATTTCTTCCAGCCCGCGGCCCCATTGCTCGCGGCCGCGCCGTGGATCGTCGCGCGCGGCAACCACGAGCTGTGCAGCCACGCCGGGCCCGGCTGGCTCTATTTCCTGGGCCCGAGCTCGGACCTGCCGGCGGGCGGGGGGGCCCAGGTCTCGTGCCCCTCACAGGATGGCGAAGGTCCGCCGCAGCCGCACCTGGTTTTCGTCGAGCCGCAGGTCATCGCGCTCGACGGTCTCTCCGTCGCGGTGCTCGACTCCGCCAACGCCTGCGACGAGATGAGCAACTTCGTCGACCGCTACCGCGCGCAGCTCGCCGGCATCGCCGCTCGCCTTCCTGGTCGTCCAGAACGCCCCACGTGGCTCATCGGCCACCGCCCGATCTGGGGCGCCGAAGGCACCGCCGACGGACCGCCCTACGCTTGCGACAACCAACCCGGCACCGGCACGGCGCAGCCGTACGGCGTCCTCAACCGCACGTTGCAATGCGCGCTCGACGCGCCGACCGCCGCTGCGCTGCTGCCCAAGCTCGACCTCCTCCTCGCCGGCCACATGCACCGCTTCGAGTCGCTCGACTTCGCCCAGGGCTCCGGCCGCCCGCGTACGCTCATCATCGGCAACGGCGGCGTGCTCGAGGACACCGACCCGCCGACGGGATCGTTCTCGCAGCTCGTCGACGGCGTGAGTGCCTCCGGGCTCGCGGTCGAGCAGTTCGGCTTCGTGACCTTCACCCGGGACGCCGCGGGTGCATGGCGAGGCGCCGTCACGTCCGTCGATCCCGCGGCGTGGAACACGTTGCTGCCGGCGTGCGGCTCGGAGGCGGCGGCCACGGCTTGGCTCTGCGTCACCGGCATGCCGTGACCGCCGCGCCGTCGCCGCCGCTCCCGCGCCTGCCGGCTCAGTGGCAGGGAAACGCGCCGGTATCGAGGATGCTGCGGAAGACCTGGTTGAGCGGGTTGGTGTAGGTCTTCGTCGCCCCGGTGACGGTGTCGACGACTTCGAGCGTGACCTCGACATTGGTGACGCCGCTCGAGAACACCCAGTAGCGGTTGTTGACGCCGCAGCCGTCGAGCACCTTCACCGTCACCTCGACGTTGTCGGGGCCGAAGAACCAGAAATAGCCGCTGTCGGGCGTCAACTGCACGCCCTCGGCGTCGCCTTCGCTGCCAGCCGGCGTGCGCCAGTGGGCGAGGACGCGGAAGCGGTTGCCGACCATGCAGAGGAAGCGGCCGCCCGGCACGCACTCGGCGGTGAGCTCGAAGGCGCCGATGTCGCAGCGCGGGCCGCCCGGGCGGTGGGCGCCGCGCTGGTCGGTGGCTGGGCAGGCGGACTCCGTGCTGCCCGGCGCCGCGGGATCCCCGGCATCGATCGCGGGGCTCCCCGCGTCCAAGGCCCGCACCGGCGTCGGGCCACCGACGTTGGACAGCGGCCCGAGGCGTGGATCGAGCGGCGATCCCGGCGTGCCCACGAGATCGTGCCGCGCCGCCGACGGTCCGTTGCAGTCGCCGTTGTTGCCTACCAGGTCGTATCCCGACTCGACGTCGCCGAAGCAGTCGGGGCTGTTGCCGCCGGAGTTGCCCGCAAAGATGGAGCTCGTCACCACCGGCGCCACGCCGAGGAACGCCGTCGGCTCGCCGTAGAGACCGCCGCCTCGGCTCGCGGAGTTGCCGGCGATCGTCGTGTTGCGCAGCTCGGCGACGGCGCCCGACGTGACGTAAATGCCGCCGCCGAAGGTCAGCGCGTGGTTGCCGGAAAGCGTGACGTTGCGCAGCTCGGTGGCGCTGCCGGCGTAGATGCCGCCGCCGTGCCGTTGGGCGTCGTTGCTGACGATGGCGCTGTCGACGATCGTCAACCGCGGCGCCGGCGCCGTGGTCTGCACGATGGCGATGGCGCCGCCCTGGCCGGGCTCGGTGACGCCGAGCGCAGCGTTGTCCTCCAGCGTGCAGCGCTCGACCGTGAGATCGCCGAAGGCGAGGATCGCTCCGCCGCTTCCCGGCGCCCGGCCGTGGGTCAGCGTGAGGTCGCGCAGTGTGAGCGACGCCCCTTGCTGCACCTGCAAGACGCGGTCGGTGCCACCGCCGTCGATCGTCGTGCGGTCGGCGCCCGCGCCGAGGATGGTGAGGCCGTCGGTTACGTCGAGATCGCCGGCCGCATTGGTGTCGTCGGCAGCGCTGAACGAAAGCTGATAGATGCCCGCGCGCAGCACGATGACGTCCTCACCCGGGCGCACATTGGCGGCCTGTACCGCTTCACGCAGCGAACAGTCGGCGTCGCAGACGCCATCGGCGCCGTCGTCGAGCTTGCTCGGCGCAAAGACGGCGGCGCGGGCGGCGGCTGACGCGACGGTGAGGAACAGGACGGCGAGCGACAGAACGGCGAGGCGATGGCGTTGCATGATGCGAGGTCTCCTTCGGTATCGGTTTGGTGAGGTGTACGCGGCATGCCCGCGCCGCGTCGTCCACCAACGCAGCGCGCCGCGTCGCCGTATGAATGGCGCCAACTCCATGCGCCCACGAGCACGCGATGGGCGTGACGGCCTATAGGATGGCCGCGTGAGCGCCGCGCCCGCGCGCAAGCTGGGGATCCTCTGGACCCTCTACTTCGTGCAGGGGCTGCCGTTCGGGTTTCAGGCCACGGCGTTGCCGGTTTACCTGCGCGCCGCGGGGTTGTCGCTCGCCGGCGTCGGGCTCGCCAGCGCACTGTCGCTGCCCTGGTCGCTGAAGATCCTCTTCGCGCCGCTCGTCGACCGCTACGGCGCGCACCGCCTCGGCCGTCGTCGCGCGTGGATCCTGCCGTTGCAGCTCGGGTTGCTCGGCTGCTGCGCGGTGGCCGCGTTCGTGCCGCCGGAGCGCGGCCTGCTGCCGATCCTCGTCCTCGTCTTCGGCATGAACCTCTTCGCGGCGACGATGGACGTCGCCGTCGACGGGCTCGCCGTCGACGTGCTCGAGCGCGACGAGCTGGGGCAGGGCAACGTGGCGCAGGTCGTCGGCTACAAGGTGGGGATGCTCACCGGCGGCGGCCTCTTGGTGTGGGCGAGCGGCTGGATCGGTTGGGCAGGGTGGTTCCTCGTCATGACGGCACTCATCGCGCTCTGCTTCGCGGTGACGCTGCTCTGGCGCGAGCGCGCACTGCCGCTTGCCGCGGACCGCCCGCCGCACCTGCACACGCGGCTGGCCGACGTGCTGGCACTGCTCAAGCGCGGGGTCGCGCGCGGCGGCGGCTGGCTGCTGCTCTTCATCGGCACCTACAAACTCGGCGAGACGATGGCCGACGTGATGTTCAAGCCCTTCCTCGTCGACCACGGCTTCGGCCGCGAGCAGATCGGTTTGTGGGTGGGGACGTGGGGGATGCTCTTCTCGATCGCCGGCTCGGTGGCGGGCGGCTTCCTCGCCGGCCGCGTGCCGCTGCTGCGCGCGGTCGGCATCGCCGCCGTGCTGCGCGTCGTCGCCGTCGCCTCCGAGTGGTGGCTGTCGCTCGTCGACGTGACGCCGCCGCGCGTCCTCGCCGTCACCTGCGTCGAGCATTTCTTCGCCGGCCTGCTGACCACGGCGATGTTCGCCTACATGATGAGCCGCGTCGACCGCCGCATCGGCGCCACGCACTACACGCTGCTCGCCACCGTCGAAGTGTGGGGCAAGCTGCCGGCGGCGACGCTTTCCGGCTTCGTCGCGCAGGCGACCAGCTACGCGGCGCTGTTCGGCATCTCGACGGCGCTGTCGGCGGCGTTCCTCTGGCTGTTGCTGCCGCTGGGGCGCCAGCGCGCCGCTGAGCCGTTGGCGGACCCGGCGGCGTCTTAGCGGGCGTCCGCGATCCGGATTCGGTTCCGGAATCCGGACCGCCGTGCGCCCGCAGAGACCGACTGCTGAGTGAGAAGGCTACCCGAGCAAACGCTGCCGCCTCAATGGCTTCCGCCCAACGAACGCTTCTTCCCCAGCCCATCTGCCAGCCGCCTCCCCAGTGGTCACCGCCTTGCTTCGCGGCTCCGCCGAACACCTCGACCATCGCCACCGAGGAGCCAACGCCCGTGCACTCCACCATCCTGATCGCCGAAGACGACCCGGTCTCGCGCCTCGTGCTGAGCCGCCGCTTGGAGGGCTGCGGTTACTACGTGAGCACCGTCGCCGACGGCGCCGCCGCGTGGGAAATCCTCGAGAGCGCCGACGCGCCGCCGATTGCCATCCTCGATTGGATGATGCCCGGCCTCGACGGCCTCGAGGTCTGCCGCCGTCTGCGGATCAATCAGCGCGATCGCTACACCTACGTCATCCTGCTCAGCGGCCGCGAGGACAAGGCCGACGTCGTCGCCGCCCTGCACGCCGGCGTCGACGACTACCTCGTCAAGCCGTGCGACTGGACGCAGCTCGAAGCGCGCCTCGTCGTGGCGATGCGCATCCTGGCGCTGCAGGGCCAGCTCATCGCCGCCCGCGAGAAGCTGCGGCAGGAGGCCTCGCACGACCACCTGACCGGTTTGTGGAACCGCGGTGCCGCCATCGCCAACCTGCGGCGCGACCTGTCGCGCGCGCTGCGCGCCGGCGAGCCGCTGTCGCTCGCGTTCGTCGACCTCGACCACTTCAAGTCGATCAACGACACCTGGGGCCACCACGCCGGCGACGCCGTGCTGATGCAGACGGCGGCGCGCCTCCAGCGCTGCGTGCGCGGCACCGACACCGTGGCGCGCTGGGGCGGCGAGGAGCTGCTGCTGGTGCTGCCCGACACCGACCCGTCGCGCGCCGCGGAGGTGGCGGAGCGCGTGCGCGCCGCGATCGCCGACGAGCCCTTCGAGGCCGACGGCGTCGCGCTGCCGGTGACCGCCAGCTTGGGCGTGGCGTTCGCCGACGGCGAGCGCGCCGACGACTGGGAGCATGTCGTCAAGCGCGCCGACGCCGCGCTCTACCGCGCCAAGGCCAGCGGCCGCAACCGCGTCGACATCGCGGGGGCTGCCGGGCCCGTCCTGCTGCTGCCGGCGGCGGCGCGCATCGTGCCGAGCCCGATGACGCTCGCCAGCGTCGCCTGACACCGCGTTCGTCGAAACGACCCCCGACGCGTCGTTGCATTGCTGACCGAAGCCGGCGCCGAAAGGCTTCTCAGGCGCTGGCGCGAACAGCCGCCCGCGGGGCTATCTCGCCCGATTCTCGCCGGCATCGATCTTGCGATTGCTGTCACATCGCTGGCGGGACGGGAATGAACCCGCCCTCGCCCGCGGGGCAGCCTGCCCCGAGGAGGTCCAAGCAATGAAGCAGGACAAGTCAAACCCAGACCTCGACAAGGGCATGAACATGCCGGGGAGTACGGGCTCCCAGGGAAGTCAGAGCAGTCAGAGTAGCAAGAGCAGCCAGGGCAGCCAGAGCGGCGGCCAGGGCAGCCAGAGCAATCAGAGCGGCCAGGGCAGCCAGAGCGGTCAGGGCAGCCAGAGCAGCTCGGGCCGTCAGGGCAGCAGCGGCAACCTCGAGGATTCCGAGGTCGGCGCCAGCTCGCGTGGCAGCCAGAGCGGCAGCCAGTCCGGCAGCAGCGGATCGAGCCGCACCGGCTCCAGCAGCTCCGGCTCCAGCAGCTCCGGCAACCAGGGCAGCAGCGGCAGCTCCAGCTCGGGCTCGAGCTCCCGCTCGGGCTCCGGCAATACCGGCGGGAACCGCTAGTTCCGCCCCCGGAGGGGCGGGGCCCCGGCCTCGCCCCTCCAGCCTCACTTCGCGCTTCGCCGCGCAACGGCGGTGAAGTGTAAAGCCGTGTTTGACAGACCCCGGTCGTCAGTCGTACGCTTGGTCGACAGTGATCCGGAGCTTTCGGCACAAGGGGCTCCGCGACCTGTTCGAAACCGGTCGAGGTTCCCGCGTGCGGCCAGACCTACAGGAGCGCGTCCTCCGCTGTCCCGACGTCCTCGACGCTGCGAAGAAGCTCGACGAGCTGAGGCTTCCGGGCTTCGGCCTTCATCTGCTCCACGGAAAGCCGAGGCGCTACGCAATGGCTGTGAATGGACCCTGGCGGATCACATTCGAGTGGGACGGCGGAGAAGCGTTTCGAGTCGATCTGGAGCAATATCACTGAGGAGTACGACGGTCATGGCGGAGTACGCAGTACGGCGGCCACTCAAGCGTGGGCCCACCCATCCGGGCACCATCCTTCGCGAGGACACTTTGCCTGCGTTGGGGTTGAACATCAGCGAGGCCGCGCGACAGCTGCGCGTATCGCGGCAGATGCTGCACTCGATCCTCGCCGAGCGCTCTGGCGTCTCGCCGGAGATGGCATTGCGCCTCGGCCGTTTCTGCGGGAATGGCGCGGCGTTTTGGCTTCGCCTGCAGGCGAACCACGACCTATGGAGGGCGGAGCAGGAGCTGAGAGCCGAGCTCCAAAAGATCCCGGAACACTCGGCGGCGTAGAGCGTCAGACCGCGGAGGACGTGTTATCCTCCGCCTCCGCGGGCTTGGGCCACGACCCGCCCGCCTCCCTCGCAGGACCCCCACCAGCCGACGTAGCTCAGCGGTAGAGCAGCTGATTCGTAATCAGCAGGTCGCCGGTTCAATCCCGGCCGTCGGCTCCATAGTCCGCATGCACACACAGCACGCGAGCTTGCCCCCTTGCTGGCGAGCCACGGGATAAGTACGCTGTCACAAGCTTGCACGTCTCGCGACACGCAAACCTGATGTAGATGGCCAGCCTGAAGGTCGCCGCAGAGACAGCGCGCGCAGGCCAAAATCAGCGATCAGCGCGCGACTTGCTACGTGTGAAAAACAGGAGAAAGGGAATGAGAGCAGTCTTGCTCCTCACTGCGTTTGCTTTGTTGACCCCTGCAGCAACCACAGCCGCAGTCCACGAACCTCGCGGCCTCAAGCTCCACGCCGATTCTGGAGACAATCAAGTCCTCCTCGAATGGGGTGCCACAACGGAGCAAACCAAACAGCGGCTGACATACGACGCGCCAATGGGTTCACTCCCTCCAATGAAGATGAGCGGTCCTGAGTGTGACGCAGAGGACGAGAACTGTCTCGCGATGCATTGGACCGCAGACTTTGGTTCGCAAGGGCCCGCGGTCGGGCCCATCCCGCCTGTCCTCAAGTTTCATGATGGAAAGCTCTACGGTTACACGATTTATTTTGAGCCGGGCAGCTTTGGAGACGTGGTCCGCAGTGCGTTGGTCGGCGCGCTCGGGAAGCCCACCACCGGCCGCAAGGCGACCGGCCAGAACGCCTTCGGAGCGAAGTTCCCCCAGGAGACCATGTATTGGCTCTTACGCAACACAAGCGTGGCCTACGCTAGCCGCACGTCGACCATTGACAGCGGAACGGTGATCGTCATCTACAAGCCCTTGGCGCCTCCGGACGCGGAGAAAGAGAAACCGCAGGCGCCGTTCTAGTAGGCATTCCCCCTTCTGCTATTGCCTTTTCTTTTCAGGATCGAGCTTCGCGCATCCGCACGCCAGGCGCACGCGTGCGACTTCGTCGACGGTGATGAAGCTCTTTGTCCTGTCGGCTCAAACGTGTCGGCATCACCAAGCATCCTACGTTCTGGCCCAGGTAAGTCGGCCGCTCAACCGCCCAGTTTCGCGGACCACGCACCCAAACCGCCGCTCTCGAAGCCATCGCTGAAGAGGGCGTTGTTCACCGCGCCGTTGACGGCCAGCTCGATCTGCAGGCGGTCGAGCTCGACGTCGCCGCTCATCGCGACGTCGACGATGTTGTTGCCGGCGTGCAGGAGGCCGGGCGCGATGTCGAGGGAGCGGTGGGCCCATTCGGAGTCCGCGGAACCCGGTACGGTGTTCTGCAGAGGCATGGAGCCGACGGCGACTCCGTTGACGCTCAACGTCGCCATGCCCGCCGCCAGCGGCGATCGGGTGTCGTAGACGAGCTGCGCGCGGCGCACGTCGCCGAGGCTTGCAGCCGGGATGTCGACGTTGAGGTGCAGCGACGGCGACGGGTTGGGGCAGTAGAAGGCCGGCATGCTGCAGGCGAGCAGGGACTGCCAGGTATCGAAGGCGACCGGGTTGGCCTGCGCAATGCCGTTGACCGGCGGGCCGAAGCGCTGGATGTCGCGCAGGTCGTAGGACATCCAGCCGGTGTCGCGCGGCACGTTGGTGGTGCCGCTCTCCTTGGGGTAGACGAGTGTGCGGTCGTACTTGACCGGCGACACGGAGAGGTTGCGCCACACGTGCTCGCGAATGGTGCCCAGGAAGCAGGGCTCCTGCGGGTGGTGGTCGGCCTGGTAGGTGACCGAGATGAAGTGCACGTAGACCTCGCTCCACGGGACGTTCACCGGGAACGACTCGAGCGGCTCGGGCGTGCCGTCGCGGTCGTGGTCGACGAGCAGGTCGATGCGGTTGGGGCGGAACTCGATGCGCCAGAGGTAAAGCTCCTCGAGCTCGCTGGGGTCGCTCTGGATGAGCTGCGAGTAGTCGGTGATGGGGTTGAAGGAGTCGGTCGTCACGCCGCCGATCGAACGCGTGACGGCGAAGCGGTCCGACCAGCCGACGTCGCATGGCCTGTCCGTCGAGCCGGTGCCGATGACGTTGATCGAGTCGACCGCGGGGCGGTGGCCGGGGCCCGGCGTGCCCGCGCTGTCGGCGAACGGCCCGTCGAGGCCGTCGACCGGGCTGGGCACCGCCGTCTGCTCGCCGCCGGCGACGACCGTCGTCGGCGTGATGGCGATCTCCCACCAGTGGGCGGTGGTGAGGAAGGCCGTGGCGTAGAAGGTGACGACGCCCGGCTGCGCGTCGGAGATGAGCATCGGGTTGCGCAGGCGCGCGCTCGAGATCGCCTGGAAGTCCGTGCGCATGGCGGCGATGCCCGGCGAGCCGTTACCGCCGACGGCGTAGACGGTGTTGTCCTCGCGCCCGTCGGTGGGGTCGGCCGAGAGCGCCTTGTGGATGTCGACGTGGTAGCCGGTTGCCGGCGGCGCGGTGGCGGGGAAGCTGGTGTCGCCGCGCGCGTCCCAGACGTCCGGGTTCCACCACACGGTCGTCGCGTAGCTGGTGTCGGTGGCTTGGGCGACCGAGCAGTCGTGGGTGGTGGCGGCGAAGGCGCCGAGCTGTGCCGGGTGGGCGGCGATGGTGGCGGCGTGGTTGCCGCTCCAGGTGAAGGGCTCGAAGACGGTGCGCTGGACCGATGTCGCAGCGGCCGGCCACGACGCGAGGGAGAGGGCAAGGGCGACGAGCGCCCACGGGGTTCTGGGGTTTCGCATGGCCTAGTCGCGCAGAGAGGCCGCGAACCGGGCCATCACGCGGTAGACGGCTCCTCGCGCGATCAGCCGCTCGTCTTCGCCGCCACCGCCGCCGCGGGCTCGCCGAGCCCGTTCCGCGCCGCCTGCAGCACCTCGCGCAGCTCGGCGTTGCCGGGGTCGCGCTCCGCAAAGGGCTGCACCGCCGCCACCGCCTGGCGGAAGTGCTCGCGCGCCGCCGCCGCCTCGCCGAGCTTGACGAGCAGCGTCGCCACGTTGACGTGGCTTTCGCCGACGTACTGCCCGGCGGTCGCGTTGGTGGGGTCGCGCGCCGCCACGCGGATGTCGAGATCGAGCGAGCGCTGGTAGCTCGCCAGCGCCTCGCGCGTCCTGCCCATGCCGAGGAGCACGTCGCCGATCTGCGCGTGCCGCGTCGAGAGGTCCTGCATCGCCTGCAGGTTTTCGGGGTCTGCGCGCAGCAACGCCTCGGCGATAACCAGCGCCTTCTTCTGGTTGTCGAGCGCTTCCGGCCAGCGCTTGAGCTTGCCCTGCATCTGCGCCACGTCCTCGTAGCCGACGAGGAGGTCGCGCTGCAGGTTGGCGTTGGTGGGGTCCGACGCCGCGAGCTCGATCGCCGGCGGCAGCAGCGCCTGATAGAGCGCCAGCCCGCGCACCGGGTCGCGCTCGCCCTCGATGGCGGCGACGAGCTCCAGGGCGACGCTCAAGTCGCGCTTGGCGCGCGGGTCGGCGGGTGTCACCGCGAGGAAGCTCTCGTCGACGCGCTGGGCTTCCCGGTAGCGCGCCATCGCGGCGTCGAGATTGCCCTGCTGTTGGCGGAGCTGGCCCTGACGGATGTGCACCACGTGCAGCGCGTGCGCCACCGCGCCGTCGCGCGGCAGCTCGCGGCGCAGCGCGGCGAGCACCTGCTCGGAGCGGGCGAAGGTCTGCTCGGCCGCCTTGGCGTCTCCCATCGCCTTCTGCGTCGTGCCGAGCTTCTCGAGGCCGACGCCGAGCGTCAGCCGCGCGCCGGTGTCGCCCGGCGCCGCGGCGACCAGCTGCTCGGCCAGTGCCACCGCCTTGCGAAAGCTCGCCGCCGCGCCCGGCGTATCGCCGAGGTTGGCGTTGGCGCTGTAGCCCTGTACGTCGCCGACGCGCTGGTAGGCCGTCGCCAACTCGCGCACGAGGCCGAGGTCGCCGCCCGCCTCGCGCGCCAGGCCGTCGAGGTAGACGAGCGCCTTGTCGACGATGAGCCGCCGTGCCGGCGTCGAGCCGGGCAGGTCCTTGATGGCGTCGTGAAGCTCGAAGAGGAACGAGCCGGCGAGCTTGCGAACGTCCTCGAAGCGCCGCTGCGCGCGGCGCGCCTCGCGCACCGCGGCGACGGTGCCGCCCACCAGGCTCAGCGCCACCAGCAGGCCGGCGGCGAAAGCGGCCCGGTGGCGGCGCAGGAAGCGGCCGGCGCGGTAGGGCGCGCCGCCGCCGCGCGCCTCGACCGGCCGCCACTCGAGATAGCGAAGCACGTCCTCGCCCAACTCGTGCGCCGAGCCGTAGCGCGCGGCTGGTTCCTTGCGCAGCGCCTTGAGGACGACCGCGTCGAGGTCTCCGGCGAGGCGGCCACGCTGGTCCGGCGGCGCCGCGTCGCTCGGCCGCGCCGGCACGGTGTCACAGACGACGCGAATGATCTCCTGCGGCGCCAGCGACTGCAGCGCTTGCGCGCGCCGGCCGGTGAGCAGCTCGTAAAGCAGCAGGCCCAGCGCGTAGACGTCGGTGGCCGTCGTCACCGGCTGCCGGCGCACCTGCTCGGGGCTCGCGTAGTCCGGCGTCAGCGCCGACGGCACCGCGCTCTTGGCCGCGCCGCCGCTCCCGGGCTGCATCAAGTGCGCGATGCCGAAGTCGAGCAGCTTCGGCACGCCGGCCTCGGTGACCAGGATGTTCGCCGGCTTCAAGTCGCAGTGGATGACCAGCCGCTGGTGCGCGTATTCGACGGCCGCGCAGACGGTGCGGAAGAGCCGCAGCCGCGCTTCGAGACCGAGGCCGCGCTTGCGGCAGTACTCGTCGATCGGCAGCCCGTCGACGAACTCGAGGGTGAAGTAGGGGAGGCCTTCCTCGGTGGCGCCGCCGTCGATGAGGCGCGCGATGTTGTCGTGCTCGAGGCCGGCGAGGATGCGGCGCTCCTCGCGCACCTGGGCCGCGATCTCGACCGGGTCGCCGCGCCAGCGCAGCAGCTTGACCGCCACCCGCTTGCCGTCCTCGCCGCGCACCGCTTCGTAGACCATGCCCATGCCGCCGCGGCCGCGCGCCGCGGTGAGCCAGTAGTCGCCGATGGTGCGGCCGGTGAGGTCGGGCGCTTCCTCGGCTTCCTCCAGCGCGGTGACCGGCGCGCCGGCGAGGAAGCTCGTCGCCGCCTGCTCGTAACGGCGCAGCAGCGTGCGCGCCTGCGCCGCCGCTTCCGGATCGCGCGCCGCGAGCTCGCGCAGCACCTCCTCGCGCGCCGTGCGCTCGCGGTCGACGACGTCGACGAAGATCGCTTTGACGCGCTGCCAGCGCTCGGGGTCCAGCGGCGCCTCAGGAGGAGCGGCAGGAGCGGCGGCCGCCGGGCGCAGCGGCCGCGTCAGGTCGTCGCTCGTGCTCATCGTCGAGACGAGACGCTACACCGAGAGGCCGCCGGCGTCGCCGCGCAACGCCTCGAGCCGCTGGTGCAGCCAGCCGCGCGCCAGCGCCCACTCGCGCACCACCGTGCGCCGCGAGAGGTCCATCGCCGTCGCCGTGTCTTCGAGAGAGAGGCCGCCGAAGAAGCGCAGCTCGACGATGCGGGCGACGCGGGGGTCGAC
>DASYQD010000104.1:0-76560 GCA_036005845.1 Thermoanaerobaculia bacterium | reverse complement strand
CAACAGAGAGCGATACCCAACACTCATCGGCCACAGGGTGCGACAACCGAGGTCAAGATCACACTCCAAGATAGCTCAGAGTTAGATGTCACGATTCGACCCGACGGCACCTGTAGCCGTTCAGGCACAGCCGGTACTGATCTTGCTCGTTGGGATTATCGACGGACCGTGCTGAGACAAGATGAGCTCTCCGGATTCATACACGACACCAAGGGCGGCAAGTATTCGGCTCTGCTACCGCTGCTCGGCCTCGATTCACTCGAGACGGCCGCAGAGAATCTTCGCCAGCTTGCCAAGGTGGTCGAAACTCAATCCAGGGTCAAGCTGACGCGATCAAGGCTCACCGAAGTCAACAACCGGCGAGAGCTCGCTCTGCCAAAGCATAGCGACGACGATATCCGTGCCCGAATCGAAGCCTTGTATGCAGCTTACTGCGGTGAACCGGAACCACATCGTGATCCCGTGTCACTCTGCCGGGACATTGAAGTCGCAATCGAGAACCGCATCGAACAGTCAACCGCCGACCAACGGAGGCAAGCGGCATTGCTCGACGTGGCCGCCTCAGAAGCAGTTACCCTCGGGCGAAGGTTGCGGACCAAATCGGTCACGCCCGTTGAACCTCTCGTCGAAAGAGGTGTCGCGGTCCTGCAGCATGCCGCCTTGTTCGTCGGCGAACTGGCCATTTCAGGGGAGGTCCCATGTCCTGCGTGTGGCCGGGTGATCGAGGCCCGCGCGTTCAAGGCCCATGTCGAAGCCGAGAATAGGCGCCTGGAGGAGATCATCACGTCCTTCAAGGCCAGAACAGAAGACCTTGCCGACCTGAACGTCGCACTGCGCACACTGAAGGCACTCGTTGCGAAACCAGATCTCGCGGGCTGGTGGAATGATCTTACGAGCGGGCCGCTGTCCGCCGATTGCGAATATCTATTGAGCCTCGATCCAGCGGGCCTACAAGACAAGCTTGGGCTCGAGGATCTGGCGGAAGTCGAATCCAAGCTCCAGCCCATCCTAGAAGCCGCGCGTCTGTCCTCGAGAGAGGCTCCGCGCGGAGCCCACCAACTCTCGGATGACAAATCGATCGTGACGCTAGCCCGGTCTATCCTCACTGCACGACCCGATGACGAGGCGTGCACGCGGGTCGAGGCATTTCTAGACTTCCTTTCGGTTTTGGAAATAGGGATCCGAGACGAGATCAGGTTGCGCTCACAGAGCGTCATCGACCGGATTTCGCAATCCATCCAGCGGATGTGGACAATTCTCCACCCGGGGGAGGCGATAGAAGCGGTACGTCTGTACGTCCCCGATGACGTCCACAAGGCGATTGATCTGTCCCTACAGTTTCACGGCGTCGAGCAAGATTCCCCGCGGTTGACGCTTTCCGAGGGCTATCGCAACAGCCTTGGACTCTGCATCTTCTTGGCAATGTCTCAGCGAGACGAGGACCGGGATCAACCCTTATTCTTGGACGATGTGGTGGTCAGCATGGACCGCAACCATCGCGGTATGGTGATCGAGCTCTTGCAGAGAGAATTCGGTAACCGCCAAGTGGTAGTGATGACTCATGACCGCGAGTGGTACGCCGAGCTTCGCCATCAACTCGACGGCGGGACTTGGGCGTTTGGGGTTCTAAAGCCCTACGACTCCCCGGCTCTAGGAATCCGCTGGTCGCGCAGCACGACGACCTTTGACGATGCCCGCGCCCAACTTGCTGAGCGCCCCGACTCGGCGGGAAACGATGCCCGCAAGATCATGGACTCGGAGCTCGCCACCATTGCCGAGCGCCTTCAAGTCAGGCTTCCGTATCTTCGCGGCGACAAGAATGACCGGCGGGTGGCCCACGACTTCCTGAGCCAGATGATCGCCGATGGAAAGAGGTGCTTTCAGCGGGCCGTCGGCCCTACGCTCGAAAGTGCGACCGGGGAGCTTGTATTACTCAACGAGGTCGATCGTCTTCTCCTTTCCTGGGGAAACCGCGCGTCTCATTCGCACGACCTCGTCCGACCGGAAGCTGTAAAACTAATCGCGGCTTGCGAGAAGGCCCTTGAAGCATTTAAGTGCTCTTCCTGCGGCAAGCCCGTGTGGTTTTCGGACGCCGTCGGACCCGAGTGGATGCAGTGTGGCTGCGGTCAACTGCGGTGGCGCTATGGGAAAGCATAGGGACGCAGTGTGGGAGCCTCAAGCGCTGAGGCAATCCTCTCGCTAAGGCTTTTCCACGTTCACGCCTGCTGTACGCTTCCCCCTTGATGCCTTCCCACCCGCTCCAGAGGCGAATCCTCTGTGAGAAACTGGTGCGCCTCCGGCTGCCGGAAGAGGGGCGTCGCTATGCAGCTTCGCAGCGCCGCGGGCGCATCGATCCGAACCCGCATCAGGTCGGCGGAATGGTCTGTTGCGCCCCTGCCGAACTACCGACGGCGATGGGGCTCAGGCCCGCAGCGTCACAGTTCCATCGGTGCCGCCGGTCGCGCCGCAACGTGCGGCGGCGACGGTTTCAGGACCCCTCGCTTCGCTCACGTCTGTTGCGCGAACGGCTACGGTCGTGGTCGATCACAGCTTCTGGCCCTTGAGCTCGCGCGCGAACCCATAGAGCTGCGGCGTCAGTCAAATCGCCAATCCCGCTTCGCCTTCGAGAACCGACGTCTTCAGCTGCGGGCGCTCTCCGCTCTTCCACAGCGGAGCTGTGTGCTGTACCCGATACCGGATCGGCCCGCCGTCCGGTCTGTCGCTGCGCACGATGGGCCGCGGGATGCAGACGAACTCGGTGCGCATCTCGTCGGCGGTCAGCCGCACCTTCGCGTAACCGTGTCCTCCGAGGTCGACGAACTCGAGGTGCGGCGCGAGATCCGGGTTGGACAGTGACCGCGCGCGCTCGAGGTCGAAGCTCTTTGCATATTCGAGGCACGAACGGACGCCGTGCCGGAGCAGCATGTTGTACGTCCAGTCCGGCGCCCCCGCCGCCTTGTCGGCCAGGAACAGCGGTCGCAGCGGTGCGTCCTTCGGGAGATTGTGCTCGTTCGCCTCCATCGGGCCGGGGCTGGTGAGCGAGGCGCCGATGAAGCTCAGGCCGACCGGCTCGAACTTGCCAGGCGGAAGCTCCGCGGCCGCATAGCCGGCCCAGAAGCTGTGGAGGTCGCCCGAGACGATGGCGAAGCCCGACACCTTGGCGTCGCGCACGAGCTGGTAGATCTCGGCGCGCTCCATGAACGCGGTGCCGTAATCCCCGCCGCCCATTGCTGCGTAACCGGCGTCCGCGGGCCAGGGCTCCTTGGTGAGACCCGGCGGCAGGTTCTGCGGGTCGGAGCGCTGGTCGAGCGTGCCCTGGGAATTGGCCCAGACCTTCCACGACGCGGTCGAGCTCTTGAGCTTCTCCTTGAGCCACGCCTTCTGCTCCGCCCCGAGAATCGACTGCGGCGTTGCGTTCCGCTGGGGGTTGGGGACGTGCTTGTCGTTGAAGCGGATCTCCGCCGGGGGATTGCCGCCGGCGAAGTCGCGCCCGCCGTCGAGGACTCGCATCAGGGCCTCGGGAAACATGGAGATGAACTCGTCGCCGCCGAGCTCACCCAGTGACGGATCGCTGAAGGGATCCGCGCTCCGGTAGCTGTGCTGGTCGGTGAGGATGACGTCGAGGTGCCGGCCGTAGCGCAGCGTCCGGTAGGCCTTGAGGCTGTTGATCGCGGTCAGGTTGTTGGGCTCGAGCCCCAGCCCATGGGCGTCGAACTCCTTGACCGGCACGCCGTCTTTCACGGCGGGCGGATCGAAGCGCTCGAGCGACCCGCCCGGCGCCGCGACCCGCGAGGGAAGGTATTCGAACCAGGCCTGGTTCGCCGCGATCTTGATGCTCGGGGCGGGCTGCTCGAACTTTCCCGCCTTGACGGTGCTCTGCCAACCCTGCCAGGAGAACTCGTGGTTGTCCCAGATGCACACGAACGGCCAGCGCGCGCGAGCGTCCTGGAGGTCGGGATCGGCGAGATAGCCCTTGTAGATGGCCCGGTAGCCCTCGACGGTCAGCGGGATGTGGAAGTTGCCGACCTTGTGGCTGTCCGGGATGCGCGCGACCTCGTAGATCGTGCGGTCGTAGCGGGTCTTCACCTCGTCGGGATACTCGGCCACCTCGTAGATGAAATCGCCCAGGTGCAGGACGAAACCGAGCTGTTCGGCGGCGGGCGCGCGTTCGTCCTCGTAGATCATCCGGCGATAGGCGTTGAGCTTGCCCTCGTTGACGTCCTGACAGCTCACGAATGCGAAATTCACAGTGCGGGGATCGTCCGGCAATGGCGCCGTGATCGTGCGGCCGACGCGGCTGCCGTTGCCGTCGGCGTCGGTGAACCGATACCAGTAGGTGCGTGCCGGCTCGAGCCCGCCGATCAGAACGCGCGCGGTCCAATCTGCGGCGCTCGACACCGGTGCCGGCGCGTGCGCTACGACTCGGCGGAATGCCTCATCCTCCGCCACCTCGACGGTCAGCAGCTGACGGGTGCCCTGGTCGTACGGACGCCTCGTCCAGAGGATGACGCTGTGCGGGTCGGGATCGCCCGAGGCGACCCCTTGAGGATAGAGATCACGGCGCTCACGCCACGTGACACGCGAACCGTGGACCGGTCCGGCCCAGGCGAGCGAAGCGCCCATTGCCGCTGCAGCTTTGAGGAAGGATCGGCGGCTGATCTTCATCGTCTCGCTCCGTTCGTCCTGCGGTAACACGCGCGTGCGCTCATAACTACGAAAACGTCTCACCAGGGTTTTGCATTGGATTGGCCGGCCCGTGGGCACGCGGACTGCAGGGCGCGAGAAGGAGGAGTTTGTATGTCGCCGCGCTCTCGAATCCCGGTCCTACTGAGCCTGTTCCTGATCGGGGCTGCAGCGAGCGCGAATGCGGCGTCGAAGCTCACCAGCACCGATCTCCGCAACGGGGAGCAGCACCTCGCCGAGCTCGGCTTCTGGACCGGCCCGGTCGACGGCGTGTGGGACGGCGCTTCGCGGCAGGCGCTGATCGCGTTTCAGAAGGTGCAGGGCGCCCGCCCGACCGGCGTGCTGACGCGGGCGGAGCTCAACGCGCTGTCGATGGCGACGCCGCTGGAGCGACACGAGGCCGAGATGGGTCCTCGCATCGAGGTCGACATCGCCCGGCAGGTGCTCTACGTCGTCGGCGCCGAGGGCGAGGTGGGGAACATCGTGCCGATCTCTTCGGGCAGCGGCAGGACGTTCCGCGAGAACGGCTACCCCGAGACGCGCGCCGTCACGCCTTGCGGCCATCTCCAGGTCTATGCCAAGGCGCAGGGCTGGAAGACGAGCCCGCTGGGGCAGATGCATAACCCGATGTACATCGTCGGCGGCATCGCCATCCACGGCAGCAACGACATGCGCACCTATCCCGCCAGCCACGGCTGCATCCGCATCCCGATGTTCGCGTCGGAGCGGCTGACGAGGATGGTGCCGACGGGAACGCGCGTCGTCATCTTCGGTTGCAGCGAGGATGGCGCGGCGGTCGTCGCCGGTGGCGAGACCGCGAGCTCGACGGCGTCCGCCGCCGCACCGCGGTAGCCGGCGGACAACCCGCTGTTCTTCAACTGGCAGGGTAGCCGAGAGCTCGAGCGCGGAAGCGGGCCGGCGTCCAGCCGGTGGCCGCCTTGAAGATTCTCGTGCAGTGCGCCTGGTCGCAGAAGCCGGCGGCGAGCGCCACCGAGGCGAGCGGCTCGTCGGCATGACGCCGGTCTGCGAGGCGGCGGCGCACCCACTCGACCTGCAGCTCGCGGCGGTAGGCGCCGAGCGTGCGACCGGTGTGGCGGCGGAAGATCGCCGAGAGCCGCGCCGCGGGCAGGCCCAGCTCGTGGGCCAGGTCGCGCAAGCTCGGCGGGCGCTCGAGCTCCTCGTGCAGTTGCTCGAGGAGTTGCACGAGCCAGCGCGGCGCCAGCCCGCCGGCATCTTGCTCGTCGCGCGAGCGCGCCGCCGCGGCGAGCAGCTCGAGGGCGATGCCTTCCACCACCAGCTCCGAGCAGGGCAGCGGCTCGCGCAGCTCGGCGAGCAGGCGCCGTGATGCCGCGACGGCGTCGGCCGCGGTGACGAGCGACGGCACCGCCGGCATGCGGGCGCGGCCTTCGAGGCGCTCCAGCCACGCCTGGCGTGCCTCGAGGGTGAGAATGCGGGCGCCTTCCGGCCCGGCGAGGCTCGAGTGCACCGTACCGGCGGGGTGGAAGACGTTGAGGAAGCGGCGGTAGGCGATGGGGCCGCGGCGGTAGGTGTTCTCCAGCGAACCTTCGAGCAGCACGCAGAAGAACGGCAGCTCGTGCTCGTGCGGCGGACAGCGGAAGCCTGGCGGCAGCGCGATCTCCCAGAGGAGCAGCCCCGCGTCCTCACGGCGGTGCAGAACGCGGGCGTTCCAGCTCTCCAGCAGCCGGGCGTCGACGCGCGGCACGGGTGCCGCCGTTCTCGACGGCGACAGCGCGCTGGCCGGCGGCGCTCCGACCGACGGGTGCATGCGCGAGATACGGCGCAGGTGTCGAGAAGTTCGGCCCCGCATCGCCGCTGGACGTCGCGCTGCGTTCAAGAAGACGCGCAGCGTTCAAGACGGCGAGGCGGAGGACAGCCATGCTCGACCTGAGGTTTCAAGGAGCAGAAGCATGTCCAGCCAGTCGCCCCAACGTCGTTCGCCTCCACCAGCACGGCGCCGGCTGCCCTCCACCGTCACGACTCTTGCCCTGATCGGCCTGGCCTGCGCCGGCCGGCTTCTCGCCGCGGCGCCGTCGGGCACCGCCGCCTTCATCGGCAACTGGTGGGGTCGCGTCGAGGCACCGCACGAGACCGTCGATCTCGGGTTCGAGCTGCGCACCAACGCCGAGGGCGCCGTCGAAGCGACGCTCACCCAGCCGGGCGCCAGCTACTTCGGGATGGCGCTGCCGGGAAAGGTCGAGATCGATGGAAACCATGTCGTCCTCGCGGGGCTTCTCGAAGCGACGCTCGACGGCGATCGCCTGGTGGGAACGTTCGCCTCCAAGGTGCCGATCGAGCTCAGGCGCGTCGAAGCGCTGCCGACGCTGCCGCCGGTCCCCGACCTGCCCACAGGCCCGCCGCCGCGCTGGCAGACGCGGCTGAACGGCCAGGTGTTCTCTTCGCCGGTGGTCGCCGAGGGCATCGCTTTCGTCGGCACCACCGGCGGCGTCTTCCAGGCCATCCGCGTCGCCGACGGCTCCTTTGCCTGGACCTTCGCGCCCGGCAAGCCGATCCTGGGGACGGCGCGGCTCGACGGCGATGCCGTCTACTTCACCTGCGACGACGGCTACCTGTACAAGCTTCAGCGCAGCGACGGCAAGCAGCTGTGGCGGTACGACCTCGGCGACGCGCGGGTGCCTCGCGTCCTCGGCCACCCGGCCGTCTTCGAGTGGGACTGGCAGGGCACGCGGCCGCTGGTCGACCGCGGCACGGTCTACGTCGGCTCCGGAGACGGTAGCTTCCACGCCGTTGACGCGGCCAGCGGCGCGCGCCGCTGGCGAGTCGAGGCCGGCGGCAAGATCCGCGGCGGCGCCGCGCCCGCCGGCGACCGCGTGCTCGTCGGCGGCAGCGATCACTTCATCTACGCCTTCGATCGCGCGAGCGGCCGCCAGCTCTGGCGGCACGACACCGGGGCGGACGTCGAGAACGAGCTGCTCGTCGTCGGCGACGAGGTGATCGCCGGCAACCGCGGCACCGGGCTCATCGCGCTCGCCGTGGCGAGCGGCGAAGAGCTGTGGCACACCACCTTCTGGGGCTCGTGGCTGGAGTCGACGCCGGCCCTCGTCGACGGCGTGCTCTACGTCGGCTCCTCCGACCTCGAACGGGTCAGCGCGCTCGATCCGCGCGACGGCCGCGTCCTCTGGCGCACCGACGTCTATGGCTGGACCTTCGGCACGCCGCTGGTCACCGACCGCTTCATCTACGCCGGCGCCGCCGGCGGCACGCCGTACTTCATGCGCCACGTCGCCGGCCTGCTGCGACTCGACCGCAAGACCGGCAAGCTGCTCGCCCGCTGGCCGCTTGCCGACGCCGGCGGCCACCAATGGGGCATCGCCAGCTCGCTCGCCCTCTCGGGCGACACCATCGTCGCCACCACCGTGGAAGGATCGATCTTCGGCTTCCCGGTTGGCTGAAGCGCCGCGCCCGCAGTCGCCACCCTCAGCGGTCGATCAGCCGCTGCGCGCCTTCGGAGTAGCGCGCTCCCTGCACCGGGATGTCGGCGAGCGCCTCGACCTCGCGCAGGTCGTCGGCGGTGAGGCTCACGGACGCGGCGCCGAGGTTCTCGTCGAGGCGGTGCAGCTTGGTGGTGCCCGGGATCGGCACCATCCATGGCTTGCGCGCCAGGATCCAGGCCAGGGCGATCTGCGCCGGCGTCGCACCTTTGCGCTCCGCGATCCGCTTCACCGCCTCGACGACGGCGAGGTTCGCCTGCCGGTTCTCGGGCGACAGCCGCGGCACGTTGTTGCGGAAGTCGCTCGGGTCGAAGGTCGTGTTCTCGTCGATCTTGCCGGTGAGGAAGCCGCGGCCCAGCGGGCTGAACGGCACGAAGCCGATGCCGAGCTCTTCGAGCGTGGGCAGCACTTTCTCCTCGGGCTCGCGCCACCAGAGCGAGTACTCGCTCTGCAGCGCGGTCACCGGCTGCACGGCGTGCGCGCGGCGGATGGTGCGCGCGCCCGCTTCCGAGAGGCCGAAGTAGCGCGCCTTGCCCTCGCGGATGAGGTCGCGCACGGTGCCGGCGACGTCCTCGATCGGCACCGCGGGATCGACACGGTGTTGGTAGTAGAGGTCGATGTGGTCGGTACGCAGCCGGCGCAGCGAGCCTTCGGTCATGGCGCGAATCTGCTCGGGGCGGCTGTCGAGGCCGCCGTCGGGCTTGCCGCTCTCGTCGAAGCTCCAGCCGAACTTGGTGGCGATGACGACGCCGTCGCGCACCGGCTCGAGCGCCTCGCCGACCAGGTCCTCGTTGGTGAACGGGCCGTAGATCTGCGCCGTGTCGAAGAAAGTCACGCCGCGATCGACGGCGGCGCGAATCAGGCCGATCATCTCCTGCCGGTCGGCCGCGGGGCCGAGCCCGAAGCTCATCCCCATGCAGCCGAGGCCGATCGCCGATACCTCGAGCCCACTGCTTCCCAGTTGTCTCGTCTTCACGCGGTTCGTTCCTCCCTGTCAACCTTCGTCCAACGGCATCGCATTGTCCAGCGCTCGTGGCAGGCACGCATCGTGCGGCACGTCCTCGCGAGCGTAAACCTGAACGGGAGGCCACCATGGGCGTGAGCTGGAGCCGAGACGTCGATCAGTCGCTGAGCGAGGCGAAGGAGCAGGGGCGGCCGTTGCTGCTCGACTTCAGCGCCGCCCCTGCCTGAGGGGGATGCGCTCGGCTGGAAGCCGAGTCTTATGCGGATGCGGAGACAGCGGAGTTCATCCACCAGCACTTCGTGCCGGTCGAGGCGCACATCAAGGAGCACCCGGCGTGGTTCAAGCGCTTCGACGCGGTGTGGACGCCCACCGTCCTGCTCCTGGACAGCGACGGCCGCGAGCGGGTGCGGCTCGAGGGCTACCTGCTGAAGAACGACTTCGACGCTTGGCTGCGCTGCGGCCTGGGCCGGCTCGCCTTCATGAAGAAGAAGTTCACCGACGCCGAGCCCTGGTACGACGAGGTCGCGACCCGCTTCGCCGACTCGCACTTCGGCGCCGAAGCGACCTACTGGCGCGGCGTCGCGCGGTACAGCGCCACGCACGACCACACGGTGCTGGCGCCGCTCGCGGCGGAGCTGCAGGAGAAGTACCCTGGAAGCGTATGGTCCGAGAAGGCGATCCCCTGGGGGTGAGGCGGCGGGCGTGCGATGCGCAATGCGGCTTCGCCTTCGGATCGCGCGCCATGCCCGACCAACCGATCACCACGTGATTGGGATTGCGGCCGTCGCCGACTTTTTGACATCACTGTAATGTCAGACTAACATCATCTCGTGGTCCGTACGCAGGTCTACCTCACCGCCGAGCAACACGCCGCCCTGCGGCGCGCCGCCGAGCGGACGGGAGTCAGCATGACGGAGGAGCTGCGCCGGCTCATCGACCGCCATCTGCTTGCCAAGGGAGGCGCGGACGAGCTCGAGCGCGAGCCGGTGTTCACCTTCGTCGGCATCGCCGAGAGCGGGGAGTCGGAAGTGGCGGAGCGGCACGATGACTACCTCGCCGGTGCCTTCCGCGGCACGGACGTTCGTTGACACCAGCGGCTTCTACGCCTTGGCGGACCGCTCGGACCGTCACCACCTGGCGGCCCGGTCAGCGCTCGCGCGGAAGGGCGGCAGCGAGTGGATCACGACCGATCACGTCATGGTCGAGACCTGGTTCCTGGTTCGCGCGCGGCTCGGCTACACGGTTGCCCTGCGTTTCTGGGACGACCTCGCGGGCGGCCTGGCGACGGTAGCCGGCGTCTCCTCGAACGACTTGTCGCGGGCGCGCGCCATTGCGCGCGAATGGCGGGACCAGGAGTTCAGCTTCGTCGACGCCACCAGCTTTGCGTTCATCGAGCGCCTGGGACTGATGTCGGCGTTGGCCTTCGACACCCACTTCCGGATCTTCCGCTGGGGTGCCGGCCGGCGGCGAAAGCTGCGCTTGCCCGGTGAATGAGAGGCCGCGCGCGGCGACTTCATCGCGGCTGGCCGTCGTTACGATCACAGGGTGTTGCGGAGTTCCGCGGCGGGCGAGACTAATCTCGAGCTGGTTTGCCGGCTGGTGCTGGCCTACGGATGGAACACCACCTGTTTCCAGCTCCTCAATCCCGGGCTCGACTATTGGGTCTCGGCGTCGGGCGATGCGGTGGCGGGTTATGTGGAGCAGGGGCGGTGGTGGATGGTAGCCGGCGCGCCCGTCGCGCCGCCGGAGCGCTGGCGCGACGCGGTCGGGGAGCTCGAAGCGGCGGCGCGGGTGCGCGGCAGGCGGATCGCGTATTTCGCCGCTGAAGAGCGGCTGGAGGAGCTGCATCCGCCAAGTGCCGGCTGGGCGCGGCTGCGGCTCGGGGCGCAACCGATCTTCGAGCCGCGCGCCTGGCCGGCGACGCTGGCGCACCACGCTTCGTTGCGCGCGCAGCTCGCCCGGGCGCGCAACAAGGGCGTGCGCGTGCGCGAGCTTCCGGCGGCCGCGGCGGCGCGTGATCCGCGGCTGGCGTGCGTGCTGGCGGAGTGGCTGGCGCGGCGCGGCCTGCCGCCGCTGCTCTTCCTCACCACGCCGTGGACGCTCGGCCGGCTCGCCGACCGCCGCGTCTTCGTCGCCGAGCGCGACGGCGTGCCGGTCGGCTTCCTGGTCAGCAGCCCGGTGCCGGCGCGCCGTTGGGCGCTCGTCGAGCAGATCGTGCGCGGCGCCGCGGCGCCCAACGGCACCGCCGAGCTGCTCGTCGGCGCCGCCTTCGATGCGCTCGCCGCCGAGTGCGAGCGCGTGACGCTCGGCTTGGCGCCGCTGTCGGATCGCGCCGGCGGCTGGGACGACGCGCCGGCATGGCTGCGGCTTCTCGTCGGCTGGGCGCGGCTGCACGGCCGCCGCTTCTACAACTTCCGTGGCCTCGAGTCGTTCAAGGCGAAGCTGGCTCCAGTCGAGTGGGAGCCGGTATGGCTGCTCGCCGACGCGCGGCGCGTCGGTCCCGGCCTGCTCTGGGCCGTGCTCGGCGCCTTTGCCGGTGGGCGGCCGTCGCGCTTCGCCGCGCGTGCCCTGGCGCGAGCCGTGAGCCACGAGCTGGCGTCGCTTCGCCGGTGATCGCCGGCGCCGAGCCGCCTGGCAGATTCTTGATCTAGACCCTTCGTACCGGACCCGTGTAGCGGGCCAACTGGTCATCCGCAGTGAGCAGCGTGATTCCTTCACTGAGCGCCTGCGCCAAGAGGAGCCGATCGAAGGGGTCCTTGTGCAAGGGCGGCAGGGTGTCGATGCTCACCGCGTGCTCGCTGGTGATCGGCAGCTCGACGTAGCCGTTGTCGAGCAACCCGCGACGCAACACGCGCGGTTCCACTTGGAAGTCCTTTCGACCGAGGGTCTTCTTGATGGCGATCTCCCACAGGCTCGCGGCGCTGAACAGCAGCTCGTTGCCCTCGTCCTCGAGGAGGTCGCGCGCTGAACGCGAGAGCCGCTCGGGCTGCCCGGCTGCCCAGAGTAATAGTTGCGTGTCGAGAAGGAGCTTCAACCGTTGATCTCGAAGAGAGCGGCGATCGCGGCCTCACCCATGCGATCGAAGTCTTCGGGTACGGTGATCTGGCCGGCGAGGAAGCCGAGGCGGCGAGGCGCCGTCGGCGCATCGAGTGCCGCCACCTTGACCAGAGGCTTGCCGGCCTTAGCGATCACGAACGGTTCGCCCTTGGCGGCCCGGTCGACGAGCTTCGAGAGCTGGGTCTTTGCTTCGTGGATGTTTACAGTCACCATGGCTCGCTCCCGCGCGGACTAAGGCGGTCAGCCTAAGTCTACCTGACTCACGCAGCTCAGGCCGACTTCCGGCTCCCAACATTCCGAAGGATTCGCTCCGTCCGACCCTCTAGACTCGGCGCGCAGGGCCCGGCCCTGCGCGCAGGAGGTCTGCATGGAAAGTCCTGTCCCGGCCGCCGCTGGCGAAGCGCGAGCGCGCGGCGTCGCGTCGCGCCTCGTCCTCGGCTTCGCGGCGATCGCAGGCGTCGTCTTCCTGCTCACGCGTCTTGCCCTGCTCGTACAGCAGCGGCAGGTATTCCACGACGGCCCGCGCGCCGTCCTCGCCGCGCTGGCGATGGGTGAGGTGCACGACCTGCTGGTGGCGGCGTGGCTGGTGCTGCCGCTCGCGCTCTACCTCGCGCTGGTGCCGGCGCGGGTCTTCCGCTGGCGGGCGCAGCAGGCGGTGTTGTGGACGGGGCTCGCCCTCGCGGTCTACGGCCTCTGCTTCCTCGCCGTCGTCGAGTGGTGCTTCTTCGCCGAGCTGGGCGGCCGCTTCAACTTCGTCGCGGTCGACTATCTCGTCTATCCCACCGAGGTGGTCACCAACGTGTGGCAGAGCTATCCCCTCTTGTGGGTGCTCGCCGGCCTGCTCGTACCCACCGCGCTGGCGCTCTTCGCGCTCCGCCGCGCCGCCGCCGGTGCGCCGCTCGAGCCGCGCCGGCGCCGCGTGTTGCTCGCGCTCGCCGTGCTGGCAGTGGTCGTGATCGGCACCTGGGCCGCGTCGCCCGAGTGGGGCCACGTCTCCGACGACCGCGTGCTCGACGACGTCGCGCGCAACGGCCTCTTCACCTTCTTCGGCGCGCTGCGCGGCAGCTACGCGAGCTTCGACGGCCTCTACGCCACGCTGCCCAAGGACGAGGTCTTCCAGCGCCTGCACGCGCTGCTCGCCGAGCCCGTCGACGAGCCCGGTTCCTTCGCGCCGTCGAGCTCGCTGCGCCGGGTCCACAACGCGGGGCCGCCACACCACTACAACGTCGTCGTCGTGCTCGAGGAGAGCCTGGGCTCGGAGTTCGTCGGCGCGCTGCATCCTCGGGCCGTGCCGGATGGCCGCGGGCCGCAGCGAACGCTCACTCCCAACCTCGAGGCGCTCACCAGCCAGGGCACGCTGCTGACTCACGCCTACTCGACCGGCAACCGCACCATCCGCGCCATCGAGGCGACCACGGCCAGCGTGCCGCCGCTGCCCGGCATCTCGCTGGTCCGGCGGCCGCAGTCGCGCGACCTCTTCACGCTGCCGGCGCTGCTGCGCGAGCAGGGGTACCAGACGCTTTGGGTCTATGGCGGCCGCGCGCTGTTCGACGGCATGGGCGGCTACCTGAGCCGCAACGGCATCGACCGCATCGTCGACCAGGCCGACTACCCGAAAGGCACCTTCGCCACCGCCTGGGGCGTCGCCGACGAGGCGATCTTCGCTCGCGCGCTGGTCGAGATGGATGGCGTGGCGGCGCGCCGGCAGCCGTTCTATTCGCTCGTGCTGAGCGTCAGCAATCACCGTCCCTTCCAGTTCCCGCAGGACCACGTGCGTCGCGATGGGGCGCTGTCGGGCCGCGAGAACGCGGTGCGCTACGCCGACTGGGCGTTGGGCACGTTCATGCGCGCGGCGAGCACGCGCCCCTGGTATCGCGACACCATCTTCGTGCTGATGGGCGACCACGGCGCGCGGGTGTACGGCTCGGCGCGCATCCCGCTCGCCAGCTACGAGGTGCCGATCCTGCTCATCGGCCCCGGCGTGCCGGCGGGGCGGCAGGTGGCGACGCTCGCTTCCTCGCTCGACGTGCCGCCGACGGTGCTCGCGCTCCTCGGTCTCGACTACCAGTCGCGCTTCTTCGGCCGCGACGTCCTCCACCTGCCGGCGAGCGCCGGGCGCGCGCTGATGACGCACAACGCCGACGTCGCGCTGCTGGAAGGCAACCGCATGGCCGTGCTCGGACTGCAGCGCGCGGCAAACGTCTACGACTGCGACCTCGCCGCCGCGCAGTGCGAGCAGCCCGAGAGCGGGCCCGCCGCCCGCGCGCTGGTCGACGACGCCATCGCCTATTACAGCGCCGCCGACCTGCTCTATCGCAACGGCGGCCTGGTGATGCCGGCGACGCACCTCGCGCCCGACGGCGCGGCTGTGCCGGCGGCCACCGGCGCCGGCGGCTGAGAGCGCTCAGAAAGTCGACTTGCTGCGCACCAGCCACTGCAGGTGCTTGACGTCGGCGGGCGCGCCGAGCGGCATGGCGAGGTCGAAGTGGATGACGGCGACGCGCGAGGTGCGCGACGGCGTGAAGCGCAGGCCGAGCCCCACGTCCTGCAGCCAGCCGCGCGCCGCGTCGCTGGGACCGCCCCACACGCGGCCGAGGTCGTAGAAGGCGGCGGCGCCCACCCAGGTGAGGCGCAGCGGGTACCAGCCGGTGAAGACGCGCTGCTCGACGGTGAGCAGCAGCAGCGCGTCGCCGGTCTGGTAGCGCAGCGGATAGCCGCGCAGGCCGCTGTCGCCGCCAAGGGTGATCTGGTGGTCGGGATCGAGCGCGTGCGCGAGGTCGCCGTTGATCGCGGCGTAGAGCTCGTTGTCGCCGAAGTCGCGCCAGTAGGCGTGCGCGCCGCCGTGGAGCAGCGCGTTGGCGAGACCGCCTTCCTCCCACCGCCCGTTCGCGGCGGCGTCCAGGCGCAATAGGCCGCGCCGCGATGGAGCCAAGGCCGTCGCCGCGGTGCTGTCGAAGACCAGCGCCGTGCGATCGGCGCCGACGGCGGGTGAGGCGAGACCCAGCCGCGCGTAGAGCCGCGGCCCGAGGTGGAGGTCTTCGACGCGCCCCATCTGGTCGAGGTTCTGCGTCTTCAGAAAGTCGTCGCGCTGCCACTCCCAGGCGAGCCAGGGATAGGCGAGCGTGCGATCCGGCGGCAGCGTCGCCGTGGCGGCGAGGCCGCCCGCCGCGTCCTCCGGGGCGAAGCGGTCGCGCTGCCAGGTGTAGCCGGCGCTCCACCGCGTCACCCGCCCGGCGATGAGCCCGGTGGAGGTGCCGCCGCGCAGCTCGAAGCGGTCCACCGAATGCGCGAAGCGGTCGGCGATGTGGCCGAGCACGTAAAGCGAGTCGATGCGATCCCCGCTCGCGGCCTCGACGCCCGCCGACCAGCGCGCGTCGAGCTCGTAGAAAGGCCGCTCGACGGAGAAGTCCCAGCCGCCGCCGTCGCTCGCCTGGCTGTAGTCGGCGATGAAGCGGACGCGGCTGCCGAAGAGAGCCGGGTCGGTGTAGCCCAGCCGTGTCGTCGCACGGTCGACGTCGTCGCTCCGCTCGATCAGCACGCGCTTGCCGGTGCCGAGGAAGTTGAGGTCTTCGAGCGCGAACCGGGTCGAGTTGGCGCCGCCGGCGTGCCCGTACGAGGCGGCCAGGTTCAGGGTCCAGGCGTCCTTGGCGTCGACCTCGACGGTCACGTGCTCGCCGTCCCACGCCACCGGCCGCACCTCGACCTCGCGCAGGCTGCGGTCCGTGCGTAGCAGGCGCGCGGACTCGTCGAGCAGCCGGTGGTCGAAGCGGTCGCCGGTGCGGAAGAGGAGCCGTTCGGCGATCACCTCGCGCCGCGTGCTGCGGTGGAGGCGGTTGACGAGGCGGGCGCCGGGTAGCCGCTCGCGCGGATCGCCGACGTCGAAGACGTTGCCGATGACGATGCGCACCTCGCCGATGGTGGCGCCGGCGCGCTCGAGCTGGGCGACTGGAGGAAGCGGCGGCAGCGAGCTCGGGGGCGCCGGAGTGGCGCCGGAGGCAAGCAGCACTATGAGCAGCGGTCCGATCACGCCGCGTAGAGGTTGCGCGGCGGCGAATCCTTCGCGCAGGGCTATGCTGGTGCGGACCGGTCCACCATGCCTCGCCGCGCGCGCCGTCTCCTCTTCACCGTCGTTGCGTTGCTCGCCGTCGCCGGCGCGGCGACGCCGGCGATCGCGACCGCGGCGACCGCCGAGGCGAACGGCACCTCGCCAGGCGAGCGCTTCGTCGGCATGCCGCTCGCCGCTGCGCTGCAGGTGCTGCAGCGCCAGGGCGTCGCGGTGGTGTTCTCGACCGCCGTCGTGCTGCCGACGATGGTGGTGCGCGACGCGCCGCGCGCGACCGCGCCCGCCGCGATGCTCGACGAGCTGCTGCGGCCGCACGGCCTCGCGGCGAGCCACGGCCCGCGCGGCCGGCTCATCGTCGTGCGCACGGCGCCACCTCCCGCGCAGGCGAGGCAGCCGATGCCGGCCGCGCCGCAGCCGCTCGCCGCCGAGATCGAGGTCACCGCGCCCGCCGAGTCGCTGCACGGCGAGCCGGTGGCTGCCGCCGTGCTCGCCCTGCCGCCGCCCGAGCGCGATCTGCCGCACGCGGGCAGCGACGTCTTCCGCGCCGTCGGCCTGCTGCCCGGCGCTGCCACCAGCGAGTCGTCGGCGCAGCTCTCCGTGCGCGGCGGCCGCCGCGACGACGTGATGGTGGTGCTCGACGGCCTCGAGTTGCTGGCGCCCTATCACCTGCAGGAGTTCGATGCGGCGCTGGGCATCGTGCCCGCCGTCTCGCTCGAGCACGTCGAGCTGATCGCCGACCCGCTGCCGGTCGAGTACGGAGACCGCCTCGGCGGCGTCGTCGACATGCGCACGCGCACGCCCGGCACCTCGCTGCACGGCAGCTTCGGCGTCGGCTCGCTGTTCGCCGACACCTCGGCGGGGAGCGCCTTCGCCGGCGACCGCGGCCGCTGGCTGGCCGCGGCGCGCAGCGGCAACTACCGGCTGGCGCTCGAGGCCGGCGGCCGGCACGAGGACCCGCGCTACTGGGACGTCTTCGCCAAGACCGACTACGCTCTGCGACCGGGCCAGGACCTGCAGCTGCGAGTGCTGCTGGCGAGCGACGACTTCGAGGTGCGCCCAGGGTCGGTGGGCGGCGGCAGCTACCACAGCCGCTGGAGCAACTCGTACCTGTGGGCGAGCCACGTCGGCGCGCTCGGTACACAGGGACTCGCCGAATCGATGGCGTGGGTAGGGCTGCTCGAGCGCAAGCGGTTCGCCGATCAGGCGCAGCAGGGCGCGCTGCGCTTCGACCTCGACGACCGCCGCACCTCCGTCTTCGCCGGCGCCAAGTCGACCTGGCGCTGGGGGCCGAGCACGGCGCGCTGGTCGCTCGACGGCGGCGCCGAATGGCGGCAGATCGACTCGTCGATCCGCTACCGCGCCGACCGCGTCGAGCTGGCCCCCGAGCTGCCGGGCACCGCGCCCGCCGGCGGCAGCACGCGCGTCAAGGACGACTTCGAGTTCGAGCAGGTGTCGGCTTTCGCCAGCGGCCGCCTGCGCACCGGACGCAACGTCACGCTCGAGGGGGGCCTGCGCTGGGACCACACCGGCCCGACCGACGAGCAGCACGTGAGCCCGCGCCTCCACCTGGCGTGGAGCCCCGACGCCGCCACCGTCGTGCACGCCGGCTGGGGCTGGTATTACCAGAGCCAGCGCCCGTACGAGGTGCAGGTGGAGGACGGCCAGACGGCGGTGCTGCCGTCGCAGCGCGCCACGCAGAGCCTGCTCTCCTACGAGCGGCGGCTCGCCGGCGGCGCGAGCTGGCGCCTCGGCGCCTACGAGCGACGGGAAGACACGCCGCGCGAGCGCTTCGAGAGCCTCTTCGACACCGCCGTGCTCTACCCCGAGCTGGCGCCCGGACGCGTGCGGCTCGACCCCGACCTGGCGCGCGCCCGCGGTCTCGAGTTGCTCTACCGCGCTGCGCCGAGGCAGCGCCTCGACTGGTCGGCGGCGTACACGCTGGCGACGGTGGAGGACCGCATCGACGGCCGCTGGGTGCCGCGCGCCACCGACGAGACGCACGCACTCGAGCTGCAGGCGCGGCTGCAGCTGCCTCACGATTTCACGCTCGGCGCCGTGTGGCTCTACCACACCGGCTGGCCGACGACCGGCGTCGGCGCGCGCGTCGTGCGCGACGGGCTCGGCATCGCGCGCGTCGAGCCGGTCCTCGGACCGATCCGCGACGAGCGGCTGCCCGACTACCACCGGCTCGACCTGCGGCTCGGCCGCTCGTGGCCGCTGCGCGGCGGGCGGCTCGGCGCCTTTCTCGACTTGCAGAACGTCTACGCGAGACACAACGTGCGCGGCTACGACGGCTTCCGGTTCGCGCTCGGCAGCGGCGGTGAGCCCGAGGTCTTCGCAGACTCGGTGAGCTGGGGCGGCTTCCTGCCTTCGTTCGGCGTGCGCTGGTCGCGCTGAGAAGGCTTCTCAGCGGGGCGCGGCGGAGAGCAGCAGCTCGCCGTGCGCGCGCGCGCCGCGCAGGCCGCTGCCGGTGAGGACGACCTCGATCGCCTCCTCCGGCGTGAGGCCGTCGACCGAGCCGTGCAGCACCACGTCGTTCGGCGCCTGCTCGGGGCGTGGCTCGACCAGCCGCCAGCGCAGCCCGAGCTCGCGCGTCTCGCGGTCGAGGAACGAGGCCAGGGTGCGGCCCTCGATCTCGATGGCCGGCGCCGCGCGCGCCGCCCACTGCCAAGCGGGGTCGTCGGCGGCCAGCGCGCCGTGGCGTACGGTGCCGTCGGCGGCGAGCAGCAGCTCGCTGCCGGCTTCGGCGCGATGCGTGGCGCCGCCGCTGTCGACGCGCACCTCGCCCTCGCGCACACGCAGGTGCAGCGCCGGAGCCGCCGCGCCGGCGGGCGCGAGCCGCACCTCGAACTGCGTGCCGAGGTCGGTGACGCGGCCGAGCGGCGTCACCACCTCGAGCGGCGCGCCGGGCAGCGCGCCGGAGTCGACGTAGAGCGCGCCCGACTCGAGCGCCAGCGCGCGCGGTGCGAGCAGCCGCACGCGCGAGCCGCCGTCGAGGCGGACCGAGACGCCGCCGGCGAGGCGCAGCGCGGCGCGGCCATCGGCGGCGGAAGTGAGCACGGTGCCGGCGAGCAACGGCGGCGTGGTGCCGGCGGCAGCGGAGATCGCCGGCGCCGGCTCGACCGTCACGTCGCCGCTGCGCAGCTCGAGCGACGCCACGGTCACCGGCGCCGCGGGCACCGCGGGCTTGCGTACCCACCAGGCCACCGAAACAGCGGCGACGAGGCTCGCCGCGAGCGCGCCCGCCGCCCACGCCTGGCGCCGCCGCGCGCGCTGCCGCACCTGCCGCTGCCACACCGCCCGCGCCGCGGCCCGCGCCGGCAGCAGCTCCTCTTCGGAGAGCGCCGGCGCGGCGCCCGCGAGCCGCAACAGCGCCGCGACCTGCGCCTCGCCCGCGGCGACGGTCTCGACGTCACGAGCGCGCTGCTCGTTCATGGCTTCCCCTCGGCGGGCACCGGCCCCGCGCCGGCCGCCGTCAAGCTCGCGAAGGCGTCGCGGAACGCTCCGCGCGCCCGCGTCAGCAGCGACTCGGCCGCCTTCGCCGACAGCGCGAGCCGCGACGCGATCTCGTTGACCGCCAGCCCCTCGACGTACTTCCACTGCAGCACCTGCCGGTAGTGCGGCGGCAGGTTGTCGATCGCCACGTGCACCAGCCGGCCGACCTCGCGCCGCAGGAGCTGGTGCTCCGGATCGCCGAGCTCGAACGACAGCGACTCGAGGGCGCCGCCGGCGACGAGGCCCTCTTCGGGCAGCTCGACCTCGCGCGCCCGGCGCCCCAGCTTGCGGAAGTGCGCCGTCAGCTCGAAGCGGCAGATGGCGCACAGCCAGCTGAACAGCGGCGCCTCCCCGCGCCAGGTGTCGAGCCGCTCCATGCCCTTGCACATGGCGGCCTGCGCGAGGTCGCGCGCCAGGTCGCGGTCACCGTCGACGCGCGAGAGGGCGAAGCGGAAGAGGCCCTGGAAGTTGTCGCCGAAGAACTTCTCGAACGCCGCATCCTCGCCGGCCTGCATGCGGCGCACGAGGGCGCGGTCGTCGGGCCGCAGGTCGATCGGGGTCGGCTTCCGAGGCCACATGCGAAGGAGTAGAGGGCGCGCGGCGGCAAATCCTTCGCCGCGCCGCGTTGAAGGATAGCGCCGGGCCCGTGGACCGATGCGATGATGCCGGCGACGATGCTCGACCAGCCGCCCGAAGGTTCCGACGACACCGGCCCCGGCCTCGCCGGCGACATCGCGCTGTGTCTCTCCGGCGGCGGCTACCGCGCCGCCGCCTTCCATCTCGGCGTGCTCGACCTGCTCGACCGCGTGGCGCTGCTGCCGAAAGTGCGCACCCTGTCGACGATCTCGGGCGGCACCATCGTCGGCGCCGCCTGGGCGCTGTCGTGCGCGCGGCGCGAAAGCTTCGGCGCCTTCTACGCCCGCGCCTGGGAGACGCTGCGCTCGCTCAACGTGGTGAAGGAGGCGGTGGCGCGGCTCGCCGCCCGCGGGCCGCACGATCCTTCCGCCAGCCTCATCCGTGCCGCGGCGCGCGTCTACGCCGGCTCGCCGCTCTACGGTGACGCCAAGCTCGGCGAGCTCATCGACAGCCCGCACGGGCCCGACGAGCTGATCTTCTCGGCCACCGAGTTCCACTCCGGCCGCGCCTACCGCTTCCAGACCAGCCGCCGCACGCGGGTGAAGGTGGGCAACCTGGCGCCGCTCGAGATCCCCGCCGCGGTGGCGCGCGAGGTCCGCATCGCCGACGTCGTCGCCGCCTCGTCGTGCTTCCCCGGCGCCTTCGAGCCGCTCGTCTTCCCGCGCGACTTCGCGTGGAGCGATGCCGCCGCCGTGCGCGAGCAGCTCGGCGGCGAGCGCTTCCCGCCGGTGCCGCTGATGGACGGCGGCATCTACGACAACCAGGGCGTCGACGGCGCGCTCACCGTCTACGAGCGCGCCGGCATGTTCGATCAGCTCGGGCTGCTGCTCGTCTCCGACACCAGCAAGCGGCGCGAGCCGCTGTTCGCGGAGCCGAAGGCGAGCGGGCTGCCCGGCATGCGGATGAAGACCGTAGCGCGCCTTGCGCGCGTCGGCTTCTGGCTGGCGCTGCTGTCATTCGTCGCGGTGCTCTATCCGCTGGTCAGTGCGCCGTGGGCGGGAGCATGGACGTGGAAGACGCTGGTGCTGCTGCTCTTCACCAGCGTCGTGCCCGCCGTGCTCGCCGGCGGCACGACGTACCTGCTCTGGCGCCTGCGCCGCGCCGTCGCGCGGCAGATGGAGTCGATCCGCGCCGACACCGGCGTCGACCTGCCGCCGCTCCTCGCCGGCCTGCGCCTGCGCGACGTCGGCGACCTTGCGAGCCGCCGCATCGGCTCGGTGCTGGCGATGGTGAACGACGTGTCGATGAAGCGCGTGCGGCGCCTCATCCAGCAGTCGCTGCTCGGCGAGGGCTCGCGCTACCAGCGGCGGGCGCGGCTGGTGCTTATCTACGACGTCGACGCCCGCCGCAGCAAGCCGCGCGAGCGCCACCCCGACCTGCTGCCCTCGCTCGAGCTGCAGCTCCTCTCGCGCCGCGCCGAGGCGGTGCCGACGACGCTGTGGGCAGACGAGGAGCAGCTCCGCGATTTCGTCGCCTGCGGCCAGGCCACCGCCTGCCTCAAGCTCCTCGAGCACCTGCGCGAGCGGCGAGCCGCAGCGCTGGCGACACCGGGGAGCGCCGAGGCCACGCTCGAGGCGGCCCTGCTGCCGCTGTGGGCGACGCTGCAGGACAACCCGTACGCGCTGCTGCAGCGTTCGCGCTGATACGTTCAAGCCGTGCGTCGAGCGTCGGGTCGCTGCGCCGCCTCGCCCGGCTGAGCCTTGACGAGGAGGACCGGCGCCGCAGCCAGGCGCTGCACCTCCTCGGCGACGCTGCCGATGAGCAGGCGCTTGGCTGCCGACATGCCGTGGCTCGCCATCACCACCATGTCGATCCCCTCGGCGGCGCGCCCGACGATCTCGCGCGCCGGGTCGCCGAAGTGGATGTCTAGCGTCACCGGTACCCCCGGTGCCAGGTAGCCGGCGATGTCGATCAGTCGCAGCTCGGCTTGACGACGATGAGTCTCGCGCCATCGCGAGCGCTTGAGGCTGTCGCTGCCGGCTCGCAGGACGGGCTCGGGAATGACGTGGAAGAGCGCGATCCGCGCTCCCCAGCGGGCGGCGATGGCCGCGGCCCAGCGGAGCGCTTCCCGCGACGGATGCGAATAGTCGAAGGGCACCAGCAGCGTGCGCATCCGGAGCAACTCCGGCAGCTGGTCGGACTCGAGCCTGAGCACCGAGCAGGTGCTCCGCCGCGCCACCTCGAGAGCGTCGCTGCGCAGCAGCCGGAACAGGTTGCCGTGCAGGTCCTGCGAGCTCATGACGACGAGGTCCACGTCGTGGTCGGCGGCGTAGGCGACGATCGCCGTCGCCACGTCGTCGGCCTGGCGGCAAACAGTGTGCAGCCGCATGTCGGCGAGAAACGGCTCCCGCTTCAGCATGCGAAGCTGTGCGGGCTCGTCGACCTCCAAGGGTACGCTGCCGCGCATGGGCTCGACGTGGAGCACGTGCAGCTCCGCATCGAGCTTGCGTGCCAGCTCGGCGGCCAGAGGCAGGGCGTAGCGGGAGCCGGGCTGCAGGTCGGTCGGGTGCAGGATGCGCTGGATGTTCATGACGAGATCTCCTTGACCGCCGCGTTCGGCAGTTGGCGAGCGAGGTCCAGGAACGCGGGTGCGAAGTCGCCGATGCGATGCTCCCGCGGCATGGCGCGCAGGCAGCGCGCCACCCGCTGCGGGGTACCCAGGTCCGACCAGCCGCAGGCCGCTGCGGTCACCACCAAGAGTGATTCGGGAGCCCGCGTCAGCACGTCGCGGGAGAGGTCGCGCGTGGGCAGCCGCTCGTAGAGTCGATGCAACGGCTCGTACTCGCGAGCGCCCAGGGCAGCAGCCACCTCCGGCAGGTGCCGTTCGCAGAGTGCGTGGAGCCCACGCGCCGTGGCCGACAGGATGAAGGTGTTGACGAGGCCGCCGCTCCTCATCAGCCGCACCGCCTCCGCCGCCGGCGGCTTCTCTCGAAAGGCGGCGACCCGCGCGCCGTCGAGGCCCACGGCCGTGCCGCCCGGCAGGATCCAACCGAGGTCCCCGTCCGGACGCGCGGGCCGCACGCCGACGAGGACCGCGTACGCCGGCAGAGTCTGCGCGAGCGCGAGCGAACGGCGCACGGCGGCGGCGAGGGCCTCTTCGCGGCGCACGTGATGATCGGCGGGGAAGATGGCGACGAGCGCGGCGGCGTCGCGTCTCAGGACCTCGACGAGCGGCAGCAGGACGCCCACCGCCGTGCCGCGGTTGCGGGGCTGCACCAGCACGTTGCGCGCCGGCAGGCTCGCCAGCTCGCGGCGCCACCACGAGCGATGCTCCTCGGCCACCACGACGAGGGTCCGTTCCGGCGGCGCGACCGCGGTCGCGCGCCGCAGCGCGAGGCGGAGCAGCGAAGGGCCGCCGAAGAAGCCGCAGTACTGCTTCGGCACGGTCGTCGCACCCACCGTGGTCAGCCCGGACAGCCGAGTCCCGCTGCCGCCCGCGAGCACGATCGACCAGCGCTGCCCGACAGGCTCCTCGCCCATGCGGTCCTCCCCGCGAGCCATCGTAGGAAGCGGCTGGCTGCAAAGCGCCGCCCGCCGGGGTAGGCGGTGCCCGGCCCCGAGGCGCGGTGACGGCGCGGCTTCCCCCGGCTAGCGTCGACGACGGCAGGAGGTGGCAGATGAGGATGGAGATGCGATTCCCCGGTGGCTTGGCGGTCGACGCGGAGCACAAGGGATTTCTCGTTCACACCGACCAGCCGGTCGAGGCGGGCGGCGGCGGCACGGCGCCCTCGCCCTTCGACCTCTTCCTCGCCTCGATCGGTGCCTGTGCCGGCCTGTTCGCGCTTCAGTTCTGCCGGCAGCGCGGCATCGACACCGCTGGCCTCGGCCTGACGCTCGCCGGCGAGCGCGCCGCGCACGGGTTGATCTCCGTCCTCCGACTCGACGTCACCCTGCCGCGGTCGTTTCCCGACAAGTACCGCGACGCCATCCTTCGCGCGGTCGACCAGTGCACGGTCAAGCGCCACCTCCACAATCCGCCGCTGTTCGAGGTGCGCCTCACCGGTGTCGAGACACCCGCAGTCGCGGCGCCTGTTGCGATGTAGCGCGCGCTGCTTGACGAGGAGGTATGTCCATGAACGCCGCTGCCGCCACCCTGCTTGCCGAGAAGCCGAGCACCGCTCATCGTCCGCCCAAGGCCACCATGCAAGCGAACGTCTTCCACGGCGTCGACGACATCCGCATCGAGGAGATGCCGCGGCCTTCGCCGGGCCCGGGCGAGGCGCTGCTGCGGGTGACGCTCACCACCATCTGCGGCACCGACCTCCACATCCTGCGCGGCGAATACCCGGTGCGGCCGGGCCTCATCATCGGCCACGAGCCGGTCGGCGTCATCGCCGAGCTCGGCGCGGGCGTCACCGGCTACGAGGTCGGCGACCGCGTGCTGGTGGGCGCGATCACGCCGTGCGGACAGTGCGGCGCCTGCCTCAGCGGCCACCATTCGCAGTGCGGCCACGGCGGCGGCTACGAAGCGATCGGCGGCTGGCGCTTCGGCAATACCATCCACGGCGCGCAGGCCGAGTACCTCGTCGTGCCCAACGCGCAGGCCAACATGGCGAAGGTGCCGGACGAGCTCAGCGACGAGGAAGTGGTGCTGCTCGCCGACATCGCTTCCACCGGTTTCTCCGGCGCCGAGTCGGGCCAGGTGCGCATCGGCGACTCGGTGGTGGTGCTCGCGCAGGGGCCGATCGGGCTCTGCGCGACGGTCGGCGCGCGGCTGATGGGCGCGACCCTCGTCATCGGCGTCGACGGCGACGACACCCGTCTCGCCATGTCGAAGCGGATGGGAGCCGACGTGGTGCTCGACTACCGCCGGGTGGACGTCGTCGACGAGGTGAAGCGGCTCACCGGCGGCGGTGTCGACGTGGCGATCGAGGCGCTGGGCACGCAGCAGACCTTCGAGAGCTGCCTGCGCTGCCTGCGCCCCGGCGGCACGCTGTCGTCGCTCGGCGTCTACTCCGGCAAGCTGCAGATGCCCTACGACGCCTTCGCCGCCGGGTTGGGCGACCACCGGATCGTCACCACGCTCTGCCCTGGCGGCAAGGAGCGGATGCGGCGGCTGCTCGAGGTGGTGCGGCACGGGCGCGTCGACCTGACGCCGCTGCTCACCCACACCTTCCCGCTGGCGCGCATCCGCGAGGCATACGACCTCTTCGGCGCCCGGCGCGACGGCGTGCTCAAGGTCGCCATCCGGCCGTGAGCGGCGGCGCGCGCGTCCTCGTCGCGGCGCTCGCTCTCAGAGCGGGCGCCGCGTTCGCGGGCGCGCCGGCGCCTCCCGCGAGCGTGGCCGCCCCGGACGCGGCACCGCCGCTCTGGCTCGACGCGGCCGGACGGCCGAGCCCCGACGCGCAGGTCGCGCTCGGCCTGCTGCAACGAGCCGACGCGCAGGGGCTCGATCCGCGCGACTACGACGCCGAGGCGCTGGCGGCGATGGCATCGCGGCTGCGCGCCGCCGCCCCATCACCCGCCGGCGAAGCGACCGGCTTCGAGCGGCGATTGAACGCCGCGACCGTGCGCTATCTGCACGACCTTCACGAGGGCCGCGTGGATCCGCGGACGATCGGCTTCCACATGGCGGTGCCTGACGATCGCCACGACTTCCCGGCGATCGTGCGCGATGCCGTCCTCCGTCACGACCTGGCGGCGGTCGTCGCCTCCTACGAGCCGCAGATCGACCAGTACGCGGCGCTGCGGCGCGAGCTGGCGCGCTACCGCGGGCTCGCCGCGGGCCCGCCGCTGGAGCTCGGGCCGCCGCCGCGCGGCGCGCGCAGCGTTCGCGCCGGCGAGACCTTTGCCGACGTCGCGCCGCTGCAGCGTCTGCTCGTCGCGCTGGGCGACCTCGCGCCCGGCAGCGTGCCGCCGGGCACCGTGCTCTACGAGGGTCCGCTGGTCGACGGCGTCCGCCGCTTCCAGTCGCGGCACGGACTCGCCGCCGACGGCGTGCTCGGCCTGCGCACGCGGCAGGCGATGGCGGTGCCCGTCGCGAACCGCGTGCGGCAGATCGAGCTCGCGCTCGAGCGGCTGCGCTGGCTGCCGCACCTCGACCCGGGCGGCTTCGTGGTCGTCAACATTCCGATCTTTCGGCTGGTCGCCTGGGAGCCGGCGGCGGCGGGCGCGCCGCCCGACCGCCGCGCCGCGCCGCAGCTCGCGATGGGCGTCATCGTCGGCCGCGCGCTCGACCGCGAGACGCCGGTCTTCGCCGACGAGGTGGAGGAGGTCATCTTCCGCCCCTACTGGAACGTGCCGGCGTCGATCGTGCGCGGCGAGGTCCTGCCGGCGGTGGCGCGGCATCCCGGCTATCTCGAGCGCCACGACATGGAGATCGTCGACGGGCCCGGGGACGACGCGCGGCACGTCGCAACCTCGGCGCAGAGCCTTGCGTTGCTGCGCGATGGCAAATTGCGGCTGCGCCAGCGGCCCGGCCCGGCGAACGCGCTGGGCCTCGTCAAGCTCGTCTTCCCCAACGCCTCCAACGTCTACCTCCACGGCACGCCGGCGCCCGAGCTGTTCCAGAACGCCCGCCGCGACTTCAGCCACGGCTGCGTCCGCGTCGAAGATCCAGTGGCCCTCGCCGAGTGGGCGCTCGCCGGCGAAGCGGGATGGGACCGCGCCCGCATCGTGGCGGCGATGAACGGCCGCGGCCAGCTACGCGTGCGGCTCGGGCGGCCGCGCCAGGTCATCCTCTTCTACGTCACTGCCATCGTCCGCTCCGACGACCACACCATCCACTTCGCCGACGACATCTACGGCCACGACGGCGGGCTCGAGCGCGCGCTGGCGGCTCGAGCCGACGCCCGACGGCAGCTCCCGTGAGGCGCGACGTCACCCAACCGCCGCGCCGACGATCGCGAGTGCACCCTTCTCCTCCAGGGCCACCGGCGCGGCGCGGCGCGACACCACCAGCACCGGCGTCGAGGCGCGCTGCACGACCCGCTCGGCCGTGCTGCCGAGGAGCAGGTGGGCGATGCCGCCGCGGCCGCGGCTGCCGAGGACCAGCAGGTCCCCCGGCAGCGTGCGCGCCGCGCCGACGATCTCGTCGGGCGCGTAGCCGTCGCGCACCATCGGCCGCACGTCGATGCCTTCGCCGGCGAGGGTCGCCGCCTCGCCGACCAGCTTTTCCATCACCCCGGCGCGCGCCGAGGCGATGAGGTCGTAGGTGGACTGCTCGTCGGTGCCGGGGTAGAAGACCGGCGGGGGCTGGAAGCCCTGCATCAGGACGGCCGCCGGCGCCAGCTCGAACAGCCGCGCCGCGCAGCGGACGGCATTGCGCGCGTCCTCGGAGCCGTCGCTGGCGGCGACCAGCCGGAAGGGGCGATCGGGAGGCGCCGGATCGCCTTCGTGCACGGCGAGCACCGGACAGGGAGCTGTGCCGAGGAGGCGTTGGGCGGTGCTGCCCAGCAGCACGTGCTGCCAGCCGCGCAGGCCGCGCGTGCCGACGACGAGCAGCTCGGGCCCATGGTGTCGCACGGCTTCGAGGACGACCGGCACCGCCGATCCGAGCGCCGCCTCGCTGACCACCGACCGCACGCGGCCGCGCAGCGCCTGCGCGCTCTCGGCGAGCCGCGCGCGGGCGGACTCGAGCAGCTCGTCGGCGGCCATGCTGGTGACCGCCAGCGGCAGCTCCGTCGTCACGTAGAACGGGACGGCGTGCACCAGGTAGAGCTCGGCGCGGCGCCGGGCGGCGATGGCCGCAGCCCATTCGACGGCGCGGTCGCTCGCCGGCGAGAAGTCGACGGCGGCGACGATGCGACGGACGCGTTCTTCTGCAACCGGTTCGTTCATGACGGATCCTCCCGCGCCCTACGGCGCGAAGTCGGACTACACGCTCACTGTCTTCCACGGCGCCGTCTGGCTGAGCACCGCCTCGGCGATCTCGTCGCTGAACGCGCCCTCGGGAGGCACCAGCAGCACGCTGCACGGCGCCTCGCGGACGACGGTGGCCGCGACGCTGCCGAGAACGAGCCGCTCGAACCCGCCGTAGCCGTGGGTCGACATCACGATCAATTCGGGGTCGTCGGCCTTCGCTGCGCCGAGGATCGACTCGCGCGCGGGTCCGAGGACCACGCGGCTCTCACACACGAGCTCGACCTCGGGCAAGTGCCGCTGCACGAGCTCGTCGAGGCGCTGGCGGGCGCGCGCCGTCATCTCGTCCTCCGTCCACCGCCGCTCGCGCATCTCGGTCGACATGGCGTCCAGGTAGCCGATGGCGAACAGCGAGACCACCTGCAGCTGGGCGCCGCCGGCAAGCCGCGAAGCCATGGCGAGCCCGCTGTGGAAGCCGCTGGCCGAGAGCTGCGACAGGTCCACCGGCGCGATGACGCGACGAGCCGGCGCGGCGAGCTGGCCGTGGACCACCAATACCGGAACGGTGGCCTTGCGGACGACCCGCTCGGCGGTCGATCCAAGCAGCGTGCTCTCGTGCGCCGAGGCGCCGATCAGGATGAGGTCCGGCGACGTCCGCGCCGCCACCTCGCCGATGACGCGGTGCGCCGGACCGGGAAGGACCTCCAGGCTGTGCTGGACGCGATGCGGGAGGCAGCGCTCCACTTTGGACGCGAGCTTGGCTTGGCCATCGACCGGCTGCTCGTCGGCCATTGCGAGGAGCAGCGCACTCTCCACGGGCTCGCTCGCGTGAACGATCGTGAGCTGGGCTCCGGTCGCCGCGCAGATGCTGCTTGCCGCCGCGAGGACGCGACCGTCGCTGCCGTCGAGAGCGACGCCGGCCAAGACCCGCCGCAGAGGCCGGGGCGCCAGTCCGCTGAACCTGTCGGGGGCGTGTCGCGACGTCATGGTGGGACTCCTCTCGGCAAACGGTGGCGGGCGGCGCCGCAGGACAGCGCCGCCCGCGACTCGACTACGCGGCTATCAGAAGCTGAGCTGGACCATCAGCCGCGCCTGCTGCACGTTGGCGCGGATCACTCGGCCGGTGCCGGTCGTGGTGCCGGGCTTGATGACGGTCACCTGGTCGGGCTGCTCGTACATCACGTAGGAGCCGATGCCGTTCTCCTGGAAGACCAGCATGTCCGGCAGGTAGGGCGCGTCGGCGATGATCGAGACGTTGCGCTGCAGGTGATAGGTGATCGAAGGAGTGAGCTCCTTCAACGGGCCGCCCTCGCGCACGATCTGGTTGGCGACGCCGTTGGCGACGTAGGCCATCTTCTTGTCGAGGTGCAGCGCGGCGAGGCGCACGCCGAGGTCCCAATCGCCGCGCGAGTAACCGAGCTGCAGGCGGCCGCCGGTGAGCTTCAGGGTGCCGTAGTCGTTGTCGAAGTGCGACATGTCGACCTGGCCCTCGACGTTGATGGCGCCGCCGGCGAACGGCGCGCGGTAGGCGCCGTCGGCGCCGGCCTGCCAGACGGTCGACAGCGAGAACGGCGCCTTGCCGATGAACGGGTTGTAGTTGCCGTTGATGAGCAGGTTCTTGTCCGTCGCCCTCACGTTGACCACCGTCGAGTGGCCGATCGAGGAGTCCTTGATGTAGAGCGCGTTGACGTAGAAGGCCTTGTGCGCGCGGTCGGGCGAGGTGTCGCGGCCGGTGACGTGGTAGACGTCCTTGTCGATGCCGTCGTTGTAGCCGAAGCGGGTGGCCAGCATCGGCGTGCCCAGGTCCTCGGGGAGGTAGCGCTGCGGGATGTCGCGGCCGCCGCCGGTCATCACCGCGAAGGTGCCGGTCAGGTTGCCGCGCGTGCTGGTCAGCGCCACGCCGTAGTCGCGGTTCCACGAGAAGCCCAGGTTCTCGATCGAGCGGTCGCCGTAGCTCATCGTCGAGTCGTCGGTGAGCCGTTCACGGCTGTAGGGGACGTGGAACTGGCCGATCTTGACGTCGTATGCCTCGCCCAGCGGCACGTCGAAGTTGAAGTCGAGCAGGCCGAGGGCGGCGTTGGTGTTGGGCGTGATGTCCTCGCCGCCGGTCGCCAGCATGACCTCGAAGGGGACCTTGTCGATGCTGCCGTCGAAGCGGATGCGGGCCTCCTTGAGGAACAGGTACAGCCGGTTCTCGTCGCGCACTTGGGCCGGGACGTTCTCGGCGACGCCGATCGCCTGCAGGTAGCCGCCGACGTTGAGCTTGAGGTTGTCCTTGTCCACCACGTTGACGGCCGATGCCGCCGCGGTCGTAGCCGCCGCCAGTGCCAGAGTCGCCAACCAAGTCTTCCTAGCGTTCATAGCCGAACCCTCCGGTTGATGTCGTGTTTGTCGCCACACGCCGAACGATAGGGACACGGCGCCCGTCGCAAACCGTGCGGCCAGATGGGCCACGGTTCGCCGTGGGATGGCGGTGCGGCTACCCCGGCGGGTGGCCCGCGGATGCGCGCCGGGGTGGTTTCCGAGGGCTCGCTCGGGAGAGGATGGCACCATGGGGCGCCCACTCGACCCGCTCTTCTCGCCGCGCTCGATCGCGGTGATCGGCGCGTCGCGGCGGCCGGGCTCGGTCGGCGGCGCCGTCTTGCACAACCTGGTGGCCGGCGGCTTCACGGGGCCGGTGTACCCGGTCAACCCCGAGGCGCGCTCGGTCCATTCGCTGCCCTGCTACCGGTCGGTGTCGGCGCTGCCGGAGGCTCCGGAGCTGGCGATCATCGTCGTGCCTGCCGCCGCCGTTCCCGGCGCGGTGGAGGAGTGCCTCCACCGCGGAGCGCGCGGCCTGGTGGTGATCTCCGCCGGTTTCGCCGAGACCGGCGCGGCGGGCGCGACGGTGGAGGCGGCGCTGCGCGAGCTCGTCCGCGCCGCCGGCGCGCGCATGGTAGGCCCCAACTGCATGGGCATCATCAACACCGATCCGGCGATGTCGATGAACGCCACCTTCGCTCCCGCGACGCCGCGCGCCGGCAGCGTCGGCTTCGTCAGCCAGTCGGGCGCGCTCGGCATCGCCATCCTCAACGTCGCCGCCGGGTTGGGCCTCGGCCTCACCCAGTTCGCCTCGATGGGCAACAAGGCGGACGTCTCCGGCAACGACCTGCTCGAGCACTGGGAGGACGACGAGGCGACGCGCGTCATCTGCATGTACCTCGAGTCGTTCGGCAATCCGCGCCGCTTCCTCGACATCGCGCGCCGCGTCGGCCGCAAGAAGCCGATCGTGGTGGTCAAGGCCGGCCGCACCGAGGCGGGCGCGCGCGCGGCGTCGAGCCACACCGGGGCGCTCGCCGGCACCGAGCGCGCCGTGGCGGCCCTGCTGGCGCAGTCGGGCGTCTTGCGCGTCGGCAGCATCGAGGAGCTCTTCGACGTCGCGCGCGCGCTCGACCGCTGCCCGCTGCCGGCGGGGCGCCGCGTCGGGCTGGTGACCAACGCCGGCGGCCCGGCGATCATGGCGGTCGACGCGCTGGTCGCCGCGGGCCTGGTGGTGGCGCCGCTTTCGGCGGCGTGCCGCGAACGCCTGGCGCGGCTGCTGCCGGCGGCGGCCAGCCTGGGCAATCCCGTCGACATGATCGCCTCGGCGGGCCCGACCGAGTACCGCCAGGTGCTGGCGGAGGTGCTCGCCGAGCCGGAGATCGACCTCGCCCTCGCCATCCACGTGACACCGCGCGTCGGCGACCCGACCGACGTGCTGGAAGCGGCGACCGCCGCCGCGGCGACGGCCCCCGACAAGCCCGTGCTCGCGGTGATGATGGCTGAGGAAGGCTTCTACGCCGCGAGCCAGCAGCGCCCGGCGCTGCTGCCGGTCTACCGCTTTCCGGAAGCGGCCGCCGGCGCGCTGGCGCAACTGTGCGCCTACGCCGACTGGCGCCGCCGCGCGCCCGAAGGGCCGGCGTCCGCGCTCGCGGCGGACGACGAGCGCGTGGAGCGGCTGCTGGCGCGGCGCGGGTCCGGCTACCTGCCGGTCGCGGCGGCGCTCGAGCTGATGGACGCCTACCGCATCCCGGTGGCGCGCTGGCGGCACGTGGAGCTTGCCGAGCAGATCGAGCCGGCGGCCGCGGAGCTCGGCTACCCGGTGGTGCTCAAGGCGACCGGCGCGGCGTTGCTGCACAAGAGCGAGCTCGGCGCGGTGGCCGTCGATTTACGCGACGCGAAGGAGCTCGCGGCGGCGCTCGCCGCGATGAACGAGCGGCTCGCCACCGCGGGCGTCGTGCCCGACGGCTTCCTGCTGCAGGAGCACCGCCGCGGCGGCCAGGAGGTCATCTTCGGCGTCGGCACCGATCCGCGCTTCGGGCCGCTGCTGCTCTTCGGCCTCGGCGGCAAGTACGTCGAGGTGCTCGACGACGTGCGGGTCGCCCTGCCGCCGCTCACGCAGGGAGACGCGGCGCGGCTGGTGCGCAGCATCCGCAGCCTGCGCCTGCTGCTCGGCGTGCGCGGCGAGGCGCCCGCCGACCTCGCCGTGCTCGAGGACGTGCTGCTGCGCCTCTCCCAGCTCGTCACCCGTCATCCGCGCATCGAAGAGCTCGACCTCAACCCGTTTCTCGCCATGCCTGTCGCAGCCTCATCCGCGGCGCTCGACGTGCGCGTGCGGATCGGTTGAGAGGAGGAAACGCCATTCACCTGCCCTCGCTATCCGAAGTCCACCGCTCGGTAGAGATCCCCGAACAGCCGAGCTTCTGGCGGCGCCTCTTCGCCTTCAGCGGTCCGGCCTATCTGGTCAGCGTCGGCTACATGGACCCGGGCAACTGGGCCACCGACATCGCTGCCGGCTCGCGCTTCGGCTACGGCCTCATCTGGGTGCTCTTGATGTCCAACGTCATGGCCGTGCTGCTGCAGAGCCTGTCGGCGCGGCTGGGGATCGTCGCCGGCATGGACCTCGCCCAGGCCTGCCGCGTCATGTTCCCGCGGCCAGTGGCCTACGCCCTGTGGGTGATCTGCGAAATAGCCATCGCCGCCTGCGACCTCGCCGAAGTTCTCGGCACGGCCATCGGCCTGCAGCTCCTCTTCGGCATCCCGCTGCTCCCCGCGGTGCTCATCACCGCCTTCGATGCCCTGCTGCTGCTGCTGCTGCAGGCGCGCGGCATCCGGCTGCTCGAGGCCTTCGTCGTCGTGCTCATCCTCACCGTCGGTCTCTGTCTCGGGGTGGAGGTGCTGCTCGCCAAGCCCGACCTCGCGCCACTCGCCGCCGGCTTCGTGCCGTCGCTGCCGGGGGCGGGCGCGCTCTACCTCGCCATCGGCATGCTGGGCGCGACCGTGATGCCCCACAACCTCTACCTCCATTCCGCCCTCGTGCAGTCGCGGCGCGTGCAGAACACGCCGTCGCGCATCCGCGGCGGCATCCGCTTCAACACGCTCGACTCGTTGATCGCCCTCAACGGCGCCTTCCTGGTCAACGCCGCGCTGCTGGTGATGGCCGCCGCCACCTTCTTCCGCGCCGGCTATTACCAGGTGACCGAGATCCAGGACGCGCACCGGCTGCTGGCGCCGCTGCTCGGCGCGCGCGCGGCGCCGATCGCCTTCGCCATCGCGCTGATCGCCGCCGGCCAGTCTTCGACGGTCACCGGCACGCTGGCCGGACAGGTGGTGATGGAGGGCTTCGTCCACCTCCGCCTGCAGCCGGTCGTCCGCCGGCTGCTCACCCGCGCGCTGGCCATCGTGCCGGCGGTGATCACCATCGTGGTCTACGGCGAGCAGGCCACTGGCGACCTGCTGGTGCTCTCGCAGGTCATCCTCTCGCTCCAGCTCTCCTTCGCCGTCATCCCGCTCGTCCACCTGGTGGCCGACCGCCGCTGGATGGACGAGTACCGTATCGGGCCGTGGCTCGAAGGGGCGTCGTGGCTGGTGGCGCTCACCATCGCCGCCCTCAACCTCGCGCTCGGCTATCAAGCGGTCGGCGGCTGGATGCGCCGCGCCGGCGAGGGAGCGTGGCTGCTCTGGCTCACCGTGGTGCCGCTGGCGCTCGGGTTGTTGGCCCTGCTCGCCTACGTCACCATCCAGCCCATCGCCGCCCGCCGACGCGGCGGCCGCGTCGTGCCGCCGCGCGACGTCCACGGCCCTGCCCTCACTCCGGCGTTCGCGCCGGCGACGCCGCCGCGACGGGTGGCGGTGGCGGTCGACTTCTCCTCCGCCGACCAGCCCGCGCTCTCTTACGCGGTCGCCCTGCTGCGCGGCGGCGGCGGCGAGGAGCCGGGCGAGCTCGTGCTGCTCCACGTCGTCGAGTCCGGCGGCGCGCGGCTCATCGGCGACGAGCTGCGCGACCGCGAGACCCTGGGCGACGAGGAGCGGCTGGCGCGCTACGCCGAGGAGCTGCGCCGGATGGGGATCGCGGTGCGCTGGGAGCTCGGCTTCGGCGACGCGGCGACGGCGCTGAGCGCGCTCGTCGAAGCGCAGCGGCCGGACCTCGTGGTGCTCGGCAGCCACGGCCACGGCGCCGTGGGCGACCTGTTGCTCGGCACCTCGATCGAGCGCCTGAGGCACCGCGTCAGGGTGCCGGTGATGGTGGTGCCCGCCGGCGCTTAGCGCTCGGCTTCGGCGCGCTAAGCATCGAGCACTTGCCGCAGCTTGTGCAGCAAGCGTTCCGACGTCATCGGCTTCTCCACGAAGTGCACGCCCGCCTCGAGCACACCGTGGTGCAGCACGACGTCGCCCGTGTAGCCCGACGTGAACACCACCTTGATTCGTTCGCGCATCGCCTGGACGCGCTCGGCGAGCTCGCGGCCGTTCATCTTTGGCATCACCACGTCGGTGAGCAGCGCGTGGATCGTCGCCGGGTGCTGCTCGGCGATGAGCAGCGCCTCTTCCGCGCCGGCGGCTTCGAGGACGTGATAGCCGGCGCCGCCGAGGATCAGGCTGGTGATCTTGCGCACCGCCGCGTCGTCCTCGACGAACAGGATCGTTTCGGTCGCTCTGGCGCGGGCGCTCCGGACCTCCGCCGGCAGCTCCACTTGCGGCTCCTCGCGCTGGAGCGGGAAGTAGAGCTTGAACGTCGTGCCCTGCCCGGGCTCGCTGTAGAGCCAGATGTGACCGCCGGACTGCTTGACGATGCCGAACACGGTCGACAGCCCGAGCCCGGTGCCTTTGCCCAGCTCCTTGGTGGTGAAGAAGGGCTCGAAGATGCGGGCCTGCGTCGCCTTGTCCATGCCGAAGCCGTTGTCGCTGACCGCCAGCATCACGTAGGGCCCGGGCGCCACGCCGGCGTGGTGGTCGGCGTAGTGCTGATCGAGCACGACGTCGGAGGTCTCGATCGTCAGCTTGCCGCCGTTGGGCAGCGCGTCGCGTGCGTTGACGACCAGGTTCATCACCACCTGCTCGATCTGGCCGTGGTCGGCGCGCACCGTGCCGAGCTTCGGCGCCAGCCGCAGGCTGACGTCGACGTCCTCGCCCACCAGGGTGCCGATCATCGGCTGCAGGCCGCCGAGCACCCGGTTCAAGTCGAGCAGCTTGGGCACGAGCACCTGCTGGCGGCTGAAGGCGAGCAGTTGTCGGGTGAGGCCGGCGGCGCGCTCGCCGGCGCGCTTGATCTGTTCGACGTCGCCGCGTTCGGCGCTGCCCGCGGCCATCGTATTGAGCAGCAGGTCGGCATGGCCGATGACGACGGTCAGGAGGTTGTTGAAGTCGTGGGCGATGCCGCCGGCGAGGCGCGCTACCGCTTCGAGCTTCTGCGCCTGCCGGAGCTGGTCCTCGGTTTGGCGCAGCTCGGCGGTACGCTCTTCGACGCGCTGCTCGAGCTGCTGATGGAGCTGGCGCAGCTCGCGGTTGGCTTCCTGCAGCTCTGCGGCCCGCGTGTAGAGCTCGAGCTCCATGTGGTCGGCGCGCGCCTGCTGCGCGGCCGCGAGCTGCTGTTGCGCGCCCGCGGCCGCCTTGGCGCGCACGAAGTCGGTGACGTCCTCGACGCGGTGCAGGATGTAGCCGACCTCGCCGTCGACCATGATCGGGGTGTTGCGCGGGCTCCAGTAGCGCTCCTCGAAGTGGCCGCCCTCCGCTTGCGGTTTGCGGATGTCGTACTTCTGGACCGCCATGGTGTCGGCCGCGCGCCGGGCGATGACGCGCTGCAACGATGCGCGAAGGTTGCGGGTGCCGGTTGCCTGCGGGTCGTCAGGGTTGTCGGGGAAGACCTCGAACAGTCCCCTGCCGACGATGGCCTCGCGCCGAGTCATCGTCGCGGCGAGATAGCCCTCGGTGACGCCGACGATGGTGAAGCGCGGCGCATCGGGCAGCAGCGCGAGGTAGAGCGCGGGGCCGAGCTCGAACAGCAGCCGGAAGTTGGGTGCGTGCGCGGCGAGCTGCTGGATCGTGTGCACGGTCGATTAGACGGCCACGCGCCTCGGAATTCTCCACTGTCCCGCCTTGCGGAGTACGCGATCGTGACCACGAGGTTTCATGTTGCGTACAGCACCGTACGTGCGGCCACGCAACGAAGGCGCGGAGGGTGCGCGACTCGCGCGTTTGTTTCCAGCGGCGTTCGGCGAGCGCCTCTTCAACCGGCCGCGCGTTGCTCGTACCGGTGTGCGGTCTTCATCAGCAGCACGGGAGTGGTGGCGAAGCGTTGCACCTCCTCGGCCACGCTGCCGCCAACCGCGCGGTGCCCGGTGCTGGCATGGCTGGCGATCACCACCAGGTCGACGTCGAGCTCCGCCGCGCAGCGGACGATCTCGTCGACCGGGCTGCCGGCGCGGATGCGCGTCGACGTGCGCACGCCGGAGTCGAGCGTCGCCTCCAGGCTGCGCAGCTCCGCCTCGGCCTGGGCCTTCTGACGCGAGTGCCAGTGCGCCCACCGAGCGGGCAGCGGTGCGTGGTGGGGCTCGGGGAGGACGTGGAGGAGGATCACCTCGCCGCCGACGCCGCGCACGATCTCGGCGGCGACGTCGACCGCTTCGTGCGTGGCGCTGGAGAAGTCGACCGGCACCAGCACTCGCTTCAGCTGGCGAGCATGGTCCTCGCCGCCGCGCACCGTGAGCACCGGCAGGTCGCTGCCCTCGATCACCTCGCGCGCGACGCTGCCCAGCAGGTGACCGAAGCCGCGGTGCAGCCGCGTCGCCGCCATGACGATGAGGTCGCTGCCGTTCTCGTCGGCGTACTCCAGGATCGAGGCCGACGGCAGCGGACCGGACCGCGTGACGGCGACGAGCGGCAGCTCCCGATGGGCAGCGGCGATGCGCTTCAGCTCGGCCGCCGCCTCGCCCCGTTTGGCGGGCGCCTCCACGTGCAGGACGTGCAGCGTCGCCCACAACTGTCGAGCCAGCGTGGTCGCCAGCGACAGGGCGGAGTGCCCGCTCTCTCCCAGGTCCGTCGGATGCAGGATGTTGCGGATCGAATGGCGGGCGTTCATGGCGACCTCCTGAGCCTGGCTCGTTGTTGAGCCCACCCTAGAGAGCTATCGCGGGGCGCGAACCATCCCGATGGTGGGTGACGCACGCGCCGCGGGGTGGGGCGGCGGCATCGCGCCTCGCTAGCCGAGGAAGTACTCGCTGTGGCAGCCGCACCAGTCCTCGACCACGATCAACTGCTGCGCCAGTGCGCGCATGAGCAGGTCGCCGGCGAGGCGATCGTCATCGCCAACTCGTGTCGCCGGCGCGCGCTCACGCGATCTCTCTGGCGCACGATCGACACGGCGTGCGCCTGCTTCGACGGCGCGCTCGAGCTGCGGACTTTGATTCACGGGATCTCTCCTCGCGAGGCGGGCGGCGCCGAGACGGCCTCCGCCCAGGTGGGAAGGATCAACACCGGGCATTCGGCCTTGCGCACCAGCGACACCAGCCGTTCACGCTCGCCGCGCTCGGCGTTGTCGAGGACGTAGGTGGTGGGCGTCGCCGTGGCGCGGCCTTTGACCAGCCACAGCGGGCACGGCGATCGGCGCAGCAGGCGCGTCGCCACCGAGCCGAGCCGCAGTGAGGGCGGACAATCGCGGTTGGCGCCGATGACGAGCAGCCGAGGGTGCCAGCGCTCGGCGGCGGCAAGCAGCGCGGCGTCGGCGGGCGGCAGCTCGACGGCGATCTCGGCGACGTCGCGCGAGAGGGCGCCGAGGCGGCGCAGCTGGGCGGCGAGCTGCTCGCGGGCGGCGGTCAGCAGGCCGTCGCGGACCATGGAGAAGGCCAGCAGCCCGGAGGCCACGTCTCCCTGCGGCTCGAGCACGTGGACGAGGGCGAGGCGGCTCGTCTCGTGACGCGCCATGGCGAGGCCGGAGCCGACGACCTCGTCGCTCTCCGGGCCGAGCGAGCTGCCCACCAGCACGAGGGATGAGGAGTGATCGGCGTCAGGGATCCGCATGGGCAACGGGAGCTCCGCCGCCCAGCGTCGCGCGGCGCGCCGAGCGCCGCCACGCCTCGACGGGTGTCGGCGCGATGTCCCGGCGTGCGGTGCTCGGCCACCCGGTGGGGTGGGGAACCCGGCCATCCCGCGGCGCTCCGGCCAGCCGCCCGCCGGGCCGGCGTCGCCGTCTTCGCGGTGGGCGATGCTGCTCCCACCGAGCGACGCACCACCGCGGCGCTGAATTCACCGGAGGCAGACCTCATGACCATCCAACGAGCGACGCGAGCGACGAGCGATTCGACGACGAAGACCCTGCTGCCCCTCGCGCTCGCGGCGCTGCTCATGGCCGCGCCGGCGGCCCTCACCGGCGCCGCCGCACCGGGCGCCGAGGCGCTGGCGCCGGCGGCCGGCACCGTCACCGTCACCGGCACCTCGACCCTGCACGACTGGAGCGTGCGTGCCACCGGCCTGCGCGGCTCGCTCGACCTGCCGGCCGGCTTCCTCGCCGGCGAGACGTCGGCGGTGCCCGCCGCCAAGTTCACGCTGCCGGTGCGCTCGCTGCAGAGCGAGCACGACAAGATGAACAAGCTGATGTGGGAGTCGCTCGCGGCGGCCAAGCACCCCGAGCTCACGTTCGCGCTCGAGTCGGCGCGGCTGAAGGGACCCGGCGGCCCGACCGCCAAGGTCGAGGTCAAGGGATCGCTCACCGTCGCCGGCGTCGCGCGGCCGGTGGCGCTGGTGCTCGACGTTCGCCGCGACGGCAACCGCCTGCTGGCGAGCGGCGAGCTGCCGCTCAAGATGAGCGACTTCGGCATCGATCCACCGACGGCGATGATGGGCACCATGCGCACCGGCGACGCGGTGCGGGTCAAGATCGAGACGACGCTGACTCCGGGCTCGTGAGATGAGACTCGCGGCGCCGGCGCTCCTCGTCCTCCAGCTCCTGGCCGCGGCGCCGCCGGCGCGCGCCACCACCGAGCTGCGGCTGCTGCCGTCGAGCCAGGTGTGGCTCGACGGCAAGACCAACGTCAACGCCTGGCAGTGCGTGGGCGGGTCGCTGGGCGCCGAGCTCGCGATCGCCGCCCCCGCCGGCGAGCTCGAGCGCCGGCTCGGCGATTGGCAGCGGCGGCCGAGCGGCGCGCGGCTGGATGGGTCGGCCGAGGAGAGCGCGAGCTGGGACGCCGAGGTCGAGCTGCGCATCCCCATCGCCGCCCTCGAGTGCGGCAACGCTGCGATGGAGCACGACATGCGCAAGGCGCTGCGCGCCGCGCAGTACCCGCAGATCGGCTATCGCTTCGTGCGCTTGAGCGAGGCGCGCTACGTGCCCGCCGGCGCGGTGCCCGCCTTCGCGCTGCGCGTGGAGGGCGAGATCTCGCTCGCCGGCGCGAGCCGTCCGGTGACCATCGACGTCACGGCCACGCAGCTCGCGCCGGGCCGCTATCGCCTGCGCGGCGGGCTGCCGCTGCGCATGACCGACTTCGGCATCCAGCCGCCGGTGGCGCTGCTCGGCCTCATCCGCGCCCGCGACGAGCTGTGGGTGTCGGTCGACCTCAGCGTAGCGCTCGCAGCGCGTTGAGGATCACCAGCAGGTCGATCGCCTCCTGCGCGACGGCGCCGGCCACCGGCGCCAGCCAACCGGCGGCGGCGAGCATCATCCCGGCGCCGGAGAGCAGCATGCCGGCGACGATGCTCTGCACGGCGATGCGGCGCGAGCGGCGCGCCACGGCGTGAGCGTCGACCAGCAGGCCGAGGCGGTCGGGCACGATGACGACGTCGGCGGCCTCGGAGGAGGCGGAGGCGCCGCGGGCGCCCATCGCCACGCCGACCTCGGCCGCGGCGAGCGCCGGCGCGTCGTTGATGCCGTCGCCGACCATCACCGTGACGCCGCGCCGCCGCGCCGCGCGCACCGCTTCGACCTTCTGCGGCGGCGACTGCTCGGCGAGCACGCGGTCGACGCCGACCGCTTCCCCGACTTCCGCCGCGACCGCGGCCTGGTCGCCGGTGAGCAGCACGATCTCGCGGAAGCCGCCGGCGCGCAGCGCCCGCAACGTCGCCGGCGCCTCGTCGCGGACGGAGTCCTCGAGGACGAGGGCCGCCACCAGCGTGCCGTCCACGGCGACGAAGGGGGCCGACGACCCGGTGCGGCGGCTCTGCGCGCGCAGCTCGGCCGCGGCGGGCGGCAGCGCGCCGCCCGCCATCACCCAATCGGCCTTTCCCACCCGCACGCGGCGCCCCTCGACGGTGCCCTCGATGCCGTCGCCGGCGGCCTCGCGCGTGTCGCGCGGGAACGCGAGGTGTAAGCCGCGCTCGCGCGCGGCGGCGACCAGGGCTTCGGCGAGGGCGTGCGGCGAGACGAGGTCGAGCGAGGCCGCGAGCCGCAACGCTTCGCCGGCCGGGATCGCCGCGAACGTCACCACCTCGGCGAGCCGCGGCCTGCCCGCGGTGACGGTGCCGGTCTTGTCGAGCAGCAGCACTTCGCCGCGCGCCAGCGTCTCCAGCGCGCCGCCGGCCTTGACGATGACGCCGGCGCGCGCGGCACGCGAGATGCCGGCGACGATGGCGATCGGCGCGGCGAGGATCAGCGGGCACGGCGTCGCCACCACGAGGACCGCGATGGCTCGCTTCGCATCGTGCGACGCCGCCCACGCCAGCGCCGCCACCGCCAGCGTGAAGGGCAGGAACCAGATCGCGTAACGGTCGGCGAGGCGCACGAGCGGGGCCTTCTCGCTCTCCGCCTGCGCGACGAGACGCACGATGCCGGCGTAGGTGCTCGCCTCGGCGGCCGCCGTGGCGCGCAGCTCGAAGGCCGGGCCGGCGTTCAAGGTGCCGCTGCGCACGCGTTCGCCCGAGCGGCGCTCCACCGGCCGCGCCTCGCCGGTGAGCGCCGACTCGTCGAGGACGGCGGCGTCGCCTTCGACCACGCCGTCGACGGGGAGGACCTCGCCGGCGCGGACGACTAGCCGATCGCCTTGCGCGACCGCCGCCAGGGGCACCTCCACCAGCCGTTCGCCGTCGCGCCGGTGCGCGACGCGCGGCGCGCGCGAGAGCAGGTGCGTCAGCTCGCGGCGCGCGCGGCCGGTGGCGTGACGCTCGAGCACCTGGCCGCCGGCGAGCATCACCGCCACGACGGCGCCGGCGAGCTGCTCGCCGACCGCGAGCGCGCCCGCCATCGCCAGCACCGCGATGAGGTCGACGCCGGTGCGGCCGCGCAGGAGCTCGCGCGCAACGGTGAAGGCCAGTGGCAGAAGGCAGACGAGGGTGGTGGCTCCCCACAGCAAGTGGGCGGCGGTGCTGGCTCCCGCCAGCCACGCGGCGGCACCGGCCACGATGCCGGCGATGGCGAGCGCGAGGACGAGCGGCGACGAGGCCCGCAGCTCCCCGCCGGCTGCCGCTCGTCGAGGTCCGGCGGCGGCGCCCATCCGCCGCTCTGCCGGCGGAACGCCGCGCGCGCTATCGGCGGCCAGTGGGCTCCTAGGGCTCCACCATGCCGTGCCGCAGCGCGTGCGACACCGCCTGCGCGCGGTTGTGCAGGTGGAGCTTGTCGAGGATGTTGCGGACGTGGAACTTGACGGTGTTCTCGCTCACCTCGAGGCGCTTGGCGAGCTGGCGGTTGGAGGTGACGCCGTCGACCATCAGCTCGAGCACCTCGCGCTCGCGGTCGGTGAGCGCGTCGGGGTCTTCGTGCTGCGGCCGCGCCGCGGCCGGCCTGGTGAAGGCCTGCAGCACCTTGCGCGACAGTTGCGGCGTCAGCGCCGGCTCGCCGGCGAGTGCGCGGTCGAGCAGGTCGAAGAAGCTGTCGGCCTCGAGGTTCTTGAGCAGGTAGCCGTGGGCGCCGGCGCGCAGCGCCTCGAAGAGGTCCTCGTCCTCCATCGAGGCAGTGAGGATGACGACCTTGAGCTCCGGCATCTGCGCGGTGAGCTGCCGCGTCGCCTCGATGCCGTTGAGCACCGGCATCGAGAGGTCCATCAGCACCAGGTCGGGCTGCAGCCGCGCCGCCATGTCGATTGCCTGGCGGCCGTCGCTAGCCTCGCCGACGACTTCCAAGCCGCGCGCCTCGAGCAGGCTCCTCAGGCTGCTGCGGAAGAGGGTGTGATCGTCAGCCAGCAGTAGTCGCATGTGCGGTCTCCCTTCGCGTGCTCGCCGCCCGCGGCAGCGTCACTTCCACGGTCGTGCCGCCGCCGGGTTGCGACGACACGGCGACCGTCGCGCCGATCGAGGCGGCGCGCTCGGCCATCGTCTTGAGGCCGAATCGCCCGCCTGCCGAGGGCGGCGGCGAGGCGGCATCGAAACCGTGCCCGTCGTCGCTCACGCGCAGGCGGAGCAGGTCCTCGGCGGTGCTCTCCACGTGGATGCGGACGCGCGTCGCGCGCGCGTGCTTGCGGACGTTCGCCAGCGCTTCCTGGACGATGCGGAGGACTTGGCGCTGGGCGTCGGCGACGAGCTCGACCGCCGGCGGCAGCGACAGCTCCACCTCGACGCCGTTCTGCTGTCCCCAGCCCTTCGCGTAATCGGCGATCGCGGCCAAGAGCCCGCTCTCCTCCGGCCGCGTCGTGCGCAGCTCGAGGATCTGCTGCCGCACGTCGCCGTAGAGGCCGCGCGCCGCCTCGGCGAACTCGTCGAGGTGCTTCTGCGCTTCCTCGGTCCTGCCCTGGCGCAGGTACTCGCGGACCACCTGCGCCTTGGTGTTGACGTAGGCGAGCACCTGCGCCAGCCCGTCGTGCATCTCGTGTGCGATGCGCAGCCGCTCGCGCGCCGCGCCCAGCTCGCGCACCTGGTTGTAGAGGTAGGCGTTGTCGATGGCGATCGCCGCCTGGTCGGCGAAGCGGACGAGCACGGCCTCGTCGTCGGCGGTGAAGCCGCCGCCGTCCTCCTTCTCCGAGAGATACAGGTTGCCGTGGTGGGGCACGCGGCAGATCACCGGCACGGCGAGCAGACTGTGCATCGGCGGGTGGCCCGGCGGGAAGCCGACCGAGCGAGGGTCCTTCGAGATGTCGTCGAGACGCAGCCGCTGCCCTTCGTGCAGCGGCACGCCGAGGACGCCGCGGCCGTGCGGTGGATCGCCGATCCGCAGGCGCAGCTCCTCGTCGATCCCCGCGGTGACGAACGAGGTGATCCCACCCGCCTGGTCGACGACCGAGATCGCGCCGTAGCGGGTCCCCAGCAGGGTGCAGGCGCGGTCGACGATCGTCTGCAGGACGGTCTCGAGCGACAGATCGGCGCTGATGACGAGGGCGGCCGAGTGCAGCTCCAAGAGCTCCTGGTTCTGGCGCTGCAGACGCCGCTCGATCTTCTCCAGGCGGCGGAAGACCTGGTCGTAGAAGACGACGAGCAGCAGGAGCGCCATCGAGAAGACGATGAGGCGCGCCACCCAGGGCGAGAGCTGCGGCGCCAGCAGCCACTGCGCGAGCTCGACGACGACGAGCAGCAGCAGCGGTCCGCCGACCGCCACGTACCGCAGGCGCCGTACGTTCGGCGCGTCGAACGTCGCTTGGGAGGCCATCCGGATGAATGAGCATCATAGTGCCGGCCTCGCCAAAGGGTAGGGTGGCGACGTCGCCGCCGCGACGCAATTCGAGGTAGCTGCTCGCCACCTTGGGGTGGCTGGCTCACCTACCCTCGCGGGTGATGCATCGGACGTGCGCCGCGTGCACGCTGAGCCCATGAAAGACCTCGAACGAGCCGTCCGGGAGCTCCTGGCCTGCGAGCGCATCGCCGTCGTCGGCGTCTCGCGCGAAGGGCAGTCGCCCGCCAATCTGATCTATCGGAAGCTGAGGCAGTCGGGACACCAGGTCTTCGCCGTGAACCCGAACGCGCAGCAGATCGAAAAAGGCGATCGCTGCTACGCGAAGGTCGGCGACGTGCCGGGCGGCGTCGAAGCCGCAGTGATCGTCACGCGCCCGGGAGTCGCCGCCTCCGTCGTCGACGACTGCGCGGCAGCGGGCGTGCGCTGGGTCTGGCTGCACCGCTCCTTCGGTCAGGGCAGCGTGTCGAACGAGGCCGTCGAGCGCTGTCGCGCGCAGGGCATCCATGTCATCCCGGGAGGCTGCCCGATGATGCACTTGGCACCGGTGGACGGCGGCCATGCCTGCATGCGCGTGATGCTCAGGCTGACCGGCGGTCTGCCGACTCCACGGCGCGCCGATGGCCCGTCACCCGGCCCTCGGCGCGCGCCGCGAGCTGGCGCAGTTGCTCCTTCTCCATGAAGTGATGCAGGAGCCTGATGGCGAACAGGCCCTTGGCGGGCCGGCTCAGCGCCCGCACGCGCACGGTGAGCCGCGAGCTACGCTGGTCGAGCGGCTCGACGACGAAGGCCCAGGTGATCTGCCAGAAGCGCCGTGGCGGCTCGGAAGCGAAGGCCAGTTGGTCGCCCAGGTCGGCGTCGTAGAGGCCGCCGAGCACGAGGAGATGCGGCGGCTCCATGCGCAGCACCTCGAAGCCGTCTTTGCTGATGGGAGTCGAAGGCAGCACGTCGCCCACCGCCAGCAGTTGCAGCTCGGGATGGATCTCGCGGGCGCTGGGCACGCCGCCGTTGTCGAGCAGGTCGTAGCTGTACCAGCCCGCCCGCCGGCAGCCCATCTGGACGAGCCAGGGCCAGATCGTCTCCGGCGTGGCGGCGACGTCGATGGAATGAGTGAGCTGCGGGATCTCCTCCGTGTTGCCCGGCAGCAGCTCGTCGCCTGGTAGGAGCCGATCCTCGTCGACGTGCAGCGTGCCGAGGTCGCGGGCGATCTCGTGCAGCAGCAGGCGGCGGATGAAACGCGAGCCGATGCCGATGAGGAGGAAGTAGCGGCGGAACGCGGGCCACGACGCTTCGTCGGTGGTGTCGACCCGCACCTCGAGCTCGAGGTGCGTGCCGCGGTGGTGTGGCGTGAGGCGGATGCTCCAGGCCACCTTGGCGAAGCCGTCGCGCGCGAAGGCGGCGAACTCGGCGGCGCCGGTGACGTGGACGAACGGGATGTCGGGCTTCCACACCTTGCCGATGGCGCCTACCGCGAGCTCGTGCGGCGGCTCGTCCACCAGCAGCTGGAAGCCCGGCTTCTCGGATGACGACACCAGGTCGTCGATCCGCAGCGCGGCCTGGGCGCGGCCGCGCGTGCGGATGGCGAACAGAGCGCGGATCCACGGCGAAGGCGCCAGCTCGCCGTGGCGTACGCGCTCCCATACCTGCGCCGGCGGCGCGTCGAGGTCGATGCGGTCGATCTCGACGAGCCGCGGCGCCGGGATGAGGCGGTCGAGAGCAGTGGCGGGAGCTGGGCTCATGTCTCGATCTCCCGTGCGGAGCTACTTGACCGGCGGCGGCGACACGCGGCCGCTGCAGAGCTTGCCTTCCATCGCGTAGATGCCGCCCGCGCCGTTGGTGTAGTAGCCGTACATGTAGAGATCCAAGGCGGCTTCCTTGTAGATGCCGCTGCCCTCGACGCGCATCACCTTGAAGACCCGCCACCAGCCGTCCTTGGTCGGGATGCTGTCGCTGTAGACCCACATCTGCAGCATGCCGAGCTTGGAGCTGATGATCAGGTTCGGCCGGCTCCACTGCGGGTCGATCGGCGGCGCAGTGTCGTCGTAGACGAGCGAGACGCCGCCGGTCACGGTGCCGTCGATCCATCCCACCTCGAGCAGTGCCGGCTTGCCGGGACAGGTGGTCTGCATCTTGGTGGAGAACGTCCTGCACGCAGGCGTCGGCTTTCCCGCGCTGGCTGGCGCGGCGATGAGCACGGCGGCCGCCAAGGTCAACAGGGGTAGAGCGATCCACTTGTGGTGACGCATTCTCGACTCCTTCCAGTCGCCGGGAGTGCCGCCGTGGGTGGGCCCGCCGACGGTGCCGGCGCCTGTGCCGATGTTTGGCAGGTCGCGGCGCTGCCGCCACGCTCGGCGGGGTGGGGCAGCGGCACCGGCGAGGTGGGGAAGCGTGCCGGGTCAGCGGGCGGCGCGCGCGCGCTGGCTGGCGCGATCGAGGCCGCGGATGAAGAGGAACAGTCCGCAGCAGGCGGCGAACAGCAACCCGGAGACGACGGCGGCCGGCAGGGCAACTCCGCGATGCCCGCCGAGGAAGGCTTCGAGCGCGGCGGTGAGCAGCCAGATCTGCACGACGAGCAGCACCGCCAGCAGCGCGAGCGCGCCGTCGATGGCGGTCAGCTCGCGGCGCCGCAGCGGGTAGAGGGGACCGCGCGTGCGCGGTTCGTCGCCAGCGCTCACGCGGGGCTCGCCTCGTCGCCCTGCGGCTCCCAGCCGACGGCCACCAGCAGATCGCCGCGGCGCTCGAGGCGCACTCGCGGCAGTGGTCGCGGCGGCGGTCCCTGGAGCACGCGGCCGTCCTCGACCGCGAAGTAGCCGTGGTGGCAGGGGCAGACTAGCTGTCGCGACTCCGCGCGGTAGAACACCGCGCACGAGAGGTGAGTGCACTTCTGGCTGTAGGCGGCCCACGAATCCTCGGCGTAGCGGACGAGCAGGCAGTGGTCCTCGGGGCCCGGATAGTTGAAGAGCTTGACGCCGCCCACCGGCAGCTCCGCGAGGCGCGCCACCGGCACCGCCGGAAGCCGCGCCGCCGGCTTGCGGAAGCGGCTCTTGGCGAGCAGCCAGAGGTTGCCGACGAACATGCCGAGGCTCGCCAGCACCAGGAACTTGGCGAACTGACGGCGTCCGACGTAGCGCTCGTCGGCGGCAAAGATCGACACCTCCTCGCGCCAGAGCGGCTCGCGCTCGCGCTCGGCCCGTTCGATCTTCGGCTCGTCGCTCATGCCTCCTCCCACATGAAATCGGTGACGTCGACGCGCACCTCGGCCGCTCCCGGCGGCACCATGTAGAAGACCTCGGTGGTCACCCGCTCGTTGCCGAACCGGAAGACGTTGGTGGGCACCTCGCGCCGCTCGGCCGCGATGCGCTCGGGCGTCACGTAGGCGAGCGCCTGGCTCGGGCAGACCGTCGCGCACATCGGCCGCAGCCCTTCCGACGTGCGGTCGTAACACATGTCGCATTTCATCATCTGCTCGGCGGCCCACATCATCTTGGGGACGCCGAACGGACAGGCGAGCGCGCAGTTGCTGCAGGCGACGCAGCGCGGCTTGAGCGAGGAGTGGACGACGCCGTCGGCCCCCTTCTTGATGGCATCCGCCGGGCAGACCTGCGCGCAGGTGGGGTCGTCGCAGTGCATGCACACCGTCGGCACGGTGGCGATCGAGTGCCGCCGGTCGAGGTAGTCGACGTGGATCATCGGCACGCCGCGATGGGTGTCGCACTCGGCGCAGGCGTTGACGCAAGCCTGGCAGCCGATGCAGCGCGAAGGGTCGACGTAGAACTCGTAGCCGTGCATCTCAGGTCGCCTCGACGAGCGACAGTCGGCCCCGCGGCGACTCGACCGGCGTCTCCAGGTGCGCCTCGCCGCCCACCCAGTCCGGCGGCCCGTCGGCGCGGCGCAGGCGGCAGGCCGAGACCTTGTACTCGGGGATCTTGCTGCGCGGATCGAGCGTGCGGTGCGTCAGCACGTTGGCGCTGCGCCGCCCGGGCCAGTGGTAGGGGATGAAGACGGTGTCCGGTCGAATGGTCGCGACGACGAGGGCCTGCAGGGTCACCGCGCCGCGCCGCGACTCGACGGTCACCCAGTCGCCGTCGCGGATCGCGAGCTTCTCGGCGAGCCGCGGGTGCATCTCGACGCGCGGCTGCGGGACCTGGTCGAGCAGCGGCCCGATGCGCCGCGTCTGCGTGCCCGACAGGTACTGGCTGATGACGCGGCCGGTCGTCAGGTAGACGGGAAACTCCTCGTCGACGGGGTCGCCGCTCGGCCGGTACTCGGGGACGACGAAGTGGGCCTTGCCGTCGGCGTGGAAGAACTTGCCGTCCTCGAAGAGCCGCGGCGTGCCCGGGTGGTCCGCCGTGGGGCACGGCCAGAAGACGCCGAGCTGGGCGTCGATCTTCTCGTAGCTGATGCCGTAGTAGTCGGCGACACCGCCGCGCGACGCCTCGCGCAGCTCGTCGAAGATCTCGCGCGGCGTGCGGAACGCGAAGAGATCCGGGCGGCCGAGGCGCCGGCCGAGCTCGCAGAGGATCTCGCTGTCGCGCCGCGCCTCGCCCGGTGGGTCGACGCAGCGCTGGATGTGGAGGACGCGGCCCTCGACGTTGGCGGTGACGCCCTCTTCCTCCTCCTGCAGGCTGCCCGCGAGCACGACGTCGGCGTGGTGCGCGGTCTCGGAGAGGAAGAAGTCGATGACGCAGAAGTGCTCGAGCCGCTCGAGCGCCTCGCGGATGTAACCGGCGTCGGGCAGCGAGACGAGCGGGTTGAAGCAGATCGAGATGAGCCCCTTGATCTCGCCGCGGTGAATCGCCTCCATGATCTCCATCGCCGAGAGGCCGCTGCGCGGGATCTCGTCGGGCGACACGCCCCAGACGCGCGCCACGTGCTCGCGCGCCGCCTCGTCCTCGATCGAGCGCTGGCCGGGGAGCTGGTCGCACTTCTGGCCGTGCTCGCGGCCGCCCTGGCCGTTGCCCTGGCCGGTGATCATCGCCGGCCCGCAGCCGGGCCGCCCGACGTTGCCGGTGGCGAGCGCGAGGTTGATCAGCGACAGCACGTTGTCGACGCCCTTGCTCTGGTGCTCGATGCCGCGCGCGTGCAGCAAGACGGCGCGCTCGGCCTCGCCGATCCAGCGGGCGGCGAGCTCGATCGCCTTTGGCGGCACGCCGGTGAGCCGCGCGGTGGTGAGCGGGTCCCAGGCCGCGGCGGCCGCGGCGACGGCGTCGAAGCCGATCGTGCGCGCGGCGATGAACTCCGTGTCGTGCAGCCCGTCGCGCAGGATGACGTGGAGGATGCCGAGGTGGAGCGCGACGTCGGTGCCGGGCCGCACCGGCAGGTAGAGATCGGCGTTGCGGGTGATCGGCGTCATCCGCGGATCGGCGACGATCAGCCGTCCGCCGCGGTCGCGCATCCGCCAGAGGTATTGCGTGGTGATCGGCGAGCACTCGGCGACGTTGCTGCCGGTGACGAACGCCACCTGCGCCTCGGGAATGTCGCTCCACGGGATGGGCGAGCGGTCGACGCCGAAGGCGAGCTTGTAGGCGGTGCCCGCGGACACCATGCACAGCCGGCCGTTGTAGTCGACGTGGCGCGTGCCGACGCCGAGCCGGGCGAGCTTGCCGACGAGGTACGCCTTCTCGGTGGTCAGCGAGGCGCCGCCGTAGACGGCGACCGCATCCTTGCCGTGGCGCTCCTGGATGGCGCGCACGCTCTTCACCACGCGATCGAGCGCCTCGTCCCAACCGGCGCGGCGGAATCCGCCTTCTTCGCGAATCAGTGGGTGCAGCAGCCGGTCGGGGTGCGTGCTCTGCAGGTAGCGGCGCACTCCCTTCGGGCAGAGCATCCCCTGGTTGAAAGCGAACTCGTCCCAGGGCTCGAAGCCGACGACCTGGTTGTCGCGCACCTTGAGCTGGATGCCGCACTGCTGGCCGCAGAAGCAGCAGTGGGTCTTCACCAGGCGGTCGGGCGGCCGGCGCGACTGCGCCTCGAAACCGCCCGGCGGGGCATAGGCCGGGTGCGGGCCGTAGTGGGCGATCAGCTCCTCGATGGCGACCGGAGGCTTAGCCATCGAAGGTCTCCATCGCCGCCGCTGTCATGCCGGTGCTGGTGCTCGCGGCGCCACGTAGCCTGAGCTGCGCGGCCGCGAGCGATGCGCGCTTGCACGGCGGGCAGAGCTCCTGCCAGCTCTTCGCCGGCCCGTCCATCGCGTAATCGAAGCCGAGCTCGCGCAGTCCCCGCCCCAAGTCGTCGATGTGCATGCGCGACGCGAAGCGCTGTCCGCAGCGGACGCAGAAGGCGCCCTCGCCGCGCTCGCCCTCGCGCTGGTAGAGCTTGACGCCGAGCTGCGCCGGCCGCTGGAAGACGTGGAAGAACTTGCCGAACGGCAAGTAGAGCAGCGCAGCGATGACGGTCACCGCGTGGAGGATGGCGAGGAACGCGTAGAAGCTGCCGCGCAGCCACCAGGTCGAGACGGTGAGCGCCAGCCCGGTCACCGAGATGGCGAAGAGCAGGATCAAGGGGAAGAAGTCGCGGGCGAAGTCCTGCACGGCGAGCGCCCCGCGATCGCGCATGCGACGGCCGAGGGCGAGCGCGATGCCGGCGAGCACCAGCACGGCCGAGACGTCGAGGCCGTGGAAGATCAACCACGCGAGCGGCGTCTCGAGCCGGAAGGTCATCACGGAAAAGCCGAAGACGTGGAGCAGGTACGAGCTCGGGTCGCCGGGCGCCGAGGTGAAGTGGATCCAGCCGAACACCAGCGGGAAGGTGATCGCGGCGGCGAGCAGGCAGCCCCAGAAGATGAGCTGGTGCATCCACCAGCGCGTCCGCGAGCGGCGCGCGATGAAGGTCTGCGCGAAGACGTGGGTCCACGCCGTGGCGAGCAGGAAGCCGACGTTGCGCAGGAACCCCTGGCGTCCCACCAGCCGCCAGCCCTGCCGCCAGTAGATGCGCGTCGGCGGCTTCTGGATCCACACCGCGTAGTGGTAGACGACGCCCCAGGTGGCGAAGATGACGGCGAAGGTGTAGACGACGAGCGCGGCGTCGAAGTTCTGCAGGTTGCGCGAACCGACGACGATGGACGCCACCAGCACGCCGGTCCAGAAGGTGGCGATGGCGCCGGCGCGGACGCGGTCGCGGGCGCGCACCAGCGCCGGCGGCAGCGCGAGCGCGCGCGCCGTCTCCGCGGCGAGAAAAGTGCGTCGGTCGAGCTGCCAGAGCGCGAGGGACGTCAGCGCCAGCAGCAAGAAGCCCGGCCACACCGCGCCCATGCGGTCGCGGAAGACACCGAGCAGGAGCGGCGGGAAGAAGCCGCCCAGCCCACCCATCGCGCCGACGAGACCGGCGACGGTGCCGGCGCGGTCGGCGAAGCGCTCGCCGACGAGCTTGAACACCGCGCCGTTGCCGAGCCCGAGCATCGCCGCGCAACCGAGGGCGCCGACGGTGAAGGGCACCATCGACTGCCAGGCGAGCAGCAGCGCGAAGGGGACGACGCCGAGGAAGACGCCGGCGAGCACGCGCGCGCCGCCCAGCCGGTCCGCGAGCCAGCCGCCGAGCGGCCGCGCCGCCGTCGCCAGCACCACGAAGCCCGCCGCGCGCAGCCCCGCGTCCGCCGGCCGCAGGCCGAAGTCGTCGCGCAGCAGGATCGGCAGGTAGATGGCGAAGGCGACGAAGCCGCCGAAGGTGAGGAAGTAGAAGAGCGAGAGCACCCACGCCAGCCGCTCGCGCATCACGCCGCGCAGCGCGGCGAGCCCCGACGCCGGCCGCGCGCCCGGCGGGTTGCGCGCCGTCGCCAGCCACACCACGGCGTAGAGGGCGACCAGCACGGCCGTCCAGCGGAAGACGCCTCCCACTCCCACCGACGCCGCCAGCACCGGGGCGAAGAACACCGCGATCGACTGCCCGATGTTGCCGGCGCCGTAGATCCCCAGCGCCAGACCCTGCTTCTCGCGCGGCGTCCAGCGCGAGACGAAGCCGACGCCGACCGAAAACGACGAGCCGGCGAGGCCGAGCAGGAAGCCGGCGCCAAGCACTTGGCGGTAGCTGCCGGCGAGCGGCACCAGCAGGCAGGCGCCGGCGACCGTCGTCATGAGCGCCGCCAGCACGGCGCGGCCGCCGAAGCGGTCGCCGAGCACGCCCATCGGCAGGCGCGCCAGCGAGCCGAGCAGCACGGGCGTGGCGATCAGCAGCCCGGTCGCCGTGCCGGACAGGGACAGCGCCTCGCGGAAGCGCGGCGCCAGCGCGCCAATGAGCCCCCACGCCGCGAAGCAGACCGCGAAGGCGAGCGTCGCCAACGCCAACTGGCGGACCGCGGGATCGCGCTTCGGCTCTCTGACCGCGCTCATGGGTTGCTCGCTTGCCGAGGATATCGAGAGATCCGAACCACGCACGCACGATCGCCCGCCGCGACGGACCGCGGCACCGCCCTACCGGGTAGGTCGTTTCCGCGCCGGCGGGTGGCGCGCGACCTGCCGGCGGATGCCAACGTCAGGTCACGAACGGACGACTTCTCGAACCGCAAGGAGCCCACCGATGCCGACCGTCAACCCCGGCGCGCACGTCGCCGCCATCGCGCGGCAGTACCCCTCCACCATCAAGGTCTTCCAGCGCCACCGCATCGACTTCTGCTGCGGCGGCAAGCGCTCGCTCGTCGCCGCCTGCAGCGAGCTCGACCTGCCGCAGGATGCCGTGCTGGCCGAGGTCCAGGCGGCCGCCGACGGCCCGCAGCCGGCGGGCGACTGGGTCGGCGCGCCGCTGCCCGAGCTCGTGGCGCACGTCGTCGAGCGCTACCACGCGACGCTGCGCCGCGACCTGCCGGTGCTGCGCGAGCTGGCGGCGAAGGTGGCGCAGCGCCACGGCGGCGACACGCCGGCGCTGCTCGCCATTCGCGAGGTGGTGGAGGAGCTGGCGGCGGAGATGACCTCCCACATGGCGAAGGAAGAGGGCGTTCTCTTCCCGCTCATCGTGCGGCTGGCGATCGACGCCGGCGCAGGGCCGATGCCGATGCCCGTCGACGCCCCCGTGCGCGCGATGGAGCACGAGCACGAAGAGGTGGCCGGCATGCTTCGTCTCCTGCGCGAGCTCACGCACGGCTACACGCCGCCCGCGAGCGCCTGCAACAGCTACCGCGGCCTCTACCAGATGCTCGCCGAGCTCGAGGCGGAGACCGAAGCGCACATCCATCTCGAGAACAACGTTCTCTTCCCGCGCGCCGCGAGCCTGGTCTCCGGCGCGATGGTCGCGGCCGCAGGTTGACGGGCGAAGGAGGCTTCTCGTGCGCACGATCATCGAGCCTTTCCGCATCAAGTCCGTCGAGCCGCTGCCGCGGCTGACCGTCGAGGAGCGCCGCCGGCGCATCGCCGATGCCGGCTTCAACCCGTTCCGGCTGCACGCGGACGACGTGCTCATCGACCTGCTCACCGACTCCGGCACCTGCGCCATGAGCACGCGCCAGTGGGCGGCGATGATGCAGGCCGACGAGTCGTACGCCGGCAGCACCAGCTTCTTCCGCTTCGAGGCGGCGGTGCGCCGGCTCTTCGGCCACCGCCACGTCATCCCCGCCCACCAGGGCCGCGCCGCCGAGCGGCTGCTCTGCCAGGCCCTGCTGCGCCCGGGCGACGTGGTGCCGGGCAACACGCACTTCGACACCACGCGCGCCAACATCGAAGCGTCGGGCGCGCTCGCCCTCGACCTGCCGGTGGCGAGCGCCGCCGATCCGGCGAGCGACGATCCGTTCAAGGGCAACGTCGACCTGCCGGCGCTCGCCGAAGCGCTCGAACGGCTCGGCGACCGCGTGCCCTTCGTGCTGCTCACCGTAACCAACAACTCCGCCGGCGGTCAGCCGGTCTCGCTCGCCAACCTGCGCGCCGCGCGCGACCTCTGCGACGCGCACCGCGTTCCGCTGCTGCTCGACGCCGCGCGCTTCGCCGAGAACGCCTGGCTGATCAAGCTGCGCGAGCCGGCGCACCGCGACGAGAGCGCGCTCGACATCGCCCGCCAGATGTTCGCGCTCTCCGACGGCGCGCTGATGAGCATGAAGAAGGACGGCCTCGCCAACATGGGCGGCGTCGTCTCGCTCGACTCCGACGCCTGGGCCGAGCGGGTGCGCAACCTGCTCATCCTCACCGAGGGCTTTCCCACCTACGGCGGCCTCGCCGGCCGCGACCTCGAAGCGCTCGCCGTGGGCCTCGAAGAGGTCCTCGACGAGGAGTACCTGCGCTACCGCATCGCCTCGACCGCCTACCTCGGCGAGCACCTCGCCTCAGCCGGCGTCCCCGTGGTGCGGCCGTTCGGCGGCCACGCCGTCTACCTGGACGGCCGCGCCTTCTGCGCGCATCTGCGCGACGACGAGCTGCCGGGCTGGTCGCTGTCGGTGGCGCTCTACACCGAGCTCGGCATCCGCGCCTGCGAGGTCGGCAACGTGATGAAGGGCCGCCCCGACCCGTCGACGGGCGAGTGGCACTGGCCGGCGCTCGACCTCGTGCGCCTCGCCATCCCGCGGCGCGTCTACACGCAGAGCCACATCGACTATGTCGTCGAAGGCATCGTCGAGCTGTTCGCGCGCCGCGAGCAGATCGAGGGGCTGCGCTTCGTGCACCGTCCGGAAGTGCTACCGCACTTCACGGCCGTCCTGGCGCGGGCTGACGCGCGGACGCCGACCGACGACGAGGCCCTCGCCGAGTGCGAGCTCGCGGGAGCGTCGTCCTGGGCGCGCGACCGCGCGCAGAGGTTCCGGCCATGAGCGACCTCGACGTCCTGGTCGTCGGCGCCGGCCCGGTCGGCATGATGGCCGCGCTGTCGCTGCAGCGTGCCGGCTTCGCCGTCGAGATCGTCGACGAGGGGCAGCGGCGGGCCGGACACAGCTACGCGGTGGGCCTGCACCCGCGCTCCGTGCTGCTGCTCGAGCGTCTCGGCGCGCTCGAGCTGCTGCTGCCCTTCGCGCAGCGCATCGACGGCGTGACGTTGAGGGGCGACGGCGAAGAGCGCCGGCTGCCGCTGCAGGGCCTCCCGGACAGCCACGACTTCGGGTTGGCGGTGCCGCAGAGCCGTCTCGAAGAGGTGCTCGAGAAGGCGCTTCGCCAGCGCGGCGTCGCCGTCGGATGGAACCAGCGCCTCCACCAGCTCGACCCCGATGTCGATCCGCCACTAGCTGTCGTCGACGTGCTCCGCCACGACACCAGCGACAGCCCTTTCGCCGAGGAGCCGGCGGCCATCGACCGTCGCCGCCTGCTGCGCCCGCGCCTGGTGATCGGCGCCGATGGCCACCGCTCCACGGTGGCGCGCAAGCTCGGCATCGCCGCCCCAAACGGCGGGCCGGCGCGCACCTTCGCCGCTTTCGAGGTACGGCTGCCGGAGCGCGCGTGCGCGCGCGACCTGCAGCTCCTGCTGGGCCGCGGCACCGTGGACGCCGTGTGGCCGCTGCGCGACGGCTGGTCGCGCTGCACCTTCGAGGTCGACGCCGTGCCCGAGCTCGACGCCGCGCCGCGCCGCAAGGAGCGCACGACCTGGTGGATCGGCAGCGCGGAGATGCGCGAGCTCTTCGCGCGGTTGTGGAGCGAGCGCGCCCCGCAGCTGCCGATGCCCACCGAGGTCGGGTGGACGGGCGCGGCGCGCTTCGAGCACGGGTTGGCCGCGAGCTGGGGACGCGGCCGCGTGTGGCTCCTCGGCGACGCCGCGCACCTCGCCTCGCCGCTCGCTTCGCACAGCCTCAACCGCGGCTTTCACGAGGCTGACGCGCTGGCCACCACGCTGCGTTCGACCGCCGGCGGCGACGCCGCGGCCGCCCTGTCGGCTTGGGCCGAGAGCTCGCGCCGGCTGTGGCGCCAGCTCGCGGTGGCGCCGGTCGGCGGCGACGATCCGTGGCTGGCGCCCTATGCCGAGAAGCTGCCGGCGGCCCTGCCCGCCACCGGCGCGGCGTTGCGGGAGCTGCTGTCGCGCCTGCTCACGCGAGGAGCTCTCGCCACCACCACCTAGCGAGGGACCGAAGCATGAATGTCGCCGCGCTGCGCACCAACCCCGCCCTGCTCAAGCTCGACCTCTACTGCCAGGGCATCCGCCTCGACGACTCGTGCCTCGTCCAGGACGACGGCGGCCGCCCGATCCTGCGCACGCGCGCCGGTCTCGGCAGCGGGCTGGAGGCGATCCTCCCCGGCGGCCTGTGGACCAACGTGCCGGTGTCTGAGCCCTTCGCCAAGCGCTCGCCGTACGTGCTGCACCGGAGCGGCGCGGGGCGCTACTGGATCTGGCGCGGCGGCGAGCCGGTCGCCCCCGTCGAGCTGTCGCCGCGGCCCGACTGGTACGACGAGACGCTGCCGTCGGGCAAGCCGATGACGCGCATCGGCACGCTGCAGGGCACCTATCTCGGCATCTACCAGGCGAAGGTCTGCGAGTACTGGACGCAGAAGCCGGCGAAGGTCAACTGCAAGTTCTGCTCGGTGGGTCTCAACCTCGGCGTCGACGACGCCGACGAGAAGTCGGTGGACGAGGTGCTGCGGGTGGTGCGCGCGGCGCGCGAAGGCTCGGGGATCACCTACGTCGACTTCAACACCGGCCACTACGACGGCGATACCTACCTCGACATCCTCGAGCCCTACATCCGCCGCATCAAGGCCGAGACCGGGCTGCTCGTCGGCGTGCAGACGCCGCCGCACCGCGACCTGACGCGCTACGACGAGCTGCGCGAGATGGGCGTCAACCGCGTCTCCTTCTGCTTCGAGATCTTCGACCCCGAGCGCTTCCGCGACATCTGTCCCGGCAAGCACGAGGAGTACGGCCTCGACTTCTACCTCGAGGCGATCCGCTACTGCGCCAACCTCGGCCGCCGCGGGCCGCGCCACGAGCCGTGGGTGACCAACGGCGAGATCATCGCCGGCCTCGAGCCGCCGGAGTCCTCGATCGCCGCCATCGACTGGATCACCGCCGTCGGCGCCGTCCCCACCGTCTGCGTCTTCCGCCCGCTCGTCGGCACCGACCTCGCCGACCTCGAGCCGCCGCGCACCGAGGACCTCGTGCCCGTCTTCCGCCGCCTCTACGAGGCCTGCATGGAGGCGCACCTCCCCATCGGTTGCGCTCCCAACGTGCACGTCTCGCTGGTGATGCTGCCGGAAGAGTGCGCCGACTTGTCTCCTCGCCGCTACCGTTGGCAGTCGTTCAAGCTGGAGGCGATGAAGCGCGTCTTCGCGAACCGCTTCGAGCGGCGCCTACAGGAATTCGCAACGCGCCAGGCGGCCTGAGCGACTTGCGGACGTCATTCCACACCCTTGCGCAGCGACTCGAAGTAATGCCGATCCACGGCCTTCGTTGGCTTGGAGGCCGCCCCGACCAGCAGCCGCTCGCGCAGTCGCTGGCGGTCCTGGTCCTTACGGATGAGCTCCCGAACGTACTCGCTGCTGGACATGTTGGCAAAATTTGGCAAGCTCAAGGCTCGACGCTCGCGGCCGCCAGTCTCGCCTGGTTCTTGCCGGCGCGCTTCGCCGCGTACATCGCGGCGTCGGCCTGCGCCATCAGCGCCTCGACGGTCCTGCCGTGCTCGGGGTAGAGGGCCATGCCGAGGCTGACGCCGATCGGCACTTCCTGTTCTCCGTCGAGCATGAGCGGCGGTGCCAGCTCCGCCTGCAGCTTGTTCAGCACGCCCTCGGCGCGCTGGCGCGAGCCGACGGAGGTGAGGATGACGGCGAACTCGTCGCCGCCGAGCCGCGCCACGGTGTCCGATTTGCGCAGCACGCGGCGCAATCGCGTCGCGACCTCGCGCAGCATGCCGTCGCCGACGAGGTGGCCCAGGGTGTCGTTGGTGCGCTTGAAGTCGTCGAGGTCGAGCAGCACCAGGGCGAGCTGCTCGCCGCTGCCGCTCGTCCTCTCCTGCCGCGCGGCACGGGCCACCGCCTGCGCCAGGCGGTCGTCGAACATGGCGCGGTTGGCGACGCCGGTGAGCGAGTCGGTGAGCGCGCGCTCGCGCAGCAGCTCCTCCAGCCGGCGCCGCTCGGTGACGTCGAGGGCGTGGCCGACGACGTAGGCCGACCCGTCGCCGTCGCGCATCAGCCGGTTGCTGTACTGCCAGACCCGCTCGCCGTCGTGGGTCTGGATGTGCATCTCGCCGACCGCCTGGCCGCGCTCGGCGATCGCCGCGAGGTACTTGGCGAAGAGAGGCTTGGCGTCCTCGGCGAGCAGGGCGCCGATGTTCCTGCCGACCAGCGAGGCCGGCGGCAATCCGATGGCGCGCGCGGCCGCCAGGTTGATGGAGAGCAGCTCGCCGTCGAGCGTGTGCGTGCAGACCAGGCCGAGGCTGTCTTCGAACAGCCGGTGATAGCGCTCCTCGCTGGCGCGCACCGCCGCGCCGCGCTGCTTGTCGGCGATCGCCGCGCCCAGCGTCTCGGCGGCGATGCGCATCGACAGCACCTCGGTGCTCGACCACACCCGCGCCCGCGTGCAGTCGTCGATGCCGATGAAGCCCCAGAACGTGCCGCCGGCGAAGACCGGCACCACGGCGAGGGAGGCGACGTGCTGCCGCGCCAGGATGCGCGCCTCTTCGGCGGGCAGGTCCTGCAGCCGGCCGATGACCGGCTCGCCCTTCCTCAGCAGCTCGAGCCAGCGGCCGACGCCGCTGGCCTCGAACGGCTGCTCGTGCATGGCGCTGGTCTCCAGCGCCGGCACCCCGGCGCGGTGCCAGCCGGCGCGGAAGGTGGACACCCAGACGCCGTCGGCGCGCTGGTGGCTCTCCAGCACCGCCACGCGGTCGGCGCCGAGCGCGCTGCCGAGCCGCTCGAGCACGCCGGCGATGACCGGCTCCCACGAGTCGGCGCCGAACAGCGTCTCGGCCGCGTCGACCACCGCCACCAGCGTCTCGTTCTGCGCCCGCAGCTCGGAGGTGCGGTGGGTGACGATCGCCTCCAGCTCGTGCTGGCGTTTCTGCAGCGCGTGGATGCGCGTGCGCACCGCGGCGAGGACGGCGAGGGCGAGGAGCAGCGCGGCGCCGAGCCGGAACCAGGTCATCTCCCAGAGGCGCTTGGGGATCGCCAGCGCGAGCGCCGAAGAGCCACGCCGCCCGTCGGCGTTCTCGGCGACCACTTCGAAGCGGTAGTCGCCGGGCGGCACGGCGGTGTAGTAGGCGATGCGCCGCGTGCCGGCGTCGACCCAGTCGCGGTCGAAGCCGGCGAGGCGATGGCGGAAACGGACGAGGTTTCCGGCGCGGGTGCAGATGCCGGTGTACTGGATCTCCAGGTGGCCGGTGCCGCGCGGGATGTGCAGCGCGCCCGCGAGCGGCAGCGCCACGCCGTCGGCGGTGATCTGTTCGACGTGGACGATCGGTGGCACCTCGTCGACCTGGAGGCGTGCCGGATCGACGACGGCGAGACCGCCGAGGGTGGGGAACCAGAGGCGGCCGTCGGCCGCCACCAGCGGACCGTTCGACGGCCCCGTCGACTGGCTGTTGGCGATGCCGTCGCCGTGCGAGAAGACGCGCACCGGCAGCGGCGAGCCGCGACGGAGGCCGGCGAGCGTGATCCTCGCCACGCCGGTCGAGGTGCCGACCCAGAGGTGGCCGCTGCGGTCCTCGGCGAGCTGCGCCACGTTGTCGGAGGGCAGACCGTCGCGGCTCGTCCACGTCGCGAGCCTGCCCTTCTGCAGCTGCGCCAGCCCGCCGTTGGTGCCGATCCACAACGTGTCGCCGTCGCCGCCCGACTCGCTACCCAGGCGCAGCGAGAGGACGACGTCGCTCGGCAAGCCGTCGCCATGGTCGAGCACGTGCAGCGTGCCGTCGGCGTCCATTCTTCCGAGACCGCCGCCATCCATGCCGAACCACGTCGTGCCGCCGGCCCCCGCGGCCAGCGCGATGAAGGAGGCGGAAGGCAGGCCCTGCCGGCGATCGAAGGTGACCCACGCGCCGTCGCGGTAGCGGCCGAGGCCGCGGATGGTGGCGGCCCACACCGTCCCCGCGGCGTCCACCATGACGGTGCGCACGTGGTCGTTCGGCAGCCCCTGCGCCTCGGTGTGCCGGCGCCAGACGCCGCCGCTGCGCTGCAGGACGCCGCCGCCGTAAGTGCCGACCCACAGGTCGCCATTGGGCGAGAACGCCAGCGAGCGCAGCGGCGTGCGCTCGGGAATGGCAGGCAGTGCGACGGAGGTGAAGCGCGTCAAGCGCGACCCGTTGCGATAGGAAAGCGTGCCGCCGGCCGCCGCCACCCAGAGAGATCCCGCCGGCCCCTCCGCCACCGAGTACACCGTCTCGTCGGCCAGCCCGTCCGCCGCGCCGAGCGTAGAGAAGCTCGCGCCCTGCAGGCGCACCAGCCCCGCGGCCGCCATGCCCACCCAGAGCGCGCCTTCCCGATCCTCGAGCAGCGCTGAGAGCACGTCGTGAGGGAGGCCGGTGGCACGCGAGTAGCGCTCGAACCCGCTGCCCCGCCGCCGCACCAGCCCGCCGCTGCCGGTGGCGATCCACAGCGAGCCGCTGCCGTCCTCGCAGAGCGCCGAGACCGTCGACGAGCCGAGGTCGGTCGCGCTGACGCTCACGAAGCGGCCCGCCACCTCGTGCAGGAGGCCCGACCCTGCCGTGCCCGCCCACAGCTCGCCGCGACGGTCGCGGAAGAGCGACACGACCACGCTGGCGCCGCCGGTGTCGAGGCGCAGCGGACTGCTGCCGCGCTCGGCGCCGAGGCGCCAGAGGCCGTGCCCGTCGGTGCCGACGAGCAGCGCGCCGTCGCGGTCGGCGAGCAGCGCCGTCACCGAGTCGAGCTCGCCGCGCGCGACGCTCGTCACCTCGCCGCGCGGCGAGCTCTTCGCCAAACCTCGCGCCGAGGTGCCGATCCAGATGGTGCCGTCGGCCGCCTCGGCGAGCGCGCGAACCAGCCAGCCGCCGGTGGCGGCGAGCTGGTGGATGCTGCCGTCGGTCTCGCGGACGCTGACGCCGCCGCCGCCGGTGCCGATCCACAACCGGCCGCGGCGGTCGGCGAGCATGGCGCGGATGGCGGCGCTCTGCAGGCCGGGCGTCGTGCCGGGCCGGAAGACCTCGAAGCGATTGCCGTCGAACCGCGCCAGGCCGTCGTAGGTGCCGACCCAGAGATAACCGTCAGGCGTTTGCGCGAGCGCGTTGACCGAGCCCTGCGGCAGGCCGTCGTCGACGCCCCAGACGTCCTGCACGTTGCGCCACACCGGCAACGCCGGATCGAGGGCGCCCGCCGGCCGCGGTGAGAGCAGCGTGCACGCCGCTCCGACGACCCACGCGACGGAGGGCCGCAAGCACCGACCGGGCCCAGCGCTTCGCCGCTGCGTCGACGTCACCCCCCGCGCGCCGCCATCCAAGGATCTCGCCGAGTATGCCAGAACCCGAGCCGTTCGCCCGCGCCAGGGGTGCCGCACGCCGGCGCGCCGCGATCGCTCAGCTCTTCAGCGTCTGCGGCGGCATGGCGACGCCGGTGGTGTTCATCGGGTGGCCGGACCGCCGACCCCGTCCCCCAGTGGCTTGTAGGCCCGCCGGTGCAGCCAGAGCCCCCCGAGGATGGCGAGCGAGGCCAGCGCCGCCAGCACGAGGCCGATGCCGGGTGCCGCGACGGTCCCGAACTGGCCGACGGCGCCGCGCCCCAGCACCGGCTGCACGAACGGCCGCACCGACGACGAGAGCGGCGCGTCGGGGTCGAGGTGGGTGCCGAACTGCTGCAGCCAGTAGTGCATGTCGGCCAGGAAGACCGCCGGGAAGAGCAGCGCCGGCAGCGTCAGCAGGGCGGCCCAGCGGTTGTGGATGTAGATGGCGGCGACGACGAGCATGGCGATCACCAGGAGTGCTGCGATCGACAGCGAGCGCTCGAGCTTGGCGGCCTCGGCGAGCGGGCGCATGCCGATGTAGTGGTTGAGCCCGTCGATCTCGCGCACGTCGCCGTCGAGGTGGTTGAGGTAGGCATCGACGCGCAGGCCGTGCGGATACTGCGGCGCCAGCAGCGTCATCCGCCAATAGGGCAGGAAGATCGAGCCGACCAGCAGCAGCGCGGCGGCGCCGAGCGCCAGCGTCGGCAGCAGGTACTGCAGTCGGCGCTCCGCCATCAGCTCGGCGGACACTCGCGGTCCGAAGACCTTGGTGAGCACGGCGTCCATGTTGGCCCTCCTCGCCGCAGGGCTCAGCCCTCGCGCGGCTCGGCTCATGGGTGGCAGCGTAGGGGCGCACGCCGGGCGCTCCGACACCCCACGACGCGAGCGGCGCGGAGCGGACGGGTGGGGAGCCCCCCACCCGGCAGGGTGGGCCGAGCCGGCTAAGCTCGCGCGCCGGTCATCCAGAGGTCATCCAGAGGTCATCCAGATGCCGTTCGCTTACTACGAGCGCCTGTCGGCGCGGAACAAGCGGATCTACCGGCAGAGCGACGCGGTGGAGACGGTGGAGTTGCCCGATGCGGCGGCGTTGCGGCCGCTGGTCGGCGACGTCGGCGAGGCCCTCGCCGACGAGGACCGCCGCGCCACCGAGGCCGCCTGCCAGCGGCTCGCCGAGGCGATGCTGCGGCAGCTGAAGCTGCCGCCGGTGCGGATCTCGGTGCTCGCCGCGCGGCCGAGCCGCGACTGGGGCGAGTTGCACGGCTACTACGACCCCACGAAGCCCGGCGTGGCGCCGACGATCACGCTGTGGATGCGGACGGCGCAGAAGAAACAGGTGGTGGCGTTCCGCACCTTCCTGCGCACGTTCCTTCACGAGATCGGCCACCACCTCGACTACGAGCTGCTCAAGCTCGCCGAGACGTTCCACACCGAAGGCTTCTACAAGCGCGAGTCGAGCCTCTTCCGGCAGCTCGTGCCGGAGGGCGAGACCTAGCGGCATGGGCGCGGCGCGAAGGAATTCGCGAAAACGAGCCTCCAAGGGCCGGAGCCCGACATGCGCCGCCGTTGGTACGTCGCTCTGCTCGGCATCGGTCTCGCGGCACCCGCGTTCGCGGCGGCGCCGTCGCGCACCGACGTGGCGTGGACGGCGGAGCATCTCCCCGAGAGCCTGCAGGACGGCCGGCTGCTCGCGCTGCCGTGGCCCGCTCGGCCGCTGCACGCGGGTGAGCGGCAGACCACGTTCGACCTCGGTGGGGAGTCGGCCGGCGCCGACCTCGGCGATGCGCGGGGATGGCTGGCGGCTGCCGGCGCGACGTGGGCGCGCAGCGAGCGTTTCGGCCTCGGCGGCCTCGTCTTCTACGACCAGTCCTCCATCTCCGGCGACGGCACGCGCGACCGGTTGCGCGCGACTTTCGAGGAGGGCGTTCCCCTCGCGCTGCCGGCGATGGCCGACTTCGGCCGCCCGCGCGGGCAGGTGCGGCATTGGGGCGCCGGCGGGTACGCGGTCTGGGAGCGCTCAGGCAGCGGCGGCGTCTGGCGGCGGACGATCCTTGCCGGCGCCTACTTCGAGCGGCTCGACGTCGAAGGCTTTCGTTTCGACTATCGAATCGTGAGCGGCCCGGATGCGGGAGCTCGCGGCGAGCTCGACTGGAGCGCCGGCTACGATTTCGCGACGCCGTTCGCCGGCATCGGTTGGACGCGGTCGCTGGGAAGCGCGTGGTCGATCTCGCCGCGCCTCGTCGCCGGGCAGCCGCTGCCGCGACGGCGGCTCGCCGGCACGATGAGCGGTCCCGGCTTCGCCGTGCGCGGCCGCAGCAGCGGAGCGGCGATGGGCGACGCCTACCTCGGCGGCGGCCTCGCCTTCACGCACCTGTCGACGGGGCTCGCCTTCGACGTCGGCAGCAGCCTCTGGTACGCCGCGACCGAGCCGATCACGCACCAGGGCCTCGATCGCGCCATCCTCGTCCACGTTGCGTGGACGCACTGAGCGCCCGGCGGGCTGCTACGCCGACGGCGGCCAGCGGCCGGCGCGCACCGCTTCGAGCGTGGCGCGATGGCGCAGCAGCGGCTGCATGGCGTCGACCGGGAAGTCGCGCGGGTAAAGGCGCACGAGCGCCGCGGCGACGCGCAGGCCCACCTCGACCGAGCGCAGCGCGCGCCGGTCGGTGATGGTGAAGCGCAGGCCGCCGCACTCCTTGCCGGCGTGGATGTCGGTGGTCGGCGTGAAGCGGATCGCCTCGACGGCAACTCCGGGCAGCGCGCCGACCTCGCGCGCGAGCCGCGCACCGTCGACGTAGGGCGCGCCGACGATCTCGAACGGAGTCGGCGTGCCGCGGCCCACCGACACGGCGCGCTCGAGGAGACCGAGCCCCGGGTAGAGCGCGGCGGCCTGCAGCGAACGGATGTTGGGCGACGTGTTCACCCACGGCAGCCCGGCTTCGTCCTGCCACTGCTCGCGCTTCCAGCCTTTGACCGGGACGACCGTGAGGTAGACGTCGATCTTGCGCTCGAGCTTGAACAGCTCGGCGAGCTCGCCGACCGTCTTGCCGTGGCGGATCGGCAGCGGGTGCCAGCCGACGAAGTCGGTCGGCCCCTCGAGCACCGGGCCCTCGACGACGTCGCCGCCGATCGGGTTGACGCGATCCAGCACGACGAACGGCACCTTCGCCTCCGCCGCGGCCTCCATCGCCAGGCCCATCGTCGAGATGTAGGTGTAGAAGCGCGTGCCGATGTCCTGCACGTCGAAGACGAGCGCGTCGAGGCCGGCGAGCTGCTCGCGCGTCGGCTGGCGGCGGTCGCCGTAGAGGCTGTAGATCGGCAGCCCGGAGGCCGCGTCGACGGTGTCGCCGACCTTCTCGTCGGCGGTGCCGCGGATGCCGTGCTCGGGGTTGAAGAGCGCGACCAGCGTCACGCCGGGCGCGCTGCGCAGCAGGTCGATCGTCGGATTGCCGGCACGGTCGATGCCGGTCTGGTTGGTGATCAGGCCGACGCGCTTGCCCTGCAGTGCCGCATAGCCGCTGGCGTGCAGCACGTCGATGCCGTTCGACGCATCGGCGCCGCCGGTGACGAAGCCGACGCGCCGCGGCACCGGCCGGAAGGTGACGTCGGCGAGCGACTCCGCGACGAGGGTGCCGAGCCGCCGCTGCAGGGCGAGCACGCTGCCCTTGCCGTCGGGGTGCACGCGGTTGGAGAGGAAGACGTAGAAGGTCTGCGAGCCGGGATCGATCCAGAGGAAGCCGCCGGTGAAGCCGGTGTGGCCGAAGGAGCCAAAAGGAAAGAGGTCGCCGCGTGGCCGCGCGTAGCCCGAGTCGACGTCGAAGCCGCCGGCGCGCTTGACTACCACCGCGGGTGGCGACTGCACCTCCGTCATCTCGGGCGGGAAGGTCTTGCCGGCGAGCACGGCGCGCGCGAAGGTGGCGAGGTCGGCGGTGGTGGTGAACACCCCGGCGTGGCCGGCGACGCCGTCCATGCGGCGGGCGGTGGGGTCGTGCACGATGCCGCGCAGACCGTTCTCGGTCGGCGCGATGCGGGCGAGCGCGGGATCGGGCGACGGAGCCGGCGTCGGCGTGGCGCCGGCGCTCGCAGCGAACGGCCGAAAGCCGGTGTCCTTCATCCCCAGCGGCGCGAAGACGCGCTCGCGCGCCAAGACGTCGATGGGCCGGCCCGAGACGCGGCGGACGATCTCGCCGAGCAGGATGTAGTTGACGTCGGAGTAGTGAAAGACGACGCCCGGCCGGTTGCGCGGCCTCTCCGCGAGCGCGTGGCGCACGCCCTCGTCGTAGCCGCTCCACGGGACGTCGCGGTCGAGATCGGGCCGCAGGCCGGAGCTGTGGGTGAGCAGGTGGCGGATGGTGATCGTGCGGTCGGCGATCTCGGGCAGGTAGGTCGCGGCCGGCGCGTCGAGCGCCACCTTGCCGTCGCGGATGAGCAGCCAGATCGACGGCGCGGTGGCGATCACCTTGGTGAGCGAAGCGGCGTCGAAGACGGTGTCCTCGGTCATCGCTTCGACCGCCGGCACCAGCGCGCGGTTGCCGTAGGCGCGGTGGTAGACCTCGCCGTGGTGCTCGATCCAGAGCACGCCGCCGGGCAGCTTCTTCGCCGCGATCGCCTCTTCGACCGCGGCGTCGATCTCGCGCAGCTTTTCGGGGCGGAACGCGGGCGCCGCGGCGGCGCCGGACAGCAACGGCAGCGACGCCAGCAGCGCGAGCGCGAGCCGCAGGCGATGACGCTGTTGCATGCCGACTCTCATTCGCCCAGCGCTCGCGGTTGCGGCGCCGCAACGGCGCTAGTCGGGAGCGACGCCACCGCCATGCCGACGCCGAGCGTCACCAGCGACCCGACCACGGCGTACCACGGCCACGCCGTGTCGGTGGCGAAGGCCGTCCAGGCCACCGCGGCGATGCCGGCGCTCATGCCGGCGAGCGCCGAGCGCGTCGTCGCCCGCTTGGTGGCGCCGAGGAAGAAGACGCCGAGGATCGGCCCGTTCACGAGCGAGGCGATGCCCAGCACGGTGTCGAGCCCCGAACGCGCGGTGTGCTGCATCGCCACGCCGACGGCGATCTGCGCGATGCCCGCGAGCATGGTGATGATGCGCGACAGCCGCAGCGCCCGCCGATCGTCGCGCGGCCGCATCAGGTCGGAGACGACGGTGGCGGCGATGGCATTCAACGACGACGACATGGCGGCGGCGAGGATGGCGGCGACGACGAGCCCGGACAGCCCTGCCGGCAGGTGATTGGCGATGAAGTGCGGGAACACCTGGTCGGGCGCGGTCACCGGCGCGCCATTCGGATAGTGAGCGCGGTAGAAGGCAAAGAGCAGCACGCCGATGGTGAGGAACATCGCGAACTGCACGAACACCACGACCGCCGAGGCGAGCAGCGCCTTCGCCGCGCTCCGCGGCCGGTCGGTGCACAGATAGCGCTGCACGAGGTACTGGTCGGTGCCGTGCGTCGACATCGTCAGGAAGGTGCCGCCGATCAGGCCCGACCAGAAGGTGTAGGCGCGCGTGAGATCGAGCGAGAAGTCGAACACGCGCAGCTTGCCCGCCGCCGCGCCGGCGGCGAGCGCATCGGCGAAGCCGACGTCACGGCTCAACACGATCATCACCGCCACCGCGCCGCCGAGATAGATGCCGAGCTGCACGACCTCGATCCACACCACGGCCTCGATGCCGCCGAAGAGCGTGAAGACGATCATCACCACGCCGAGGCCGACGATCGCGCCCGGGACGCCGACGACCTTGAACACCGCGGCGACGACGAAGGCGGTGAGCAGCAGCCGCACGCCGTCCGCCACCGTGCGCATGAGCACGAACAGCGCCGCGGCGAGCGCCTTCACCGACGGTCCGAAGCGCGTCTGCAGCAGCGCGTAAACCGTCACCAGCTCGCCGCGGAAGTACCAGGGCATGAAGAAGATCGAGATGAGAATCCGCGCCACGACGTAGCCGAGCACCACCTGCAGGAACCGGAAGTCGCCGCCCTTCACCCAGGCGATGCCCGGCACCGAGATGAAGGTGATGGTCGAGGTCTCGGTGGCGACGATCGACGCCGCGATCGCCCACCAGGGCACGCCGTTCTCGGCGAGGAAGTAGCGCCGCGTCGTATGCTGCCTGCGGCCGAAGAAGAAACCGGCGCCGACGACCAGCGCCAGGTAGGCGACGACGATCGCGAGGTCGAGCGGGCGCAAGCGGCGCCATTATGAATCCGGCCGCGCGGGAGCCGCGTAACTCGCCGCTAGATCGGGGAAGCGGGAGGCAGCGTCGAATGGCCGAAGCGGGCGCGGGCGGGATTGCGGTCGCCGTACGTGAAGAGGCGATGGCCATGACAGCCGACTCTCATGGCGACGCGCGCGGCGACGAAGCCATGTCGATGCTGGCGAGTCGGGCATGAGCGCGGCCCGCGGACGCGCGACTCGCGAGTGGGCGATCGTCGTCGCCGTCATCGGCATCGTGGCGGCGCTGGGCCATCGCTGGGTCGAGCTCGGCTGGCAGGCCGCGCGCTATCACACGGCGTCGCCGTCGGCGCGCACGCAGGTGGTCGTCGACGGCGAGCGCGCCTACGTCGCCGCGGGGATCGACGGCATCGAGGTCGTCGATCTCTCGGCGGCCCGGCGCGTGGCGCTGGTACGGGTCCCGGCGCCCGCCGACCGCATCGACGACGTCGCAGTCGCGGACGGTTGGCTGTTCGCGCTCGACGCGACGCCGCCGGGGCACCTGATGACGTTTCGTCTCGCGGACCTCGGCGCCACCGCGTCGCCGGCGGCGATCGTCGAAGTGCCGGTGGGCCCGTTCTCGGGCGTGTCGGCGGCCGCGGGGCTCGCCGCCGTCTCCGGCGGCACCTCGCAGCTCACGCTGCGCGAGTACGACGCCGGCGGCCGCTTCGGCGCCGAGGTGGCGACCGCCGACTACGGCCGCGGCCAACCCGACGTGGCGCTGCGCGCGGACGGTGCGCTGGCGGCGGTCTCGACGCACATCGTCGGCCCGGACTTCGCGCTCACGCTGGTGGAGATCGCGCGCCGGCCGCTCCGCCTCCGCGAGCTCGCGCGGCTGCCGCTGCGCGATGCCGGCTTCACCACCGGCGGCTTCAAGCCGGCCCACTTTCCGTTCGTGGCGGCGTGGCGCGGCGATCGCGTCTTCGTGGCCGACGGCGGTGGGCTCGCCGTCGTCGACGCCGCCGATCCGGCGCATCCGCGGCTGCTGCGCCGCGAGCCGCTGGCGCGGCCGGCGATCGACGTCGCGGTGGCCGGCGACGAGCTCGACGTGCTGCGCGCCGGCAGCGAGCCGGCCGTCGTGCGCTGTCGACTCGACGGCGACGGCCTGCCCACGGTCACGGCGATCTGGACCTTGCCACGCGGCGATCGTGCAGCGGCGATCGCCCGCCACGGCGCCGTCCTCGTCGTGACGCGGCACGAGCGTGGCTGGTCGCTCGTGCCGCCGCGCGCGTTCACCACTGTTCCTTCGCGCTGAAACCGTTCGATCAACCTGTTTCGATCAACCTGAAGGAGAGGACGATGAAGAAGCTGACGTTGGGAGTCTCGATGCTGGCGGTGCTCGCCGCCGTGGCGTGCAAGCAACCGGCGGCGGAGCAGGAGACCGCGGCGATGCCCGCGGCGACGGCGATGACGAGCGAGTCGCCGGCGATGGACGCGATGGCCGCGATGCCCGCGGCGGCGACGTACAAGGTCGTCTTCACGCCGCTGTGGACGAAGGCGGCATTCCCGATCGAGTACCCGGACACCTCGCTCATCCACCGCCCGCACTTCTCGGGCCTGATCGGAACCGGCCACAACGCGAGCTACCACCTGTTCGCCATCGGCCAGCCGCCGACGCCCGGCCTCGAGCGGCTGTCGGAAGAGGGCAAGCACAGCCCGCTCGACGACGAGATCAAGGCCGCGGTAGCCGCCGGCAATGCGCTGGCGCTCTCCGAGTCGGACCCGCTCAAGGACTTCTCGCAGACGGCGACGACGCAGGTCAACGTCGACGGCGCGCACCCGATGGTGTCGCTGGTGGCGATGATCGCGCCCAGCCCCGACTGGTTCGCCGGCGTCTCCGACGTCGACCTGATGGAGAACGGCAACTGGGTGGCGACGAAGACCGTCGACGTGCAGCCCTACGACTCGGGCGGCGACAACGGCACCACCTACCTGGCCGACGACGACGACGCCAACCCCAAGCAGCCCACCAAGCTCAACGACAGCCGCCACTTCGCGAAGAACGGCGCCGTGCAGCCGGTGGCGCGGATCACGTTCACGAAGATGTAGACGAGTCGGCGGGATGATGGCGGGCTCATTGCAGCGGCGGGAGGCGGTGCCGTCGCAACGTCTGAGCTACCGCCTGACCCGAACGCTGTTCGTCCTCGTAGCCGCGGCGGTCGCGCTCGCGACGGCCGCGGCTGCGTCGGCCGCTCGCGCAGGGGTACCGGCGGTGCCAGAGCCTTCAGTCATCGGCGAGGCTCGCGGCGACGCGATGCTGACCGCCGACGAGCAGCAGCTCGCGCTAGGCCGTGCCATTCCCGGCTTCGGCGGCATGTTCGTGGGCGAGGACGGCGCGCTGCACGTCTACGCGCGCGATCCGACGGCAGCAGCAGCAGCGGCCGCCGGCGGCTGGCTCGAGAAGACGCTTGGTGCCGCGCTGCGAATCGACCGCGGCGATTTCACCTTCGCGGAGCTGCTGGCTTGGAAGCGCGCGCTCGCGCCGGCGATGGCGCTTCCCGGCGCCGCCTCGCTCGACGTCGACGAAGCGCGCAACCGCGTCGTGCTCGGCGTCCGTCGCGGCATCGCGACTGCCGACCGCGACCGGATCGGCGAGGCGGTCGCGGACGCCGGTGTTCCCGCCGGGGCCGTGCTGGTCGAAGAGGTGGCGCCGTTCGCGCCCATCCCGTCCGCTGTCGCGGCCCGTGCCGCTAAGTCGCGGACGCGCACCACGCTACGCGACACCTTCCGGCCGATCCCCGGCGGCGTGCAGATCGGCTGGCTCTGCGACGGCACGACCTGCCGCTGGTGCACCGACACCTTCACCGCCTTTCGCGGCCGCACGCTCGGCTTCGTCACCTGCTCGCACTGCAGCCACACGCGCGGCGCCGTCGACGGGACGCGCTACGTGCAGAGCTCGCCGACGAGCGGCGGCGAGGTGGGCAGCGAGATCGTCGATCCGCCGTTCACCTCCTGTAACGGCGGCCGTCGCTGCCGCGGCAGCGACGCTGTGTTCGTGCGCTTCGACAAGAAGGGCCTCGGCAGCTTCGCGGGCCTCGCGCGGCCCGCATCGCGCGACCCGGTGCTGGGCTCTCTCGTGCTGACGCCGGCCGGCGCGCGGCTCAACGTGGTGGGCGCCGGCGCGCCGCCGCTCGCCGGCGATGTCGTGCACAAGATCGGCCGCACCACCGGCTGGACTTACGGCCCCGTCGTCGCCACCTGTATGGACGTCAACCTCGAGGACAGCGACATCACGCTGACGTGCCAGACGGCGGTCGCGGCCGGCGTCGGCGTCGGCGACAGCGGCTCGCCGGTATTCACCCGCGAGGGCAATAACGGCGCGCTGCTGCAAGGCATCGTCTGGGGCGCCGGCGAGATCGACGACCGCGACACTCTCATCTTCAGCCCGCTCGCCGCCATCGACCGCGAGCTGGGACCGTTGCGTTTCCACTGAGCGCGCCGCCACCACCATCGCCGCCGCGCCGGCCGAACCGCGCCGAGATCGCCGCTGCGGCCGATGCCACGGTGCCCGACCTCGCGGCGCCCGGCCTGCACGTGCTCTTTTGCGGCATCAACCCCAGCCTCTATTCGGCGGCGATGCGCTGCCACTTCGCGCGGCCGGGCAACCGCTTCTGGAAGGCCCTTCACCTCGGCGGCTTCACGCCGCGCCAACTCGCGCCGTGGGAATGCGAGGAGCTGCTCGCCCTCGGCGTCGGCATCACCAACCTCGTCGACCGCGCCACCGCCCGCGCCGAGGAGCTGTCGCCGGACGAGATCCGCGCCGGCGTCGAACCGCTTCGCGCCAAGGTCGAACGCCTCGCGCCTGCCGTCGTCGCCTTCCTCGGAATCGGCGCCTACCGCATTGCCTTCGGCAACCTCGACGCACAGCTCGGCGAGCAGCCCGACCCCTTCGGCGGCGCCCGCTCGTGGGTGCTCCCCAACCCCAGCGGCCTCAATGCCCACTACCAGCTCGACGCCCTCGCCGCGCGCTTCGCCGAGCTGCGCCGCACGATCAGATGAGGAGGTCCAGGCCGGAGGCTTCAGCGAACGCCTGGAAGTCTCGATCGCGCGTGATCAGCTTGACGCCGTGATCCGTGCAGAGCTGCGCGATCAACGCGTCGGCGAGCCGCGCTCGACGCTTTCGTGCGAGCACCGCCGCGCGCAGCCTACCGGCGCGTACCCAGAAACCGGCGGTGGGCTCGAGCAGAGGCACCTCGAGCAGGTCACTCCCAGTGGTCCGATCGCCCTTCGGATCGCTGAGCAACTCGGTAAGCACCGGAGCCGGCAGGACGAGCTGTCGTTCGGCCAAGACGCGGTCGAGAAGCTCGACGTCGTCGCCGCTTTCGCCCTGAAGGTACGCCACCCACGTGCTGCTGTCGGCGGCGATCATCGGCGGGCCGCGCGGTCAGCCGCGGTCGTGGCGAAGAATCGCCAGCGAGCGCGAGAAGCGGACCTTGCCGCGCCTGGCCCGTAGGCGCTCGAACGCCTGACTGGCGGCGACCAATCGCAAACCAGTGCGGACGGTGGCGGTCAAGCTTTCGCCGCTCGCCGCCCGAGCGCGCTCGAGCAATTCCGCCGGGACTTCGACGGTGATCTTGCGCACGGCGCTCACAGTTCGAAGATTACCATACCCGATACCAGCATTCATGCTGGCCTCGCGGATCGTGCGCCTCAGTGCCCGATCTCGAGGGTCGTCGAGACGAGCGAGGTGAGGCCCGAGGCTTCGTCGCGCAGGGCGACGGCGATGACGTTGGTGCCGGGGTCGAGCTGGAGCTCGACGGCGAGGTCGGCGGCGCCGCCGGCTCCGGGCGGACGGCGAACGCGGAAGACGCGGCTCTGCGACTCCTGGCGCGGGTTGGCGGCGTTGCGCGCCAGCACGCGCAGGCGCACCTGCGCCGCCGGCGCGCCGTCGGGGCCGGTGAACAGCAGCCGGTCGACCGGCACGAAGGCGTGGAGCGGCACGACGCGGCGCTCGCCGCTCGACCGCGGCTCGGCGGCGCCCAGCCGCACCGCCAGCGGGTTGGCGGCGAGGCCGAGGTAGAGCGCGCCTTCGAGCAGCTCGCTCAACCGCTGCTCGGCATCCTTCTCGCGCCAGCCGCGGCGGTAGCGCGCCTCGAGGCTGCGGTCGGCGAGCCTCACCTCGACGCGGTGCTCGCCGGTGCCGCCGGCGGTCGGCGGCCGGTAGCCGAGCGAGTAGTAGCTGCCCATCTCGCCGGCGATGCGCAGCAGCTCGCCGCCGAGATCGTTCTGGTTCACCGTCAGCCGGCCGCCGGTCTCGTCGGCCAGTACTCCCATGCCGTGCCGCTCGCTGGTGCGCTGCGCCGAGTCGAAGGCGGCGCCGACGCGGGCCGCCGCAGCTCCGGCCGCGAACGTCCGGCTGCCGGCGGTCGCGGACTCGCCGACGCGCAGGCCGCTCGCCTGCAGGGCGTAGACGGTGACCTGGTTGGTGTTGAGATGGCGGGTGAGCGCCAGCAATTCGCGCGGCATCTCGGGCGGCGTGAAGTCAAGGTTGCGGCCGGGGCAGACGGCGTTGGCGGCGGCGGTGAGCGGCGTCGCCGGCTCGGTCTCCAGCGCGTCGCTGAGGTAGACGAGCGACTTCACCCCGGGCAGCCCGGCGAGGATGACGCCGGTCTGCTGGAGATGGCGCAGCGTCGTCGCCGTGCGGTCGGCGCGCTCGCGCACCCAGGCGTTGACGGTGCTCTCGATGCGGTCGACGAACAGCTCGCAGGCGTCGGGCCCGAGGCCGCCGCCGCCGTTGCTGCCGCCGACCGCGGCGCGCGGACCGCCGGTCTGCGCGCGCTCGCCGCCCGGCTCCGCCCCTTCGGTGCGGGTGCGCGCGCCGGCGAGGCGCTCGCTCTCCTCCCACGCCGTGCCCAGCGAGGCGAGCACCTGGTCGACGTCGACGTTGTCGCCGAGGACGCGGCTGGCGGCGATGCGTCCCAGACCGGCGTCGAGCTCGGCGCGCGTGGAGCCGAAAGGGACCTCGACGTGGAGGTTGCGGTCCTGGCGCAGCACCAGCACGCGCTCCGCCGGCACCGCCTCGGCAGCGAGCAGCCGCTGGACCCCCTCCACCAGCGGCGCGTAGTCGCGCGGATGGAGGTGGAGCTGGTCGAAGTAGAGGACGAGGTGGCCGGCCCCTTCGTCCGCCGGGGGTGCCGCCGATGGCGGCGCTGGTGAGCCCGCTGCCGAGGTCGCCGCGGCCGCAGCGGCCCCGCCCGCCGCGGGCGTCCCCGCCGCGCCGCGAACCTCGGCGAAGTGCGTGATGGCCACCGGCTGGCCGTCCTGCAGGAGCTGGAAGTCGCCGGCGCCGAGGCCGGCGACCGGCTGGCCCTGCCGATCGCTCACCCAGACGTCGATGGTGACCAGCTCGACGTCGACCGCCTCGGCGAACGCGCCGGCCGACGCCGGCGGCCCCGCGGCTGGCGGCGGCGGCGACGGCGCGGCGGACGGCGCGGCCGCCGCGCCTCCGCCGAGCGCGACGGCGGCGAGGCAGGCGACCGCAACCAGCAGCGAGCGGTACCGATGCATGACGATCTCCGCCGCCATTCTAGGCCCGGAGGGCCGCGACGAGCGCGGCGCGTTTGACGTCGCGGCGCGGCCGCTTGCGGCAAGCCTCTTGCACTCGCCGCCCCCTCCGGGGCGACGGCACGACTTCCCATGCGAGCGTTGAGAAAGCTTCTGCGCGGCCTCCTGGTGCTGGGCGCGATCGGCTTCCTCGCCATCGCGTACCGCGTCACCTTCGTGTACGAGATGCGGCCGGGGCGGTGCACCGGCGCGCGCGAGGCGGCGCCGGCCGTCGCGGCCGCGGCCGAGCCGGCCGCCTCGCGCCGCCCGATCCGCATCGTCTCGTACAACATCGAAGGCCACGCCGCCCTCGTCCGCCCGCACCACCTCGAGGAGATCGCGCAGGTCATCCGCGCGCAGCGCCCCGACGTGGTGGCGCTGCAGGAGGTGCACCGCGGCACGTGGGAGGCGCGGTTTCGCGACCAGGCGGCGGAGCTCGGACGGCTCACCGGCATGACGGTGACGTTCGGGCCGAGCTTCCGCGTGCTCGGCGGCGAGTTCGGCAACGCCATCCTCGCGCATTCACCGCTGCGCGACGTCGAGCTGGTGCCGCTGCCCAGCTTCGGCGAGCCGCGCTCGCTGTTGCGGGCGACGGTCGACGTCGACGGCACCGACTTCGAGATCATGGCGACGCACCTCGCGGCCTGGGGCGGTCTCAACCGGCGCATCCGCACGCGGCAGGCCTACTGTCTGGCCGAGCACGCGCGCGCCGCCGGCCGCCGCTTCGTGCTCTGCGGCGACTTCAACGCGGCACCCGCCTCGGCCGAGCTCGCGGCGCTGCTCGACGGCAAGCTGATGAGCCTCTGCGGCCTCGCCAGCGAGCCGACGCACCCGCTGCTCGACCAGCGCATCGATTACATCCTCGCCGGGCCCGGCTGGGAGATCGGCTCGACCGCCGTCGTCCACGCCGGTCCCTCCGACCACTGGCCGATCACCGCCGAGCTCCGGCCTGTCTCGTCGCTGAGGCGCGGCGGCGAGCTTCGAGCCGCGCGCTGACTGGTGATGAGGCTGCCATGAGCAAGGTCCGTGAGACCAACCTGAAGAAGGGGAAGTGGGCCGAGGTCCGCAGGGAGCGTGGCGGCCGCCACACGATCGAGCTCGAGTTCTGGCTCTTCCTCGTCATCGTCGGCATGACGCTGTTGCTCGTGCTGGCGCTGTGGAGCGTCGAGCGCGGCCGCGCCGTGCGGCTGACGGTGAAGGGCGTCGACTCGCTGCGCGAGGCGCTGCCGTCGATCGCCGGCGCCACGCACGGCACGCTCGTCGACGGCAACAGCGTCGAAGTGCTGCAGAACGGCGACTTCTTCCCGCCGCTGCTCGCCGACATCGCGGCGGCGAAGGAGACGATCCACCTCGAGAGCTACGTCTGGTGGAAGGGCGAGATCTGTCGCCGGGTCGCCGAGGCGCTGGCGGCGCGTGCCCGCGCCGGCGTCGAGGTGCGCGTGCTGCTCGACGCCTCGGGCTCGATGAAGATGGACCGCGACCTGCTGAAGCTGATGCGGGACGCCGGCTGCCAAGTGCGCAAGTACCGGCCGCCGCGGCCGAGCAACCTGGGGCGGATGAACCGCCGCGATCACCGCAAGATCGCGGTGATGGACGGCCGCATCGGCTACGTCTTCGGTCACGGTTTCGCGGAGGAGTGGACGGGCCACGCGCAGGACCGCGATCACTGGCGCGACACCGGCGCCCGCGTGCTCGGCCCCATCGTCGGCGGCCTGCAGTCGGCGTTCAGCGAGAACTGGACGGAGGAGACCGGCGAGGTACTCGTCGGGCCGAAGTTCTTCCCGCCGCTGCAGCCGGCCGGGCGCGTGCAGACCCATCTCGCGTACTACTTCGACCACGGCAGCGTCTCGTCGGTGGACCTGCTCTACCGGCTCGCCTTCGCCTCGGCGCGGCACGAGCTGTGGATCCAGAACCCTTATCTGGCGCCCGACAGCGACGTGCTGGAGCTGCTGGCCGGCGCCGCCGACCGCGGCGTCGACGTGCGGGTGATGTTGCCCGGCGAGATCACCGACGCGCAGATCGTGCGCCACGCCGGCCACGCCTGGTACGACACGTTGCTCTCGCACGGCGTCAAGATCTGGGAGTACCAGCGTACGCTGAACCACCAGAAGATCGTCGTCGTCGACGGCGTCTGGTCGCACATCGGCTCGACCAACCTCGACAACCGGTCGTTCGCCACCAACGACGAGATCAGCCTCGGCATCATGGACCCCGCGATCGCGGCGCAGTTGAAGGCTGCTTTTCAGAGCGACCTCGCGGTGTGCAAGCCGATCGTGCTCGAGGAGTGGCGGGCGCGGTCTTGGGCGCACAAGCTGCGCGACTGGGTGTCGTACCGGGTCAACGATCAGCTCTGAAGGTAGGAAAGGGCTGTGTGGTAGCTGCGCGCTTGCTGGTCGCCGGCCGGCGTTCGCTGCCGGGTCCGGAGGGCGCCGCTGTGGGGCACGCTCGCCTTTCTGAGGTGTGCGGGTGGGAGCGGCTCGCTTGCCTCCGGGCGCTTGCTCGATCGCTGTTTTCGAACACCTACGAATGCGCCCTCCGGAAGCCCCACCGCGGC
>DASYQD010000103.1:0-6514 GCA_036005845.1 Thermoanaerobaculia bacterium | reverse complement strand
AACTAGGGCACGACGATCAAGCTCATCTTCTTACGCAAGTGCGATCGGGCGTACCGGCGGCTAGCGAATTCAGCGACAACGAACTCCTCGGACTTATCGATGGCTATCCAGGGGTTCTCGAGTGGTGGCTCGAACGGCCGGCCGGTGACGCGCTTGATACTCCCGAAGGGGTCTTGCAGGCGGCAGCCGCCGCCCACGCGAATCGCTATCCCGAACTTCGTCAACAACTCCTCTCCACCTCCGGGGCCGAGGTTCGTTTGGCCGCTAGGACAGCATTACTTCCGATGGTCGCCCAAGTCGACGAGCTGGCCAGGTACCAACAATCCGATCCGGAAGACAGGGCGGCCGTTGAACGTCTTCAGGCGGCGGGCGTATTCGATCCTGGTATTGCATGGCCCTCGTTTGGGCATCCAACGCGACACGATGCAGCTCTCAACGAATTCCTCGCGGACAGTCAGCTTCGAGCGGTCGCGGCACTTGAGTTGAGAAAGCTCATCAAGGCGCTAGCTCGAGACTTCAATCGTCCCGCGGACGCTGCGATCGTCGAATCGCAGATGCTGCTCATTTACGTATCCGCGTTTGTCGCCCGGCTGGAACTCCACGGCGACTACGCAAACATCTGCGATCTCATGACGGATGCGGTATTGGCCCCATTCACGAGCGCAAACATTGAAGCGTTTGTCGAACGAGCCCGGTCACTAACAATTTCTACCCTGTTTCTCCCCGCCACGTGGGCGGCGACTGCCCTACTTGATGCGGCCAATATGGAGCCCTCCCGTAAGTTCCATCATCCCCTGATTGATCTTATCGCTGACCGCGGCGGGAAGAACAGCAACCAAGAGATGCGCCGATTGGAGGCACTCGGTTACTCGAATGCCCTCAACTATGACCTGCTCTATGACGACGAGCCGGGGTGGCGCGACTTGCTTCAACGCCTTCGCCAGCTTGCCGCCTCGTTTCCCGACGAACCGTGGATTCAGGCGTCGCTTGCAAGGAGCCTGGTACAGTGTCTCTGTAGGGCATTCGGAGATTCCCTCAGGCATCCGACCCTTTTTGGCTTTGCAACTCTGCGAGGCGGAGAGGAATTAATTGCACTGTGGGACCGTGGGGGAGCACGGGAAGCAGGCGACTTAGTCGGCTACCAAAAGCCCCTCTTCGAGGAGTTGTTGAACCGATTCGTGCCACTGCCAGCCCACAAGGAAACGCGCGATCACGTTCTTCACTCTATCGTGCGCTGGCTACGGTTCGCCGAGGAGCCCGGAGTGGCTACGCATCGCTCATTGTTGGCGCAGGCCACAGCGGCCTTTCCTGCCGACCCATACACTTGGCAATGCTGCGCCGAGGGCACTTATCATGTCCTGTGGCGGGAGCTTCGTGTTGGGCGCACGGATCACCGTGACGAGTACCTTGCGGACCTGCGTAACTTGTCGCTTGAAGGACCCTTTCCTCGCCAGAGTGATCGATGGTACTTCTTAGGGTTGATCGATTCAGCCGAACAGGTGCCTTACACTACTCGCGACATCACGGATGCGGCGGCTTTGCTCAAAGAGATTGACGCTCAATGTGCCAGGCAAACGTTCCGTAACATCGCCAGCGAGAACGCGGTCACCCGCGTATTGCGCGGCGTTGAGCGGGAGGACGCTGACATTGTGTTGGCGCGTTGCGAGATTCTGGCTTCAATGCATGCCGATTACCCCAACGACCACCTTCTCACCGAAAGGACTGTCGGCGGACTGTGCGCCGCGATTTCTTGGATAGCCGAGTCGGGATCGCGTAAACAACGTGGGGTCTTGCGACGAGTCCTGGTAGCGGACGTCGCGCTCTCCGAGAGAGTGGAAGAGGAGTTTCGAGTGAATCATGGGAAGGGGAAGGCGAAGTCTCTCTTGAGAAGACTGGCGAAGGGCGCTCCCGGCGCCCAAACCTAAGGATCGGTCACTTCAGATCGCAGAGCTTGTCGAGTCCGGCGCTGCAGGCACTGTGGCAGAGAGCAAGCAACCAGTAAAGCGTTCTCGGGCAGGTGGTGAGGGGCCTTGAGCGGCGAGCCGCGGCGGCGTAGAGCGCCCGCTCGGACTCGTCGCTATCCTGGCGCCGAAAAGCCGGCTTCCGCCTGCAAGGTCTTGTCGAACGTCTGCACGGTCTCACAGCCGGCGGCGGCAGCCCGCTCGCGGATGAGGTAGTCGGCGAAGTCGCCGCGGCCTCGAGCGAAGGCGCGCAACACGCGTGAGAGGCGCTCGTCGTCTTCGAACGTGAGGTGGTCGGCGCTGGCGAGAGCATCCACCGCCCGTTGAACGTCGTCGCGCGAGTAGTCGTAAACCGCGCGGAGCACCCAGACGAGCTCGACGAGCACGATGTCGGAGACGAACCCGGACTCCTCGCCCGGCCCGAGCCGGTCCAGGTGTCGAGCGCGATCACTTGATGGATTTCCGAAAGCTCTGGGCCGCGCCGCGACCGATGCCTTCTTCGATCTCGCGCAGCGAGCGCTTCTTGACGCGCCGCTTCAGGAGGCCGGCCAGCGTGGCGAGCGGCACTGTCTTGGCCCGCACGACGATCTTGCCGTCGTCGCCCAACTCGAAACTGAGCTGATGTCCGGGGCGCAAGCCCAGGCGGTCGCGGATCTCCTTCGGGAGCGTGACCTGGCCCTTGCTGGTGAGCGTCGAGGTGGCCATTCCTTACTTTCTTTTCTTTCCTTACTTCTTATCCTACTCGACGCCGCGGTCGACTGCAACCTGGTCGACTGCGACGCGGTGCCGCTTCCAGCGCGCCAGCCCGAGCCCGGCGAGCGCCCCGGCGGCGGCGAGCGTCACGATCGCCGCCCCGTGACCGACGAGGACGTGCGAGACCGTCGAGATCCCGCACCACAACCGCATGCCGGCGTCGGCCATCAGCCCGGTGCCCAGTCCGCAGGCGGCGCTTGCCACCAACGGCCGCGTCGGCGACGCCCGCGCCACGAGCACGAGGGCGAGGCCGAGCGCCGGCAGGCCCCACCTGGTCGCCATGCGGAGGCAACCGACCGCCTCGTGCAGCCACACCTGGCGGCGCAGCGCCACCGGCGCCAGCCACTCGCTGGCGAGCGTGAGGGCGAGGAAGAGCAGCAGCCCGCCGGCGACGATGCCGACGAGCTCGCGCCGCGACAGCTCGCGTCCCGGCACCGATTCGCGCAACGCCAGGCCGACGACGAAGAGGCCGCCGAGCATTTGCAGCGCCGAGAGCCCCCAGGATCCGAGGCCGCCGAGAAGATGAAGATTCGGCCGCGGGCCCAAGAGGAGCGGGATGCCGACGAGGAGGACGACACCGGCGGGCAGCAGCGCCAGCGCGCGGCCGGATGGCGGCAGGCAGGGCCGCACCGGGCGCAGGCTCGTGCGCACCGCACCGAGGAGCCAGGCCGGCGGCACGCGACGCTCAACCAAGCGAATCACCTCCGTTCTTGCGTTCCTTGTCGGCCGCTCGTGCAGGCTGGGTCCCCGCGCCGAGCGCCCGGCGCAGGTCGCCCATCGCGCGGCTGGCCCGCCGCTTCGCCGCGTCGACGCCGATCGACAACCGCGCGGCGATCTCGTGGAAGCTCCAGCCGTGCTGGTGATGCAGCAACCAGGCTTCGCGGCGGCCGGCGGGTAGGCGCCGCAAGGCGTCCTGGACATCGCCGGCGGCGAGCGCGGCGTCTTCCGCGCGAGTCGCTCCCGTCGCCGGCTTGGCGGCGGCGCCCGCGGCCGACTCCTTCCGCTCGCGCCGCCAGGCCGCCCGCCGGTGGCGGCGCAGGACATTGCGCGCCAGGCCGAAGACCCACGGTCGCACCGGGCGCGGCGGCCGGTAGCTGCGCCGCGAGCGGTGGATCTCGAGAAACGTCTCTTGCATGAGGTCCTCTGCTACCGCCCAGCCCGCCGCGCCGGCGAAGAACCGCTCGAGGTCGCCCGCCAGCTCGGCGTAGAGGTCGGTGAAGCCGTCGAGCTCGCCCGCCTGGTAGGCGATCATGCTCGCGGCGAGGCGAGCCTCGTCCGGCGAGGACTCGGCGTCCATATCCCTCATTCGCCGGAAGCGCGGCAACGGTGACACGCGGAAATGGAGGACTGGCGCCTCCGCGATTCTCTACCCTGTCACCGTGCGGCCCTCGACGACGAACTCCATGCTAGGAGGACGTCATGGACGCGAAGCACTCATCGCTGCGGTTGTCGATCCTGTCGTGTGCGTTGGGCGGTGCGCTGGCGATCGCCGTCGCGGGTGGAGGCGCCGCCGCCGAGGCGGCGCCGCCCACGGACGCGCGCCAACAAATGGTCGCTGTCCTCGCTGCCGCCGAGCCTCACCCTGCGCTCGGCGACCAGGCGAGGATCTGGGACCGCTTCGTCGGCACCTGGGATGCCGACTTCGGCTTCTTCGCCGACGACGGCAGCGTGCGACACCAGCCCGGCGAGCTCGAGTTCGGCTGGGTGCTCGACGGCCTGGCCGTTCAGGACCTGTGGATCGGCTATCCGCGAAACGGACGGACGGAACGCAGCATCGGCACCTCGCTGCGCTACTACGACACCGAGGCCAAGACCTGGCGCGTGGTGTTCGTCAACCCGCGGTTCGGCGCCTCCCTCGGCGTCGCCGGCGGCCTCGAGGGCGATCGCATCGTCCTGCGCGGGAGCGATGCGGACGGCTCGAGCCTGCGCTGGTCGTTCAACGACCTCCAAGCCGACTCCTTCACCTGGCGCGGCGAGCGCTCGCGCGACGGCGGCAAGACGTGGCGGCTCGAGGAGGAGCACCACATGCGGCGACGAGCGGTGGCCGACAGTGCAAAGTCCGCGCTCGCCTTCACGCGGCTCGCTTCGCTGGTAGGCAAGTGGACCGGCGAGCAAGCGGGGACTCCGTTCGAGGTGACGTACACACTCACCGCGGACGGCAGCGCGCTGATGGAGGAGTTCCGCCCGCAGGGCGGGGCAGTCATGGTCACGATGTTCAGCGTCGACGGCGACCACATCGTTGCCACGCACTACTGCAGCGCCAAGAACCAGCCGCAGATGGCCTCGGCGGCGATCGCCGATCCGGCGGCGAAGAGCCTCGCGTTCTCGCTGGTGCGGGTGACCGGCCTCCACACGCCGGCCGACTGGCACAACACCGGGCTGACCGTGACCATGGACGACGCGGATCACCTGACTCAGGAGTGGACCTACGCGTTCCGTGGCGAGACCGGCACGAACACCTTCCACTTGACCCGCGCGCGTTAGCCGATCAGCGCGGAGCGCACGAGGGGCGCAACTTCATGGCGTTGCCTCGCTCGGTCGGCAGCTCGCGTTACGCTCGCGTGCACCGCCCCGGAGGTCCGCCATGCGCCACGCGCTCGCCGTCGCCCTTCTGCTCGTCCTCGCCACGGTCCCACTCGCCGCGGAGCCGCGCGCGCACACTTATTCGATCGTCGCGCGCGATCCGGTGACCGGCGACTTCGGCGTCGCGGTGCAAAGCCACTGGTTCCAGGTCGGTCCGGTCGTGCCGTGGGCGGAGGCTGGCGTCGGCGCCGTGGCGACGCAGTCGTTCACGCGCATCGACTACGGGCCGCTGGGGCTCGCGTTGATGCGTTCCGGCAAGTCGGCGAAGGAGGCGCTCGACAGCCTGCTCGCGACCGATGCGCAGAAGGATGTGCGGCAGGTGGCGATGGTGGACAGCAGCGGCGCCGTCGCGGCGTGGACGGGCCCGAAGTGCATCGCCGCCGCCGGCGACCGGCAGGGGAAGGGCTACTCGGCGCAGGCGAACCTGATGGACAACGCCAACGTCTGGCCGGCGATGGCCGCCGCCTACGAAGCGGCGAGCGGCGACCTCGCCGACCGCCTGCTCGCCGCGCTCGAGGCCGCCGAGCGCGCCGGCGGTGACGTCCGCGGCCGGCAGAGCGCGGCGCTCGTCGTGGTGCGCGCCGAGTCGACGGGCAGGCCGTGGGAGGACCGTCTCGTCGATCTGCGCGTCGACGATGCCGAGGCGCCGCTCGTCGAGCTGCGCCGGCTGCTGGTGCTCCGCCGCGCCTATGCCGAGATGAACCAGGGCGACGACGCGGCGGCGAAGGAAGATTGGACCGCCGCCGTCGGTCACTACACGAAGGCGGCACAGCTCGCGCCGCAGATCGCCGAGCTGCCGTTCTGGGAGGCGGTCACGCTCTTCATGGCCGGGCGCGAGGAGGAAGCGCTGCCGATCTTCGCCGCCGTGTTCGCTCGCGATGGGCGCTGGGCGAAGCTCGTGCCGCGACTCCCGGCGTCCGGGCTGCTGCCCGCCGATCCGGCGAAGATCGACCGCATCCTCGCCGCGCAACCCAAGAAATGAGCACCGAGCTGCGACGTAAGGAAAGTGCTTACAGCAGAATGAGTTCGCTCGACGCGGCTCGGCCGATCGTGTTAACGTTCGGTTGCTGATGTTTTCGGGCGGCGGGCTGAGGTAGACGTAGCGGCCCTCGTCGAGGTCGAGGTGATGCACGATCCACGGCCGCTCGACTGCACGCTCGCCGGCCGCGCCGTCGCTCGTGCGTACCGCGAGGATGTCGCCGAGGACCCTCTTCGGC
>DASYQD010000102.1:0-3267 GCA_036005845.1 Thermoanaerobaculia bacterium | reverse complement strand
CCAGCGGCAGGGATCGACCGCGGTGATGGAGTTGCAGCGCGAGCAGTGGAAGAGCCGCGCCTTCACCTCGACGATCGAACGCGCCAGCGCCTCGGCCTCGGCGGCGGTGACCGTGAGTAGGTGATGGGCGAGCCGCGATGCGGTCTTGGGACCGACGCCGGGCAGCCGCGACAGCTCGCGGATGAGATCCTGCAGCGGGTCCTGACTCAAAACATCCCCGGCAGGCCCATGCCGCCGGCGAGCGAGCCCAGTTTCTCCTGCGCCGCCTCGTCCACCTTGCGGCTGGCCTCGTTGACCGCGGCGACGACGAGGTCCTGCAGCATCTCGGGGTCGGCGGGGTCGAGCACGTCCTTCTCGATGGTGACGCCGAGGAGCTGCTTGTGGCCGTTCATGCGCACCGAGACCATGCCGCCGCCGGCGGCGGCCTCGACCTCGAGGGCGGCGAGCTCGCGCTGCATGCGCTCCTGCATCTGCGCCGCCTGCTTCATCATCTTCTGGATGTTCATCGGCTACTCCTCCGCCTACTCCTCGAGAGTGGCGCGCTCGACGGCGGCGATCGTGCCGCCAAAGATGTCGAGGACCGCCTGGACCTTGGGATCGGCGGCCGCGGCGGCCAGCGCCGGCGGCGGCGTCTCGACGGCGGCCGGCGCTACGCCCGCGTCGCCGTCGAGGATGCGCCAGCGGGCGCCGGCGCCGCAGACCTCGGCCAGCGCCTCGTCGAGCACGGTGCGGTTGCCGGGGCGCTGGAGCGCCGCCTCCAGGCTGCTGTCGCCGGGGCGGCGGAAGATGTGCAACTCGTTGCCCTCGACGTGCAGCGCCTGCGCCTCGCCGAGGTGGGCGGCGAGCACCTGCCGGCGACGCGCCACGGCGTGGAGCACCGCCGCGGTGGGTTCGCTGCTGTCTTCCGGCACGACGGCGATGGCAGCTGCGACAGGCGCCGCGATCGAGGCACTCGGACTCGCGGCGGCGGCGTTGAGGCGCGGCGCCGGTGCGGCCGCGGCGGGTCCGTTGGACGACGTGGCGCGCGATGGTGGTGGGCCGGCGGCCGACGCGCGTCGCGTCACGCCGCCTTCGGGCGCCGTCGGCGCCGGGCCATTGCCGCTCGGCATCGCGCCGCCGCGCAGCAGCTCCTCGACGCGCGTCAGCTTGGGCAGCTCGGCCGCGCGCAGTAGCGCCACCTCGAACGCGAGACCGGGCACCTCGCTGCGCCGCACGAGCTGCTCGGCGCCGATGAGCTGGTGGAGGAGTCGCAGCAGGTTCTCGTAGCCCGCGTCCTTCGCCACGCCTTGCAGCCGCGCCACCTCGTCTGCCGGCAGATCGAGCCGCGCCGCCGCGGCCTCGCGACCGCCGAGGGACAGATGCAGTGCGTCGCGGCAGTAGCCGAGGAAACGGCTGTAGAGCTGGCGCGGGTCCCAGCCCTCCTCCTCGATGCCGGCGGCCAGTGAAGCCACGCCCTCGCCGTCGCCTTTCGCGATGGCCGCAAGGAGGCGGTGGAAGAGATCGAGGTCGAAGCCGCCCAAGAGACGCCCGGCGTCCTCGTCGGCGATGGTGCCGGCGCCATAGGTGGCGAGCTGATCGAGCAGCGCCACCGCGTCGCGCACGCTGCCCTCACCGGCGCGGGCGAGGAGGCGCACGGCGCTCGGCGAGGCGGTGATGCTCTCGGCGCGGCAGAGCGTCTCGAGATGCGCGGCGAGCGTCTCCACCGGCACGCGGCGAAAGCGGAACTCCTGGCAGCGCGAGAGGATCGTCGCCGGCACCGCTTCGGCCTCGGTGGTGGCGAAGACGAAGACGAGGTGCGGCGGCGGCTCTTCGACGATCTTGAGCAGCGCGTCGAACGCCTGCCGCGACAGGCGATGCACCTCGTCGAGCACGACTACTTTGTAGCGGTCGCGCGCCGGGCCGTAGCGCAGGCTCTCCGTCAAGTCGCGCACCTGCTCGACCTTGGAATAGGTCGCGGCGTCGACTTCCAGCACGTCGAGGTCGGCGCCGACGGTGATCTCGCGACAGGCGACGCACTGGTTGCAGGGATCGGCGGCCGGCCCCTTCTCGCAGTTGAGCGCCTTGGCGAGCACGCGCGCGGCGGTCGTCTTGCCAACGCCGCGAATGCCGGCGAAGAGGTACGCCTGCGCGATGCGGCCCTCGACGAGCGCGTTGCGCAGCGCGGTCACCACCGGCTCCTGGCCGATGAGGCTCGCGAAGTCCTGGGGGCGCCACTTGCGCGCCAGCGCCTGGTAGGTCATCGAGGAGGAGTGCTTCCGGGCGACGTTCTGGGTGAAAGCAGGTGGCGGAAGTGAAGGGTTCCGGTAGCGCTGCGGCACCCGGCGCGGACGCCTTATCGCTGCTCCCTTCCGGGCCTGACGAGGTTCGGTGCCGTCCGGTGCACAGGACCCGAACCCTTCACGCCCGCCACCTACGAGGCAGCGCCATCGTAGCAGGGGCGTCCAGCGCTCGGGCGGCCCGACGGCGCCCCGGGAGCTGGCGGTTTGGCCGCGGCGCCTCTATCACTTACAATGCGCGGTCCTGCCTCGGCCCGGGGCAGCTCTCCGGCATGGACGACAGCGAGTGGATGCGGCTGGCGCTCGACGAGGCCCGCCGCGCCGCGGCGCTCGGCGAGGTGCCGGTGGGGGCCGTGGTGGTGCGAGGCGACGAGTTGCTCGGCGCCGGACACAACCGCCGGGAGATCGAGGGGGACCCGCTCGCGCACGCCGAGCTGCTGGCCCTGCGGCAGGCGGCGGCACGCGTGCCGGGGTGGCGCCTGCTCGGCTGTACAATGTACGTGACGCTGGAGCCCTGCGCGATGTGCGCGGGCGCTCTGGTGAACAGCCGGGTCGAGCGCTTGGTCTTCGGCGCTTCCGATCCCAAAGCGGGTTACTGCGGTTCGCTGGGGGACATCCCTGGCGACCCGCGGCTCAATCACCGGCTCGCGGTGGTGTCGGGCGTGCTGGCGGACGACAGTGGTGCCTTGCTGCGCGACTTCTTTCGCAGACTGCGGGACGAGCGCGCTGGTTCTTTGTAGGGCGTATCGCGGGAGAGGTGACCGAGCGGCCGAAGGTGCACGACTGGAAATCGTGTGTAGGGGAGACTCTACCGCGGGTTCGAATCCCGCCCTCTCCGCCATCCCGCGCTGGCGCGGGATGGCCGGCGAGGGCGGTCTTCGGTCGTCGGTCCCCGGCGCTTGCGCGCCGAGGGACCTCTAGAGCGAATCCCGCCCTCGCATCGTGGTTGCTGGGGCGCTTGTGTAGGGGTGGCTCGCTTCGCTCGCCACCC
>DASYQD010000101.1:0-42898 GCA_036005845.1 Thermoanaerobaculia bacterium | reverse complement strand
ATCCCATCCGTGCTCGCGAAGACGCTGCGCGCGGCTGGGAGCCCTCCGTCCGGCGCGCCCCAGTCGCAGCCGCCGCTCCGGCCGGCAAGCGACGTCGAGCCGGTCAGCGCTGCCGGTATTTACGTGCATCTCCCTTTCTGTTCCGCGATCTGTCCGTACTGCGACTTCTCGGTGCTCACGGGAACGAAGGAGCGACGCGCGCGGTTCGTCGAGTCGCTGCGGCGGGAGATCGCGTTGTGGGCCGACGAGCCCTTTCCGGGCACGCCGTTCGACAGCATCTACCTCGGCGGCGGCACGCCGTCGCTGTTGGCGCCGGCGCAGCTGGCGGCGATCCTCGACGAGCTGCGGTTGCGGCTGCCGATCGCGGTCGACGCGCGGCTGTCGATGGAGGCCAATCCCGAGGACGCGACGCCGGCGAGCGTTGCCGCCTGGCGGGCGCTCGACGTCGACACGCTCACGCTCGGCGTGCAGTCGTTTCGTGATGAAGCGCTGCGTTTCCTCGGTCGGCGGCACAGCGGCGCGGAGGCGCGGCTGGCCGTCGAGACCGCTCTCGGCGCCGGTTTCGCCGTCGTCGGCGTCGACCTCATTTACGGGCTTCCCGACCAGGAAGCTGCGGCATGGCAGCAGGACCTCGACACCGTCGCCGCGCTGGCGCCGCAACATCTCTCCTGCTACCAGCTCACCGTGCACGAAGGGACGCCGTTCGGATTTCGCCAGGCGCGCGGCGAGCTGCGCGAGATGCCGGAAGGCGGCCAGGCGACGCTCTTTCGCCTCACCCACGAGCGTCTCGCGGCGGCGGGCTACACCGCCTACGAGGTCTCCAACTTCGCGCGCGCGCCGAAGCACCAGTCGCGGCACAACCACAAGTACTGGTCGCACGCGCCCTACCTCGGGCTCGGGCCCTCGGCGCACTCCTTCGACGGCGCGCGACGCTGGTGGAACCACCGCAAGGTCGGTCCCTGGGAAGCCGCGGTCGCGGCGGGCGATCGATCCGTTGCCGGCGAAGAGCACCTCGCCCCACGCGACCTCGCGCTCGAGCACCTGATGCTCGGCCTGCGCACGCGCGAGGGCGTCGACCTGGCGCGACTGCGCGAGCTCGGCTTCGACGTGGCGGCGACGAACTCGGCGCTGCTCGAGCGCCTCGCCGCCGAGGGTCTCCTCACGCGCCAAGCCGATCGCCTGGTGCCGACCCTCGCCGGCTGGGCGGTGGCGGATGGGCTCGCCGCCACCTTCGACCTCGCCGCCGTCGGCTGAGGCTGCTCGCGGCCGTAACGCCGTCGTCGACGGCGAAGGAGAGAGTGCGCACGGTCGTGCGCTGCTTCACCGGGCGGCCCGAGGACGCCGGTGTATCATGCCGCCCCGCCGGGCCATGGCCCGCCGCCCACCCGATTCCTCCTGCGCCTCCAACCGGCGCCACCGCACCCAGCACCGCGACGACCAGGAGCACCGCATGTCCCGCAAGCCGCCCGCTCTCACGCTCTCGGCCGTCTCGCTGCTCGCTGCCTTCGCGCTCCTCGCCGGCTGCAGCAAGAAGGCCGCGACCGCCGCTGCCGATCCCACGCCGACGCCGGCGCCGGTCGACGAACCGGCGATGGCGGCTGGGCACGTCCCGGGCGCCGCGGCCGGCCTGCCGGGCACCCTCCCGGGCGTGCCGGGAGCCATGCCGGGGGCCGCCACTACGGGCTCGCCGAGCCCCGCCTTCGACATCGCCAAGATCCCCGCCGTGGCCGCGCGCGTCGACGGCGCCGCCATCACGCGCGACGAGGTGTTGCAGCGCGCCGGCGCCATGCGCGAACAGATGGCCCGCATGGGCGCGCCGCCGCCGCCGGCGAGCGAGGAGTTCTACCACGCCATGGTCGACCAGCTCATCGGCTCGCGGCTGCTGCTCGCCGAGGCGAAGAAGCACGGCCTGATGCCGACGCAGGCGGAGCTGCAGGCGGGCCTCGACAAGCTCAAGTCGCGCAACCCGCAGGAGCTGGCGCGGCAGATGGCGGCGCAGGGGATCACCGAGAAGGCGCTGCTCGCCGACATGGCGCAGAGCCTGGCGATCCAGAAGCTGATCGACGCCGAGGTGAAGCCGGCGGTCAAGGTGAGCGACGAAGAGGCCCACCGCTTCTACGAGCAGAACCCCGACCGCATGAAGCGGCCGCCGCAGGTGCGCGTGCGCCACCTCCTCGTCGCCGTGCCGCAGAGCGCCGCGGCGGCGCAGAAGCAGGCGGCGCGGCAGAAGGCCGAAGGGCTCCTGGCGCGCATCAAGGCCGGCGGCGACTTCGCGGCGATCGCGCGCGAGAGCTCCGACGACACCGGCTCGCGCAACGACGGCGGCCTGCTGCCCTGGTTCTCGCGCGGCGAGATGGTGCCGCCGTTCGAGCAGGCGGCATTCGCCCTCAAGACCGGGCAGACGAGCGGCGTGGTGGAGAGCCCGTTCGGCTTCCACGTCCTGCGGCTGGAGGACCAGCGGCCGGCAGCCGCCGTCCCGTTCGAGGAGGCCAAGCCGCAGATCGAGCAGTTCCTGTCGCGGCAGCAGGCGCGCGAGCTGCTCGACCGCAAGGTGGCGGCTCTCCGTAAAGCAGCGAAGGTCGAAGTCCTCTTCTGATTTACGATAGTGATGCGTTGAGCCAGCGCATCGCGAAATACGAGGTCCTCGAGAAGATCGCCGAAGGCGGGTTCGGCACCGTCTACAAGGCCCGCGACCCTTTCATCAAGCGGCTGGTGGCGATCAAGACCTGCTCGGTCGCCGACGAGGACATGGCGCGCCGCTTCTTCCGCGAGGCGGAGATCGCCGGCCGCTTCGACCACCCCAACGTCACCATCGTCCACGACTTCGGCGTCGAGGACCAGACGGCGTACCTGGTGCAGGAGTACCTCAGCGGCGAGGACCTGCTGCAGAAGATCCGCCGCCGCGACGCGCTGCCGCTGAAGCAGAAGGTCGACTACCTGATCCAGGTGGCGAAAGGGCTTGCCTACGCCCACTCGCAGCAGGTGATCCACCGCGACATCAAGCCCGCCAACCTGCGCGTGCTGGAGACCGGACAGGTCAAGATCCTCGACTTCGGCATCGCCAAGCTCGCCACCGCGACGACGCAGCTGACGCAGAAGGGCATGGCGGTGGGCACGCTCGGCTACCTCTCGCCCGAGCAGCTCCGCGACCAGGAGCTCGACACCCGCACCGACATCTTCTCGTACGGCGTCGTCGCCTACGAGCTGCTCACCTACGCGCGGCCGTTCCAGGGCAAGCAGCTCTCGGCGCTGATGGACGAGATCCTCCACCGCACGCCGCCGCCGGTCGTGCAGTTCGTCTCCGACTGCCCGCCGTCGCTCGACCGCGTCGTCGCGCGCTGCCTCGAGAAGGACCGCGACCAGCGCTACCAGAGCTTCGACGAGGTTGCCGCCGACCTCGAGGAGGTGCGGCGCGAGCTGACGGCGATTCACCCGGTGGCAGCGGGCGCCGCGGCGCCGGGCCGCGCGACCGGAGAGCGCGAGGCCATCCGGCCGCCGTCGACAGCGGTGCCGGCGCCGCAGCCACGCCGCGACAAGGCGGAGCGCGACGGCGGCCCGATCACGAGGCCGATCGAGCTGCCGAGGGCGGCCGGCGGCGGCGGGTCGGCGACGAGCCCGCCGAGTCCGAAGTCGCCCTCGGGGCCGGCGAGCCCGTCGTGGCCTGCGCCGCCGCTGCCACCGCGACAAGCCGCCGCCACGATCTCCGCCGCGGCGGCGAGGACCGCAAGCATGCCCGTTGCGCAAGCGAGAGGCGACGAGGGCGGCGTCGCCACCGCGCCGCCGCCGCCACCGCCGCTGTTGCCGCCGATCGAAGGAGCGTTGCCTTCGCTCGTACCGCCGCCGCTGCCGCTCGCGCCGGCGGAGCGCGACGAGCTGGAATCGGGGCCGTCGATCTTCGTGCCGCCGGAGCCGCCGCCGCTCACCGCCGCGCCGTCGCAGTCGAGAAGCGCGGTTGCCGCGGCCGTTCCGGCAAGGACGCCTGCCGCGGCGAAGAGCGGGCTGCCGTGGCTGTGGATCGCGGTGGGCGCCGGCGGGCTGCTCGTCGTCGCCGCCCTCGGACTCTGGTTCCTGCTAACGATGATCGGCGATCGCGCGCACGCTCCCGCCGCCGCGACCGCCGTGCCGACACGGGCGACAACGGCGAGCGCGGTCGCCGCGGCCGCGACGGTGACCATCCTCGGCACGCCCTGGGGCGAGGTCGAGTCGCTGCGCGACGCCGCCGGCCGCGCGGTGCCGCTGCCGGCGCGGCGCGAGACGCCGCTCGTGCTGCCGCTGCCGGCGGGTCACTACGTGGCGACGCTGCGGCACCCCGCCGCCGCCGCGCCGGCGAGCTGCGAGGTCGACGTGGCGAGCGGCCAGCCGGCGACCTGCCGCGCCGAGCTGCTGCCGATCGAGCCGCTGCAGTACTTCAAAGAGGCGGGCTGGTGGAAGTGAGTGTCCCCCCATCCCCCTGCCCCTCAAAGGGCAGGGGGCGCCACCACTCGGCCGTCGGCTGGTTGCTTGTTCTTGCGCTCGTCGCGTCCGTCGCTCACGCCGACTACCGCGAGACCTACCGTCGCGGCATAGATGCCTTCACCGGCAAGCGGTGGGAGGAAGCCGCCCGTTTGATGCGCCAGGCGATCGCCGAGCACCCCGAGGCCGGCGCCGGCATCCTCGGCATGCGGCGCTACACGCCGCACTACTACCTCGGCATCGCGCTCGTCGAGCAGGGCGACTGCCCGGGCGCCGTCGAGGCCTTCGACACCGCCGAGAAGCAGGGCAAACTGTCGCGCGAGGAGTTGCGTGACCTGACCCAGCGTCGACTGCTCTGCCGCGGCCGCATGCAGAGGGTCGCCGAGGCCGCGGCGGCGGCGCAGCGCGAGGTCGACACGACCTCCACCGCGCTCGCGCAGGTCGCCGCCGTCGAGTCGAGCCCGTTGATGCGCGAGGCGTGGCGCGAGGGTTCTCCCTCGCTCGCGGCGCGGCAGGAAGCGGCCGCCGGCCAGCTCGCCGCCGCCCGCGCACAGCTCGCCCGCGCCGAGCGCGAGCTCGATGCCGACAAGGTCGCCGAGGCGGGCCGATCGGCGCAGGCCGCGCGGCGCGAGCTCGAGTCGATCCGCGCCGCCGCGACGGCGCGACGCGACCAGCTGCAGGCCGAGGCGCAGCGCGAGCTCGCGGCGCTGCGGAAGTCGACGGAGGAAGCGCGGCGGCGCGTCGCCTCGGTCAGCAAGACGTTGGCGCCGCTCCCCGCCGCCATCGCGCGGCAGACGGCGCGCGTCCAGGAGGCGATCGCGCGTGCCGCGGCGGCCGACGCGGGCACGGCGCCGGCCGACGTGCGCCACCTGCAGGACGGGCTCAAGACCGCGTTGCGCGAGCTGCAGGCGGCGGTCAAGCCGCCGCCCGACGAGCTGCAGCGCGCCGCGGCCTCCTACTTCGCCGGCAACTACGACGACGTGCTGACGACGCTGGCGGCGGCGAGCTTCAGCGAGCCGCGCGCTCTGGCGCATGCCTGCCTGCTGCGCGCGGCGTCGCTGCACGGCATGTACCTCGCGCGCGGCGACCGCGGCGGCCCCAGCCCCGAGCAGGCCGCCCGCCAGGAGCTGCGCCGCTGCGTCGCCTCGCCGGAGGCGGTGAGACCGCTGGCGACCGTCTTCCCGCCCAGCTTCCTCGCCCTCTACGCCGAGGTGGCGGCGGCGGGCCCACCCGGCTGACGCCGCGATCCGGAAGGGCGCGATGGCGGCGTACGACGATCGGCGGGGACCGCCGGGGCCCACCGATCCCGAGCGCGGCCTGTGGCAGGGGCGCGCCGTGGCCCGGCGGTTCACCTCGCCCGACGGCATGACCGTGCTCGTCGGCAAGACCGCCGCGGACAACGACGTGCTCAGCGTGCGGCTCGCCTCGCCGCGCGACTTCTGGCTCCACGTCGCCGCCGGCTCGGGGTCGCACGTCGTGGTGCGCAACCCCGACGGCCTCGACCGGCTGCCGCGCGACACGCTGCGCTTCGCCGCCGCGCTCGCCGCCGGCCACTCGAAGGTCAAGGCCGGCGGCAAGGTGGCGGTGCACTGGACGCGCTGCAGCGAGGTGCGCAAGCCGCGCGGCTTCGCGCCCGGCAAGGTGACGCTGGGGCGCTACGAGACGATCACGGTTGCGCCCTGGAAGAGCGACGGCGCGGAAGGCTAGGCGCCGCTGCGCGAGGCGTCGAGACGCTCGAGCACGTCGATCCGGACCTGCCCGCGGCCGCGGCGCACCAGGCCCAGCTCGGCGGCGGCGGCGCGCGAGAGGTCGACGATGCGGCGCGGGTGGAACGGCCCGCGGTCGTTGACCCGCACGACGACGCTGCGGCCGTTGCGCACGTTGGTCACCCGCAGCAGAGTGCCGAACGGCAGCGAGCGGTGCGCGGCGGTGTACTTGGCGGCGCGGTAGAGCTCGCCGCTCGCCGTCGAGCGCCCTTCGAAGCCGGGCGCGTAATAGCTGGCTTCGCCGGTGTCGAGACGGCGGCGGCTCCAAGCGTCAATCTCGCGCAGCGGCACGATCACCTGACTCCTCGCCTCGGCCACGGCGACGTCGCGCACCACGCGGGCGACCGCGGCGGTCGCATGCGCGCCGCGTACCGCCCCGCGCACGAGCGGCGACGAGACGGCCGGCGCCGTGGCGACAGGCGAGACGGAGCGCTCGGCGCGTAGCCGCGGCCAAGCGGCCACCGCGAGGACGGCCAGCGTCGCGGCACCCAGCATGCGCACGGCGAAGCGGCGGCCGCTGCGCTCCCACACCAGCCGGCTGGGCAACGCATCGCCGAGGAGCTGCGAGGCGACGGGGGAGAAGGTCTCTTCCATGCGGTTCGAGCCGAGGCCTGCCCGAAATGGTAGCAGGCGCCTGACGGCCGCCCGTCGGCCCCTCAGCCGGTGGGCGCCAGGGGGTCCTCGACGAAGCCGACGAAGTTGGGCTCCGGCACGAGCAGCACGCCGAAGGCGTCTTCGACGCGGGCGCGGATCTCGCGCACCAGCTCGACCACTTCGCGCGCCGTGCCGCCGCCGCGGTTGACCAGCGCCAGCGCGTGCTTGCTGGAGATGCCGACGTTGCCGTGGCGATGGCCTTTGCGGAAGCCGGCCTGCTCGATGAGCCAGGCGGCGGAGAGCTTTGTCGCCTCGCCCGCCGGGTAACGCGGCACGCTCTCCGGCGCCAGGCCACGCGCGGCGACCCGCTCGAGCACGCCGTCGAGGGCCGCCGCCGGCACCACCGGGTTCATGAAGAACGACCCGTCGCTTCGCGTGTCTTCGTCGCTGGGGTCGAGCACCATCCCCTTCCGCCGCCGCAGCGCCAGCACCGCCTCGCGTACGCGCGCGAGGTCGACGTCGCCGCCCGCCGCTTCGAGGTGGCGCGCCAGCTCGGCGTAGCGCAACGCCGGCGGCGCGTCGCGCTGCAGTCGAAAGGTGACGGCGAGGATGACCCAGCGATCGCGCTCCTCGCGCTTGAAGACGCTGTCGCGATAGGCGAAGCCGCACTCCGCGGCGGCGAAGGTACACAGCCTGCCATCGGCTCGCGACAGGGCTTCGACGCTCACCACCGTCTCCGCGACCTCCTGTCCGTAGGCGCCGACGTTCTGGATCGGCGTCGCGCCGGCGCAACCGGGGATGCCCGACAGGCATTCGAAGCCCGCGAGGCTCGCGGCCACCGCCCGCTCGACCAGCGCGTCCCACGGCTCGCCCGCCGCGGCGCACAGCATCACCGCATCGCCGGCGCTCTCCTCCTCCACGCCGCGCAACGCCACGCGCAGGACGAGCCCTGGGAACCCCTCGTCGGCGATCAGCAGGTTGCTGCCGCCGCCGAGCACGAACGTCGGCAGGGCTTCGTCCGCCGCCCACGCCAGCGCCTGCTCCACCTCGTCCGCCGTCCCGGCTTCGACGAACCAGCGCGCCGGCCCGCCGATGCCGATCGTCGTCAGCGGCGCCAGCGGCACGCGCTCGCGCAGGCCGCGCGGCCGCGAACGTTCCGGAGCGCCGGGCATGCGGCCGCGAGTATAGGCGCCGCTCCCGCGCGCAGGCCGCCGCCACTCATCCGCCGCGCGCCCGGTGTCGTAGAGCTGATGTCAGGCACTCACCACAAGGAGGACATTCGAGATGAACGTGAAGAAGACGGCCCTGCTCGCGGCGCTCGCCGTGACGGCCATCGCCATGCCCGCGCTCGCGTCGAGTCACCGCGAGGCCCTGCCGGTGCTCAACGAGCCCTGCGCCGACAACACCGACACCTTCGCCTGGGTGTCCGACGGCGCCCACGACAAGCTCTACCTGATCATGGACTTCAACCCGCTCCACGAGCCCGGTCAGGGCAACCAGGGCTTCCGCGCCTGCAACGGCTACCGCTACGAGTTCCACATCGCCAAGGGCGCCAGCCTGAAGGACGAGGCGGTCTACCGCATCGAGTTCGTCAACAAGCTCACCCCCGAGGCGGGGCCCAGCGCCAGCGACGGCCTCGGCGGCGGCAACGAGCTGCTCTGGCAGCTCACCGGCGGCACCGAGACGATGACGGTGACGCGCGTCTTCACGCCGGCCCACCCCGGCCGCACCGTGCTCGGCACCGGCCTGCCCGTGCTGCCCAACAACCACGGCCCGCAGACCGACCGCCTGGTCTACGGCCTCGGCGCCTTCCAGGGCTACGACAGCGGCAACCCCGCCAGCCGCGAGCAGGGCCTCTACGACCAGGCCTTCGTCGACACCTTCATCCACACCCTGCCCGGCGGCGCGCGCATCATCGCCGGCCAGTTCGACGACCCCTACCAGCTCGACGAGAAGGGCATCTTCGACCTCGTCAACCTCAACCGCGACGACCTCGGCGGCATCCCCGGCGCCCGCCGGCCGCCGGGCGAAGACGTCTTCACCGGCTTCAACGTCTTCTCGATCGCGCTCGAGATCCCGACCAGCGAGCTCTTCCCGGGCGGCATCCCGCACAACGGCAGCGCGGTGACCACCAGCACCGACAGCCTGCTGCGGGTGTGGGCGAGCATCTCGCGCCGCGCCACGCAGACCGTCGACGCCAGCAACATCATCACCGGCGTCAAGGGCTCGGGCCCGTTCGTGCAGGTGGGCCGCAACGCGCTGCCGCTGTTCAACGCCGGTCTCGTCGGCACGCAGCGCCAGGGCCAGTACCTGCACACCACGCCGTCGACCGACGTGACCAACTTCGGCGGCGACATCCTCTTCCCGGTGCTGGTTCGCGACGCCGAGGCGCTGGGCATCTACAAGGCACTGGGCCTGCCCCAGGCAACGGTCGACACCTTGAAGGGCCCCCGCCTCGACATCATCAACGCCGTCAACCTCGGCCGCCCGATCCCCATCGCCAACGGCTCCACCGGCGACGTCATCACGCTCGACGCCGCCACCAACTCGAGCTTCCCCAACGGCCGCCGGCTGGGCGGCGGCGCCACCCCGGCCATGCACCAGGTCAACGTCAACAGCGTGGTGCTGAGCCTGGTCGCCGCCGGCGACCCCTTCGCCGGTCTCTTCAAGGGGACCGAGGTCAACGACAAGGACTTCAACCCCAACTTCCCCTTCCTGGCGCCCGCCCACCAGGGGCTCCTTCAGGGGCACGGCGGCACCAACGTGCCGACGACGCCGGTCATCCCCGACCCGAACGACCCGCAGCCCTGCCAGTAGGTCGAGCCGCTGCCCGAGCGCGCGCCAACCCACGCGCCCGGCCGGCATCGAGCGAGGTCCCCACGGCCCCGGTTGGTCCGGAAGCCGTGGGGATCTTGCCGTTTTTGCGTTATCATCCGTCGGGCGCCGCCACCCGGCGCCCTGACCAGGGCCACCCCCGCTCACCTCCGGCAATCCCAACCGTCGCCCCGCCGGCCGGCCCGGCGAACCGTCGGCATGGGAATAGTTTCCGCCGCGGAATCCGTTGGATCGATTGCGGACGGTCTCTCGCGAGATCTCGACGACCCGCCGGCATAGGAGAAGTGCTTGACCCAGCGTAAGTTGCGCCCCCAGGACGTGCTTGCCAACGCCATCCGGCAACTGCTCGAGCGCGGGCAGAAGCAGGGGTATCTGCTCTACGACGAGATCTACGACACGCTGCCCGAGAGCGTGCTCGACCAGCCGGGCGAGCTGGAGGACCTCTACACCCGCCTCGGCGACGAGGGGGTGGTGGTCATCGACCGCCCGCAGATGTACCACACCCCGCACGCCGAGGAGGCGGAGCCCGACCTCGCCACCAAGGAGGCGGAGGTCGAGGTCCACGCCGCCGACGACGACGTCGGCTCCGATCCGGTGCGCCTCTACCTGCAGGAGATGGGGGCGGTGCCGCTGCTGGACCGCGCCGGCGAGGTGGTGCTCGCCGAGCAACTCGAGCGCGGCCAGGCCGAGGTGTTCCTCGCCCTCGCCGACAGCGAGAAGCTGCTCACCCAGCTCCTGCGCCTGCACGAGAGCGGCCTGGAGGACGTCGAGGGCGCCTTCGACGCGCTGCCCGGCGTCGCCGACCGCCTCGACGCCAAGCGCCGCGGCCGCGTCGAGAAGGCGATGGCGGTGTTTCGCAAGGTCGCCGTCATCGGCGCCGAGCTGGCCGTGGTGCGCGAGGAGCTCGACGCCACCGACGACGACGCCCGCGAGCGCGGCAAGCTCGAGCGCGACGCCGACCGCGTGATGGCGAAGCTGTCGGCCGAGATCCGCAGCGTCGACCCCGCGGGACAGGTGCGCAACCGCATCCTCGGCATGCTCGACGCCCTCTGGCGCCCGCTGTCGCGCGCCGCGCAGGAGGCGAAGGCCATCGACCGCAAGATGCGGACGACCAAGTCCGACCACCTCAAGGCGCTCTACAAGAAGCGCGCGGCGGCGAAGCGCGCCGAGCTCAAGCAGCTCGAGCAGAAGTCCGGCCTCTCCTGGCGCGAGATGGAGAAGGCGATGACCCGCATCCGCGGCGGCGAGGCCGAGTGCGAGATCGCCAAGGAGCGCCTCATCCGCGCCAACCTGCGCCTGGTGGTGTCGATCGCCAAGAAGTACACCTACCGCGGCATGCAGCTCCTCGACCTGGTGCAGGAGGGCAACATCGGCCTCATGCGCGCCGTCGAGAAGTTCGAGTTCCGCCGCGGCTATAAGTTCTCCACCTACGCCACGTGGTGGATCCGCCAGGCGATCACCCGCGCCATCGCCGACCACTCGCGGACGATCCGCATCCCGGTGCACATGCTGGAGACGCTCAACAAGCTGCGCCGCACCACCACCGCGCTGGTGCAGGACCTCGGCCGCGAGCCGACGCCGGAGGAGATCGGCCAGCGCATGGACCTGCCGGTGGCGAAGGTGCGCGAGATCCAGAAGATCGTGCAGCAGCCGATCTCGCTCGACACCCCAATCGGCGAGGACGGCGACAGCTACCTGGGCGACATCCTCCCCGACCAGCAGGCGGAGTCGCCGCTCTCCAGCTTCCTCGCCGCCGACCTGCGGCGCGAGACGATGGAGGTGCTACGTACGCTGACGCCGCGCGAGGAGAGCGTGCTGCGCATGCGCTTCGGTATGGCCGAGGACGGCGAGCTGACCCTCGAGGAGGTCGGCCGCTCGTTCAACGTCACCCGCGAGCGGGTGCGGCAGATCGAGTCCGAGGCGCTGCGCAAGCTGCGGCGGTCGGGGCGGGCGTCGCGGCTGCGGCCGCTGCTCGAGATCGTCGATTAGGGTGCGGGAGGCCGCGCTCTAGATGCCGAGCGTCATCGGCATGGCCCGCCGTTCCGGTCGCATCGAAGCGAGCCGGGCGCAAGCGTCCGGCTCGGCGGGCGGCGGCGCATCGGACGCATCCGGAGCACCAGGGCGCCGCAAGATGCCGTCGCTGTCGGCGGTGTGGCGCGAGGCGCGCGACATCGTCTGGGCGCGGCGCGGCCGCCTCGCCCTCGGCATGGTGATGATGTTGGTGTCGCGGCTCGCCGGCCTGGTGCTGCCGGCGAGCTCGAAGTGGCTCATCGACAAGGTCATCGGCCACAAGCAGGTGCAGCTGCTGCTGCCGCTGGCCCTGGCAGTGGCGGCGGCCACGCTCGTGCAGGCGGCGACGGCCTTCGGCCTGGCGCAGCTCCTCGGCGTCGCCGCGCAGCGCGCCATCACCGAGCTGCGGCGGCAGGTGCACAGCCACGTGATGCGCCTGCCGGTGGCCTACTTCGACACCGTCAAGAGCGGCGAGCTGGTCTCGCGCGTGCTCAACGACGCCGAGGGCATCCGCAACCTCGTCGGCAGCGGCCTGGTGCAGCTCGTCGGCAGCTTCGTCACCGCCATCGCCGCGCTCGGCGTGCTGCTCTGGCTCAACTGGAAGCTCACCCTCGCCACCCTGGCGGTGATGACCCTCTTCCTCGTCGGCATGACGGTGGCGTTCAAGCGCGTGCGGCCGCTCTTCCGCGAGCGCGGGAAGATCCAGGCCGACATCACCGGCCGCCTCGCCGAGAGCCTCGGCGGCGTGCGCGTCGTCAAGGCCTACACCGCCGAGAAGCGCGAGGAGCGCGTCTTCGCCCGCGGTGCCCACAAGCTGCTGCGCAACGTCGCCAAGACGATCACCACCACCTCGGCCATCGGCTCCTTCTCGAGCCTGGTGATGGGCGGCGTCGGCGTCGTCATGATGCTCGTCGGCGGCCGCTCGATCCTCTCCGGCCAGATGACGCTCGGCAGCTTCGTCATGTACGTCTTCTTCACCGGCATGCTGGCGGCGCCGCTGGTGCAGATCGCCCACATCGGCACCCAGCTCTCCGAGGCCTTCGCCGGCCTCGACCGCATCCGCGAGATCCAGAAGCTCGCCGGCGAGGACGTCGGCGAGGCGGAGCGGCGGCCGCTGCCCACGGTGCACGGCGACGTCGAGTTCCAGGACGTCAGCTTCGAGTATCTGCCCGACAAGCCGGTGCTGCGCGAGGTCTCGTTCCGCGCGCCGGCGGGAACGACGACGGCCCTCGTCGGCCCCAGCGGAGCGGGCAAGAGCACGCTGATCCACCTCGTGCTCGCCTTCGCGCGGCCGCAGCAGGGGCGCGTGCTGGTCGACGGCCAGGACCTCGCCGAAGCGCGGCTGCGCGACTACCGCGCCAAGGTCGGCGTCGTGCTGCAGGACAACTTCCTCTTCGACGGCACCGTGCGCGACAACATCGCCTACTCGCGCCCCGACGCCACCGACGAGGAGATCCGCGCCGCGGCGCGCGTCGCCAACGCCGCCGACTTCGTCGAGGCCTTCGCCGACGGCTACCAGACGATCATCGGCGAGCGCGGCGTCAAGCTCTCCGGCGGCCAGCGCCAGCGCCTCTCCATCGCCCGCGCCATCCTCGCCGACCCGCGCATCCTCATCCTCGACGAGGCGACGAGCAGCCTCGACAGCGAGAGCGAGGCGCTCATCCAGGACGCCCTGCGAGCGCTGCGCAAGGGCCGCACCACCTTCGTCATCGCCCACCGCTTGTCGACGATCTTCAGCGCCGACCAGATCCTCGTCCTCGACGGCGGCCAGATCGTCGAACGCGGCACCCACCGCGAGCTGCTGGCGAAGGACGGCCGCTATCGCGAGCTCTACGAGGCCCAGTACCGCCTCGAGACGGACCATTACCTCAACCCCGGCGAAGACCCGCTGGCCTTGGTCGCAGCGGAGTCCGGCGTACGCCCCGGCCGCCCGCTGGGCGAGCCGGGGCCGTCGCTGCTGCCGCAAGGTTGAGGCCGCCCGCCCGGGGCGCGAGGGGTTACCGGGCGTCCGGCGCGACGTCAACGCGCAACGCCTGGATCTGCAGCCGCTCGCCGGGCGGTACCAGCAGGTGACCCACGCGCGTCAGGAAGAAGTCCTTGACCCGCTCCCAATCGCGTGGGCCTTCGCCGGGCAGCGGCGCTTCGCGCTCGGCATCGTCAAAGAACGTCAACGCGCGCAGCAGTAGAGGCTCGTTCACCTCCTGCTGGTAGACAGCTCGGATCGCGCGCAGACAGGAAGCGATGCCGAGCTGTCGGTCCTGCAGCGTCACGTAGAGGTCGAAGAAGTCGCGCCGAGTGCCGCGGTCGAGGATGGCGTGGAGCTTCGTCGCCATGATGCCGTCGTCGTTCAGGCGCCGGCCGGCGGTGAAGCGCGCGAGCTTGTCCAGAACGAACAGCGACACACTGATGTCGTCCCACCGCAGGTGGACGGTGTCGGCGGTACGTTCCATGATCTCGACGGTGCCCGATCGCGAGAGCTGCTGCAGCAGGTCATCGAGATCGTGGACGTTGGCGACACCGAAGTCGACGTCACGGCTGGGCCGGTATGGCACCAGGCACCGCACCGCGTGGCCGCCGATGATGAACCAGTACGGCAACGGCTCGACGACCGGACGGAGCGCCTGCGGGATGACTTGCTCGGGAGTGTAAGGGCTCAGGCGATCCTCGCTTTTCTCAGATCTCGCGAGCGTCGAGCACTGCCGCCAATAGGCCTCGGCTCCGCGGTCGCCAACCCCGCATGCGCGCCGCTTGGTAGAGCGCCAGCCACGGCAGGCCCGCGGCGAAGCTCATCGCTTCGAGGCCGCCATAGTTGAAGCAGTAGAAGGCGAGCTGATGGCCGGGGACTTCGCCCGTATCGGAGAGATTGTAGAGCGTCGCTCGCACCGCCGCCGGTAGGCCGGCGATCGAGTAGCTGCCGGCCGGCGTCGTCGCCATCAATTGGTAAAGGGTGGCCCTGGAAGGTGGGCGAAGGCCGTGAGCGCCGGCGAAGACTCTCAGCTGTTCCGACAGTGCCGCGACGGAAGGCCGCTCGCGAGCGCGAAGGGCTCGTTGAGCTTCCGCCAACAGCTCCGGCGCGAGGCGGGACTGGCCGCGGTCCTGGCGAGGACGGCGCCCCTGCCTATCGCCGAGGCGCTGCTCTGCCCGTTCGACCGACTGCCTGAGATCAAAGGTAGACATTTCGTGGAATAGTAACAGACGGCCTAAAGAACAATCACATCCGCGTTGCATGGGCGAATTCGATAAGCTGCGGCCGTCTAACCAGGCACTGACGACAAAGGTCCCGGAGCGCGAGCGACCCCGCTCGGTGCGGTAGTGCGCTCCAATCACGAGGAGGCTCCCTTGGGCAAGAAGGCATCCGTCCCCGGCTCCTTCACCGCGCAGCTCCACCCCACGCCGCCGCTCGCCGTCGATCAGTTCGTCGCGCGCGACGACACGCCAGGGAACGTCGCCGTGTGCTTGAGCGGCGGCGGGTCGCGGGCGCTGACCGCAGGCCTCGGCCAGCTGCGCGCGCTCTCGTACCTGCAGCTCAACGGCAGGAGCCTACTCAGCCAGACCAAGGCGCTGTCGACGGTGTCGGGCGGCTCGTGGGTGGGGGTCACCTTCGAGTACCTCGCCGGCACCACCACCGACTCCGAGTTCCTCAACGAGTACGTGCCGGACCAGGGTCAGCTGGTGCCGACGAGCACCGGCACCACTCCGACCTCCCAGGTCCTCGACGCGCTGCCCGCCGGCAACCTCGGCAACTCGATCAACACCGACCTCTTCTCCATCCCGGGAATCGCGGTCCAGGCGTATCTGCTCTACAAGTTCCTCAAGACGCCGGAGAACTTCCTCTGGCAGGCGATCATCGGCTTCCACGTCCTGGGGCCGTACGGCCTCGCCAACCTCGACATCCGGGACGAGCTGCAGCCGACATCGCTCTTCTCGTGGGACGAGGCGTCGCTAGCGGCCGAGGTCACCGACCCGAACCCGAGCCTCGCCGGCGAGACGGCGCACCTGATCGCCAGCGCCGCCGATCCGACGCGCACGAGGCGGCCGTTCCTGCTCTGCAACACCTCGCTGTTCCTCAACGAGCCGAAGTCGCAGGTGCGGTTCCTGGCGCCGGTGCAGTGCACGGCCTTCTTCACCGGCGTCGTCGGCGCACCCGTCGGCACCGATGCCAACGGCCGCGTGACGGGCGGCGGCGGCGTCACCTCGTTCGGCTTCAACTCGGCGCCGACGGCGGTGAGCTCACCCGAGGTCACGGTGAGCCAGACGCGGCAATGGTCGCTCGTCGACATCGTCGGCGCGAGCAGCGCCGCCTACGCCGAGACCCTCGAGAACCAGATCGCCGAGTGGCGCGAAGACACCTCGAAGTTCACCGCGGACCTCGACCGCTATGCCGACGACGCTCTCGCGTTCCTCGGCAAGCACCTGCCGAAGATCGAGATGGACATCGCCCGCGCGTTCGTCAAGCTCGCCACCGACGTCGCTTCCTCCAGCATCATCGCCGAGCTCAAGGGCGACCTCGCCAACCTGCAGGACTTGATCCCGCAGTACCGGTACTGGCCGCTCGTCGGCGTGCAGCCGTGGCCGGACACCCAGCCGACCCGCTTCGCCGACGGCGGCAGCCTCGAGAACCTCGGCGTCGCCTCGATGCTGTCCTACACCGACATCGAGAACGTGATCTCGTTCTGCAACTCGAGCACGCCGCTGGGCAAGGACAGCAACGGCGTCATCATCGTCGACGGCCAGGTGCCGCCGCTCTTCGGCTATCAGCCATACGACTCGAAGGCCGGCTACGTCCTCTACGCCGGAGACGACAACCCGAGCTCACCGCTCTTCGGGAATAGCCAAGTCTTTCCGTCGGACCAATTCCAGCCGCTCCTCGACGGACTGTGGGCGGCCAGCGGCGGCGACGCCAGCCCCAACGCCAACCCGGCCACGTTCCGGCAGACGCTCGAGGTGCTCGACAACGAGTGGTTCGGCGTCCACGGCGGCGGCCGCACGGTGAACGTCCTCTGGTGCTACATGAACCGCGTCACCACCTGGTACGACCTGCTGAGCCCGTCCGTGCAGCAGCTCCTCGGCGATCCCACCGACCCCCACTCCTACAACTCGTTCCCGCACTACAGCACGGCGAGCACCAAGCTCGACGCCACCGAGATCAACCTGCTCGCCAACCTCACCGCCTGGTGCGTGGCGGGCGATCCCAACAAGGACCTCTTCCTCGGAATGTTCGCCGGGTCTTGAAGCTGCGTATGGCCACCCTCCGCAGCAGGAGGCAGACACCCGCTCGCGTCGCGGGCAGCTAGCGCCGCTCTCGATCGCCGGCGCGGTGCGTGGCGATGAGCTGCCGCACGGCCGGAACGAGATCCGTGGGCACTTCCATCAGCGTGTGTGTGAGGTCATCGAACGCGGCTTCGTCTTCCGCTACAGCTTCGTCCTCGGACTGATGCTCGTAGTGATCGAGGACGGCGCGGACCCTCTCTTCATTCCAGCCGGGCGGGAAGCTGCGCTTGGTCTTGGTCATGAGCCCTTTCGCCGTCGCCGTCGCTTGTAGGCTGCCAGGGGCTTGCCGGTGAGCTCGTAGGCAGTCATCACGAAAACCGTGTCCGGTTCGGGATCCGGCACATAGACGACTCTCAGGTATCTCCCGGACCTCGTCTGCCCGACCGCCACTCTCGCATGCTGCTGGCCAGGTCGATCCTCTCCTGGTCTCGAAAGAACGTCTTCGACCTCTTCCTCGCTGACGCCGTGGCCGTAAATGTGCGGTTCATCGGTGGTCGGATCGAAGTAGAAGCGGACCTGCACCAACGAGGATTGTACGGCTACCCCACAAAACTCCAGTCAGGCGACCAGCCGGCCGAGGTGGTAGCGGGCCTGCCTTCTCCACCAAGGCCACTCGTGCGAGACGTCGTGGCCCCAGATGTCGCGGGAGTGGCTGATGCCTTTGGCGGCGAGGAGGTCGGCCAGCGCCTGCGTCTCCTCGATGCAGCCTTCCTCCCAGGCGCCCTGCCCGCACACCAGCGTCAAGTGCGTCGCCTCGCGCACGCGCTCGAGCGTCGGGCCGTCCATGCCGGCGACGTAGGCGAGCGGGTTGTTGAAGTAGACGTCGCCGTTCTGGAAGCCGTCGGTGAAGTGGCGCATCTCGTAGCGGCCGCTCATGCACAGCGCATACGGGAAAGCGTCGGGGAACTTGAGCGCGAAGTTGGCGGCGTAGAAGGCTCCCAGGCTGCAGCCCGACACCGCGACGCGGATGTTGGGCGTATGGCAGTCCTCGCGAATCCAGGGCAGCAGCTCTTCCATGACGTAGCGTTCGAACGCCTGGTGCCGGCCGATGCGCCAGTCGGGCGGGTTCTCGCGCCGCGTCCACGCCTCGGAGACGTTGCTCTCCGTGCAATAGAGCTTGATGCGCCCCTCGGCGATCCAGTCCTCGAGCGTCTCCACCATGCCGTGCGACGCCCACTCGTGGGCGAAGCCCGCCGCGGTCGGGAAGACCAGCACCGGTTGGCCGAAGTGGCCGTAGCGCCAGAGGTGATACGGCCGGCCGAGGTGCTTGCCACCCACGCGTTCGAGCGCCTGCGGGATCTTCATCGCCACCGCCTTTTCGCTACTGGAGACGCCTCTTCTATTGAAGACGAAAGCGTATCGCGATCCGCGCCTCGGCATCGACCGCCTCGCCGTTGCGGCGCGCCGGCTCGAAGCGGGCGTTGAAGGCGGCGCGCCGTGCGGCGGCCTCGAAGCCCAGGCCCAGGCGCTCGCCCACCGGCTCGGCGGAGAGCACGTGCCCGTTTGCGCTCACCAGCACCTGCAGGTTCACCGTGCCTTCGCGCTGCATGCGCAGGCCCATGCGCGGATACTCGGGCGTCGGCAGGTAGACGAGCCGCGGCGGCTCGAAGCTGAACGGCGGCGGCTGCTCCTGGACCGGCGGCGGCAGCGGCGCCTCGCCGAAGCCGGGAGTCGCCACGCCTTCGGCAAACGGCAGGGCCGGCGTCGCGGCCGCCTCGGCAGGCGGCGGCGCGATCGCCTCGGTCTCGGGGATCGGCGGCACGGTGCCGACGGGCGCGGCCTGCCCCGACGACGGCGCCGGCGGCAGGGGCCCGACCCCGCGGCCGCTGCCCGGCTGCCAGACGGGCGGCAGCTGCGAGCCCACCACCTCCTGGCTGCCGGCGCGCGCGCCGCGGAAGAGCAGCAGCGCGACGGCGAGCCCGGCGGTGACCACCACCACCAGCGCCACGGCGCCGAGCACGATGATGACCGGCGGCAGCCGTCCCGGCGTGCCGACGTCACGGCCGGCGGCCGCTCTCGTCTCGCGCCGGTTCGGTAATTGGGGCACACTCACGCGGCCATTGTAGGTGGTCGTCGCGGCCAGGCGTCGCGAAGTCGCGGACATCGCGCGCTCCGTGCTCTGCCGCGACCCGGCGATAGACTTGCATCCGCGGCCGCTTTCCGAGAACCATCCGCGACCGCCTTTCGAGACCATTCGCGACTGCCTTTCGAGACCATCCGCGACTGCCTTTCGAGAAAAAAGTGCCGATGAAGAGCTCTCTCCCCTTCCTCCTCCCCGTCCTCGTGGTCGGCTTCGTCGCCGGCCAGCTCGCGCCCGCTCTGCTGCCCGCTGCCAACGTGGCGCCCGCGGCGCAGCGGCAGCCGGCCAGCGAGGCATCGACCGGCCTGCTCGACGCGCCGGCTGCGCAGCCGCAGCTGCCGCCCATCCCCAGCGGCTTGAGCGACGAGGAGAAGCGCGACATCTCGATTTTCCGCCGCGCCTCGCGCTCGGTGGCGTTCATCACCAGCATCGCGTTACGCCGCGACCTCTTCACCTTCGACGTCATGCAGATCCCGCAGGGCGCCGGCAGCGGCTTCCTCTGGGACGAGCAGGGGCACGTGGTCACCAACTACCACGTCATCATGCAGGGCAGCAGCTTCCAGGTCACGCTCGCCGACCACACCGACTGGCCCGCCGAGGTGGTCGGCTACGCGGCCGACAAGGACCTCGCGGTGCTGCGCATCGAGGCGCCGCGCGAGAGCCTGACCGGCCTCGAGCTCGGCGCCTCGCGCGGCCTCGTCGTCGGCCAGCGCGTGCTCGCCATCGGCAACCCCTTCGGCCTCGACCAGACGCTCACCGTCGGCGTGGTCAGCGCGCTGGGACGCGAGCTCACCTCGCCGAGCGGCCGCACCATCCGCGACGTGGTGCAGACCGACGCCGCCATCAACCCCGGCAACTCGGGCGGTCCGCTGCTCGACTCGACCGGCCACCTGATCGGCGTCAACACCGCCATCTACAGCCCGAGCGGCACCTCGGCCGGCATCGGCTTCGCGGTGCCGGTCGACACGGTGAAGCGGCTGGTGCCGCAGATCATCCGCTTCGGCAAGCCGCTGCAGCCGGGCATCGGCGTCACCGCGCTGTCCGATCAGCTGGCGCAGCAGATCGGCATCCAGGGCGTGGTCGTCCGCGAGGTGGAGCCGGGCAGCCCCGCCGACCGCGCCGGTATCGTCGGCCTGCAGGAGGGACGGCGGCGGCTGCGCGTCGGCGACGTGATCGTCTTCGTCGACGGCAAGCGGGTGCGCAGCGGCGACGACCTCTACTACGCCTTCGAGCAGGCCGGCGTCGGCAGCGACGTCACGCTCACCGTGATGCGCGACGGCAAGGAGCGCACGGTGCGCGTGCCGGTCATCCAGCAGTGAGGCGCGCGAGGAGATCGCGCTCGGTCAACCAGCGATGACGCGCGCGAGGAGATCGCGCGCGTGCGCGAGCTCGTCCTCGGCGATGGCGTGGCCGAGACCCGGATAGCGCGCGACCTCGACGTCAGCGCCCAGGCGCGTGAGCACGGCGGCGCTCTCCTCCACCCGCGACCAGGGCACGTGCGGATCGGGATCGCCGGCGCCGATGAAGGCGGGCGTGCCGTCGAACGAGCCCGCGTAGTCGCGCGAAGTGGCGGGCGGGCCGATGAGGCCGCCGGTGAAGGCGACGATGCCGCCGTAGCGGCGTGCGTGGCGCGCCGCGTACTCGAGCGTCAGGCAGGCTCCCTGCGAGAAACCGGCGAGCAGCACGCGCGCCGCCGGCAGGCCTTCCGTCGCGAGATCGGTCATCAGCTCGCCGACGCGCGCGAGCGCCGACGACAGCCACGGCTCGTTGGCCGCGAGCGGTGCGAGGAAGCTCTGCGGATACCAGGTGTGGCCGGCGGCTTGCGGCGCGAGATAGGCGACGCCCGGCTGCCAGAGCGGCTCTGCGAGGCCGAGGATGTCCTCCGCATCGGCGCCGCGGCCGTGCAGAAGGAGCACGGCTGCGCGCGCCTCGCCGCGAGATGCGCCGGCCCGCACCACAGGCTGCCCCTGGTGCGGACCGCGGACGGCGGCGCTCGCCGTGCCTTCGTTCGCCATGCCGAGCGCAGCATACGCCGCGCTCGGCTAGGCGCTCGGCTGTCTTAATTCAGCGCCGGGTTGTTCTCGGCGAAGTACTCGTGGCTGTCGGCGTTGTCGACCGCCTTGCGCGGGTTCTTCTGCGCCAGCTTCTTGCACGCGGTCTGGCCGTAGGCGTTATCGTTGGTGCCGGCCACGACGTTGAAGTGCGACATCTCGTGGACCAGCGTGCCCGCCTTCGAGTCGGTGCCGGTGGCGCCGGCCGACCAGAAAGCGCCGCAGAGATAGATCGTGTACGGCTGCGTCGAATAGACGTAGGCGTAGTAGTTGTTGTAGTTCGGATCGGTCCTGCAGGTGCCGCAGTCGAACGTGATGGCCGCGTTCTGGAAGGCGCCCAGCTCGGCGTCGAAGTGGTCGCTGACGGTGTTGTAGAGGCTCGTCGTCGGCGTGCCGAACCAGGTGGTGTAGCGCGGACCGGCGGTGGTCGCCGTGTGGCCGTCGAGGTAGCTCTTGGCGCCGCTCGAGTACGTCGTGGCGTTGCCGCGCGCCGTGTTGAGCGCGCTCTGGTCGCCCGAAGAGCAACCGCTGAAGCTGGTGCTGCCGGCCTTGCCCTGGATGGGCTGCAGGCCCTTGAGGAAGTCCACCGCGCGGTCGTCGCGCTCGACGGCCATGATCGCGCGGTTGGAGACGAGCTCGGTGAGGGCGCCGATCTTCGCCGGCGTCGCGTCGCGCAGGGCGTCCTGCAGGTCGACGCGGTACTGCACGGTGTACTCGCCGCGCTTCGTGAAGTCGTAGGCCGCGGCGAGGTCGACGCGCGCCGACAGCTCGCCGCCCGCCGGAATGCGGATGTAGTCGCCGGCGGTGGGACGGGCGAACTTGACGAGGCGGCCGGTGTACTCGACCGGCTCGCCGTCGCGGGTCACCGCGAACAGGTCGGCATCGAGACCCGCGAGCGGCGTCTGCCAGCGCACGAGGTAGAGGTCGGCGTTGCCGGTGTTGGCGAGCGTCACCGTCACCATCGGGCTTTCGGCCAGGCCGAAGAAGGCATCGGCGTCGAGGCGCGCCGTGAGCCCGCCCTGCCGCGGCAGAGCCGCGCCCGCCGGAATGCTGACCGCACAGAGAAGCGCGAGCGCGACGAGCGCCCTGCCGAGAGTCCGCGAATGCATCATGCCGATCTCCCTCCTTGGTTAGACCGAAAGACTGCACGGGCGTAGGGCAAGGGTCGTGCCGCCAAACCAGCGGCCGTCGCGGTCGGCGCTATCTCGTTGCACACATGTAATTTGACTCCGGGATCTATCGACGCGAGGCGAACGCCAGCTTCTCAAGCAGGCCTAAGCGCTGACCCACGCGGTTCAGCGGCGGACCCGCTGTATTAGTGCCATGGAGAAGGCCGTGCCGGTGCCGTGGCCAGTAGAGACCGCATCATTCGGCAGTCGTTGGCGGTCAGACGCGCTAGCTACACACGCGTTTTATGAGCCTAGGCTGTTGACATTGTACTCATCACATGCGTACAATAGGCACGGCAGGCCCCTAACAAGGAGGAGAGAAGCATGTCCGCGACAACGCAATTGAAGCCAGCTCCCCAGTAGCAGGGAGCGGCACATGAAGGCCAGGGCAACCTGGCCAGGAGGACCGCGATGGCCAACCAGGCGACCACCCTGTTGTACCTCGACTACTCCGAGGAGCACGTGGTGGAGATCTTGAACGCCCCCACATTGGTGGGCGGGTTGGATGCCAGGGCCGAAGTCGTTCTCGAAGAACTCGAGATCGACCTCATCGACGTATCTGATGTCGAGACGCTCAGGAGCTGGATCATGAAAGCACGGTGACTTAATGCGCTCCTGTGCGCTTCGCCGCTACCAAGCGCGGCCCGTCCGCGCGGAATGAGCAGCTCAATCGTCGAGCGAGCGGCGGCGTCCAGTTTCACAAGGAGAATCTCCATGGTGAAGGGCACACTTGAGAACGAGAGTCATACAGAGTCCAGGGGCACGGTCGCGGCCGTAGCAGCGGCTGTGCCCCAGGTCAAGCGACTGAACATCAACTTGCCTGCGAAGGCATTCGACGAGCTCCAGGAACTCGCGCGGTCGTCGGGACGAACGATGACGGACATCGTTCGGCTGGCACTTGGACTTGTGGTGGTTGGCGTAGAAGAGACGGAACGTGGAAACCGTCTCGCAATCACGAGCAGTGACGGCCGCTTGCTCCGTGAAATCGTCTTGCCGCGCTAGGCGCTTCCTGACGCCGGGAGAATCATGGCAACGAACGATGCCGAGATTGTTGTGGACAGCGAGGCGCTGGGCAAGGTTCGCCAGGAGGAAAAGCAGTGGAGTTCACGCAAGGAAACTACACGTCGGCTATTGGCGGCGGCAATCGTCGTCGTCTTCGGTGTTTCCTTGATTCTCCCCCTTGGAATTGGGTTGTGCATAAGCCCGGATCGGGCCGAGTACGTCACGAAGGTTGTAATACCCCTACTGGACGCGCTCGCTCGATTCTCGGCGGGGATCTTTGGTCCATTGCTGGCATTCATACTTGGTTATTACTTCAGCGGCAACTAGTCAGGGGGTCTCGATCCCTTCTGAGTGGTGCCCAGGTTCCTGAAGACCGAGGGGCAGCGACGGATCGCGAGCCGAGATACGCCCCGCCGCAACCCAGCCGTAACGCGTCAGCAGCGACCCGGCGATGGCCGCCACCGCCGCCGCCTTGCGGGCGCCGAACAGCCGCAGCAGCAGCGGCACCGGCCCCGAGAGCACGCCGCCGGCGCGCACCAGGGCGCCGCTGCTCCCTTCCTTGAGCGGCGCGTGAGCCGGATCGCCGTCGAGCTCGTGCACGACGCCGGTGCCGATCTCGGCGAGCGCGGCGGCGATGCCGAGGCGGTTGAGCGCCGGATGGTCGTGGCCCAGCAGCTCGAGCAGCGACACCGCCGCGCCGAGCCCCGAAGCGGCGAAGTGGATGGGCAGCACCGAGACGCTGCGGTTCCACGCCGGGATCGTCGTGGCGCCGACGAGCACGCCGGTATAGGTCGTCATCACCAGGCCGGTGGCGGCGGCGAGCATCCCCGCCGCGTCGCCGACGACGCGCACCGGCACCGCGAGACGCGAGTCGCCGTCCGCCGCGCGGCGCCCGACGAGGTCGGCGAACGCCGCCGCGCCGGCGCTGCTGCCGAAAGCAGTGAGCGTCCAGGCGCCCACCGACATCGGGCTCTGCGGCTTCCACACGCGCAGCATGTTGAGGAAGCGTTCCGGGCGGCCGAGGTCGCTGATCAACAACGGCGCCGACAGCGCGCCGCCGAGCGCCGCGACCCAGCGCGCGTCGCGCACCAGGTCCGTCTCGTCGCTCGCCATCGCCCGCGCTGTCGCCCCCACGACGGCGGCCGCTCCGGCGGCGCCGCCGACGAAGAAGTACAGCGGCACCTCCCACGTCCAGGTCGGCTCCTTGAGCAGAGGGCGGCCGTAGTAGCCGCTCGCGGCGCTCGCGCCGTTGCCATCACCGGCAGTCCCGGCTACGCCGTTGGCAAGCGGCATTGGCGCGCCGGCCGGGCGCACGCCGGGAGCATCGACCACGCCTGCGGACGCCGCGCGCTCGCGCAGCTCGTCGAGCCGCCCTTCGCTCGCCGCATCCGGCAGACGCGGATCCCGAGGCCGCCGCGGCATCAGTCGTGTCCTCCGGCAACGAAAGCGCCGAACGCGGCAAGCAGCAACCCGCCCGCCGCGATCGCCGCCGCCCGCCACCCGTCACGCTGATAGACCGTCGGCACCTCCGGCGCCGACGGCAGGTTGTAGGCGCGCGGGTCGCCGCGCAGCAGGAACATCGCGTGCGTACCGCCGACGCTGGTGTCGCGCGCATCCCACAGCACGGCGTCCGCCATGCCGCGCGCGTGCAGCTCGGCGAGGCGCTCCTCGGCCCGCTGGCGCATCTCGTCGATTTCGCCGAAGAGGATCGACTGCGTCGGACAGGCCTTCGCGCACGCCGGCTGCAAGCCCGCCAGCTGGCGGTCGTAGCAGAAGGTGCACTTGAAGACCCGGCCGTCGCCCTCGCGGCGGTCGACGACGCCGAACGGGCAGCCGACGACGCAGTAGCCGCAGCCGTTGCAGACGTCGGGCTGGATGAAGACGCCGCCGAACTCGGTGCGCACGATGGCGCCGGTCGGGCACGCTTCGAGACACCCGGCGTTCTCGCAGTGCTTGCAGACGTCGGAGGAGAACTGCCACGACAGCAGCGCGGGATCGTTGCCGCCGCAACCGATGGCCGGCGTCTGCTCGACGAACTTGACGTGCCGCCAGGTCGAGGCGCCGAGCGCGCCGGTGTTGTCGTACGAGTGCCCGGTGAACAGCAGGCCGTCCTCGGGCACCTCGTTCCACTCCTTGCACGCCACCTCGCAGGCCTTGCAGCCGATGCAGAGCGTCGAGTCGGTGAGGAAAGCGGTCGTCGCCATCGCCACGTCTCAGGCCGGCGGCGAGTCCTCGCCCGCGATCTGACGCGCCAGCGGTGTCTCGTCGCGCGGCCGCATCGCGGCGATCTCCTCGAGCTGACGCAGCACCCCGGCGCCGCGCGGCCGCCTACCGGGCGCCAGCGAGCAGACCAGCGCCTTCGCCTCCATGATGCGCACGTTGGGCTCCTCGGAGATCGCCACCAGGTCGTTGGCGACGTCGCCGCGCGCGATGCCGCGCGGGCCCCAGTGGTAGGGCAGGCCCACCTGGTGCACCAGCCGGCCGTCGATCACGAGCGGCTTCATGCGCGCCGTGACCAGCGCCCGCGCCTCGACCATCGCGCGCGGCGTCGCGATGGTCACCCAGTCGCCGTTGGCGATGCCCGCCTCCGCCGCCAGCTCGGGCGAGATCTCGGCGAACAGCTCGGGCTGCAGCTCGGCGAGGTGCGGCAGCGTGCGGCTCATGCCGCCGGCGGTGTGGTGCTCGGTGAGCCGGTAGGTGGTGAGCACGTGCGGATAGCGCGGGTCGCCGGTCGGCGCGTAGGCGTTGTCGGGCCGCTCCTTCGGCTGCGCGGCCGGGTTCGTCTGCAGGCCGTAGAGCGGGTTGGAGACGGGACTCTCGAGCGGCTCGTAGTGCGTCGGCAGCGGACCGTCCTTGAGCCCCGAAGCGACCCAGATCCACCCCAACCCGTCCGGATGCATGATGAACGGCTGGTCGCCGGCGATGGCGTCGTCGCCCTTGGCATCGGGCTTCGGTTTGTAGTCGGGCCGCTTCGTCTTCGCGAAGTCGACGACGTCGAGGCCCGTCCACTCCCCCGCCGCGTCGTCCCACCAGACGAGCTTCTTGCGCTCGCTCCACGGCGCGCCGTCGGGCCGCGCCGAGCAGCGGTTGTAGAGGATGCGGCGATCCGACGGCCATGCCCAGCCCCAGCCGTGGGCGTAGGCACCGCGCGCCGCGCGCTGGCGCGGGCGATTGATGCCGCCGGCGTAGAGGCCGGAGTAGATCCAGCAGCCGCAGGCGGTCGAGCCGTCGGCCGCGAGCTCGGTGAAGCCCGACACCAGCTCGCCGTCGGAGGGCTTGCGCCCGTGGATCTCGCGGGCCACCGCCTCCACCACGGGCTCGCGATCCGCGCCTTCGACCGGGTAGTCCCACGTCATCGCCTGGAGCGGTTGGTCGCGCCGCCGCTTGCTCGCGCGCACGCGTTCCTGCAGCCGCCGCCCGAGGTGGTAGGCGAACCACGTCTCGCTGCGGCAATCGCCCGGCGGATCGACCGCCTTCTCGTGCCACTGCAGCAGCCGCTGGGTGTTGGTGAAGGTGCCGTCCTTCTCGGCGTGGCCGGCGGCCGGCATCAGGAAGACCTCGGTCGCGATCTCGTCGGGACGCAGCTCGCCGCGCTCGACTTCGGGCGAGTCGTACCAGAAGCTCGCCGTCTCCACCTCGACGAGGTCGCGGACGACGAGCCACTTCAGCTGCGCCAACGCCTTGCGCTCGAGCCGGCCGTTCGGCGCGCCGACCGCCGGGTTCTGCCCGATCACGAACAGCCCTTCGAGCTTCCCCGCCGCCATGTCGAGCCAGTAGCCCTGGTGCGAGTGGTCGCCGTCGACGCGCGGCAGCCAGCCGAAGCCGAACTCGTTCTCCGCCGTCGCCTCTTCGCCGTACCAGGCCTTGAGCAGGCTGACGATGTACTTGTCGTAGTTGTGCCACCAGCCCGTCTCGGTCTGGTACTTGCGCACGTAGCTCGCCAGCGAATCGCTCTCCTTCTCGAAGAGCGGCATCGACAGGTAGCCCGGAAGGATGTCGAAGAGCGTCGGGATGTCGGTCGAGCCCTGGATCGAGGCGTGGCCGCGCAGCGCCAGGATGCCGCCGCCGGGCCGGCCGACGTTGCCGAGCAGGAGCTGCAGGATGGCGGCGGTGCGAATGATCTGCACGCCCACCGAGTGCTGCGTCCACCCCACCGCGTAGCAGATGGCGCCGGTGCGCTCCGGTCCCGACGCCGAGCAGAACGCCTCGGCGACGCGCACGAACTGCGCCGCGGGGACGCCGCAAGCGCGCTCCACCATCTCCGACGTGTAGCGCGCGAAGTGGCGGCGGGTGACCTGGTAAACGCAGCGCGGATGCCCGAGCGTGTCGTCGCGCTCTTGCGGCTGCTCGGGCTGCGCTTGGTCGCCTTCATCCCGATGGCCGCCGCGCTCCTTGGCGTGGCCGCCCTGCTCCGCTTCGTGGCCGGCCACGTCACCGCCCGCGCTCTTCTTCGCCGCGCCACGGTAGAGCCAGCTCTCGGGGTCGTACTTCAGCTCCGACGCGTCCCAGCCCGAGAACAGTCCGTCGAGGTCTTCGGGGTCGCGCAACTCGTCCTTGAGCAGCACGGCGGCATTCGTGTACGGCACGACATAGTCGCGGAACACCTTGCCGTGCTCGATGGCGTAGCGCACGAGGCCGCCGAGGAAGACGATGTCCGAGCCGGCGCGCAACGGCACCCAGAGATCGGCCATCGCCGAGGTGCGGTTGAAGCGCGGGTCGACGTGGATCACCGTCGCGCCGCGCTCGCGCGCCGCCATCACCCACTGGAAGCCCACCGGGTGGTTCTCCGCCATCGACGAGCCCATGATGAGGATCGCGTCGGAGTTGGCGAGGTCCTGCTGTGCCGTCGTCGCGCCGCCGCGTCCGAAGCTGGTGCCCAGACCGGGCACCGTGGAGCTGTGTCATATGCGGGCCTGGTTGGACAGGCGCGTCATCCCCAGGCCGGCGGTGAAGAGCTTCTTGAGGAGGTAGTTCTCCTCGTTGTCGAGCGTCGCGCCGCCGAGGTGCGCGATGCCCTTGCACTGCATCAGCACGCGGCCGTCGCGCTCCTCCTCGAAGGTGCGCTCGCGGCTCTCCCACACGCGATCGGCGATCCTGTCCATCGCCTCCTCGAGCGGGATCTCCTGCCAGCGCGTCGCGAACGGCGCGCGGTACTTCACCTTGGTGAGACGGCCGGCATGGGTGAGGAGCTGGTGCGAGGCGGCGCCCTTGGGACAGAGCCGCCCGCGCGAGATCGGCGACTCGGGGTCGCCCTCGATGGCGAGCAGCTTGCCGTCGCGGTGGTGGACGAGCTGGCCGCAGCCGACGGCGCAGTAGGGGCAGACCGAGCGCGCCACCGGGGCGCCCGCGGTCTTCGTCTGCAGCTCGCGCGTGCGTGCGCTCATCGCCTCGGGACCGGTGCCGTCGCCGCCGTCGCGGAGCTGGCGCAGCAACGGCCACTCGCGGATGAGGTCCCACATCGCGGCGATCCTACCGCCGGGCTGTATTTGCAAGGATGAGGCCGCACACTCGGCGCGCGGCGGCAAAGATGACGCCGCGCACGTGCACGCGCGTGGCGGTAGGACCGAGCCGCGCGGCCAGCTGTGCGGCTCAGTGCTGGGCGTCGATCCGCACGCGGCGCGAGACGACGGCGCGGTCGCCGCGGCCGATGGGCACCGCCCAGTCCGGCCGTGCGCGCAGCAGCGGCGCGCCCTCGGCGCCGAGGCCCAGCGTCACGTCGTAGACGTGGAGCTCGACCGGCTCGCTGCCGGTGAAAACGAGCTCGAGCGCGGCGCCCTCAGTCGGCAGCGTGACGTCCTCGACGGTCTCCCAGTCACCTCGCGCTGCCGGTGGTGGCAACGGCACGTCCTCGCCTTCGAGACGCGCGGCGGCAATGCGGTCGCCGGGTACGTAGAGCCCGGCGATCGGCGCGCCCCGCGCGGAGCGCAGGCGGGCGCGCACGCGCACGTCGCTGGCCGTCCTCGTCACCGATTCGAGCGTCAGCTCCGGCGGCGGCGCCGCGAATGGCGCCGGCGCGGTCCACGCTCTGAGGTCCGGTGCCCACGGGTAGGCTCCGCGCCGAGGCGCGAATCCGGAGAGCGACGGTGGCAACGGCAGCGCTGTCGAACCAGCCACCCAACGCGACTCGCCGCGGTCGGCGTCGCGGTAGAGCACCAGCGACAACGGCTGCGGTGCGTCGACGGTGAACTTCGGCAGCGCGAGCGCGGCTACGGCGCCGGCGAGAACGCCGGCCGCGCCCGCGATCGCCAGCATCTTGCGCCAACGGCGGGACGCGCCGGCGAGCGCCGGCAGCGCACCGGTGAGCACCAGCGCGACGAGGATGGTCACTCCAGACAGTGCGCCGTCGCCCATGCCGTCGTAGAGCATCCACGCCAGCGGAAAGCACACCACGGCCGCCACGACGAGCGGCGGCAACCACGACCAAGCGTCGCCGGCGCGCGTCAACGCCGCCGCGAGTCCCGCGAGCCCGGCGACGAGGACTGGGACGACGAAGGGATACGACACGCCCGGCGCGAGGGCTGCCGCCGCGATCGCCAGCACCGACCAGCCGATCCACACGGCCTTCCACGCGCTCCGCGGCTGGAGACGGTCGCCTCCGGCCCAGCCGAGCAGCCCCAGCGAAGCCAGCGCGAGCGCCCAGAACGCCAGCGACAGCGGCCAGCGATGCGCCACCCACTGATAAGGCAGCGCCCCGAGCGCCTTCAACAGCCAGCGCAGCAGCCACGCCAGCGCGCCGGCAGTCACGAGCGTGCCGAGCGCCAGCGCCGCAGCCAGCGGCGCACCGCCGCCGGCGCTCTCGCGCCGCCGCCGCACCACGACTGCCGCAATGACCATCGCCGCGCCGATAAGCGCCAACGGCAACGTCCACGGCTGCGGCCAGCGCACGACGAACAGCGTCAGCAGGTCGAAGAACACCGCCTCGCCGGCGCGCCGCGACGAGCTTTCCACCCCGGCGAGCGCGCGCACCATCGCCAGCGCGTGGTCGCCGTGGTGCTGCAGGCTGCCGAGGTCGAGGTGGTCGAGGTCGTCGCGCGGCGTGTGGTAGCGCAGCGGTCCGCCGACGAAGGCGAAGTTCACGCCCTGCATGCCGTGGCGCTTGAACACCGTCAGGTCGGTATCGTTCGGCAGCCGCTGATAGAGCGTGTAGTAGATCGAGTTCGTCGCCGGCCGCGGCAGCGCCCGCGCCGCCTCGGCGACGAGCCAGGCGCTGCCGGTAGACAGCTCGAACAGCAGGCTCGGTCCGGTCGTGCCGCGCGCCTCGACGTTGACGGCGGCGCCGACGCGCCGCAGGCGCGCCGCGTCGCGCACGAACGCCTCGGCGCCGAGCAGCGCCTGCTCCTCGCCGTCGTCGATCAGCAGCCAGACGTCGTGCGTCAGTCGCGGCGAAGCGACCAACGCGCGCGCCGTTTCGAGGGCGGTGCCGACGCCCGCGCCATCGTCGGCAGCACCGGGCCCGGCGCCCACCGAGTCGTAGTGGCAGGCGAGCAGCACCGCGGGCTTATCGGGCTCGCTGCCCAGAACGCGCGCCATCACGTTCGCCACCCGCGCGCAGCGCCCGCCGTCGCCGCAGACGAACCGCCACTCCACTTGCGGTTGCAAGCCGAGGCGCCGGAGCTCGGCGATCAGCCGCTCGCGAACCGCGGCGTTGGCGGTGCCGCCGGTGAGGTGCGGCCGCTGGTCGCCGAGCACCCGCGCCAGCGCCGCCTTCGCTCGCACCGCCGAGAACTCGCCCGCCGGCGCGTCCGCGCCACGCGGCGAAGGCGGGGCGTAACGCCAGGCGACGAGCGCCAGCACGACGGCGAGGGCAGCGAGAGCGCGGCGCATGTGCAGTGCGAGCGGGAGCGCGCGATTCTACGTCGGTCTCGCGACCGCCGATCCCGCGCCCCGCGCATGGCGGGAGACGCGCGACCCGCAGACGCGCGAGCAGGTTCGATCCTGCCGACCGCGCCTGCTCGCGCGCCTCCCGCTCAGCCGGGCCAGCCGCTCGCGATCACCGGGCCGGGACCGCCGATCGGCGCCGCTGACGGATCGCCGACCTCCGGCATCAGCGGCTGCCGCAGCAGCGGTGACGGCGCCACGGGGCCCTTCTCCGGCTCGGGGTAGATGCGCGTCCAGTGCGCCGCGTCTTCGCAGCCGCCGAGGCAGCCGCTGATCTCGAGCAGCGACCCCAGCCGCGGCTGGCGCAGCAGCACGCCGCGCCGGCCCTCGCCGACGAACTCGTCCTTGACCGCCGCGACCTCGCGCACGAAGCGGTAGCGGCACACCGTGTTTCCCCGCTCGACGAGGTCGGCGAGCTCGACGGCGACGCCCCACTGCTGATTGCGCACGACCCCGACCACCTTGCGCCCGCTGGCCTCCTGCCACTTGCGCTGGTCGTAGTCGGCGGTCTCGGCGGCGCTGAGCCGGCCGCCGATGCCGGTGAACGCCACCACGCGGTTCTTGAACGGCCCCATCTCCGGCACGCGGATCGGCAGGCCGTGCTGGAACGGGTTCTGCGCCGCGAGCTGCTGCAGGCTCGGCTGGTAGTCGGGATGCTCGACGATCTTCTGCCGCTCCTCCTCCGCGATCGACCGCAGGCTCGGATAGATCGCGTCGTCGAGATAGGCGGCGAGCGTGCTCGACAGCGTCGGCACCTGCCCGCCGTCGTCGGCGCGCACGACGTAGGTGTCCTTGCCGCGAGGGTCCTTGATCTTCATCACCAGGAAGCGGTCGTCGACGAAGCTGAGCAGCGGGTACTGGTCGAGCGGCGTCGGGTGCGCGCCCTTCCCTCCCGTCAACCGCGACACCATGCCCTCCCACACGCGGGCGACCTTGGCCTCGAGCTCGGGATCGATCCGGAGGCTCGGCACGACGCGGGCGTTGAAGCGCGTCATGAACGCCGTGTACCAGGCGCGCTCCGTGGAATCGGTGGGCAGGCCGGGCATCTCGACCTCGGCGGCGCGAAGCGACGGGATGAAGCCGGCGGTCAGCAACACGCCGACGGCGCAGCGGAGGCCCAAGATGCGGTGGCGGCGGTGAGCGGAGGGGACCGGGGAGCGCCTCGCCGCCTTCTCGCGCCCTGCGGAGAAGCCGGGAAACGTCGCCATCTGCTTGTCCCCCCTAAACTTGCGGACCACATCGGTCCGCTGAATTCGCGCCAGGAGCAAGCAACGTGCCGCAGCGCGAGATGGCGATCGCGCCGGCTCGCCGATGGCCGCGGTGCGGCTCGCAACCATCGTTCGCTGCGCTCTTTGCGAGTAGGAAGGCGGCTGTCATCCGCCGCGGGTCGAAGCGTCACGCGCGCGCGACATTCCGCAATTCCTACTGCGGCGCCTTTGCACGGCTTGCACGGCTGCACGGCTTGCACGCCATCGCTGGCGCGTTCCATGCTCCGCTGCCCAGCCGGCTCTCGCGCACGACGACATGTCCAGCCACCCACGATTGCTCTGGCCGCCACCGCGCCGCATCGCGCTCGGCGCAGGAGCGCTCACCCTCGGCGACGTCGTGCGCTGGAGCTGCGAGGGATCGCCGGTCACGCTCGCGGGCGCCGTCGGCCGTATCGACAGCGCCTTCGCGCGCGCCGGCGTCGAGCTGCAGCGCGACGAGAGCGGCCGCAGCGAGCTGTCGCTGCGCCTCGCCGCGGCCGGTGACGAGCTGCCGGCGCAGGGCTACCGCATCTGCTGCGACGCCGGCGGCATCGAGGTCGTCGGCGCCGACGACGCCGGGCTCTTCTACGGCGCCTGCACGGTGGCGCAGTGGATCGCTCTCGCACTCGACGGCAAGGCGCAAAGCCGCGAGCTGCCGTGCGCGCGGATCGAGGATTGGCCGCACCTCCGCCGCCGCGGGGCGATGCTCGACGTCAGCCGCGACAAGGTGCCGACGATGGCCACGCTGCACGCGCTCGTCGACCGCCTCGCTTCCTGGAAGCTCAACGAGCTGCAGCTCTACACCGAGCACACCTTCGCCTACCGCGGCCATGAAGTGGTATGGCGCGACGCCTCGCCGCTCACGCCCGGCGAGGTGCGCGAGCTCGACGACCACTGCGCGGCCGTCGGCATCGAGCTGGTGCCCAACCAGAACAGCTTCGGCCACTTCCACCGCTGGCTGGTGCACGAGCCGTATCGGCAGCTCGCCGAGGTCCCCGAAGGGCTCGAGCACCCCTTCGGCGAACGCCGCGAGCCGTTCAGCCTCTGCCCCATCGACCCCGGCAGCCTGGCGCTGCTCGGCGACCTCTACGACCAGCTGCTGCCCAACTTCCGCAGCGGCGAGCTCAACGTCGGCCTCGACGAGACCTTCGACCTCGGCAAGGGCCGTTCGGCCGCCGCGGTGGCCGAACGCGGCAAGGTGCGCGTCTACCTCGAGTTCCTGCAGCAGGTGCACGCGCTGGTCGCCGCGCGCGGCCACCGCATGCAGTTCTGGGGCGACATCATCATCGAGCAGCCCGAGCTGATCGCGGAGCTGCCGAAGGACGCCATCGCGCTGGAGTGGGGTTACGAGGCCGACCATCCGTTCCTCGACCACGCGCAGCGGTTCGCGGCGTCGGGCCTCGAGTTCGTCGTCTGCCCGGGCACCAGCAGCTGGAACAGCATCGCCGGCCGCGCCGACAACGCGCTGCGCAACCTGGCGCTCGCCGCGGTGGCGGGCCGCGAGGCGGGCGCGCGCGGCTGCCTGATCACCGACTGGGGCGACTTCGGCCACCTGCAGCCGCTGCCGGTGTCGTACCTCGGCTTCCTCGCCGGTGCCGGCTTCTCCTGGAACGTCGACGCCGCCGCCGAGCCGCTCGGCCACCCTTGGGCCGAGCTGCTCGACCGCTGGGCCTTCGAGGACGAGGCGCGCATCACCGGCGCCGCGGCGCTGGCGCTGGGCGACGCCTATCTGCGCACCGGCGCCTCGCAGAAGAACGGCACTGCGCTCTTCTTCGTGCTCGCCTTTCCGCTGCAGGACCTCACCCAGCGGCGCTACAACGGATTGAGCGAGGCAGGTCTGCAGGCGACGGAGAGCTGGGTCGAAGATGGGATCGCGACGCTCGCGAGCTTGTCGCCGTCCGATCCCGAGCTCGCACTGGTACGCCGCGAGCTCCTCTGGGTGGCGGGGTTGCTGAGACTCGCCTGCCGGCTCGGCCGCGCCCGGCTCGCCGCCGGAGCGACCGTGCCGGTGCCCGAGCTGCCGCCGTCGGTGCGTGCCGAGCTCGCCGCCGAGCTGGCGCCGCTCATCCAGGAACATGCCCAAGTCTGGCTGGCGCGCAACCGCCCTGGCGGCCGCACCGACTCGGTGGCGCGCCTCGAACGGCTGGCGGGACTGCTCGCGGGCGGAGGAAACGCCGCGCGTCCGTCCTCTAACCAGTGATGAGACCGGCCACCGCGTTCCTGCTGGCGTTTTCGTTCGTCGCCGTCGCGACGTCCTCGCTGGCGCAGGACGACGCGACACCCACGCCGACGCCGGCGCCCGCGGCGACGTACCAGGCGGCCACCACCGTTCACGCCGCCGCTCTACCGGTCTCCATCGCCGGCCTCGACGCGCTGCGTGCCCAGTTCCTCGCCGCCGCCAACGCGCGCCGCGCCGAGCATCACCTCCCGGCCCTGCGCGCCGACGCCAAGCTCGACCGTGCCGCGCAGGAGCACGCGCTCGCGCTGCTCGCCGCCCTCCGCGCCGGCAAGCCGGCGAGCACCGTCGCCGATCTCGGCTCGCGTCTCGTCGCCGCGCCGGCCGGCAATCCGGCGATCATGGCGGTCGACCGCGCCAACGCCGGCGGCAGCCCGAGTTACCACGACCAAACTCCCGGCCGCCAGGGCGACAAGATGGCCTCGGGCGCCATCGGCCAGGCCATCGTCGTCGACGCGCTGAGCGCGGCGCAGGCGATCGACGTCGCGACGAAGGGCCGCACCGAGCTCTTCGAGTCCGGCTACATGAAGCTCGGCATCGGCGCCGCCGTCGACATGAGCGGCGACGGGCCGCACGTGGTCTGGGTGGCGGTGCTCACCCGCCGCTGATCTCTGGCGAGATCAGCCGGTGCGCGGCTGCAGGCCGAGCACGGCGCGGATGACGTGGCCGGCGATCGCCGGGTTCTCGCGCAGCCGGCGGAGCGAGTAGAGGTACCAGTCGCCGCCGAACGGCACGTAGACGCGCAGCCGGTGCCCCGCGGCGATGAGGATGCGTCGCAGCTCGTCCTCGACGCCGAGCAGCATCTGGAACTCGTAGCGCTCGCGCGGCACGCGGTGCCGGTCGAGCAGCGCCGTCGCGGCCTCGACCAGGTATTCGTCGTGCGTGGCGATGCCGACGTAGACGCCGCGTGAGAGCAGCTTGTCGAGGGCGGCCACGTAGTTGGCGCGCACCGTCTCGAAGCCCTTCCACGCCACCTCGCGCGGCTCGACGTAGATGCCCTTGCAGATCCGCACGTTCGCACCGCTCTCCGGCAGGCCTTCGATGTCGCCCAAGGTGCGCCGCATGTAGGCCTGCAGCACGACGCCGACATTGCCGTAGCGCTCATGGAGGTCGCGGTAGATGCGCAGCGTGGCGTCGGTGGTCGTGCGATCCTCCATGTCGATGCGCACGAAGGTGCCCTGCGCATGCGCCGCCTGCACCAGCCGCTCGATCTGCTCGCGGCAGAGCGCCTCGTCGATCTTCAAGCCGAACATCGTCGGCTTGATCGAGACGTTGGAGTCGAGCCTCTCGGCAGCGATCGCCCGCAGCACCTCGAGGTAGTCGTCGGCGGCGCGCGTCGCCAGCGAGCGCTCGCTCACCTCCTCGCCGAGCACGTCGACGGTGGCCATCGCGCCCTCGCCGTTGAGCCGCTTCACGGTGGCCACCGCGTCGGCGAGCGCCGGCCCGGCGACGTAGCGCCGCGCCACGCGCCAGACCAGCGCCTTCGGCATCAGCGGCAGGGTGCGGACGACGACACCGGTGAAGAGACTCACGAGCGGCGAAGGCTAACGCAAAACCAGTCGCGGGCCACCGCCCGCGGCGGCACCGCCGAGCTGCCCCACCAACACCTCATCGTGCTGCCGCTGCGATAGGCTGCAGCGACAGACCTTCGGGGAGCTTGTCCTTGCCTCACATCGCGCCGCCGCGCCAAGGGAGGACCGAGCCGAGGACGCAGCCGGCGGAGGAAGCCGTCCGCCTGGAGCGCCACGCGGCACTACCGGGCGTCGAGTCGCTGGTCATCGAGCGCACCACCCGCCTCTGGCGCTTCTACCACGAGACGTACACCTGGAGCTTGGTGCCGGCGGCGGGCAATGGCTCGCTGGCGGGGTGCAAGTGGTGGTATCGCGGCCGCGACCACCGCCTCCATCCGGGCGGCGTCGCTCTGATGGAGCCGGGCGAGCTTCACGTGACCAAACGGATCGAGGAACCCACCGATTGCTGGGTGGCGCTGCTCTCGCCCGCCTTGGTGGAGACCGCGGCGCGCGAGCTCGGCCTGCGCGCGCCTCCGCACTTTCGCTTGGCGCAGAGCGAGGAGCACTGGTTGATCGACGACCTGTGGGAGCTGCGCCGCGCGCTGGCCGAGGGCAGGAGCGTGCTCGAACAGCAGAGCCGCTTCGCCGAGTGCCTGGCGCAGCTGCTGCGCCGCTGCGGCGAGGTGGCGCCCGAGCGCGAGCGCACGAGCTGTCACCCGGCGGCCCGGCGAGCCCGTGAATTCCTGCACTCCCACTACGCCGAGGCGGTGACGCTCGACGAGCTCGCGGCGCTCTCGGACGTCAGCCGTTTCCACCTCTTACGAGTCTTCAAGCAGACCTACGGCCTGCCGCCCCACCGCTATCAGACGATGCTGCGCCTGGCGGCGGCGCGACAGCAGATGCGCCAGGGTTGGCGGGTGGCAGCCGTCGACGTCGGCTTCGCCGACCAGAGCCACCTGGGACGAGCATTCCGCCGCTATCTCGGACTTACCCCTCGCGGTTTCGCCGACGGCAAGAACGTTCCAGACGCGCCAGGAACGAACAGCTAGCCTCCACGAACAGGGGAGGTGCTCCCATGAGACACCTGGAAACACTCGGCTGGCGCGCGCGGATGGCGCTGCCGGCGCTCGCACTCCTGTCGATGGGTGCAGCGTCTCCGCCGGTGAGCTCCGACGAAGCCACCGTCTACGTCATCCGCCCCGGCGATCCGGGCGGCGGCGACATGGTCGGCGACTACGTCTTCGCCGACGATCGGCTGCTGGGGGTGACCAAGGGCAAGACGCACCTCGTCGCTCACCTCCCTGCCGGCCTGCACACGCTCTGGTGCCAGGGCGGCGGAGCGCCTCTGGAGCTGGTGCCCGGACAGATCTACTACCTCGTCTGCGGGTTCTTCCACGGCTACTCGCTGCTCGATGCTGAGGCGGGCAAGGCGCTCGTCGCCGAGACCAAGGAACGGCCGGCCGCCACTCCGGCCGAGCAGGAGGACAAGAAGGCGAGGCGTCGCCGCGAGCAGTTCCCGGGCTTGCAAAAGGCGCTCGCCGAAGAAGGCTGGCTTCCCGAGCCGCTGCCGCCGCCGCCCGTTCCCGCCGACACGTCGACGATGATGCAGGTGCCCGCCTACACTCCAGTCGAGCTCGAGCTGATGGAAAACGTCAGCTCGGCGAATGCCAAGGCCGGCCAGGCTTTGCGCTTCCGAGCCGCCGCGCCGGGACGGATCGGAGACCAGGAGTGGCTGCCCGCCGGCACAGACGTGGTGGGCGCGGTGGTCGCCGTCCGCGCTGCCGGCCGCGGCGGCCAGCCAGGCGTGCTCGCGATCGACGTGCGCGCCGTTCCCATCGCGGCCAACGTCCGACTCGCGCTCATGGGCCAGCTCGTGAGCACCGGGACGTCGCGGGGCCGAGCGGCCCTGGCGGCGTTCGCCTTTGGCGGCCTGCTGGGCAGCTCCCTGGTGGAAGGGCGCGAGATGGTCTACTTCGCCGGCGAGCGCTTTACTTTCTGGACTCGCGATGCCGCTTGGGCGCCGCCGGCGCAGGCGCTGCAGTCGGCCATCGCATCGGCAGGTGGTACCTCCGACGGCGCTGCGATCGTCGCCCGGATCCCCACTCTCTCAGCCGCATCTCTCGCTGCTCACGAGCCACCGCCGCCGATCGCAGTCGCAGTAGAGACGTCGAGCGCGCTCTCGGCGGTCGCCCTCGTCAAGGTCGGCGACTGGACGCTGCCCGAGCCGGTGCGCGCCCAGCGCGTGGTCCGCGGTCCGGACGGTGGTTGGGTCGCCACCTTCGGCGGCTGGGACTTCCTGCGCTACCTTCTGCCGTCGACGCGGCCGGTGCCGGTGGAGCTCCGCGCCGACACCGACGACGGCGGGTCGCTGGTCGCCGCAGGCAGCGTCACCTGGCGGGCGTCGTTCTGACCGCGGCTACCCTTCGCCGCTGGTCGCACCGGGCCCGTGCCCGTTGGTCGGCGTGTCGATCACCCAGCGCACCGACTTGCTGCACGGGCAGACGCCGCCGACGCGCCGCAGGTTGGGCGTCGCCGCGGTCGCCTCCTTGAAGGTGATCTCGCCGCCGTGGAGCTTCCGCAGCAGCTCGACGAAGCCCGCGAAGTCGCGGCCCGCGAGGTACTGCTCGGGCAGGGTCTTTGCGAGGTGACGCACGTAGCTCTCGACGTCGTCGAAGGTCTCGCCGTCGACGCCGACCAACCGGAACGCCGGCTCGCCGCGGCGGCGGAAGTACTCCTTCGCCGGCATGCGCAGCAGCTCCTCCGGCTTGCCGACGCCCTCCACGACCTCGCCGGCGAGGAGCCGCTCGAGCACCCCGGTCGCCTGCGCGTGGTCGAGCTCGGGGTTGCGGGCGCGCACGAAGCGGAAGTTGAGGTCGCGGATCATCTTCGCGACTTCCGCGTAGTAGAGGTCCTGCGCCTCGCCGTTCTTCATCGGCTTGAGGCCGAACTTGACGTTGGTGTCGCCGCCCTTCTCGTGGCCGAACATCTCGAGGCCGCGCGGCAGCCACTTGTTGAGGTGCCGCTGCAGCGTCTCCATCGACGTCCACACCTCGCCACGGGCGGCGTCCTCGACCATCCGTCGCCAGGGCACCACGCCGGTGGCGAGGTGGAAGGCTTCCTCGCGCAGCATCTGCGGCATCGACTCGGCCATCGGCTGGTAGGCGGAGACCCGCTGCATCGAGAGCTGGTACTTGCCGACGCGGTCGATGAGGGCGCAGAAGACGACGTTGTCGACGAAGGAGTCGAAGTCGATGTTGAAGGCGCCCAGCACGTGGCTGCCGGTGCGCATTTGGAGGATCTCCTCCACCATCTCGGCGCCGGGCTGCGTCGACACCTTCGACCAGTCGTCGTCGAGCAGCAGGTGGAGCATCTGGTAGCCGTGGCGCAGCTCCTCGGCCATCATGCGCAGCACCCAGAACTGGTCCTGCTCGTTCTGCGCGCGCGCCAGCGTCAGTTGGTGCTGCTGGATGGAACCGAACTCGGTGGAGGCCTGGGCGCGGATGGCGGCGAGCAGGTGGTGCCCCTGCTCTTCCGACATGTCGCCGGCGCGGGTGAACTTGGGCTTGCCGGCCTCGTCGCCGATCTCGATCGTCGTGCGCATGCCGCACTCGCGGTGGGCGCAGAGGCGAAAGCGCTCGTCGTTGGGGAAGAACTTCTCCCAGCTCTCGAGCAGCAGCTCGTAGTCGGGCAGGAAGCGCTCGCGCCAGCGCTCGACGGCGTCGTGGAAGTTGCCGGGGAGGGTGGTGGTGGTCGTGCTCATCGGTCTTCGAGAGGATCGCGGTCAGCAGCCGCGTACAGAATGCGCGCCGTCGCCGAGGTCGAGCGTCAGCGACTTCACCGAAGCCGGCTGGAAGCCGAGCGAGTGGAAGAACTTCTCGATCTGCGGCATGCGCTCGTCGACGAGAGTGCGGACGTGGTGGGCGCCCTGGGCGCGGAAGTGGTCGAGCATGGCGGCGGCGAGACGGCGGCCGACGCCGCCGCCCTGGAAGCCGGGGTCGACGCCGAGCACCTCGACCCAGCCGGTGGGCTCCTCCATGCCGAACTCGCCCGAGCGCACCTCGCCGAGCATGAAGCCGACGACCTTGCCGCGGGAGGTGGCGACGAAGGAGCCTTCGGGATCGCGGCGCAGGTAGTAGAAGACGCGCTTCTCCCACACCTCGGGGCGATAGCGGCCACCGAGGCTCTCGTCGATGGCGGCGATGTCTTCGATGTCCAGCTCCTCGACGGGCCGGATCGCTACCTCGGTCGCGGTCTCAACCATGCTTGCTGGGGTCCTCGCGCGCGGAAGGAGACGAAGGAACGGACCGGCGGCGGCCAGCGTCGATTGTAGCGGGCGGCGGAGAGGAGGCGCAACGCAGGCGGGGGCGGTGCCTGACGCGGTTGGGACAGCCGGCGGGCGGGCAGGTCCCCGCCAGCCGGCCGGTATCCCACCGTGCTCGCAAGCTGCGCGCGGTGGGAGCCCTCCGTCCGGCGCGCCCGCGCCGCCCGCCGGCTGCCCCACCGCGTCATGGGGCCGCCGTGGTGAGCACTCTTGGGTGAACCCGTTCCTCTACCCGGTTGCCTTGGGTGAGCTCGCCGGCCACTTCTCTACGGCGTGGTTGACCGGCTTCACGGTGCGCAGGTAGTCGTAGATGGCGCCGAGGTCCTCGTCCTTCATGCCGGCGAACAACAGCCAGGGCATGACGGTGTTGTTGTCGCCCGCGGCGATCGGCGCGCTGCCGTTCGCATAGCTGCGGAAGCGGGAGACGAACGCTTCCCTGCTCCAGCCGCCGATGCCGGTGACCTCGTCCGGCGTGATGTTGGCGGAGCGGACGGTGCCGAAGTCGTGGCCGCCCGCGAACTCCATGCCGGGGAGCTGCTTGCCCTTGTCCTCGGGCGTGTGGCAGAACTGGCAGCCGGCGATGGTGGCCATGTAGCGGCCGTATTCGGGGCTGCCCGGCTGCGGGGTGTCGGCGCGCAGCGTCGCGGGCGACGGGATGGTGCGCACGATGAGGCTGAGCGGGAAGTCGAGCGTCGAAGGCGGCGCCACCGAGCCGCGCGCCGGTAACGTGCGGAGGTAGGCGACGAGCGACTCCGCATCGCCCTCCGAGAGCTGGGCATAGACCGGATAGGGCATCAGCGGGAAGAGCGGGTGACCGTCGCGGCTGATGCCGCTGGTCACCGCGCGCAGCACCTCGCCGTCGCTCCACTGGGCGAGGCCGGTGGGCGTGATGTTGGGGACGTGGATCTCGCCCGGGAAGCCGTCGGCGTGGCCGAAAGTCTCGCCGCCCTGGCCCTGGGTGCCGTCGACGACCGGGTTGGCGTAGCGCGTCTTGTCATGTCCGCTGTGGCAGTCGAGGCAGACGGTGACGTGGTTTGCGAGGTAGTTGCCGCGCGCCACCTGCTCGGGTGTGCCGGCGACCTGGATCGCCTTCGGCGGCTCGACTTTCGGCAGGGCGAGGAAGAGGTAGCCGAGCGCCGCGCCGCCGGCCACCAGCAACAGGACGACGAGGATGACGAGCACCTTCAAGATGCGCCGCATGGGGAGGACCTCACCTTCTGGTTGTCGGGACGCGCGGATTGTGCACGAGCCGGCGGCCTCGCGCCAAGAGGACGCGAGCCCTCGTTCGATTCAGCGCAGAACGCGGGCGCCGGGCATCAGTCGCGCTGCCGGGCAGCGCTCCCCGGTGCGGACCTAAGCGGACGCGCCGGTCGCGGCGTCGGGCGATGCCGCAGCCCCGGCCACGTGCTCGTGCGCGTGATACGAGCTGCGCACCAGCGGCCCCGCCTCGCAGTGGGCGAAGCCGACCGACAATGCATAGGCGCGGTGCTCGGCGAACTCGTCGGGGTGCACGAAGCGGTCGACGGGCAGGTGCTTCGACGTCGGCTGCAGGTACTGGCCGATGGTGAGGATCTCGACGCCGGCGCCGCGGATGTCGCGCACCGTGTCGCGCACCTCGGCCGGCGTCTCGCCGATACCCACCATGATGCCGGTCTTGACGCGCCCCGCGTACTCGCCGCGGTCGCGCCGCGCAGCGGCATCGGCGAGCAGCGCCAGGCTGCGGTCGTAGCGGCTGCCGGGTCGCGCCGCGCGGTACAGCCGCGGCACCGTCTCCATGTTGTGCGAGAAGACCTCGGGCCGCGCGCCGAGCACCACGGCGAGCGCATCGCGCACACGCCGGAAGTCCGGCGTGAGCACCTCCACCGCCGTCTCCGGGTTGCGAGCGTGGATCGCCGCGATGACGTCGGCGAAGTGCCGCGCGCCGCCGTCGCGCAGGTCGTCTCGGTCGACGGAGGTGATGACGGCGTGCCGCAGCCCCATCACGGCGACGGCCTCGGCGACGTGCGCCGGCTCGTCGGCGTCGACTCCCGGCCGCGGCTTCCCGGAGGTGACGGCGCAGAAGCCGCAGCGCCGCGTACAGACGTCGCCGAGGATCATGAACGTCGCCGTGCCGTGCTCGCCCCAGCACTCGTAGATGTTCGGGCAGCGCGCCTCTTGACACACCGTGTGGAGGCTCAGCCCCTCCACGAGCTGCTTGACCTTGTGGTACTGCCCCGGCGTGGCGATACGAATCCGCAGCCACTCCGGCCGCCGCACGCGCAGCGCGCCGGGTGCGGCGGAAGTAGCGCCGCCGATCTGCACCAAGCCGTCGCTCATCGCAGGAAGTCTATCGGAGCTGTCCAGTCGACCTCAGATGCAGCCGGTCGCGACCGCCAATGCCCTACAGACTTCCTGCATCTTCCAAGGACCGACCGTCCCCACGAAGGTTCGCAGCTCTCGCTGATGCACGGTGAACAGGTTGCAGAGATTCACGCA
>DASYQD010000100.1:0-13195 GCA_036005845.1 Thermoanaerobaculia bacterium | reverse complement strand
CGTGGCTGCTCACCAGTGGCGCGACGACGGCGGAGCTCGGCGCCGCAGCGGCCGCGGGTGCGCCAGTGTGGGCGATTCCCTCGGCCGCCGGCGAGCCGGCACCCCCTGCGGGCGCCGCGGAGCTGCCTGACGCAGCTTCGCTCGCGCGCCTGCATCCCGAGGTGTCGCGGCTGCGCGTCGTCGGCTACGGGCTGGCGCCGTGGGAGCTGGCCGAGCTGCCGCTGGCGGTCGCCGCAAGCTCGCCGCCGCCGCTGCCGTTCGGCATCACGCGCGTCGTTTGGCCGCGGCGCGTGCTGGCCGGCGAGACCGTCGAGGTCGGCGGGCTCGCGGCCGGCATTCCGGCCTCCGGCGCCACCGTGCGTCTCGTCGGCCCGGCAATCGGCGAGGTGTCGCTGCGGCTTGCGGGTGCCTCGGCTCGGGAAGTGCCCGCGAGTCCGGCCGCCGAAGCGCACGAGGAGTCGACTCGGCTTGCAGATGCGGCCGATGAATCTCCGACTCGCGTCGCCGACCAAGCGCCGTTCCGGCTGCGCGTCGAGCCGCGAGGTCCTGGCCATCACCTCTTCGAGCTGCGTCTCGAGGCGTCGGGCCACCGCGCGAGTGTCGAGCAGCTCGACGTCGAGGTCGTGAGCGAGGCACCGCCCGCGGTGCTCTGGCTTGACGCCGCGCCCACGGTCGAAGGGCGCGAGGTCAAGCGCTGGCTTGCGGCCGCTGGCGTGCCGTTCGCCTGGCGCGCGCAGGTGAGCCGCGGCATCGCGCGCGACGAGGTGGCCGGCACGCCGCCGCTGCCGCGCGGCCCGCTCACCGCAGCGCTGCTCGACCGCTTCGACCTCGTGGTGGTGGATGCACGCGCGCTCGCCGGGCTCGGCGCGGGCGAACGCGCGGCGCTCGCCGCCGCGGTGCGGGAGAAGGGCGTCGGCCTGCTGCTGCGCGCCGGCGACTCGACGCTGCCGAGCGCGCTCGGCGTCGGCTTCCCGACGCGCGCGCTGCCCGGCGGCGGCGAGCTGGCGGCGCGCCTCGACTTCGGCGGCGGCGAGTCGGCGCCCCTCGCGCTACCAGCGCGCGAGCTCGCGCCGGCGGAAATACACGCGCCGCTCGTCGCCGATCGCGCCGGCCGCACGCTGGCGGCGTGGCGGCCGCTCGGGGCCGGCGCCGTCGGCGTCTCGCTCGTCAACGACACCTGGCGCTGGGTGCTCGCCGGCCGGGGCAACGACCACCGGCACTACTGGCGCCGCGTCGTCGCCGCGCTGGCGCGCCGAACGCCGCCGCAGGCGCGCTGGGAGGCGGCGCCCGGACCGCTGCTCGTCGACTCGCCGATCACGCTGACGCTCGCGGGCGGGGCGACGCCACCGTCCGCGGCGCGCATCGCCGCGCCGAGCCGCAACGTGGTGACGATCCCGCTGCGCCAGGACGCCGAGGAGCCCACCCGCTGGAGCACCACCTTCTGGCCGCGCGAGCCCGGCTGGCACTCGGTCGGCGAAGGCGCCGCGGCGACGAGCTTCTGGGTCGCGCCCGGGAACCACTGGACGACCTGGCGGCTCGCCGCGCGGCAGGAGGCCACCGCCGCTCGCATCGCAACGCCGCCGAGCGCCGCGCACGTCGCCGAGCCGGTGCGCCGCCGCGTGCCCATCCCGCGCTGGCCGCTCTTCCTGCTGCTGCTCGCTGCGCTGGCGACGCTGTGGGCCGACGAGCAGTTCGGCGCGCGAATCTCTGACCGCGCCGCCGCCTAGCCGCGCGACCCGCGACGCTCGCGCTACGAGCTCCAGGTCAGCAACGACACGACGACCGCGCCGAGGCTCAGCAGCAGTCCCAACGCGCCGGCGATCAGGTGGTCGACGCGCTCGGGCTTGAGCGGATCGAGCCAGTAGGAGATCAGCCAGCCGCCGGCGAAGCCGCCGAGGTGCGCCCAGTTGTCGATGCCCGGGAAGAGCAGGCCGAAGACGAAGGTGGCGAGCGCCCACGTCCACACCATCTGCCCCAGCGCGCGGCTGCCGCCGCGCCGGCTGTAGTGCAGCAGCGCGCCGAGCAGCCCCATGAGCGCCGCCGAGGCGCCGATGGTGATGCCGCCCCTGCTGCCGATCACCGGCAGGAAGACGCTCGCCGTGCTGGCCGCGAAGCCGATCACGCCGGAGACGGTGTAGATGATCCATGCCCGCCCGGTGCCGTAGAGGTGCTCGACCGCCGGCGCGAGCTGCCGCAGGCCGAGCATGTTCATGCCGATGTGCAACAGGTTGCCGTGCAGCCAATTGGCGGAGAGCACCGTCCACCAGCGTCCGTACTGGAAGACCGGCACCGCGCCGCTGGCGCCGAAGGCGACCAGGCGCTCGCCGCTTGGCGTGAAGAGGCCGCTGACGGCCGCCATCGGCCCGCGCGGATCGGTGACCAGCGTGGCGATGAAGATGGCGCCGCAGATCCAGCCGACGAGCGGCCACAGGCTCAGCGCCGACTCGAGCTTGCGCAGCGAGCCGCCGAGGCCGAACATCGCCGGCGCCGGCCGGCCGCAGAACGGACAGCGCGGCTCGCTGGCGCCGACCAGGCGGCCGCAGCTGGGACAGACCACCGACCCCGTACGCTGCCGGCGGAATCCTGCGAACTTCATGGCGCGCGGCATCTTAACGAAGGAAGCGGAGCCGTTTTCGGCTCTAATCCACCAACCGGGTCAACCAGACTCATCGAGAGATCATTCAGAGGGTTCCCAACCGATGCGCCAGCACCGTTCCTTCGCGTTCGCTCTGCTCCTCCTGCCGCTCGCCGCGGCCGCCTTCGCCAATCTGCCCGACGCGCCGCCGGTGCCCGCGGCGCAGCAGGAGAGCGTCGCCGTCGACCTGCGCACGGTGCCCTTCTACGCCGTAGACGCGCAGGGCGAGCCGGTCTTCGACCTGCGCGCCGACGAGGTCGAGCTGCGGGTCGACGGGCATGCGGTGCCCATCGACACCTTCGACCGCCACCGCCTCGACGGTTCGGCACCGGCGCCCGGTTCCACGAACGCCGCGGGCGTCGCCGCGCCGCCGTCGCGCGACGTCTACCTCGTCCTCGATCAGGCCTTCCTCTCCTTCGCCGGTCTGCGCGACGCGCGTGCCATGGCGGAGAACCTCGCCGGCGCCTTCCAGCCCAGCGACCGCCTCACCCTCATCGTCAACGACCCGCAACTCGGCTTTCGCAGCGTGCTCGGTCCCGTCGCCGGCGACCGCTCGGGGCAACGGCAGCTCCACGCCGCGCTCGGCAAGGGCGATTCCCACGTCGACCGGCTGCGCACCGACCCGGGGCTGCCGCCGATGGTGATCGCCGGCCCCATCGGCGAGCAGGTGCACAACGCCTACGAGGCGGGCGGCTCGCTGATGAAGGCCGAGTACCGCGCCGCCGCCTACGAGCTCGCCGACTCGCTGCGCCTCTTCGCGCTGCAGCTCAACCGCAGCAGCGCGCCGAAGGTGGTCATCATCATCACCCCCGGCATCGACAGCCAGCTCTACTTCGAAGGCGAGATCGGCTTCACCGGCGTCGGCTCCGACGGCGACGCGCTGCACGCGCACGTCGACCTGCGCCGCGCCGGGCCGATGATCCAGAAGTTCCAGCCGGCCCTGGCCGCTCTCGCCGCCTCGGGCGCCAACTACGTGCTCGTCAACCCGGACGCGCAGCGGCAGAGCGGCCGCGAGATGCTGGCGCAGGTCCACCACGAGGTGGGCGGCCTGATGCTCGAGAACGCCTCGCCTACCAAGCTCGTGCGCGAGCTGCGCGCCAGCACCGCCGCTTACTACGTCGCCGGCTTCTACGCGCAGGGCGACGCGTCGCCGAAGCCGGGCACCACGGTCGAAGTGGTGGTGAAGCGGCCGGGCGTCCGCGTCTCAGCGCCCCACGGCGTGCGCGCGCCGCGGCCGTGGAGCACGCTCGACGCCGACGAGCGGCGCTTGGCGGTGCTCGACGTGGTGCAACGCGGCGCCTACGAAACCGAATCGGGGCCGCGGCCCGACCTCGTCGCCAAGCCGCTGCAGGCGCAGGTGCGCGGCGCCGCGGCCGCCGCCGGCGACGCGCCGGGCGCCAAGCGGCTCGAGCTGCTCGGCCAATGGCCGCCGGAGCTCGCCGGCCACAAGGTCGAGGTCTACGAGGTGGTGATGCGGCCGTCCGGCGCCGGCTCGAAGGCGGCACTGCTCTCCTTCCGCGAGAGCGCCCGCGAGCCGCCGGCGGAGCCGCTGCGCGCCGAGCTCGCCGTGGCCGCCGGGCCGCAGGTGTGGGCAGTCGTCGTCGTCGAGCCGAGCAGCGGCGGCACTTACCTGCGCAGGCTCCAGATCACCGGTCCGCCGGTCCCCCCCGCGCGCTAAGCGCGCTGCCAATGGGGCGCCGCCGCCCGGCCCCTTTCGCGCTGAGGCTAGTCGGCTTCTTCTCGCGCAGCGCCACCGCGGCGGCGATGTGCGAGTAGTGCGAGAGGCCCTGCGGAAAGTTGCCCAGCATCTGCTCGCCGTCGTGCTCCTCGGCGAAGAGGCCGAGGTCGTTGGCGAGGCCGCAGGCGGCGTCGAAGAGCGCCGCCGCTTCGTCGCGCTTCCCCTGCAGCGCCAGGCACTGCACCAGCCAGAAGCTGCAGGCGACGAAGCACCCTTCGTCGTCGGGCAGCCCGTCGTCCATCGTGTAGCGCCGCACCAGCGCGTCGCCGCGGCGCAGCCGCCGCGCGATGGCGTCGGTGGTGCGCACCATGCGCGGGTCGTCGTAGGCCACGAAGCCGACCTTCGGCAGCAGCAGCAGCGCGGCGTCGAGCTCCCGGTTCTCGAAGGCCTGCACGAAGACGCCGTGCTCGCGGTCGTAGCCCTTGGTCTCGATGGCGGCGCGCAGCTCGTCGCGAGCGGCGCGCCAGCGGCCGAGCGGCACTTCTGTTTCTTGATGAAGAAGAGCGCCGGTCTTCTCCACCACCGCGATGCCGCGGTCGACGGCGGCCCAGCACATCACCTGCGAGTGTACGAAGTGGAGCGGCTGGCGGCGCATCTCCCAGATGCCGAAGTCGGGCTCGCGCCAGTGCGCCAGGATCGCCTCGACGACGCCGACGAGGAAGGCGACGTACGCCGGGTCCGGCGTCTCGCCGCGCTGCAGCCGGTTCCACGCCAGGTCGACGAGCTGCCCCATGCCGTCGAGCTGGAGCTGCTGCGAGGCGGCATTGCCCAGCCGCACCGGCCGCGAGCCGCGGTAGCCCTCGAGGTGGGCGAGCTCGATCTCGGGCAGCAACTGGCGCCCGTCGATGCCGTACATCGGCTGCACCTCGTCCGCGATCCCGGCGGTGCTGCGCTCGATGAACCAGGTGAAGCCCATCGCCTCCTGGTAGAAGCCCAGCTCGCTCAACGAATCGAGCGCGAAGCTGCTGTCGCGGATCCAGCTCATCCGGTAGTCCCAGTTGCGCGTGCCGCCGATCGCTTCGGGCAGCGACGTGGTGGCGGCGGCGGCGATGGCGCCCGTCGGCGCGAAGATGAGCCCCTTGAGCACCACCGCCGAGCGCAGCACGGCGGGATCGCGCAGCGCGGGATCGCCGGCGCGCGAGGCGACCCAGCGCTCCCACCAGCGCAGCGTCTCTTCGAGGCGCCCGTCGACCTCGCCGAGGTCGCGCGGCTTGGGCTCGCCGGGGTGCAAGTGGTTCGGGTGCTCCCAGGCGAGCGAGACGCGCCGGCGCTCGCCGGCCGCGAGCTCGAGGCAGCCGCAGAGGCCGTGGCTGGCCTCGGGCTGGAGCGGCAGGTCGGTGGTGATCACCAGGCCGCTGCTGCCGCCGATGGCGGTGAAGAAGCCCTCGCCGTGGCAGCGGATCCACGGCTTGGCGGCGCCGTACTCGAAGCGCGGCAGCAGCTCGACCTCGAGATCGACCTTGCCGCCGGTGCACTCGAGCACCCGCAGGAGCTGGTGCCGCGGCGCCTCGCGGCCGCCGCTCTTCATGGCGAAGGCGTCGACGAGCCGCGCCTCGCCGGTCGCGGTGCGGAAGCGCGTCTCCAGCACCAGGCTGTCACCAAGATAGCTGCGCTCTGACTGCCAACCCTCGCCGCTCGGCGCGATGCGGAAGCAGCCGCCCTTCTCCCAATCGAGCAACCGGCCGAAGGACGACGGCGAGTCCAGGCGCGGCATGCAGCACCAGTCGATCGAGCCGCAGCGCGAGACCAGCGCCAGCGAATGGCAGTCGCCGATGAGCCCGTAGTCCGCGATGGGTGGGTAGCGGTCCGATGCCGGCGCGCGCACGCGGCGCGGCGATGCACGAACGACGCCGTGCTCCGTTGTAGGAAGTGCCTGCAACCGTTACAGCCGCCGCCGGGAATGGTTGCTCCCGATTACAAGTTGAGAGGGTCGGCAACGCTCGATCCGCGGTGTCAGTCCTTTGCTTACTTGGTGTTGCGAAGTGGCTTGCCGACAGCCACTTGCCCGCACACAGCGGGCACGTTGCTTGCTGCGTTTCTAACCGTTCCGCATTCCTCGGAGGAGCGACAGCATGGCTGAGCGCGCAAACGAGCCCCTCCCGGTACGGCGCGAGCCGTCCGCCTCGTCGAAACTGCTTTCCGCCGAGCTCGCGGCCGAGCTGCGGCCGGCGACCGAGCGCGTCGCGAAGGCGGAACCGGCCCGACGCTCCGGCGTCGCGGCCGCCTTCTCGTTCCTGGCGCTCCTCGACCCGCTGCCGCCCGACTACTACTTCGGCTGACGCGCCGCGCGCGCGCCTTCACCGCCAGGCGCGGTACTCGGAGAAGACGCCGAGCTCGACGGCGCGCTCGCAGCGCGTGAAGCCGGCGCCGGCGAGGGCGTCGAGGATCATCGCCGGCGGCACGCACTGCTCGATGGTCTCCCAGTAGTACTCCCACAGCTCGCGCGCGGTGCGGCCGCTGTGTCCGAGCTGGGCCACCACCGGCACGACGCGGCCGAGGTAGAAGCCGAGGAGGCGGTGGCCGAGCGCCGAGGCCGGCGGCGTGATCTCGAGCAGCAGCAGCGCGCCGCCGGGCGCGAGCACGCGCCGGTACTCGGCGAAGGTCGCGCGCAGGTCGGCGACGTGGCGCAGCGCGAAGCCCATGCTCAGCCGGTCGAAGCGGCCGTCGGGGAACGGCAGCGCCTCGGCGACGCCGCGCACGCGGCGCCGCACGCCGCGCCCGCCGGCGCGCGAGAGCATGCCGATGCTGGGATCGAGCGCCACCACCGACCCGCTGCTGCCGACGATCGCCTGCGCCGCCGCCGTCACCGCGCCGGTGCCGGCACCGCAGTCGAGGAGACTCATGCCGGGCGCGAGGCCGATGCGCAGCAGCGCCTGCCGGCGATAGAGGTTGCCCGAGCCGAAGCTCATCGCCCGGTTGATCCAGTCGTAGTCGGCGGCCGCCTCGTCGAACCAGGCGCCGACGCGGGCGCGGCGCTCGCTCTCGTCGCGGTAGTAGCGGCGCAGCGGTGGATGCGGCGGCAGCGACGCCGCGTGGAGCCGCTCGCCGCCGCCGGCGCTCACGCGTGTGCTCCGCGGCTCACTCGCCGCCACCCTCCGCGAGCTGCTGCACGATCTGCGTCACCTCGGCCTCGGCGCGGCGGATCTTCGTGCGGCAGACCTCGAGCAGCTCGGCGGCGCGGCGCAGCTCGGCCGCCAGTGCGTCGACGTCGATCTCCTCGGCCTCGATGCGCGAGAGGATCGCTTCGAGCTCGGCCATCGCGGCGGTGAAGCCGGGACCGTCAGCGGCGGCTGCCACGGCGCCGCCGACGCCTTCGTTCGCGGCGCGATCGCCCGGCGCCTGAGTGCCAGCCACGCCGGCCGCGCCGGCCCTACCCGCCGCGCGGTCCCTACCTTCGCCGTTGCCGCCGTTCATGTGATCGCCGGATCGTCGGCCGTCACCGGCTCGACCCGGCTGCTGAGGGTACCACCCGCGAGGCGGGTGACGATGAGGTCATCGGCTCGCACTTGCTGCGGCCGGCGCAACAGCTCGCCGGCTTCGTTGCGGGTGAGGCTGAAGCCGCGCTGGAGCACGCGTTCGGGCGCCAGCTGCGCGGCGACGCGGGCGAGGCCGGCGCAGCGCTCGTCTAGCTGGCGCAAGCGACTGCGCGCGGCGCGAGTGAGCCGTTCGCCGAGGGCGCGGCGGTCGCGCTGCCGGCGGCGCAGCGCGCGCGGAGCGGCGGCGAGCAAGCGGCCGGCGCCGCGCTCGGCACGGTCACGGCTGCGGGCCAGGTTGTGGCCGGCGAGCACGGCAAGCATCCGCGCCGCGTCCACGAGGTGCGCTTGCTGCTCGGCCACCGTGCCCGCCGCCTCGAGCAGCCGCTCGCGGCAGGCACCCACCGCCTCGCGCTCCGCTGCCAGCCGTTCGAGCGCCGCTTCGGCGAGCCGGCGCGCCGCGACTCCCAGCGCGCGGTCCGCCTCCTCGACGCGCCGCACCAGGAACTCGGCCACCATCGTCGGCGTCTTGAACGCCGTGTGCGCCACGACGTCGGCCACCGCGCGGTCGATCTCGTGGCCGAGGCCGGTGAGCACCGGCACCGGCGAGTGCGCGATCGCCTCGGCGATGCGGCGGCTGTCGAAGGCCGCGAGGTCGCTCTTGGCGCCGCCGCCGCGCACCAGCACGGCGCAGTCGACGTGCAGTGCCGCGAGCGAGCGCAGCGCCGAGGTGACCTCGCGTTCCGCCGGCGGCCCCTGCATCGAGGCGTGCACGAGCACCACGTCGAAGCGGTAGCCGCTCTCGCGCAGCCGGGTGAAGAAGTCGTGGAAGGCGGCGCTGCCGTGCGAGGTGACGAGCCCGACGCGCAGCGGCACCGGAGGCAGCAGCAGCGCACGGTTCTTCTCGAGCAGCCCGGCCTCGGCGAGCGCCGCCAGCGTCTCCTGCCGCCGCCGCGCCAGCAGGCCGAGCGTGAACAGCGGGTCCACCTCGCGCACCGTCACCTGCAGCCGCCCGCCCGGCGGGTAGAAGTCGACGGCGCACAGGCAGCGCACCGCCATCCCTTCGACCAGCGACTGGCCGCTCTTCTTGAGCTCGCGCTGCAGCCGCTGCAGGTCGGTGCGCCAGATCACCGCTTCGAGTTTGCCGACGATCTGGTCGGCGTCGCCCTTCTCCACCAGCTCGAAGAAGAGGTGGCCGTTGCGGCTGGGCATGAGGCGCTGCACCTCGCCCGCCACCCAGACGCCGGGGAACGCCTCGCCGAGGAAGGCGCGGACCTCCTCGCCGAGCTGCGAGACCGTGTAGGTGAGGAGGTGGAGAGGAAGCTGCTTCATCGGCGAAGCTTAGTGGGGCTTCCCAAACATCGGGAACCATCTACCGCAGCAACGTGCGTCCGCGGGCTTGGGGCTCGGCCTAGGCTTCTTTCCTGCTCCATTCGTTGGTCTGTCGTGCTGCTCCCTATGCCCGAGCGTCATCATCCAGCGAGCGAGACTAGCGGCAACGGGCGTAACAAATGGCTAGAGCCATCTACCTGCGGCAAGAAACGGGAATAGGCACAATACGATGCGCGTTAAACCGACAGGCGCGAATTGGCGCATGTGACAGCACCACTTGACAGGTGTCTGTTACGCACCATAATGTGCGCCTATTGAAGCCCACCGACGCCTACCTATGGGGTACTACCCCAGGGAAGAGTATGGGCGTCGGTTATGTAGTCCCCAGGGGGCGCGCGAGCGCCCCCTGAATGTTTTGGAGGAAGAAATGGCTTCGCTTCCGCCAGCTAGCCCGGCTCCCCCACCGACACCTGCGACAGCGATCAACGGTCTTGCGCGCGTCCGTGTCTTCGTCGACTACTGGAACTTTCAGCTCAGCCTCAACGAGGTAACGGGCGACCCTAAGTTCGGCGTTAACTGGAAGACACTTGGAGCTTGGCTCTCACAGAAGGCCGCAGCTCTGGTCGGTGTACCTTCCCACTCTTACGACGGCTGCATCATCTACACGTCCTACCACCCCAGCACAGACCAGAACTACCACCGTTGGGCGACCACTTGGCTCAATGCCCAGCCTGGTGTGACGGTCAACTGCCTCGAGCGCAGAGCAAAGGCTGCCCCCAAGTGTCCCGCCTGCCACCGCCCGATTGTCGATTGCCCCCACTGCACGCTGCCCATCAAGGCGACAGTCGAAAAGGGCGTCGACACAATGATCGCAACGGACATGATCCGCCTCGCATGGGAACAGGCTTATGACATCGCGGTCTTAGCTACCCAGGACGCCGATTTAGTTCCGGCGGTGCAGTTCCTGAACTTGAAGGGCAGGAAGGTCGTCCATGCTGGGTTTCCCCCCAAGGGACGGCACTTGGCTGCCGCATGCTGGGCTTCGTTCGACGTTGGCAAGGACGCCGCGCAGATTCGGCGCTAACCTACTGCGCGGCGATTCGCCGCTGCCATAATTCGGCAGGAGCGGTTTGCTCAAAGCCGGCGAGATACCTAACCGAAAGCCTTGAGCTCGGCCGCCGTCTCCAGCGGGATCGCCTCCGCCCACTCCATCGCCTCGCGCTCGTTGACGGTGAGCTTGCCGACGAACTCGAGCGCCTCGTCGCGCGTCTCGAAGAGCCGCCAGATGTAGGTGTGGCCGGCGGGCGCCGTGAAGTAGGTGTACTTCTTCGGGCTGCTGGTCAAGTCGAAGCCGAGGTCCTTGTCGCCGTTTCTGCCCACGCACGCGAGGGCGACGGCGCGGTAGGCGAGGGCGAGCGCCTTCAACGAGTCGTCGTAGTCGAGCAGCTCCTCGCGCGAGCGCGCGGTGTGCATGACGCCGATGCGCGCGCTCTCCTCTTCGGCGAGCAGCGTGTAGGGGACGTCGTGGCGGTCCATCGCCTCCTTCGTCTCCTGGGTGGTGACGAAGACGTCCTCGGTGCCGTTGACCTTGTAGGCGATGGCGTAGAAGTCGCGCTCGAACTTGGCAAAGGCTTCGGCGAGGATGCTCTCGTCCTCGATGGTGAAGTAGTAGAGCCGATTCATCAGCTGGCGGCCGCTGGTCATCAGGTTCTCCAGAAACATCCGGTCGGGACCGGGGTGGTGGTGAGGGGTGGGTGCCGTCTGCGGGGCACGACGCTGGCACGTCCAGAACTTGGGGCCCAGTGTCGTGCAAGCGAAATCTTATCAGAGACTTAGCCGCTTGTCCAGCGGCGGCTATACTCCGGCGATGGCGGCAGGCCCCGTCCGCAACCAGCCGATCTGCACCTGGCGCGAGGGCGACTTCGTGCAGGGCTTCGCCTTCCTCGCCAAGAAGGAGCAGCGGCAGGATCGCAAGGGCAACGCCTACCTCCATCTCGAGCTGCAGGACGCCAGCGCCGCGATCGTCGCCAAGGTGTGGGCCGACAGCCAGGCCATGCTGGGCCGCTTCGAGGCGCCTTCGTACGTCGCCGTCGAGGGGATGGTGCAACGCCACCGCGACGAGCTGCAGCTCGTCGTCCGCCGCTGCCGCGCCGCCACCGACGACGACCGCCGCTACGGCTTCGACGAGGCGCTGCTGGTGCCGACGACGCGCGAGGACCTCGACGTGCTGTGGGCGCGGCTGCTGTCGAGCCTCGACCGCGTCGAGCGGCCGCCGCTGCGCCGGCTGGTGGAAGAGACGCTGGCCGTCCACGGCAGCGCGCTGCGCGAGCACCCGGCGGCGAAGTCGATCCACCACGCCTGCCGCGGAGGGCTGCTCGAGCACGAGGTGTCGATGCTCGAGCTGGTCACCAAGGTCTGCGAGCACTACCGCGACCTCGACCGCGACCTGCTGCTCGTCGGCGTGCTCTTCCACGACCTCGGCAAGATCCGCGAGCTGGGCACCATGCCCGGCAACGACTACACGCGCGAGGGGCGCTTCATCGGCCACATCGTCATCGGCCGCGACCTGCTGCGCGAGCGCTGCGCCGCCATCCCCGACTTCCCCGCCGACCTGCAGCTCCTCCTCGAGCACCTCGTGCTGTCGCACCAGGGCACTCGCGAGTACGGCTCGCCGGTCGAGCCGATGACGGCCGAAGCGATGGTGCTCCACTTCGTCGACGACCTCGACTCCAAGCTCGAGCAGGTGCGGCGGGCGAAGGAGACGGCGTCGGGCTTCCAGTACCTGCGGCCGATGGGGAGGCATCTCTTCCTCGGCGAGCCGCCGCCGCCGGCACCATTGCCGCCGGAGGCCGAGCTGGTCGAGGAGCGACTGCCGGTGCAGCCGGCGCTGCCCGGGCTGCTGCCGGAAGATTGAGGCGCGTCGCAGCCCCGTCGACGCGCAGCATCGAGATTGCTTCGTCGCTACGCTCCTCGCAATGACGTGCGACCGTCGTCGCGAGCGCAGCGAAGCGATCGCGATCTCGGCTACTCGCCGCCGCCCGAGCTCGAACCGGAGCCCGAGCTGGTGCTCGATGAAGAGCTCGAGCTGCTGCTCGATGAAGAGCTGGAGCTGTTGCCGCTCGCGGCCGGCTTCGAGTCGCCCGCGCCTTTGCTCTCGCTCGCAGCGGCCGCCGGCTTGTCGCCGCCTTCCTTGGCGCCGCCACCTTCCTTGCCCGCGCTGCCGCCGCCGCCGCCCTTGCGCGCGTAGTCGGTGACGTACCAGCCCGAGCCCTTGAACTGCACGGCGGGCGAAGAGATGAGCCGCTTGAGCGGGCCGCCGCAGACCTCGCAGGTGGTGAGCGGCGCATCGGCCATCTTCTGCAGCACCTCGCTGCGGCGGCCGCACTGCTGACACTGGTATTCGTACAACGCCATCGTCGTTTGCTTTCGTTCTAGCTCGACCGTTCCTGGCCGGCGGGCTCGCTGCGCAGCCGCAGCTTCACCACGCCGGGCCGCTCGGCGACACGGCGGCGGATCAGGTGGAGCACGTGATACGCGTAGATGATGCGGGCGTTCTCGGCCGGCGAGAAGGGCCCGCGGGTGCAGACGTCGTAGAGGCTGCGCTTGCCGTCGACGAGGCGGAGCAGCTCGAGCTCCGAGTCCTCCATCGCCACCTCGATCAGGTCCTCGGTCTTCCAGATCGGCTCGAACTGCGTCTCCTTGCGGCCGAGGCGCGCCACCAGCGCCTTGGCATCGGGCGCGCGCTTGACGCCCTGCAGGATCACCTGCCGCATGGGCAGGTAGATGCGCACCATGTCGGCCTCTTCGAAGTCGCCGATCGAGAAGGCGACCTCGCCCGCCTCCCACGCGAAGAGGCTCCACACCACCGAGCGGATCTGCTCCTGGATCCCCTCGTAGAGCTTCGCCGGCGAGAGGATGCCGTGCTCGATGAGCAGCTCGCCGAGCCGCTTGTCCGGGCTGTTGGCGCGCAGCTTGTCGGTGAAGGCGAACTGCTCGCCGGTGATGCGGCCGCTGCGG
>DASYQD010000099.1:0-42791 GCA_036005845.1 Thermoanaerobaculia bacterium | reverse complement strand
CGTGCCGTGGAGGGAGCCGGCACGGGGGGAGGAGAGGGACTTTGAGGAGCTCGGTCTCTTGTTTCTTGCGCGACCTTTGAGAGCAGTGCTCCCGAGTCGTCCCAATCGCTTCAACCCGAGCCCTGCAGGCTTCATTCCCGGTTTGCCAGCCGATCTGCCACTTTTCGTCAGCCCGCTCTCCTGGCCGCTGTTGTCGAGCTAAGATACTGATCGTGCGCATCTTTCTGACCGGGGCGACCGGCTACATCGGCTCGGCGCTCTGCCGCCGGCTGGCGCCCGAGGGCCACGAGCTGCGGGCGCTGGTGCGGCCGACGAGCCGCACCGAGGAGCTGCGGGCGCTCGCCGTCGCCACCTTCACCGGCGATCTCGGCGATCGCGCCTCGATGCGCGAGGGGATGTCGGGCGCCGACTGGGTGGTGCACGCCGCCGCCGAGCTCGATCCCGGCTCGTCGGACCGCACGATGGAAACGGCGAACGTCGCCGGCAGCGAGAACGTGGCGTCGCTGGCTTTGAAGCTGGGCATCCCGCGCTTTCTCTCCGTGTCGTCGATCGCCTACTTCGGCGGCAGCCCGCCCGACGGCTCGCCCGCCACCGAAGAGTCGTCCGTGCAGCAGCCGTTCCCCACCACTTACAGCGCCACCAAGCACGCCGGCCAGAAAGTGATCGCCGGCTACGCCGCGCGTGGGCTGCGCGTCAACACCGTCTACCCGAGCCTCGTCTACGGGCCGCCGGGCAAGAAGGGCGGCGCCAACGTCATGCTGAAGAACCTCGCCAAGGGGCGCTTCCCGGCGTTGATCGGCGCCGACCGCAAGGCGAGCTGGGTCTATCTCGAAGACCTCGTCGACGGCATCGTGCGGGTGATCGAGCAGGCGCCGCCCGGACGCGACTACCTGATGACCGGCGACGTGGCGACGGTGCGCGAGCTGGCCGACGCGGTGTGCGCCGAGGCCGGCATCCCGCCGCCGCGCCGCGAGCTGTCGCCGGCATTCGCCCGCGCGGCGTTGACGGTGGCGGCGCCGTTGATGCGGCTCGCCGGACGGCGGCCGCCGATCGCACCGGGGCAGATCGCCAGCCTGGCGCGCCACTGGGCTTTCGACGACACCCGCGCGCGCACCGAACTGGGCTGGCGGCCGCGCACGCTCGCCGAGGGCTTGCCACCGACGGTCGAGTTCCTGTTGCGGCAGCCGGCAGCGGAGGCCGCATGATGCGCTCGTGCTCTGGGCCCCTCTCTCCCCGGCGAGGGGAGAGAGGGGTCGGGGGAGTGTGGGGTGGCAGACTGAGGCAGTCTTCTCTTGGGGTTCATCTTGCCCTTTTCTGTATTTAAAGACTTCCGCTTCGCCGCCGCGCACCAGATCCCCGGTCACCGCGGCGGCTGCGAGAACCTGCACGGCCACAGCTATCGGGTGCGGGTGTGGGTGCGCGCCAGCGCGCTCGACGGGCTCGGCATGGTGGTCGACTTCGCCGATCTGAAAAGGGCGATGGAGGAGGTGGTCGGTCCGTTCGACCATGCCTTCCTCAACGAGGTGCCGCCGTTCGACGAGCGCAATCCCACGACCGAGCTGATCGCCCAGCACGTCTTCGCCGAGCTGCGCCGGCGGCTCGACGACGAGCACAAGCGGGTGACCCGCGTCGAGGTATGGGAGAGCGACACCGCCGGCGCGGTCTACGAGGAGGAGGCCGCGGCGGCGCCTACATCGCCGTGAGCACCACCACGCTGCCCACTGCCGAGTCTGCGCCGGCCCGCGATCTGCCCACGACCGAGCGCCTCCGGGTCAACGAGATCTTCTACTCGCTGCAAGGCGAGTCGACGCGCGCGGGCCTGCCGTGCGTGCTCATCCGCCTCACCGGCTGTCACCTGCGCTGCCGTTGGTGCGACACCGAGCACGCCTTCTACGAGGGAGAGTGGATGTCGCGCGCCGAGGTGCTCGCCCGCGTCGCCGCCTTCGGCTGCCCGCTCGTCGAGCTCACCGGCGGCGAGCCGCTCTTGCAGCCCGGCGCGCTGCCTCTCCTCGCCGACCTCTGCGACGCCGGCTACGAGGTGCTGCTCGAGACCAGCGGCGCCGTCGACGTCGCGCCGGTCGACCCGCGCGTGCGCAAGATCGTCGACGTCAAGTGCCCCGGCTCGGGCGAGGCGGAACGCAACCACTGGCCTAACCTCGACGTCCTGCGCCCCACGGACGAGCTCAAGTTGGTGATCGCGAACGAAGCCGACTACGTGTGGGCGCGGGATCTCGTAATGGGGCCACAGCTTCACCGTCGCTGTCCCGTGCACTTCTCGCCGGTGGCCGGCGAGCTGGATTCCAAAACGCTCGCCGAGTGGATCCTTCGCGACCACCTGCCCGTGCGCTTGTCGCTCCAGCTCCACAAGCAGCTCTGGGGCGGCGCGCGCGGCACGTAGCGCACGCCGATGCCGCAATGCGGCGGCGCCGACGTTGCAGCGCGGCATTGCGGCCGGTAGGATTGCCGAGCCTCGAACGCGCGGAGGCCGCATGAGCTCGGCAAAGCTGATCCTCGACGACAAAGAGTACGAGCTGCCCGTCATCGTCGGCAGCGAGGGCGAGGTGGGGGTCGACATCAGCGCCCTGCGCGCGAAGTCCGGCGCCATCACCTTCGACCCCGGCTACGGCAACACCGGCGCCTGCGAGAGCGCCATCACTTTCATCGACGGCGAGGCCGGCATCCTCCGCTATCGCGGCTACCCGATCGAAGAGGTGGCCGAGCAGGCGACCTTCACCGAGGTCTGCTACCTGCTCATCTACGGGGATCTGCCCACCGCCGCCGAGCTCGCCGAGTTCGACCGCCGGCTCACCTACCACAGCCTGCTGCACGAGGACATGAAGAACTTCTTCGCCGGCTTCCCGGCGACGGCGCATCCGATGGCGATGCTCTCGGCGATGGTGGCCTCGCTCTCGGCCTATTACCCGGGCGCCGAGGCCAACGAGGACGTGCCCACCAACATCGTGCGCCTGCTGTCGAAGGCGCGCACGATCGCCGCCTTCTCTTACAAGAAGTCGATCGGGCAGCCCTTCATGTACCCGCGCAACGACCTCTCCTATACCGAGAACTTCCTGCACATGATGTTCGCGGTGCCGGCGGAGCCCTATCGCATCTCGCCGGTCGTGGCGCGCGCCTTGAACCTGCTGCTCATCCTCCACGCCGACCACGAGCAGAACTGCTCGACGTCGACGGTGCGCATGGTGGGGAGCAGCCAGGCCAACCTCTTCGCCTCGATCTCCGCCGGCATCTGCGCGCTCTGGGGACCGCTGCACGGCGGCGCCAACCAGAAGGTCATCGAGATGCTGGAGATGATCCGGCGCGACGGCAGCGACTACCAGAAGTACGTCGCCATGGCGAAGGACAAGGCCTCGGGCTTCCGCCTCATGGGCTTCGGCCACCGCGTCTACAAGAACTTCGACCCGCGCTCGCGCATCCTCAAGGCGGCGGCCGACGAGGTGCTCGCCGAGATGGGGAAGAAGGACCCGCTGCTCGAGATCGCCGAGGGGCTCGAGCGGGTGGCGCTCGAGGATTCGTTCTTCGTCGAGCGCAAGCTCTATCCCAACGTCGACTTCTACAGCGGCATCCTCTACCGCGCCATGGGCATCCCGACCAACATGTTCACGGTGATGTTCGCCCTCGGCCGGCTGCCGGGATGGATCGCGCAGTGGAAAGAGATGCGCGAGGACAAGCAGACGCGCATCAACCGCCCGCGGCAGATCTACACCGGGCCGACGGAGCGCTCGTGGACGGCGATCGCCGAGCGCGAGGGCGCGGCGGTCCCGGTCGGCTAGATCCTCGGTGCGCGGAGCGCCCCTTAGTCGCCCCACAGCTCGGCGATCGCCGCCTTGACGTCGCCGCAGCAGTCGGGCGCCGCGTAGACGCGGAACGACTCGATGCGCGTCAGGTGGCGCATGAACTGGCTCGCCTCCTCGACCGGCTCCAGCGTGCCGTCGTAGCGCTGCACGAAGACGCGCGACTGCCCCATGCGGTGCGGGTCCTTGGCGGCGTTGCTGACCAGCAGGTTGCGCCTGCCGAAGCGAGTGACGAGCTCGGGCACGATGGCGGCGAAGCGCTCGCGCTGCTCGGACGTCAGGTGCTCGCGGGTCTCGTAGGCGAGCGGGTAGCGGGCGCGGTGCAGCACCGCCTGCGCGTGCGGGCTCGACGAGCTGCGCATCCGCGCCAGCACCGCGACGTCGTCCTCGGCGAGGAAGAGCTCGGGGTCCGCCGACCACGGCGTGCCTTCTTCGGCCAGCCATGCCGAGAGGTGCAGCTCCAGCGCCTTGCCGGTGACGTTGAAGTAGACCTGGGTGAACATGTAGTAGCGCGCCATCACCAGCGCTTCGAGCGCGTGCACGCCGCCCTCCTCGATGCCGATGCCCCACTCGCCGTCGCGGTCGGGGTCAGGATCGCGGATGGGCACCACCGTGTCGAGCAGGCGCGGCAGGTCGTAGCTGCCGTAGCGCACGCCGCAGAAGAGGCTGTCGCGCAGCAGGTAGTCCATCTTGTCGACGTCGAGCTCGCCGGAGACGACCTGCGAGAGCAGGCGCTCGACCGGTCCTTCGCCGCCGCGCAGCAGGCGGATGACGTCATCGGGGCGCAGGCCGTCGCCGTGCTGCGCGAAGGCGTCGCACACCTCCGGCAGCTCGAGCAGGCGCCGCGTCATCTCCTCGTGGTCGATGCCGCCCTCGAACTGCTCCTCGGCGGAGTGCGAGAAGGGCGCGTGGCCGACGTCGTGGAGGAGACCGGCGGCGCGCACGAGGCGGCGCTCGCGGGCACGGCGGTCGGGATCGAGCGGACCGCCGCTCTTCGCCGCCAGCGCGTCGTAGAGGCGGCCGGCCAGCTCCATGGCGCCGAGCGCGTGGCTGAAGCGGCTGTGCTCGGCGCCGGGGAAGACGAAGAACATCATGCCGAGCTGGCGGATCGAGCGCAGCCGTTGGAGCGGCCGCGTGTCGATGAGCGCGCGCTCCAGCGCGTCGGCGCGCACGAAGCCGTGCACGGGGTCGCGGATGGAGAGCATCCTGCCGGCCGGCATGCGGATCAGAGACGAATCAATTGTGCTCGGCCGCGACAGCCAAGTGGCGATAGGGCCGCAGCAGCTCGACGAGCTTCGTCCGACTCCGCAGGATACCGGCGACCTCGGCGGCGCGGTCGGGGAGCGGCAGCGTCAGCAGCTCGACCTTGCGCAGCGGCGGCACGTCGAGCGCGGCGGCGGCCCGGTTGACCAGCTCCTCGAAGGGCGCGTCGACGAGCTTCTGCAGCGTGCCGCGCGGCAGCGTCATCGCCTCGCCCAGCGCCTGCACCGCCTCTTCGAGACGCCCGGCCAATTCCTCGCGCAGCGAGCGCAGTAGCGGCGCGTGCTCGTCGAGCGCCGGCTCGGGGAGGAGACGCACGAGAGCAGTGGGGTAGGAGGGCGTCGGTCCGGCCGCCGCCGCCGGCGCCTCGGCGAGTGCGAAGCGGTGGGCGCCGAGCAGCACGACGCGCGCGCCCTCGCCGTCGGGCTCGAGCTCGAGCAGGCGGGACGCGGTGCCCGCCGGCGCCGCTGCGGCCTGCTGGGCCAGCACGACGCCGAGCCAGCGCTCTTCCGGCGGCCGCACCAGGAGGTCGCACAGCAGCGCGCCGGCGAGCGGCAGCCGCACTCGCGTGCAGGGGAACTGCACGTCGTCGGTGAGCAACAACGGAAGCCGCACGTGCGTGCCTGAAGGCATCGATCGGATGATAGCAGCGGGCATTGGATCGGCGCTCGCATCCCGGCAATTGGGTGACCCCAAGCTGCGCGTCGGCGGTACTCACCATGCATGCGAGGCCACGTGTTACCCTGCCGAGCGATGTCGCGCCGAGAGCTTTGGCCGCGCCGAGAGCTCTGGATCGCCGCGTCGTTGGCGGTAGCCGCTCTCGCGTTCGCGCCGCCCGCACGCGCCGCCGACGCCGCCGCCGCGATCGCGCGCGGCGACGCGGCGTGGGAACGCCGAGCCGACGGCGCGCAGGGCGGCCGCGCCGCGCGGGCGCCGATCGCCGGCGCCGTCGCGGCTTACGAAGAAGCGGTGAAGGCGGCGCCGGCAAACCTCGAAGCGTCGTGGAAGCTGCTGCGCGCCCTCTGGTTCGAGGGCGAGTACGTGGCGACCTCGCAGGAAGAGAAGCAGCGCGTCTTCGGCCGCGGCAAGTCGGTGTCGGAGAACGCCTGGGCCGCCGTCAGGAAGCGCGCCAACGCCAAGCAGCTCGACTCGGAGCGCGCCGCCGAGCGCGCCGCGGCGCTGCGCGGTATCCCCGAGGCGCCGCCGCTGCTGCTGTGGAGCGCCGCCGATTGGGGACTGTGGGGCAACGCCTTCGGCAAGCTCGCCGCGGCGCGCCAGGGCGTCGGCGAGAAGGTGCGCGACTGGGCGGAGACGCTGATCGCGCTCGACGATCGTTTTCAGGGCGGCGCCGGCCACCGCGTGCTCGGGCGCCTGCACGCGGAGGCGCCGAAGATCCCGTTCTTCACCGGCTGGGTCGACCACGACAAGGCGATCGCCGAGCTCGAGAAGGCGCTGGCCATCGCGCCCGACGAGCTGTCGAACCGCTTCTACCTCGCCGAGGCGCTCTTGGTGCACCGGCCGGCGGCGAAGGCGCGTGCGGTGGCGCTGCTGCGCGAGGTGGCGAAGGCGAAGGCGCGCCCGAGCGCGCAGGTCGAGGACACCGCGCTCAGCTCCGACGCGACTCGGCGGTTGGCCGCGCTCGAGTAGTCAGCTCGCGTGGTCGTCGCCCGTCCACGACACGCGCGCGGGCCGCGACTCGCGCGGCAGCGCGGCGAGCAGCTCGGCCACGGTGCGGCCATCCGGACGTTCTGGACGATGCGGAGGCAGGCGCAGCTCCGGCGCGACGTCGGCGAGCGGCGCCAGCACGAAGCCGCGCTCGCGCAGGCGCGGATGCGGCAGCGTGAGCGAAGCATCATCACGCTGCACGTCGCCGACGAGCAGCAGGTCGACGTCGAGCGGCCGCGGGCCCCAGCGCGGGCCGTCGGCGCGGCCCGCTCGGACCTCGAGCTCCTTGGCCAGCGCCAGCAGCCGCTCGGGCGCCCACTCGCTCATGGCGAGCACGACGGTGTTGAGGAAGTCCGGCTGCTCGACCGGCGACATTGGCGCCGAGCGGTAGAGCGGCGCCACCGCGAGCGGCCCGAGCTGGCGCGACAGCGCGGCGATGGCGTGAAGGAGCTGGCGCCGCGGCGCGCCGAGATTGGCGCCGAGGCCGAGGAAGATGCGAGGGGCGGCGCTCGCGAACAGTGCGCCGAACGGCGAAGCCGGACTCAGGCCTCGTCGTCCTCCTCTTCCTCTTCCTCTTCTTCGCCGGGAACGACCTCGAGGATCTCCTCGTCCTCGTCGCCGATGTCCGCCGGGAGGTCCTCCTCAGGCTCCTCGACGGTCGGCGCCACCGGCGCCGCCACCGGGCGCGGACGCGGCGCGGGAGCCGCGGTCTTCGGAGGCTCCTGCAGGCCACGCTGGTTGGTGCCGCACTTGGGGCAGATCGGCTCGGCCTTGCCGAGGTCGTAGAACTTGGCGCCGCACTCGGCGCATTCGTATTTCTTTCCCAACGACTCCGGCATGCGCGAGGGCCTCCCTTCAGGGCCGCGGAAAGTAGCATCGGGGTAGGGGGCTGTCAAGAAAACTGATGCCGCTCTCGTTCACCGTCTCCACCACCTGCGGCGCCGCGCGCGCCGGCGTGCTCGCGACGCCGCACGGCGAGGTGCGCACGCCGGCGTTCATGCCGGTGGGCACGCTCGGCGCGGTCAAGGGCGTCGCTCCCGCGCAACTGCGCGCGCTCGGCGCCGAGGTGATGCTCGCCAACCTCTACCACCTGACGCTGCGGCCCGGCGTCGAGCTGATCGAGGAGCTCGGCGGCCTGCATGCATTCACCGGCTGGTCGGGGCCGATCCTCACCGACTCGGGTGGCTTTCAGGTGTTCAGCCTCGGCCACCTGCGGCGTCTCGACGAAGAGGGCGTCACCTTCCGCAGCCACCTCGACGGCGCCGCGCTGCGCCTCGGCCCCGAGGAGGTCGTCGACCTCCAGCGCCGGCTCGGCGTCGACGTCGCCATGGTGCTCGACGAGTGCCCGCCCTGGCCGGTCGATCGCGATGCGGCGGCGGCGAGCCTCGCCCGCACCAACCGCTGGGCGGCGCGCTCGCGCCAGCAGTGGGAGCGGCGCCCCGGCCCGGGCGGCCTCTTCGCCATCGTGCAGGGAAGCGCCTTCCGCGAGCTGCGCGAAAGCGCGGCGCGCGAGCTTGCGGCGCTCGGCTTCGACGGCTATGCCATCGGCGGCGTCAGCGTCGGCGAGCCCGACGCCGAGCGCCGTGCCGCCGTCGAGTGGACGGCGCCGCTGCTGCCCGCCGATCGCCCGCGCTACCTGATGGGCGTCGGCTATCCGCGCGACATCGTCCACGCCGTCGCGCAGGGCGTCGATCTCTTCGACTGCGTGCTGCCGGCCCGCAACGCGCGCCACGGCGTGCTCTTCACGCGCGCCGGCGCGCTCAAGCTCAAGGGCGCCGGCTTTCGCGCCGACTCGCGGCCGGTCGAGGAGGGGTGCCGCTGCCCCTGTTGCGCGCAGGTCTCGCGCGCCTTCCTGCATCACTTGCTGCGTTGGGAGCCGCTCACCGGACAGATGCTCGCGACGCTCCACAACCTGTGGTTTTACCTTGACTTCATGAGGGAGGTGGGGGAGAGTATCGCGTCCGGGACACTGACGGAGCTGGTGTCTCGCTGGTCCCTCGACCCCGGACTGGAGTCCCAACCCGACAGCCTTTCGGCGGAGCCTCCGAGCGAGCCGGCGAAGGTTCGCTAAGAGCGGAGCTATCTAATAGAGCGGTTGCGACCGCGGAGCCGTGACTCCTGAAGACTTGCTGATGAACCTCGTGACGCCCCTCTTCGTCTTGGCGCAGGCAGGCGCTCCGTCGGGTCCGGCGGGCTGGCTGTCGTTCGCGCCCATGCTGCTCATCCTCGTCGTCTTCTACTTCCTGCTCATCGCGCCGATGCGCAAGAAGCAGAAGGAGCTGCAGCAGCAGGTGGACAAGATGCAGAAGGGGGACAAGGTGGTGACCAACGGCGGCCTCCATGGCGAGATCGCTGGCATCGAGGGCGCGGTGGTGCTGCTCAAGATCGCCGACCAGGTGAAGGTCAGGGTCTCGAAGTCGGCGATCGCGCAGGTGGAAGACCGGGGAACCAACTCATGAACAAGAGCCTGCTCTGGCGCGGCGTCATCATCCTGGCGGTAACCGTCCTCATGGTGGTCGCCTTCTGGCCGCCCAAGGAGAAGGTCAAGCTCGGTCTCGACCTGCGCGGCGGCATCTACATGGTGCTGCGGGTGAAGGTCGAGGACGCGCTGCGCTCCGAGCGCGACAAGGTCGCCGAACGGCTGTCGCAGGAGGCGCAATCGGCAGCCTCAGGAAGTCCTGGCACCCCGGCGCTGCAGGTGCAGCCGATCTCGCCCACCGCCTTCGCCGTCACCGTGCCGCCCGGCAGCCGCGAGAAGATCGTCGACGTCGCCCACTCGGAGTTCGCCGAGTGGCAGCCGGAAGCGCAGGGCAACCGCGTCACCTTCCGTCTCAAGGAGGATGAGGCGCGGCGCCTGTCCGATCTCGCCGTCAACCAGGCGCTGAAGACGATCGACAACCGCATCAACGCCTTCGGCGTCGCCGAGCCGCAGATCCAGCGCCAGGGCATGGGCGGCGACCGCATCGTGGTGCAGCTCCCCGGCGTCGACGACCCCGAGCGCATCAAGCGCCTCCTCAAGAGCACCGCCTTCCTCGAGTTCCGCATCGTCGAGTCGGGCCCGGTGAGCACCTCGGCCGAGGCCCTCGCCGCCTACAACGGCACCCTGCCGCCCAACCTCGAGCTGCTCGAAGGCGGGGTCAAGGACGAGGTCACCGGCAAGAACGTCGGCACGCAGTTCTACGTCGTGCAGAAGACGGCGCGGGTGACCGGCCGCGACCTCAAGAGCGCGCGCCCCGGCCTCGGCCAGTTCAACGACCCCATCGTCGAGTTCACCTTCACCCACGAGGCCGGCCAGCGCTTCGGCGAGCTGACCTCGGCCAACGTCGGCAAGGGGCTCGCCATCGTGCTCGACCACCGCGTGGTGTCCTCGCCGCGCATCGAGACGCGCATCACCGATTCCGGCATCATCCGCGGCCAGTTCACCCAGGAGGAGGTCACCGACCTCTCGACGGTGCTCAGCAGCGGCGCCCTGCCGGCGGGTATCGAGACGCTGGAGGAGCGCACCGTCGGTCCGTCGCTCGGCGCCGACTCGATCAAGGACGGCATCCGCGCTGGCGTCGTCGGCGCCATCCTGGTGGTCTTGATGATGGTGGTCGTCTACCACCTCTCCGGCATCAACGCCATCGCCGCCCTGGTGCTCAACGTGGCGATCATCTTCGGCGGTCTCGCCTACTTCGGCGCCACGCTGACGCTGCCCGGCATCGCCGGCGTGGTGCTCACCATGGGCATGGCGGTGGACGCCAACGTGCTCATCTTCGAGCGCATCCGCGAGGAGTTGCGGGCCGGGCGCACGCCGCGCACCTCGATCGACGAGGGCTTCAAGCGCGCCTTCGCCTCCGTCATCGACACCCACATGACGACGCTGATCGCGGCGCTGTTCCTCTTCCAGTTCGGCACCGGGCCGGTGCGCGGCTTCGCAGTGACGCTGATGATCGGTCTCTCGGCGTCGCTGTTCACCGCGGTCTTCGTCAGCCATTGGCTGTTCGACCTCGAGCTGTCGCTGCGCAAGCGCGTCGAGTCGATCTCCATTGGTTGAGGCAAGGAGCTAGGTCATGCGGTTCTTCCAGAACGCCAACTACGACTTCCTCAAGTACCGCAAGCACTGGGCGGTGGTCTCCACCCTGCTCTCGCTGCTCGGCCTCTCGGTGGTGGTCTTCCACAAGGGCTTGAACGTGGGCATCGACTTCGCCGGCGGCACCCAGGTGGTGGCGCAGTTCCTCAAGCCGCCCACCGCCGACCAGCTGCGCCACTCGATGGCGCAGGCCGGGTTGGGCGATGCCAGCATCCAGGGCTACGGCACCGAGAACCCCGACCAGTTCATGATCCGCACCCGCCTGCACGGCGCCGGGGAGGAGGGTCAGGAGAAGGAGATCATCGGCGCCCTCGACAAGATCTACAACCCCGGCAGCCACCCCGCCTTCGACATCAACAAGGGCGGCGCCGAGGGGCTGGCGGCGCTGCTCTTCGACGCCGACCCGCTGCAGCTCAAGGCGGCCGACATCACCGCCGCGCGCGACGCCTACACCGAGGTGGCGCAGAGCATCCTCGCGGTCCGCCGGCAGGGCGTGGTGCGCGACTTCCAGCAGCTCGCCAACGTCAAGGGGATGACTCCCGAGATCCTGCAGGCGCTCAAGCAGCGCACCTACGTCGGCAACTTCGCGGTGCTCTCGCGCGAGGTGGTGGGTCCGACGGTCGGCGCCGAGCTGCGCCAGCGCGGCATCCTCGCCGTCGTGCTGTCGATGCTCGCCATGCTGGTCTACATCTGGATCCGCTTCGAGCTGCGCTTCGGCATCGGCGCCGTCATCGCGCTGATCCACGACGTCCTGGTCACCCTCGGCCTCTACGCGCTCTTCGGCTTCGAGTTCAACCTGACGACGATCGCCGCCTTCCTCACCCTCGTCGGCTACTCGGTCAACGACAGCGTCGTCGTCTTCGACCGCGTGCGCGAGATGCTGCGCAAGTCGCGGCGCATGCCGTTCGAGAAGCTGCTCAACGACGCCGTCAACATGACGCTGTCGCGCACCATCTTGACCGCCAGCTCGGTCTTCCTCGCCTGCCTGGCGCTGCTCTTCCTCGGCGGCGAGGTGCTGCGCGGCTTCTCGTTCGTGATGACGGTGGGCGTCATCGTCGGCACCTACTCGTCGGTGTTCGTCGCCGCCTCGTTCGCGCTGCTGTGGGAGAACTGGGTGCAGCGGCGGCGCGACCGCCAGGCGCCGGCGCCCGCCCGCGCTGCGGAAGGCAAGCCGCGCGACACCAAGGCGCAACGTGAGACGCGGCCCAGCGAGCGCAAGGCCGCGGCCGGCGGCCGCCGCCGCTGACGCCCAACCCATTGACTTGATGATCGGAAGCTATAGAGTCAAACGCTCGGCGCGGACGGACGGGCGCCGTGGATTTCTCGAACGACTTGCTGAATGACCTCCTGAACGACTCCTTCTGACGACCGATCGAGGCTGATGCGAAGGATCGCCGCCACCACGCTGCTCGTGACTGTGACCCTGGCTCTCGGCGGGTGTGAGAAGTTCGCGGCGCGGGAGCACTTCCACCGCGCCAACAACTACTACAAGGACGAGTCGTATCGTGCCGCCCTGCACGACTACGCGAAGGGGCTCGAGAAGGACCCGTCCGCCACCCAGGTCTGGAGGTCGCTGGGCTTCTCCGCCCTCGCCCTCTACCGCCCCGGCGACGAGTCGCCGCAGAACAAGGACTACGCCAACACGGCCATCGACGCCTTCAAGAAGTATCTTGTCGACTATCCCGAGGATCAAAAGGTACGGGAGTACCTGGAGAGCACCCTCATGGGCTCGGGCCGACAGGAAGAAGCGGTGCAGATGCTCAGGGAGGACGCCGCGGCGCATCCTGGTGACGCGAAGTACCAGAAGGGCGCGATCTCGGCGATGGCCGAGGCCGGCATGCTCGACCAGGCGATGCAGCAGGCCGAGTCGCTGCACACCAACGACCCCGAGCTCTACCACGTCATCGGCGTCACCGCCTGGAGCAGGTCCTACCGCAACCCGCCGGCGGACGTCGAGAAGCACCGCGCCGTCATCGAGCTCGGCATCCGGGCGCTCGAGCGGGCGCTCCAGCTGCAGGGCAACAAGCCGTCGATCGAGACGCTCTCGTACATCAACCTGCTGTGGCGCGAGAAGGTCAAGGTCGAGGTCGACCCCTTCAAGCAGCAGGACTACATCAAGAAGGCGGACGAGTACCGCAACCAGGCCATCGAGCTTCGCCGCCAGGCGAAGCAGGGGCCAGGGGCGCGGCCGACGCCGTCGCCGGGGCAGGCAGCGCAGGGGCAGTAGGGGGGTTGAGCGCGACCCCTCAGGAGTGAAGCCATGTTCGAGAACTCCATGATCGCCTCGCAGAAGCAGAAGCAATCGCCCAGGCGCCTGCTCATCATCCCCATCGCCTTGGCGGTGCACGCCGTCGTGCTCACCGGCGTATTGGCGGCGCAGTACTGGAACGTGCCGCCGGTGGACGAGCCGCCCATCCAGGTGGTGTTCATCAGCGCCGCCGCTCCGCCGCCTCCGCCGCCGCCGCCGCCTCCGCCGCCGGCCCCCAAGCCGGCGACGCCGGAGACGCCGAAGCCGACGATCGTCATCCCCAAGGAGGTGGTGCAGCCGGTCGAAGTGCCGCAGGAGCTGCCCAAGGCCGAGCCCGTCCAGGAGGTCGAGTCCACCGACGAGGGCGTCGAGGGCGGCGTCGAGGGTGGCGTGCCGGGCGGCGTGCCCGGTGGCGTGCCGGGCGGCACTCCCGGCGGCACTCCCGGCGGCACCGGCGACGAGATCCTGCGCGTCGGCGGCGACGTGACGCCGCCGGTGGTGATCGACCGCATCCAGCCGGTCTACACCGAGACCGCGCGGCGCGCTCGCGTGCAGGGCATCGTCATCGTCGAGGCGATCATCAACCGTACCGGTACCGTCGAGAACGTGCGCGTGCTCAAGGGCCTGCCGATGGGCCTGGACCAGGCCGCCGTGGACGCGGTGAAGCGCTGGAGGTTCCGGCCTGCGACGCAGGGCGGCCGGCCGGTGAACGTCTATTTCATCCTGACGGTGAATTTCAAAGTCCAGTAGGGAAGCAATTCGCACCCATCGCAAAGGAGCGCGGCATGGAAGGTATGTCCTTCGGACCGGTGGAGATCTGGCAGAGCATGACCTGGATCGCCCGCATCGTGGCGATCATCCTCCTCCTGATGTCGATCTGGTCGCTGTACGTGACCATCGAGCGGCTGCTCACCTTCTCCCGCGCCAAGAAGCAGTCGCTGGAGTTCGCCAAGAAGCTGACGCCGCTGCTCGCCAAGGACCAGCCGGCGGAGTCGATCGAGCTGGCCCGCAAGTACAAGTCGAGCCACCTGGCGCGCGTCACCCGAGCCGGGCTGATCGAGTTCCTGTATGACCAGACGACGACACCGTCGTCGGTCCAGGGACACGACGTCATCGAGGCCGCCAAGCGGGCCATCGAGCGCGAGTCGCTGGTCGTCTACTCCGACTTCAAGAAGGGCGTCGGCGGCCTCGCCACCATCGCCACCACGGCCCCCTTCATCGGCCTGTTCGGCACCGTGATCGGCATCATCCACGCCTTCCAGGGCATGGCGCTGTCCGGGTCGGGCGGCATCGGCTCGGTGTCGAAGGGCATCTCCGAGGCGCTCGTCACCACCGCCCTCGGCCTCGGCGTCGCCATCCCGGCGGCCTGGCTCTTCAACTACTTCACCAACGTCCTCGAGCGCTTCCAGGTGGAGATGTCCAACTCCGCCTCGGAGCTGGTCGACTTCTTCATCAAGAAGCAAGGGGCGAAGCAGGGGACCGCCCATGCCGCTGGCGTCCGGGCTTAAGCACTTCGAGTACGACAGCCAGAGCGCGGTCAAGGCGGACATCAACGTCACGCCGCTGGTCGACGTCTGCCTGGTGCTGCTGATCATCTTCATGGTGGTGACGCCGCTGCTCACCCAGGGCCACCCGGTGGCGCTGCCGGAGACCGACCAGCCCGAGAAGATGCCGCAGGGCGCCAAGCAGCTCAACGTCGCCATCGAGCAGGACGGCAGCGTCTTCGTCGAGGACAAGTGGGTGCCCGCGGACCAGCTCAACGCCAAGTTCAAGGACATCCACGACCAGACGCCCGACAAGGAAGTGGTCATCAAGGCCGACCGCCGCATCAAGTACGCCGAGGTGAGAAAGCTCCTCAAGGCGATCAACGCCGCCGGCTTCCCCGGCGCCGGCCTCGAGACCCACAAGAAGAACCGGGCCGGCGCCGCCGCTCCTAGCTAGCGCGCGCAGCGGAGAGAAAGCCATGGCGATGAACGTCGGCGGAGGCGGTTCCCTCAAGAGCGAGATCAACGTCACCCCGCTGGTGGACGTGGTGCTCGTGCTGCTCATCATCTTCATGGTGGTGATCCCCATCCTGCAGATGGGCTATCCGGTGGAGACCCCGCCGGAGAACAAGACGGCGGCGGTCGTGCCCCCCTCCGCCGACCAGCTCATCGTGCGCATGGACCGCGATGGCCGCACCTACCTCAACAAGGAAGAGGTGCCCATGGCGCAGTTCCCCGGCCGTCTCAAGCAGATGAACCGCGGCAAGAAGATCGTCTTCTTCGCCGCCGACGGCGAGCTGCCCTACGGCCAGGTGGCGGAGTTCATGGACCTCTGCCGCAACAACGGCGCCGAGAAGCTCGGCATCGTCTTCGACGACATCAAGCCCGCCGGCACGTAGCCGTCGCCGCGCCGGCGCTGCGCTCGAGCTCCACCACGCCCCGGCCGCCACCCTGAACGTCAGGAAGGGCGCCGGGGCGTCGGCGGTTCTGACCTTTCGGCGGCTCCTATAATCGGCTCCTGGTGCTCAAGATCCGGAGCCGCCTCAAGCCGCCGGTCGCGCCGCCCAAGAACCCCACCCTGGACGGGCTGCTGGACCTGCTCAAGGCCCAGAACCCGAGCTGCGACGAGGCGCTACTGCGCCGCGCCCACGCCTTCTCGGCCGAGAAGCACGCCGGCCAGAAGCGGCGTTCCGGCCAGCCCTACTTCACGCACCCGCTGGCGGTGGCGTACCACTTGGCGGAGCTCAAGTTCGACGAGCTGTGCGTCTCGGTGGGCCTGCTGCACGACGTGCTCGAGGACACCCTCACCTCGCGCGAGGTGCTGGAGTCGACCTTCGGCGCCGAGATCGCCGAGCTCGTCGACGGCGTCACCAAGATCGGCCGCCACGCCTACGTGCGGCGCGACGAGGCACAGGCGCAGACCTTCCGCAAGCTCATCCTCGCCTCGGCCAAAGACATCCGCGTCATCGTCGTCAAGCTCGCCGACCGGCTCCACAACATGGAGACGCTGGAGTACGTCTCGCCGGAGACGCGCCGCCGCGTCGCCCTCGAGACGCTCGAGATCTACGCCCCGCTCGCCCACCGGCTGGGGATGGCGAAGGTCAAGGGCGACCTCGAGGACCTCGCCTTCTACTATCTCTACCCGCACCAGTTCGCCGAGGTCTTCGCCGGCGTGCAGGCGAAGATGAGCGGCGCCCGCGAGACGATGGAGCGCATCCGCGTGCGCCTGACGGAGACCCTGGCGGAGGCGGACATCGCCGCCGACATCGGCTACCGCGTCAAGCGCTACCACTCGATCTATCAAAAGCTGCGGCGCAACGACGTCGACATCGAGCAGCTCTACGACTACCTCGCCTTCCGCATCATCACCACCTCGCTGCGCGACAGCTACGCGGCGCTCGGCGTCGTCCACCAGAGCTGGCGGCCCATCCCCGGCCGGTTCAAGGACTACATCGCGATGCCGAAGCCGAACTTCTACCAGTCGCTGCACACCACGGTGCTCGCCGAGCGCGGCCAACCGTTCGAGGTGCAGATCCGCACCCGCGAGATGGACCTCGTGGCGGAGGAGGGCATCGCCGCGCACTGGCACTACAAGGAGGGCAACGGCAACACGCCGGCGGGAGCGCGCGACCGCGACCCCAACATCATGTGGCTGCGGCAGCTCCTCGAGTGGCAGAAAGAGGTCAAGGACGACCGCGCCTTCCTCAACAACCTGAAGATCGACCTCTACCCCGACGAGGTCTACGTCTTCACGCCCAAGGGCGAGGTGTTCTCCTTCCCGCGCGACGCCACGCCGCTCGACTTCGCCTACCGCGTCCACACCGAGGTGGGCCACCACGCCGCCGGCGCGCGCGTCAACGGCAAGCTGGTGCCGCTGCGCACCACGCTCAAGAACGGCGACATCGTCGAGATCTTGACCGACCCCGCCCGCCGCCCCAGCCGCGACTGGCTGAGCCTCGTCGCCACCTCGCGCGCCAAGGCGAAGATCCGCCACTGGCTGAGCATCCAGCAGAAGCAGCGCGCCACCGAGATCGGCCGCCGCCTGTTGGAGAAGGAGCTGCGCCGCTACAAGGTGAACCCGAAGAAGGCCGCCGAGGGCGAGGAGATGGCGGCCTACCTCACCGAGCGCGGCATCAACGGCCTCGACGACCTCTACAGCCGCATCGGCTTCGGCAAGGTGAACGTGCGCCAAGTTCTTGCGCGCCTGGTCGGCGAGGAACGGCTGCAGGCGCCGCCGCCCAAGCCCGGGCGGCTACGTGCCGCCGTCGACCGCCTGCTGCCCAGCGGCGGCGCCGGACCGATCGTCGTCAAGGGGCACGACGACCTGCTGGCGGTGATGGCGCAGTGCTGCAACCCGCTGCCCGGTGAGCAGATCGTCGGCTACGTGACGCGCGGGCGCGGCGTCTCCGTGCACTCCGTCGACTGCCCCAACGTCAAGAACCTGCTCTACAACCCGGAGCGCGAGATCGAGGTCGAATGGGCGCGCGCCGACGCCGGCGTCTTCCCGGTGACCCTGCGCATCGAGACCGAGGACGAGCCCGGTGTGCTGGCCCGCCTCACCGAGGCGATCTCGAAGGGCGACAGCAACATCCGCCAGATCGAGGCGGAGTCGGTGGAGCCCAATCGCGGGCGCGTGCGGGTGCTCGTCGAGGTGAAGAGCCGCCGCCACCTCGAGAAGCTCGAGCAGGGGATCCAGGCGGTGTCGGGAGTGCGGGAAGTGGGACGGACGATGGGAGGCCGCGGCGGACCTCGGCAGGACTGAGGAGGAGTGAGCGGCCGCGGCCACTGCCGCAGCCACCGAAACGACCTAGGTCGTCGTCTCCTCGGCCTCCCAACGGCGCACCGGCGGCTTCTGCACCTTCCCGGCGCGCAGGCAGCGGGTGCAGACGCGCAGGCGGCGCGTGCCGCCGCCCACCTTGGCGCGCACGCTCTGGAGGTTGGGTTCCCAGGTGCGCTTGGTGACGTTGTGGGCGTGGCTCACCTGCTGGCCGTGCACGGTGGTCTTGCCGCAGATGTCGCAGTGCTTTGCCATGGCTCGTATCCTTCCACTCGTTCTGACGGGGGAGCGCGCTCCGCTGAGGAGGCGTCGGCGCGGGCGCGCAAGGGTAGCAGAGAGCCGCCGCGAAGGGCAAGGCGCAGCCTTCTCGCGGCTGCTAAACCTTGCAGAATGTGTGGTGTGCCGCACTTCACTGTGTGCTCTGTTGCCTTGACACCCAAAGAAGAACCCTGTTACGCTCCAGCAAAATTTGAACTGCGTGGAGCTAATTGCCATGCCTACAGCGGTCTTGGGGGGGCATTAGTCCCGTGGCGCTATTCGCGCGCGCCAAGGGCGTCGTCGGCCTCGACATCGGCAGCTCCGCGGTGAAGCTCGTCGAGCTGCGCGAGCGCAAGGGCTCCTTCCAGGTACAGAAGGTGGCCGTCGAGGGCCTCTCCCCCGAAGCCATCGTCGACGGTTCGATCATGGACTCCTCGCTCGTCGTCGACGCCATCCACAAGCTCAACGACCAGGCCAAGGTCAAGAACCCCAACTACGCCACCTCGCTCTCCGGCCACTCGGTGATCATCAAGAAGATCCAAGTGCCGGCGATGTCGCAAGAGGAGCTCGCCGAGTCGATCCAGTGGGAGGCCGAGCAGTACATCCCCTTCGACATCAACGACGTGCGCCTCGACTACGTGGTGCTCTCCGACACCCCGCCCGGCGAGGGGCAGATGGACGTGCTGCTGGTCGCCGTCAAGCGCGACAAGGTCAACGACTACATGTCGGTGATCAGCCAGGCGGGCCGCAACCCGGCGCTGGTCGACGTCGACGCCTTCGCGGTGCAGAACTGCTACGAGGTCAACTACGACCTCGATCCGCTCAAGGTGGTGGCGCTGGTCAACATGGGCGCCGCGGTCACCAACATCAACGTCGTCTCCCGCGGCCAGAGCGTCTTCTGGCGCGACATCTCCTTCGGCGGCAACCAGTTCTCCGAGGCGCTGCAGCGCGAGTACAACCTCTCCTACGACCAGGCGGAGACCTTGAAGCGCGGCGGCAGCGTCGACCGCTACTCGACGACCGAGGCGCGCCCCGTGCTCGACGCCGTCTCCGCCGAGCTCGCCTCGGAGATCCAGAAGACCTTCGACTTCTTCGCCGCCACCTCGGCCGAGGGGCCGGTCGACGAGCTGGTCGTCTCCGGCGGCTGCGCGCTCACCCCCAACCTGCTGCAGATCCTGCGCGAGCGGTTCGGCGTGCCGGTCGAGCTGATGGACCCCTTCCGCCGCGTGCAGGTGCGCGAGTCCGACTTCGACGTCGAGTGGCTGCGCTCGGTGGCGCCGATGCTGGCGGTGACGGTCGGCCTCGCCATCCGCAAGGTCGGGGAGTAGCGCCATGATCAAGATCAACCTCGTCTCCGAGGGCAGGCGCCCGGTCGTCTCCCGCAAGACCAAGGAGCGGCTCGGCATCGCCGGGCTGACGCTCTCCGAGGGGCTGTTCCTGCTCGCCCTGGTCGTCGGCGCGGCGCTGATCGCCGGCTACTGGTGGTACCTGCGCGGCGAGATCCGCGAGCGCGACCAGGCGATCGCGGTGGCGCAGAAGGAGGTCGACGAGCTGCAGCAGGTCCTCCAGGAGGTCGAGGACTACAAGGTCAAGAAGGAGAAGCTCGAGCACAAGATCAACATCATCAACGACCTCAAGCGCAAGCAGTGGGGGCCGGTGCGGATCATGGACCAGATCTCCAACGCGCTGCCCGAGCTGCTCTGGCTCGACGCCATGACGCTGCAGGCCAACAACATCGAGCTGCGGGGCAAGGCGTTCAACACCAACCAGATCGCGGCCTTCATCGAGAACCTCGGCAAGGTGCCCGAGTTCCAGGAGCCGCGCCTGCGCGATACCAGCAAGCAAGGGCCCGTCTACGCCTTCACCATCACCTTCAACTTCTCCATCGCCGAGCCGCCCGCCGCCCAGCAGCCGGCGACGGGAGAGGCGCCGGCCGCCGCCGCGGCACCGCCGGCCGGTACCTGAACGTGAGCCGGCCGTACCTGCTTCCGTTGGCCGAAGCCGGATTGCATCCGTTGGCCGTAGCCGGAATTGGAAGGGAGCCCTGAATGGCGATCGCGGCGCTGAAGGACAGGCCCTGGTACGTCGGCCTCGGCGTCGGCGTGGGCGTGGCGGTCGTGCTCTTCGGGCTCGCCTGGTGGCGCGCCTTCGGCCCGATGAAGGACCAGATCGCGGGGCAGGACGCGAAGCTGTCCGAGCTGCAGGGCAAGATCCAGGAAGGCCGCGCCGCCAAGCAGCGGCTGCCCCAGTTCCGCGAAGAGGTTCGGCGGCTCGAGCTCGAGCTCGACAAGCTGCTGCGCATCCTGCCGGCGCGCCTCAACACCGAGGACCTGCTGCGCCGCCTGCGCGCGCTCGCCGAGCAGGGCGACCTCGACATCCTGCGCATCACGCCGGGCAACCTGACCGACCAGGACTTCTACAGCGAGTGGCCGATCCAGATCCAGCTCCAGGGCACCTACCACAACCTGGCGCTCTTCTACGACCGCATCGGCCGCTTCTCGCGCATCATCAACGTCGACGACCTCAACGTGAACGCCATCGACCCCGCCGCCAACCAGGGGCACTCGATCAGCGCCGCCTTCACGGCCAAGACCTTCGTCTACCGCGAGGAAGAGGAGGCGGCGCCGGCCGCAGGCGCAGCGGCGGCGCCGGCGGCCCGGCCGATGGTCAAGCGCCCGGGATCGGCCAGCGCGCCGGAGGGCTGAGGCCGGCCGGAGACCCACCATGAGCAAGCACCCGCGACTCGCCACCCCCGCGCTCTTCGCCGTCCTCGTCATCGCCGCGTCTGCACTTCCGGCGCGTGCGCAGCAGCCGTCGCCGACGCCCGCGCCCGGCCAGGGCGGCGAGAGCGCCGCCGCCGACGAGCAGACGATCGACCAGATCCTCGCCGGCGAGGAGGAAGTGCTGGCCGGCGAGGGCTACAGCTACGACCCGGCGGGGCGCCGCGATCCGTTCGTCTCGCTGCTGCAGCGCAACCAGCTCAAGGAAGCGCCGCAGCAGCGACCCGAAGGCGTGCCCGGCATGCTCATCGACGAGATCTCGGTCAAGGGCATCTTCCGCATGCAGGGGCGCACGTTCGCCCAGGTGCAGGCATCGGACAAGGACAAGAGTTATCTCATTCAGGAGGGCGATCAGCTCTACGACGGCGAGGTCGTCTCGATCGCACCCGGCGAGGTCACCTTCAAGCAGGTGGTCAACGATCCGAGCGTCATCAAGCCGTTCCGCGAGGTGGTCAAGAAGCTCAACCCGGAGCCGTGAGCCGGGAGGGAGGCAGCGTCATGGGGAATGGTCGTTCTAGGAGAGGCTGGGTCGGCCGAGCCGCGCTCGCGCCGCTGGCCGTTGCGCTGCTTCTCGGCTGCGCCTCGAGGTCGAAGAGCGCGCCCGCGCCCTCCGCCGCGCCGGCCGCGGCCGCCCGGGCCGAGCAGGCCGCCCCGGCGCAGATCACCTCGCTGCAAGCGCGCGAGGCGGCTCCCGGCGTGCGGCTCGAGCTGCAGGCCACGGCGCCGCTGGTATGGACGCAGTACCGCGACAGCGAGGGCCGGCTGGTGCTCGAGCTGCCCAACAGCACGATGGCGCCCGGCGTCGCCGACCTCGGCCCCGAGGGCGGACTCCTGCGGTCGGTGTCGGTGCGCCAGGTCGACAGCGGCGAGCGGCCGCTCACCCGGCTGGTGATCGCCACCGAGGGCGAGACCGAGCACAACCTGGTCTCCAACGGCAACGGCCTGCTGCTCACGCTCGTTCCGGCCGGCAGCGGCGCCGCCACCATGGCCGAGGCCTCGGAGCCGGTGCCGGTGGCCCCCATCGCCGCCGCGCCGCCGCCGGCCGCCGCGCCGCCGGCGCCGGTCGCTCCCGCTCCGGCGCCGAGCAGGCCGATGGAGACGACGGCCGCCGTGCCTTCGCCCGCCGGCACGCCGGAGTCGCCGTACGTCGCCCCGGCGCCAGCGGGCGTCGCCGCCACGCGTCTCGAGGACGTCGTCGTCGAGAGCGGACCGCGCGGCCCGCAGGTGCGCATCCAGGGTGACGGCGACTTCGCCTACTCGACCTTCCAGCTCGCCGATCCCGCGCGCTTCGTCATCGACCTGCAAGGCGTCACCAACGCGGCGCCGCGCGCCACGGTGCCCGGCACCGGCGATCCTCTGGCGCGGGTGCGCATCGCGCAGTTCAAGTCGCAGCCGGCGGTGTCGCGCGTCGTCCTCGATCTCTCGGCGGACGTGGTGCCGCACCTGCAGTCGACCGGCGCCGGTCTCGTCGTCAGCTTCGACGGCAGCGCCGCTCGGCTCGGAGCGTCGGAGGAACCGGTCGCGCCGCCGACGCCGGCCGCCGAGCCCGCGGCGGTCGCCGGCACCAGCCCGCCGGCCACGTGGGCCGAGCCGGCAGCCGCCGCTCCGGCGCCGAGCGCTCCCGCGCCGGTAGAGATGGCCGCGACGCCTCCCGCGCCGGCGCCCGCCGCGCCTCCCGCTGCGGTTCCGGCTCCACGCGTCGAGATCACCGGCCGCGGTACCGAGGTGGCGGCGACGCCCGCGGCCGCCGCGCCGCCGCGGCCGCCCGCCGGCGTCGAGCCCAGCGACGTCGGCTCCGTCGAGGCGGTCGAGGTGCAGGACGTGGTGCCGACGACGCCGGCGCAGACCGTGGCGACGCCGTCGCCCAACTTCGCCGCTCGCGAGCTGGGCACCGGCAAGAAGGTCTACGTCGGCGAGCCGATCAACTTCAGCCTGCGCGACGCCGACATCAAGGAGGTGCTGCGCACCTTCGCCAAGATCGCCGGCCTCAACATGGTGATCCAGCCGGGCGTCAGCGGCCCGGTGACGGTCGAGCTCGACCAGGTGCCCTGGGACCAGGCGCTCGAGATCATCCTCAAGACCAACGACCTCTGGTACGAGCTCGACGGCAACATCATGCGCATCGCGCCGCGCAGCAAGCTCAACGAGGAGGCGCAGGCCGAGGCGGCGCAGCACGCCGCCGCCGCGCTGGCCGTGCCCCTGCGCACCGTGCTCAAGCGCATCAGCTACGCGCAAGCGCAGGAGATCGCCAGCCTGCTGCGCAGCGGCTCGGCGAGCATCCTCTCGGCGCGCGGCTCGGTGGTGGTCGACGCGCGCACCAACACGCTGATCATCAAAGAGCTGCCCGAGTTCATGAACACCGTGCTCGACGTCATCGACCAGGTCGACGTGCCCGAGCCGCAGGTGATGATCGAGGCGCGCATCGTCGAGACCACCAAGCAGTACAACCGCACGCTCGGCGTCGCCTGGAACTTCGACGGCATCGCCGACGCCGCTCACGGCAACACCACCGGCCTGGTGTTCCCCAACAACGCCTCCGGTCGCGGCGAAGTGAACTTGCTCACCGGCGGCAACAACGGCTTCCTCCACCTGAACCTGGGCAACGTCCTCAACACCTTCAACCTCGACGCCACGCTGCAGGCGGCGGAGAACGAGGGCCTCGTCAACATCCTCTCGGCGCCCAAGGTGGCGACGCTCAACAACGTCGCCGCCAGCATCCAGAGCGGCCTGCAGATCCCGGTGCAGACGGTGGCCAACAACACCGTCACCGTGCAGTTCATCAATGCCACCCTGCGCCTCGACGTCACGCCGCACGTCACCTCCGACGGCACCGTGCTGATGGACATCGCGGTGCAGAAGCGCGAGCCGCAGCTCGCCTTCGCCATCCAGGGCGCCACCAACGCCCCGATCGCCACCAAGGAGGCGCGCACGCGCGTCATCGTCCGCGACGGCGGCACCACCGTCATCGGCGGCATCTACAAGGTCACCAGCGACCAGGGCCAGGACCGCGTGCCCGGCCTCGCCGACATCCCCATCCTCGGTCACCTGTTCCGCAACCGCCGCCGCAGCAACGCCAACGAGGAGTTGCTGATCTTCATCACGCCGCGGGTGATCAAGCTATGAAAGTCGAGAAAGGAAAAGCCATGCACAGGCTCGTCCGTTCCGTTCTGCTCGGCGCGATGATGGTCGGGCTGCTCTCCTGCGAGGCGCGCACCGACCGCACCGACACCGGGGGCGTGCTGCTCACCGTCTCCGACTACGAGCTCGGCAACATCACCATCCCGGTGAGCGTCAACGACCACCTGTACGTGCAGGCCGACTCGATCACCCTCCAGAACGTCGTGCTCAATCCCAGCGCGCCGACCAGCGGCCTGATGGACGTCGAGCTCAAGAGCTATCAGGTGCGCTACCGCCGCGCCGACACCGGCACCCGCGTACCGCGGCCGTTGACCGACGGCATCTTCGGCAACGTCCCGCAGGGCGGCAACGACACCATCAACGACTTGACGTTGATGGGTCCCGACCAGCTGCGCAACGTCCCGCTCTCGGACCTGCTGGCGATCAACGGCGGCTTCGACAAGGAGACCGGCTCTCCGTTCATCAAGCTCGAGCTCGAGCTCACCTTCTTCGGCAAGACCTTGAGCGGCGACGAAGTCAGCACCAACCCGGTGCGCTTCGCCCTCGACTTCCATTCCTGATGCGGCCGACCACAGCAAGCGAGCCACAGCCATGAACACCACCCGAGCCTGGAAAGCTGCTTTCGCCATCGGCGCCCTCGCCCTCTCGGCGGGGCTCGCCGGCTGCTCCTCGAAGTCGTCGCCGACGGCGCCGGCGACCGGCGGCGGCGGCGTGCCGCCCAGCGGCGGCGTCGGCAACGGCACCTGGAACATCACCGTCGTCGCCACCCCCGGTGCCGTCGAGCTGCCCGACGTCGGCGAGCCGACGCCCACCGTCAGCGTCACCATCTCGGTGCGCAACGCCAGCACCGGCAGCCCGCCGCCCGACGGCACGACGATCGTCGTCTCCGCCACCGGCGGCACGCTCTCCGGCCAGTCGTTCTGCAGCGGCTCGACGACCACCCTCTGCCCGCAGCTCATCGGCGGCGAGACGTCGGTGATCTTCACGCCGACGACGGCGGGCACCGCCGTCATCACCGCCCAGCTCGAGCAGAGCATCGGCCGCGCCACCGTGGCGGTGAGCGGCGTGCCCATCGCCGGCGTCTTCACCCTCGACCACGCCGAGCCCAACTCCGGCGATCCCAGCGGCGGCTTCCGGGTGTCGCTCTTCGGTCAGAACTTCGAGGCGCCCATCAGCGTCCTCTTCGGCGGCAGCAATGCGCAGGTGGTGTCGGTGTCGCCCAACCGCGCGGTGGTCATCGCGCCGCCGCTGACGACCCCGCTCGCCGCCGGCGCCATCCAGCCCGTCACCATCACCGTCACCAACGCCATCGGCACCACTCACGAGTCCTCCGCCTCGCTGATCAACGGCTTCATCTACGCCAACGGCGGCAACATCGAGACGCCGGTGATCTTCACCTTCACGCCCACCACCGGGCCGCAGGAAGGCGGCACTCCGATCGTCATCAGCGGCAGCCACTTCGCGATCGACTCGCAGGTGATCTTCCGCATCGGCAACATCGACCTCGAGGCGCCGACCAACTTCGCGAGCAGCGGCCGGCTGGAGTCGTTGACTCCCGACATCCGCCCTTACATTGCGGCAGGGACGTTGAGCTCGCCATTCAACGCCACCGTGCGCGTCGTCAACCCCAACGGGTCGTTCTCGGACGCGCCCGGTCAGTTCACCTACGGCTCGACCATCCGCATCACCTCGATCGCGCCGGGCAGCGGCCCCTTCACCGGCGGCACCGCGGTCACCATCTTCGGCAGCGGCTTCGACGAACCGGTGGCGGTGACCCTTGGCGGCGTCGCCCAGCAGGTGCTGTCGGTGTCGGGCACCGAGATCAGGTTCGTCACCAGCGCCCTGACCGGTACCGACATCCCACCCTGCAACGGTACGGTGTCGCGCGCGGTCACGGTCACCAACATCGAAGGCGGGGCCAGCGCCAGCGGCCCTTCCTTCACCTTCACCGGGCCGCCCAGCCCGCTCATCCTCGGCGTCATCCCGACCGGCGGCGACGTGGACACCATCGTCACTATCAGCGGGCAAAACTTCGACCCCAGCGCCCTGCGCGTGCTGTTCGGCGGCGCCGACGGGTCGTCGGCATCGATCCAGGGGACTCCCACTTCGTCGAGCGTCGTCGTCAAGGTGCCGACACCGCCGGGGGGGTTCACTTTCACCACGGTCGCCTGCGACGACAACCACGACGGGACCCAAGGCACGAAACAGGGACCCACTCCGATCAGCATTACGGTCCGCAACGTGATCACCGGCTGCGAAGCGACCCTGTCCAACGCCTTCACGCTCAATCCGCCGCCGCCGAACCTTTGCGTGGGAGACACCGCTCCCACGACGGGCACCGCGCCTACCGCCAGCTTCACCGCCACGCCCGGCGCCGCGGCAACCCACACGGTGCAATTCACCGACACCTCGACCGGCAGCCCCACCACCTGGCAATGGGACTTCACCAACGACGGCATCGTCGACTCGACGGTGCAGAACCCGTCCAACAACTACTCCGCGGCGGGGCCATTCACGGTCAAGCTGACCGTCTCGAACGCCAGCGGCAGCAGCTCGGTCACCCAGGTGGTGAACGCGCCGTAGAGTTCACCCAGCCTCACCGGCCTCGGCATCTTGATATGCGGGGCGGTCGTCCTGGACGGGCGGCCGCCCCGTTCCGTATACTGGCCAACCATGCGCGCCCTCACCACGATCCTCGCTATCTCCTTGACGGCGCTCGGCATCGCGGCCTGCGACAAGGGCATCCCGACGGCTCCGGCAGGCACCACCCTGGTGGTCACCGCCTCGCCGCAGACCATCCCCACCGCCAGCGGCACCTCGACGATCACCGTCACCGCCCTGCGCTCCGGCGGCCAGCCGGTCAACCCCGGCACCGAGATCCACCTCGACACCACGCTGGGCACCATCGAGCCCATCGTGACGACCGACGAGCGCGGCCAGGCCTTCGCGACGCTGCGCGGCGTCGGCGTCGGCGGCGAGGCGACGGTGACGGCGCGCTCGGGCACCGCCACGGCGGTCACGGTCAAGGTCAACATCGGCGACCCGGCGGAGACCGTCACCGTCACCGCCACCCCGGCGAGCATCCCCGCCGACGCACCCGCCAACGTCAGCATCCTCGCCGTCGTGCGCGGCAAGGGCGGCGAGCCGATTCAGGGCGCTTCCGTGATCTTCACCACCACCGCGGGACGGCTGGCTTCGGGCGGGGCGATCGTCACCACCAACGCCAACGGCGAGGCGCGCGACACCTTGAACGCCTCGGCCGACGCGGTGGCCGGCGCCGGTACCAAGATCACGGTGACGGCGTCGGCGTCGAGCGGCGGCTCCACCAAGAGCGGGGCGGTCGACATCACGATTCGCGGCGTCACCTGACGCCGCGGTGCCGGAGGCGACCGAGGGCGCTTCGCGCGCGGTGGCGCGTGCGCGGCGGCGTCGAAAACGGCCCGCGCGGAGGCGCTCCGCTGCGCGCAACCCACGGCGTGGCCTGCTGTTATAATGCCGCCCGTCCGGTTTTCTAGAAGCGACCCCCAGGCCCAACCCTGCCGATGGTGGATCCCACACCCTCCGACTACAACCTCACCTACCTGAGGGAGCGGTGGGAGCGGGACCGCAGCTCGCGCATCTTCCTGCAGCTCGCAGAGGAGTATCGCCGCCGCGGCCTGCACGCCGAAGCGCTGGAGGTGCTGGAGACCGGCCTCGGCTTCCACCCCGGCTACCTCGCGGCGCAGGTGGCGCTCGGCCGCTGCCGGCTGGAGGCGGGGCAGCCCGAAGCGGCCATCAAGGTGCTCGAGCGCGTCCTCACGCAGGACCCGACGCAAGCCGTGGCCACGCGGCTCCTCGCCGAGAGCTGGCTGCAGCTCGGCGACGAAGACCGCACGCAGGCCGCCATCGACCGCTGCCGGCTCATCGGCATCCCGCCAAGCGAGCTCGTCGGTCTCGAGCAGCGGCTGGCGGCGGCGCGACGCACCGCCCGCGAGTCGTGGGCGGACCCGATCACGGCCCACGCGCCGACAGCGAACAGCGGCGCTCCGGCGGCCGAGAAGGTGGAGGAAGCCTCCTTCGCCTGGCAGCCGGAGCCCGAGCAACCGGCGGCGGCGATGGAATCGAGCCCCTGGCAGTCGCCCGCGCTCGCGACGGCGGCGACCAACGCCGGGCCCGCATCGACGGCGCCCTCGTCCCAACCGGTAGGCGGCGTCGAGTCGTCTCCGCTGGCGACCGCTTCCGAGCCGATGCCGGCGCGCGAGTCTGCCGCCGCGCCCGAGCGGGCAGCATTGCGCGAGCCCGCAGCGGTTCGCGAAGCAGCGGCGGTGCGCGAGCCAGCCGCCGCGCAGGCGCCGGCCGCCTTCGGCGCCGCGGCAGCTTCGGCGGCGGCAGCCGAAATCCGGCCGACGCCGGGCCACGTCTTCAGCCTTCCTCAGCGCGCCTCGCGCGGCGTTGTCCTGCCGCTGCGGCCCGGTGCCGAGCGGCGGGTCGTCGGTGGCCGGGCGAATCCATTCGCCAGCCTCGGCCGCCCGCGACCGCGGCCGCCGGGACGGCCAGAAGCGGCCGAGATCTTCCGGCTGGTGCCGCCGCCGGCGCCGCAAACCGAAACGGAGCCCGCGGGCAGGGTGGCGGCGGTCGCCGCACCGCCCGAAGTTGCGGTCCCGCAGGTCGCCGCTCAGCGGGCTGCATCCCCGGAATCCGTCGCCGCGCAGCTCACCGCCTCACCCGCGACCGCCGCACCGGCGGCGGACGACCGCTGGTGGACTTCGCGAGCGACGCCCGCCGAGCCCGCTCCGGCCGCAGCGGCGCCGCCGCGACCGGCAATTCCACCACCGCCACCTGCACCGCCCGCTGCAGCCCAGCGGTCCGCGACGCCGGATGCGGCACGCTGGTGGGAGCGCCCCACCGAGACCGCGGCGCCGGCGCCTCCCGCTGCCGCGGCAACACTGCCGCCAGTCGCGAGCCCCGCGCCCACAGCGCCAGCCCCGGCCGCGCTGCCGCCTCCTGCCATTGCTTCGTCCGTGCCGTCGCCGGCTGCGGTACCGGCGCCTCCACCGGCCGCGGCGGCGCCGCCGTCTCGCAGCCCGCTCGCCGCGAGCGCCGGCGTCGAGGTGCAGCCTTCTGGAAACCTTGGCACCGTCGCCAGCCCCGAGCTGCGGCCGAGCGACCCGGGCACCGCCACGCTCGGCGAGCTCTACCTGCGCCAGGGCTACGTGCGCGAGGCGGAGGAGATCTTCAAGCAGGTGCTGGCGCGCGACGCCGAGAACGAAGCGGCGCTGGCCGGCCTGGAGGCGATCGGCCGCCGGCGGACGCAGAAGCTCACCGCCGCCGAGCTGATCGCCGGCGAGGAGACGACCGAGGTGCGCGGTCTCACCGCGCGCAAGATCCAGCTGCTCACCCGCTACCTGGGCAAGCTGCGCGGACCGCGAGCGAAAACCGCCGATGTTCCTCGAACGTCTCAATAGCATCACCGACCGCATCGACGGCGCCGTGGCGCTGTCGCTGGTGGCCGCCGACGGCATCCCCGTCGAGTCGGTCAACAGCGACCCGGCGCTCGACCTCGAGGTGCTCGCCGCCGAGCTCATCGCGCAGGTGCGGGTGATCTCCGACGACCACCGCGAGCTCAACGTCGGCGAGGTGCGCCAGCTGGCGGTGTCCACCGACCGTTTCACCCTGATGGTCGCCAACGTGGCCGAGGGTTACTATCTGCTGCTGGTGCTCAACGACAGCTCGAGCTACGGCCGTGCCCGTTTCGAGCTGCGCCGCGCGCGCCTGCTGTTCGAACCCGACTTGACCTGAGCTCTCTTCGATCGGCGGGTGCCGTAGGAGAGGGCGTACTGTTTCTTTTGTCGCAGCGAGGAGGCCGGATGCTGAGCTTCGAGCAGATCAAAGAGCTCATCGAGATGGTGGCCAAGCACCGGCTGCACGGTCTGGAGCTCGAGCGCTCCGGCTTCAAGCTCAGCATCTCGGGCGAGTCCGCGGCCGCTCCGCCGCCCGCCCCGCGCGCCGCCGAGACCTCTCCTTCCGCCGCGCCCGTCGCCGCGGCCGCGGGTGCTCCCATCGCTGCCGCCCCTGCCGCCGCGGGTTCGTCGGCGCCCGCCGAGTCGGCGGTTGCCGCCGGCACCCACGTCATCAAGTCGCCGATCGTCGGCACCTTCTACGCCTCGCCATCGCCCGACGCCGAGCCGTTCGTGCGCGTCGGCGACCGCGTGCGCCTCGGCCAGGTGCTCTGCATCGTCGAGGCGATGAAGCTGATGAACGAGATCGAGTCCGACGCGGCGGGCACGGTGCTGCAGATCTACCCGAAGAACGCGCAGCCGGTGGAGTACGGCGAGCCGCTCTTCGCCATTCGCCCTGATTAGCGAATGGCGATGTTTCGGAAAGTACTGATCGCCAATCGCGGCGAGATCGCGCTCCGCGTCATCCAGGCCTGCCGCGAGCTCGGGGTGCAGACGGTGGCGGTGTACAGCACCGCCGACCGCGAGAGCCTGCACGTCGTCTACGCCGACGAGGAGGTCTGCATCGGGCCGCCGCCGTCGACGGAGAGCTACCTCAACGTCAGCAGCATCATCGCCGCCGCCGAGATCACCGGCGCCGACGCCATCCACCCCGGCTACGGCTTCCTCTCCGAGAACGCCCACTTCGCCGAGGTGCTGCGCGACTGCCGCCTCTCCTGGATCGGACCGCCGCCCGAGGTCATCCGCATGATGGGCGACAAGGCGCAGGCGCGCGAGACGGCGCGGCGTGCCGGCGTTCCCGTGCTGCCCGGCAGCAAGGAGCCGCTCGCCGACGCCGACGAGGCGGTGCGCCTCGCCGCCGAGGTCGGCTACCCGGTGATCCTCAAGGCCTCCGCCGGCGGCGGCGGCCGCGGCATGCGCATCGTCGAGAATGCCGAGCAGCTGCCCGGCCTCCTCGCCACCGCCAGCGAAGAGGCGAGCAAGGCGTTCGGCGACGGCTCGGTCTACCTCGAGAAGTACCTCACCTCGCCGCGCCACATCGAGCTGCAGGTGTTCGGCGACAAGCACGGCAACGTCATCCACCTCGGCGAGCGCGAGTGCTCGATCCAGCGCCGCCACCAGAAGCTCATCGAGGAGTCGCCGTCGGTGGCGCTCACTCCCGAGCTGCGCGAGAAGATGGGCGAGGCGGCGGTGCGCCTCTGCCGCGAGGTCGGCTACGAGAACGCCGGCACCATCGAGTTCCTGCTCGACGAGGACGGCCGCTTCTACTTCATGGAGATGAACACCCGCATCCAGGTCGAGCACCCGGTGACCGAGATGGTCTCCGGCGTCGACCTGGTGAAGCTGCAGCTGCGAGTGGCGGCCGGCGAGCCGCTCGGCGTGCCCAGCGGGCTCAAAGCGCGCGGCCACGCCATCGAGTGCCGCGTCAACGCCGAGGACCCCGACAACTTCCGGCCCTCGCCCGGCCGCCTCACCACCTTCCATCTCCCCGGCGGCCCCGGCGTGCGCGTCGACACCCACGGCTACGAGGACTACGTGGTGCCGCCGCACTACGACTCGCTGGTGGCGAAGGTGATCACCCACGGCCGCGACCGCGAGGAGGCGCGCATGCGCATGCTGCGCGCCCTCGACTTCTTCGTCGTCGAGGGGATCAAGACCTCGATCCCGCTGCACAAGCAGATCCTGCAGGATCCCGAGTTCCGCGCCGGCCGGCTCTCCACCCGCTTCCTGCCCGCCTTCCTCGAGCGCCGGCAAGGAGCGGCACAGGAGGTCCGCTGAGGTGAGCGCGTCGGCGCCGGCGGCCGCGCGCGTCGCTCCCCGTGTCTTCGCCGTGCCGCGGCTCTACGCCATCGCCGATTTCGACCTGCTCGGCGAGCGCGCGCTGCCCGGCGCCGTCGCCGCGATGGCGGACGCCGGCGTGGGCTGGATCCAGCTGCGGGCGAAAAGCGCGAGCGGCGCCGCGCTGTTCGCGCTCGCCGAGGCGTGCTGCCGCGCGGTCGAAGGCAGTGGTGCCACGCTCTGGATCGACGACCGCGTCGACGTGGCGGCGCTCCTGCCGGTGGGCGGTGTACACCTGGGGCAGGCCGATCTGCCGCCGGCCGCAGCGCGGCCCTTGCTGCCGAGCTCGACGCTTCTCGGCGTCTCGACGCACGATCTGTCGCAGCTCGCCGCCGCGGCCGCCGACGAGGCGGTCGACGTCGTCGCCATCGGCCCGGTGTTCGCCACCAGCAGCAAGGCGGCGCCCGATCCGGTGGTGGGTCTCGACTCCGTGCGCGCGGCGCGTCGCCTCACCGCCAAGCCGCTGGTCGCCATCGGCGGCATCGACGAGAGGAACCTCGCCGCCGTGCTCGCCGCCGGCGCCGACGCGGTGGCCGTGCTCTCCGCCGTCTGTCGCGGCGACGTCGCCCTCCGCGCGCGCACGCTCCTCGCCGCCGCCGCGGCCGCCTGAGGGGGCCGCCTGCGCGTCTTCCTCACCGGCTTCATGGGCAGTGGCAAGACGACGGTGGGACGGGCCCTCGGCGCCGCGCTCGGCTGGCCCTTCGTCGACCTCGACGCGGAGGTCGAGGCGCGCGCCGCGATGACGGTGCGGGAGGTCTTCGCCCGCCTCGGCGAGCCGTCGTTCCGCGAGCTCGAGCACGCGGCGTTGCGCGACGTGCTCGCCCGTCCGGCGCCGATGGTGGTCGCCACCGGCGGCGGCACCTTCACCTTCGAGCGCAACCTCGCTCTCGTGCGCGGCGCCGGCACCAGCGTCTGGCTCAACCCCTCCTTTGCTACCATCGTGGGCCGCATCGGTGCCTTAGGAAAACAGGACCGTCCGCTCTTCCGCAACGAGGTCGAGGCGCTGGCCCTCTACCGCGCGCGGCTGCCCGCCTACGGCGAGGCGGACCTGCGCGTCGACGTGGGCGCGCAGGAGACGGCGGAGGAGGTGGCGGCGCGCGTCGCGGTGTGGCTGCAGCAGGCGGGCTCGTTGAGCAGGCTACCAGGAGAAGGGTGAGCGGAGACTGCGGTAAATCAAGTGCGCTACCTGATCGTCTCCGACATGCACGGCAACTGCGACGCCTTCGACGCCGTGCTGCGCAAGCTGCGCCGCAAGCGCTTCGAGCGCACGCTGGTGCTCGGCGACCTCGTCGGCTACGGCGCCGGCCCCAACCAGATCGTCGAAGGGGTGCGCGGATTGCCTGGCGAGATCCTGCAGGTGCGCGGCAACCACGACAAGGTGGTGGCCGGCGTCGAGGACGGCTCCAACTTCAACCCCGCCGCCCTGCAGGCGGCGCGCTGGACGACCGAGCGCCTCACTGCCGCCAACCTGCGCGCCGTGCGCGAGCTGCCGCAGGGCCCGCTCGCCGTCGACGACGAGGTGGCGATCTGCCACGGCAGCCCGCTCGACGAGGATGCCTACGTCTTCTCCGACTTCGACGCCTACCAGATCTTCACCGCCCACGCCTCGCCGGTGACGTTCTTCGGGCACACCCACATCCCGTCGCTCTTCGTTCGCCACCCGGGCGGCATCGAGGTGGCTCTCTTGCGCGGCGAGACCGGCACCATCCGCATCGAGCCCGGCTTCCAGTACCTGTTGAACCCCGGCTCCATCGGCCAGCCGCGCGACCGCGACCCGCGCGCCTCGTACATGACCTACGACAGCGACAAGAAGGTGGTGCGCTGGCACCGCGTCGACTACCCGATCCCGCGCGCGCAGGAACGGATCGTCAAGGCGGGGCTGCCGAAGGTGCTCGCCGACCGGCTCGCCGCCGGCATCTAGCGGTCTACGCCTTCACGCGCTCGAGCACCAGCGCGTCGCGCAGCCGCTGCGTCGTCGCCAGGATGCCGCCGAAGAGCACGACGTAGAGGCCGTACCAGACGAGCTTGATGAGCGGCTTGCGCGTCACGTCGACCGCGAGCTTCGGCCGCGGGCCGGCGACCGGCTCGACGCCGCGCACCTCGAGCTGCACGGCGCCCGAGCTGGCGTCGATGCCGGCGAGCACCACCTCGCCGCCGCCGGGCAATGGCTGCGGCCGCGAGTCCACCTCGCCCTGCGGCGTGAAACGGTAGAGCGGCTCGACGCGCTCGGTGCTGCCGTTGCGCACCACCTCCAGCGTGGCGCCCACCGCCACGACGCCGCCCTGCTGCATCGCCTGCAGCGCGTTGCCCTCGGCGTTCAAGTCGAAGCCGAGGAAGCGCACCCGCGTGCCGGCGACGGTGGCCTCCTCGCCCTTCTTCAGGTGGAGGCGCCGCGCCGTGCCCGGCTCGCCGGGGTCGTACTCGATGGGCGAGATGTAGAGGTCCTGCAGCAGCAGGTGGGTGATGTGCGGGTGCGCCATCACCTGCTGCGTGCGGTCGTTCAGGAAGAGCTGCGGATAGGAGAGGAAGCGGCGGCCATCGCGCACGACGGTGACCTCGAAGCGTTCCTTCTCGTCGCCCTGTCGCGGCACGAAGCGGTCGAGGGTGAGCGTCATCCCTTCGACCCTGCGCGGCACGCCCTGCTCGAGCGTCACCTTGGTGCTCTCGTCGTAGGCCGACGAGGCGAGGATGCCGAGCAGGATGATGCCAACGCCGACGTGCGCCAGGTAGCCGCCGGCCGCGCGCAGGCCGCCGTTCTGGAAGCGCTGCACCGTCTTCTGCAGGTTGGTGGTCAGCGCCAGCCCCGCCAGCACGATGAAGACGAGGTGGAACGGGTTGCGCACGCCGGCGACCAGCGCGGTCGTGCCGGCGATCGCCGCCACGACGGCGCCGATGCCGAGCTTCCTCGCCATCTCGCGTCCGGGCACGGCGCGCCAGGTGAGCAGCGGCACCAGCGCCAGCAGCAGCGCGATGAGCAGCGCGATGGGCAGGTGCAAGAGGTTGTACCAGCTCGGCGGCACCTGGCTCGGCACCGCGAACTTGCTCAGCCAGCGGGTGAGCGCCCAGCTCTGCGACGTCAGATGCTGGGGCGTGACGAGCACGTGGCTCAGCCCGCGGGTGATGAGCGGCGAGGAGGTGCCGACGGCGACGACCAGCGCCGAGATGCTGACGACCACCATGGACAGCATGAGGAAGGTGCCGCGCGACAGCAGCGGGTCGGCGCTCGGCTCGGTGGGCACTTCGCGCAGCCGCGTCACCAGCAGGTAGAGAGCGCCGAGCATGAAGAACGCCATCAGCCCGATGAGCCACGCCGAGATGCCGAGGTCGACGAAGCTGTGCACCGAGAAGTCGGCGAGCACGCCCGAGCGGGTGAGGAAGGTGCCGTAGAGCACCGAGAAGTAGAGCAGGCAGGCGAACACCAGGTTGGCGCGGCGGAAGCGCCCCTTGCGGCGCTCGACGTGGAGGCCGTGGATGAGCACCGTGCCGAGGAGCCACGGCACCAGCGAGGCGTTCTCCACCGGGTCCCAGCCCCAGTAGCCGCCCCAGCCCAGCGTCTTGTAGGCCCAGTAGCCGCCGAGGAGGATGGCGGTGCCGAGCACCAGGAAGCCGCCCAGCGCCCACGGGAACGCCAGATGCGCCCAGCGGTCGTAGCGCCGCCGCACCATCGCCGCCACCGCGAAGGAGAAGGGGATCGCCGACGCCGCGAAGCCGGTGAACATGATCGGCGGATGGATCACCATCCACGGATCCTGCAGCAGCGGGTTGAGCCCCGAGCCGTCGGTGGGCGTCTGCGTCAGCATCACGAACGGCGTCTCGCGCACCAGGATGAAGAGCAGCCCGATGAGCGTCAGCAGGTAGACGCCCATCACCGGCGCCTCCTCGCGGCCCGCCGCCTTGCGCAGCGGCAGCCCGAGCAGCGAGCCCGACACCAGCCAGATGAGGAAGCTGCCCTTCTGCCCCGCCCAGAAGGAGGAGAACCGGTAGAACCAGGGCAGCTCGGCGCCCGAGTACTGCGACACGTACTCGATGCGGAAGTCGCGGCGCAGCAGCAGCACCACGAGCACCGCGGCACCCATCAGCACCGACAGCACGAAGAGCGCGTAGGAGCGGCGGGCGAAGCGGCGGGTGTCCTCGTCGTCCTCGCGGGCGAAGAGCTGCACGTAGCCGGCGAGCGCGACTAGCGCGAAGAGCAGCGCGCCGCCGAGGGCGACGACGCCGGGGAGGTAGAGCTTGGCGAGGAAGTCCATGGCCTCAGCCGTAGGTCTTCTCTTCCGGCTTCACGCCCTGGTACTTGCTCGGGCACTTGACGAGCAGCTTGTCGGCGTCGAGCACCCGCTCGCTCGGCGACCAGCGGCCGATGGCGACCACCGACAGCGCCTCCTCGAAGTTGGCCGGCTTGACGCCGCGGTAGCGCACCAGCATGGTGGCGTTCGTCTTCGGCTCGCGGATGGTGAAGGTGAGCGCGCCGTCGCCGTAGCTGCTGCTGCCCTTGACCAGGCCGCCCGCCACCTGCAGCGTGCGGGGCACGCCGCGCTGGGCGTCGGCGAAGCTGACGTAGGGCGTGAGCTGCGACTGGAAGGTGGTGAAGGCGTAGCCGGCGAAGGCGAGCAGCAGCACGGTGCCGACGAGATAGAGGGCGCGCCGGTTCATTCTTCTTTCTCCAGGTTGCGCACGCGGGCGTCGAGCCGCAGCAGGTAGAGGAACAGCCCGGTCCAGATCACCAGGTTGACGGCGGCCACCCAGCCGATGCCGCCCTCGATCACGACGCCGCGCTCCCGGCGGCGGTCACGGCCCGGCGGTCCGCCAGGCGCAGCAGCCGCCGGCGCAGGCCGTGGACCCAGAAGAAGAATACGGTAAAGCCGAGCGAGCTCATGAGCAGGACCTGCAGCATGCGAGCGTTCATTTCGACCTTGCCGGCGGGGTTGACGACCGGCTTCGGATGGAGCGTGAACTTCGCCATCCACGGCATGACGAAGTAAAGATACGGCGCCACCACCAAGCCGATCACGGCGTAGACGGCGCAGAGCCGCGCCCGCGCCTCGGGGTCCTCGATGCCGCCGCGCAGCACCAGGTAGGCGCCGTAGAAGACCAGCGCGATGACGATCGAGGTCTGCCGCGGGTCCCAGTTCCACCAGGCGTGCCACATCACCTTCGCCCACATGGCGCCGGTGGTGGTGGCGAGCAGGGCGAGGACGAGGCCCAGCTCCACGGCGGCGGCGGCGGCGCGGTCGTCATCCGGCCGCCGCTTCCACAGGTAGAGCACGCTCCAGGCGCCGGCGGCGACGAAGGCGACGAGCGACGTCCACGCCATCGGCACGTGGAAGAAGAGGATGCGGCTCGACTGGCCGATGAAGTCCTGGGCCAGCGGCGCGTAGAAGAAGGCGCCGAGGATGGCCAGCGCGATCCACAGCCACAGCGCCCACCGCCAAGCCCACCCCCGCGGGCCAAGCCCGCTACCGCCCGCCGCCCAACCCCCTCCCCTGGGTTTGATCTCACCCCTATCCCCCCATCCCCCTGCCCCTCCAGGGGCAGGGGGCGCCCCCGCCCGTCCGTGTGCGCTCGGGCTGTCTTGGCTCATGGATTCCACACGAGAGGGAAGAGCATCAGGCCGGCGACGGCCATGGTGGCATCATACAGAACCAGGTTGACGAGCACGCCCTCGCCGGCGGTGCCGCCCACGGCGGCGCGCGTCAGCTCGATGGCCAGCAGCAGCAGCGGCAGCAGCACCGGGAAGGCGAGGATGGGGAAGAGCGCCGCGCGCCCCTGCGCCTGCGCGGCGATGGCGGCGAGCAGCGTGCTCGAGATCGCCAGCCCGAGACCGCCGGCGAGGAGCGCCAGCAGCAGGTCGGCCGTCGACACGATGGGCAGCTGCATCACCGCCACGTAGAGCGGCACCAGCAGCAATTCGACGGCGAGGAGGAGGCTGGCGCTGTAGACGACCTTGCCGGCGAAGAGGGCGGAGGGCGTGGCGGCGAGACGCAGCGCCGTCGCCGTGTGGGTCTCCTCCTCGTGCACGAAGGCGCGCGGCAGGCCGGCGGCAGCGGCGAAGAGGAGGATCACCCAGAGCAGCGCCGGCAGCACGGCCAGCCGTTCGCTCGAGGAGACGCCGAGCGGCCCGAGCGCGACGCTCACCGTGATCAGCGTCGTCACTGCGAAGAGCAGCAGCGTGTGCAGCGCGTGCCGGCTGCGCAGCTCGGCGCGCCAGTCCTTGGCGAAGACGGCGAGCGCTTCGAGCAGCCAGCGCGACGCCGCTGTCTCGGGCGAGTGTGCTTCGACGCTCATGTCGCGCACGGATCGGGGAGGCGCCTCGGCGCTCACGCGGCGCCCGGCAGCGCCGCGGGCGCGTCGAGCGCGAGCTTCGCGCTGACGCGCGAGAGGGCGAGAGCCGCCGGCGTCGCGACGACCGCCATGCCGCCGGCCGCGAGGTGCTCGTCGAGGAGCGCGCGCAGCGCCGTCTCGCCCGCGGCGTCGAGGTTCTGGAATGGCTCGTCGAGCAGCAGGAGCCGCGGCTCGTGGAGCAGTGCCCACGCCCACCGCAGCCGCTGCCGCATGCCCGAGGACAGAGCGCCCGCAGGGCGTGACGGCGGAACGCCCAGCCGCGCCAGCAAATCGCCGGCGCGCTCGCGAGCGACGCCGCGGAGGCGGCAGAAGAAGACGAGGTTCTCCGCGGCGGTGAGCGGCTCGTAGAACGCCAGATCGGGCGCCACGTAGCCGACGCGGTGCCGACGCGCCGCGCCGTCGAGGTCGGCGCCGCCTTCGCGCAACTGGATGGAGCCCGCCTGCGGCCGCAGCAGCCCGGCGAGGCAGCGCAGCAGCGTGCTCTTGCCGGAGCCGTTGCGGCCGGTGACGAGCAGCACCTCGCCGCCCCGCACGATGCCGCTGACGCCGGCGAGCACCGGCACGGTGCCGAAGCCGCGCACCAAGTCCCGCACCACCAGCAGGTCGTCGGGCGGCGCCGACTCGCTCTGCATTGCGTTCACGTGAGGGAATTGTAGCGGCCGCCGCCGCGCGGCCGGCGGCACGTGCGCGACCGGCATTGCCGCGCACGTGCCCGAGAACCGGCGGCTGGCTCGCGTTGCGCAGGGGGTGACTGCGGCGTATCGTCCGCCGCGATGCGCGCATGGCTCGCGGCAGTCGTGTTGGGCCTGGCCGTCCTCGCCGCCGGCTGCACCGGCGCGCGCCCGCGAGCTGACGGCGCGCCCGCCGCGCCGATCGCCCCGCCGCGCACCAACACCGGCATCTCGCATCTCGAGGAGCGCGCGCTGCTGCTGCTCCTCGTCGACCGGCAGATCTTCGAGCCGTACACCGTCGAGCAGTCGCTGCTCGGCGATGCGGCGCTGCGCGAGCGGCTCGCCTTCGCGCTCGGCAACGTCCCCGACCCGCGCGCCGCGGCTGCGCTGCGGGCGCTGCTCGCCGACCAGGACGTTGCGGTGCGCCGCGCCGCCGCCTTCGCCATCGGCCTCCATCCCGAGAGCGCCGGCGAGAGCCGCCCCGCCGTGCGGCGCGCCGTGCGCGATCCCGACCGCGAGGTCGGCGCGCTGGCCGTCGAGGCGCTGGCGCGGCTGTCGACGCCGCTCGCCGACGTGCAGCAGGCGCTGGCGCCGCTGCCGGAGCCCGAGCGCGCGCCGCGTCTGCTGCCGGCCCTCTTCCGCTTCCAGGAGGAGGCGACCGTGGAGGCGGCGCGCGCCGCGCTCGCCAACCCCGATCCGTTCCTCCACGCACGCGCGGCCTACGCCCTGGCGCGCTACCCGCGGCCCTCGGCTGCGCCGCACCTGCGCGCGCTCCTCGCCGATCCGGATCCGTGGGTTGCCGGTTGGGCCGTGCGCGCCCTGGGCCAGGTGGGGGAGGGCGCCGACGCCGCGCGCATCGAGCCGCTCCTCGACTCGCCGGCGGCTGGTCCCGTGATCCAGGCGTTGCGCGCCATGGCGAAGCTCATCGCCGACGGCAAGGCCGCTGCCGCGGCGAGCACGCGGACGCGCCTCCGCGCGCTGCTCGACGATCCGCGCGCCGGCGTGCGCGTCACCGCCGTCGAGGTGGCCGGGAGCTGGCTCGGCGACGACGCGCTCGCCGCCGCGCTGCGCACCCGCGCCCGCAGCGGTCCGTTGCGCGAACGGCAGCTGGCGCTGCTCTCGCTCGTCGCCGGCGGCGACGCACGGGCGGTAGACCTGCTCGCCGATGCGGCGCTCGCTCCCGAGTGGCAGCTGCGCGCCAGCGCCGCCGAAGGCGCGGCGCGGCTGCCGCTGCCATCGATCGCCGCCTCGTTGCAGCACGATCCTTCGCCGTCGGTGCGCGCCGCGGCGCTGGCTGCCGGGCTCGACAAGGCCGACGCCGCCGCCGGCGAGGCGCTCGTTCGCGCCGCCATCGCCGACGCGGACGTGGTCGTGCGCTCGGCCGCGCTCGACTGGCTGGTCGAGCACCCGCGCCTGCCGGCCGCCGACGTCGTGGCGGCGCTAACCGCCGGCGCCCACGATCCGCTCCCGGACGCCCGGCGATCCGCGATCGAGGCGCTGCGCGCCCGCGCCGCCGCCGAGACGCGCGAGCGCGACGCCGCCATCGCCGCGCTACGTCGCGTCGTCGACGGCGATGCCTGGCTGCTGCGCCGTGCCGCCGGCGATGCGTTGCGCGCGCTCGGCGAGACCGCGTCCGCTCCGGGCGAGGCGGGTCGCGGCCTGCGCGTCGGCGACTATCGCGAGCTGCTGCTCGCCGCCGAGGGCCCGCATCGCGTGCGCGTCGAGACCGACAAGGGCGAGCTGACGATCGAGCTCGCCTGCGACCGCGCGCCGCTCACCTGCACCAACTTCCTCTCGCTGGCGCGCCAAGGCTTCTACGACGGTCTCTACTTCCACCGCGTGGTGCCCGACTTCGTCGCGCAGGGCGGCGACCCGCGCGGCGACGGCTCCGGCGGTCCGGGCTGGGAGGTGCGCGACGAGATCGGTCTCTTGCGCTACGAGCGCGGCGTCGTCGGCATGGCGCTCTCCGGCCCCGACACCGGCGGCAGCCAGTTCTTCATCACGCTCTCGCCGCAGCCGCACCTCGACGGCGGCTACACCGCGTTCGGCAAGGTGGTCGCCGGGATGGACGTGCTCGACCAGCTCGAGCAGTGGGACCGCATCGTGCGCGTACGCGAAGCCGGGCCGTAGGCCTGGAGTATGCTGCCGCGCGTGATCAGCCGGCGCCTCGTCGGGCGCGACCTCGCCCTTCCATTGCCCGCCGCGCCGGCCCCGGCGCCGACTGCGGCGACGCCCCCGCCGGTCCCTACCGGCAGGTAGGCTGCAACCTTCCCCGGCCTCTGCCGTAACTCCCGATGGCCGCAGGAACCCGGCCCCCCGCCCTGGGCGCGCTGGACATCCAGAAGGCGCCGCCGGTCCCCGACGAGGAGCTGGTGGCGCGAGTGCTGGCGGGAGACCAGGGGTCCTTCGGCGTTCTGGTGGCACGCTACCAGGACCGGTTGGTGAGCTTCCTGTTTCGCATGTTGCGAGACCTCGACACGGCACACGATTTGGCACAGGAGGTCTTCTTGCGGGTGTACCAGGCGCTGGATCGCTTCGATCCCCAGTTCAAGTTCTCCACCTGGACCTTCCGGGTGGCGCACAACCTGGGTGTCGACGAGCTGCGCCGCCGCAAGGTGCGCTGGGTGCCGCTGCAGCGCCAGGACGCCGAGGACGACTCGCCCTGGGAGCGCGAGCTGCCGAGCCTCGAGCCCAGCCCTTATCACGACCTGCGCAACGACCAGCGCGGCGCGGCGATCCAGCAGGCGATCGACGCGCTGCCCGGCGACTACCGCGAGCTGATCGTCATGCGCCACTACGCCGAGCTGTCGTACGAGGAGATCGCCCAGCTCAAGCGCATGCCGCTCGGCACGGTCAAGAACAAGCTCTTCCGCGGCCGCCAGATGCTCAAGGAGAAGCTGGCCGCTTACTTAGGCGACTGAGTCGTACAGAACAAGGTAGAGAATCAGCACTGGAGCCCGCGATGGATAGCGCCCACACCGACCCCAAGCTGCTCGTCGACCTCGGCCTCGACGGCGCGCTCGCGCCCGGCGAGAGCGAGGCGCTGCGCGCCCGCGTCGCCGACGACGAGGCGCTGCGCAATGAAGAGCGCGAGCTCGGCAAGCTGCACGAAGTGCTCGCTGCCGGCCGCGTCGCCGCGCGTCCGGGTTTCACCGAAGCGGTGATGGCGACGCTGCCCGAGAGCGCGCCGTGGGCCGATCGCAAGCTGCTCGGCTGGCGCTCGGTCCTCGGCACGCTGGCGGCGGTGCTCGCGCTGGCGCTCGGCGCCTTCGGCATCGCCGGCGCTCAGGGACGTCAGGGAGCTGGCATGGACGGTGTCGGCTTCGCGGCGGCGCGCGCGGTGGTGGACTTCGCGACGTCGGCGGCGCTCTCCGGCGCCGGCCTGCTCGCCGCGTCCTGGCGCGGCGTCGGCATGGCCGTGGCGGCGGCGCTCGACCTGCCGGCCACCGTCATCTTCGGCATCGGCGTCGTCGCCGTCAACGCGCTGCTCATTGCGCTGCTGCGCCGGCCGCGGCGTCGGCGTGCGGCGCTCGCGGCGGCGATTCGCCGGCGGAGGTAGACGGTTGGGCGAGGCGCCGGCGCGCGACGTGGCTGCGTGGCGCCGGCCGCACGCCCCCGTCGGCGCGGCGATCGCTGGCGCGTTCGCGCGCGGTGTGGCGGCGATGCGGCCGCGCGCGATCGCAGGTATCGCAACGGCGGCGGCGATCGCGCTGTTCGCCGGCGCCGCGTCTTCGCAGTCCGCGCCGCCGTCGCGCGCCGCCGATCGCCCCGCGGCGCTGCGTCTCGAGCGCGGCAGCGTCGCGCGCGACCAGGTGGTGGCGCTCGGCCGCGACCTCCTCGTCGAAGGCGAGGCGCTCTCGGACGTCGTCGCGGTCGACGGCTCGGTGAGCATCCGTGGCCGTGTCGGCAGCGACGTCATCGTCCTCGGCGGCGACGTGCACCTGCTCGCCGGCGGCCGCGTCGACGGCGACGTCTTCGTGCTCGGCGGCGACGTCAGCAGCGCCGCCGGCGCCGT
>DASYQD010000098.1:0-2770 GCA_036005845.1 Thermoanaerobaculia bacterium | reverse complement strand
CATCACGCCTCCTTGGCTAGCCACGTGCCGCGCGCTCGGTCTTCGCCGCGGCGACGCCGACCTTCTCGCCGGCGGCAGCGATCTCGGCCCACGTCACCGCGTCGACCGGGATGCCGTCGCGCAGCCGTCGCGCGCGCGATGCGCGCTCGGGTTCGCCGGGCGTGAGGACGCGCTCGACGCCGGGCTGCGGCGGCGACGCGGTCGCGTAGGCGACATAGCCTTCGAGCTCGCGCGCCAGGTTCGCTGCGGTGCCGAGCCGGCCGGGATCGACGAGGATCGAGAACATGCTGTTGAGGACGCGGCGGCGGCCATCCGTCACCGCGCGCGCCGTCTCGCCGCCGGCGAGCGCGCCACCGAGCAACTCGCAGACGAGCGCCAGTCCCGCGCCCTTGTGCTCGCCGAACGGCAGCAGCGCGCCGAGCGGCTCGACGACGGCATAGCGCGGCTCGACGGTCGGCTCGCCGCGGTCGTCGATCAGCGTCGCCGGATCGACGGTGACACCCTTGTTGTAGGCGACGCGAGTCTTTCCTTGCGCGATCTTGCTGGTCGCGAAGTCGAGGACGACCGGCTCGCCGCCAGTGCGCGGGATGCCGACGCAGAACGGATTGGTCCCGATGCGGGCGTCGCGGCCGCCGAACGGCGCGACGATCGGCCGCGACAGCACGTTGACGAAGTGGATCGAGACGAGGCCCTGCTCGATGCACTGCTCGGCCCATTGACCGATCCTGCCGAGGTGGTGCGAATGCGCGAGGCCGACGACACAGACGCCGTGCGCCCCGGCGCGCTCGGCGCCGAGCGCCATCGCCTCGCGGCCGATCACCTGGCCGTAGCCGTGCTGGCCATCGAGCGTGAGCAGCGCGCCGCTGTCCTGGCGGACCGCGACGTGCGCGTTGACGGCGAGGCCGCCTTCGAGGACGGCGTCGACGTAGCGCGGCACCATGCCGACGCCGTGCGAGTCGTGGCCGCGCAGGTTGGCCTCGACGAGGTTGGCGGCGACCGCGGCGGCTTCGCCGTCGTTAGAACCGGCGGCGGCGACGATGGCATACACAGCGTCTGTGAGCGCATCGACGCGAAAGCTAAACGTCTCGGTCATGGCTTTGCCAAGGAGTAGAGTCCCGAGAGGGTACCAAGTCGTCGCGCCATCGATCGGAGGCCCGCCATGCGCCCGCTGTTCTTGCTCGCCCTGTCCTCCTCGTTATCCGTCGTCGCCGCACCGGCAGGAGCCGCAGCCGGCACCACCCAGGTCGTCCAGCAGCGGCTGAGCGACGGCCGCATCCTCCTCACCGACCGGCCGGTGCGCGGCGCGACGACCGAGCGCTCGTGGGACGTCCAGGTGGACGATCCCGCTGCCGCACGCCAGCGCGCCGCCGCCGTGAGCGCCGAAGCGGCGCAGGTCAGCGAGCGCATCCAGCGGATGATCGAGCAGGACCGCCGCGCCGACATCGAGCGCGAGCGGACCCGGCTCGCGGCGCTCGCGATGGCGCAGCAGCAACAGCAGCGCGAAGATGAACCGGTCTTTTACGGCGGCGGCGTCGTCCCCTACGGCTTCGGCACCGGCCTCGGCTTCAGCCACAGGCAAGGGCACGGCGGCCACCACCACGGCAAGTCCGTCCCCACCGACCGGTGGGGCACCACCGAAAAGTTCGGCACGGTCGGCAAGTTCGGCACCGGCGCGGGGTCGCAAATCGCGCCTCAGCGCGGCGGCCGCTCGCCGATGTTCGACGGCCGCTGAGCGCACCGCGCGCTCGCCTCGCCCCGCGGCCGCGGGCGGCCCCGTGCGGGCTCGCTCCCGGCCGACCGGCTATGCTCCACGCAGGCGCCCTGCCCGGCGCCTTCGCACCATGCTGATCGACTTCTTCTTCACCCTGCGCGCCGCCAAGCTCAAGGTCTCGGTGAAGGAATACCTCACCTTGCTCGAGGCGATCCACGCCGGCGTCCTCGACGACGGCGAAGAAGGCCCGACCGTCGACCGCTTCTACTACCTCGCGCGCACCGCGCTGGTCAAGGACGAGACGCAGTTCGACAAGTTCGACCGCGCCTTCGCGGCGTACTTCAAGGGCGTCGAGCTGATCACCGACTTCAGCCAGGACGTTCCGCTCGAGTGGCTGCAGAAGCGCCTCGAGCTCGAGCTCTCGCCGGAGGAGAGGGCGAAGATCGAGAAGATGGGCTGGGACGAGCTCATGGAGACGCTCAAGAAGCGCTTCGAGGAGCAGAAGGAGCGCCACGAAGGCGGCAACCGGATGATCGGCACCGGCGGCACGAGCCCGTTCGGCGCCTACGGCTACAACCCGCAGGGCATCCGCATCGGCCAGGACAAGGGCCGCAACCGCTCTGCGGTCAAGGTCTGGGATCAGCGCCAGTACAAGGACTACGACGACTCGCTCGAGCTCGGCACGCGCAACATCAAGGTGGCGCTGAGACGCCTGCGCCGCTTCGCGCGCGAGGGCGCCGAGGAGGAGCTCGACCTCGACGACACGATCCACTCGACCGCCGCCAACGCCGGCCTGCTCGACATCAAGATGATCCCCGAGCGGCACAACAAGGTGAAGGTGCTGCTGCTGATGGACGTCGGCGGCACGATGGACGAGCACATCCACCGCGTCGAGGAGCTGTTCTCGGCGGCCAAGAGCGAGTTCAAGCACCTCGAGTTCTATTACTTCCACAACTGCGTCTACGACTTCATGTGGAAGAACAACCGCCGCCGCTACAGCGAGAAGTTCAGCACCTGGGACGTGATCCGCAAGTACAACAAGGACTACAAGCTGATCTT
>DASYQD010000097.1:0-3772 GCA_036005845.1 Thermoanaerobaculia bacterium | reverse complement strand
TCGTGGTGCCGCGCGGCACCACGGCGCGCGCCATCTCCGCCGGCGGCACCATGCTGCTCTCGACGTGGACGTGGGCGTCGATGAGGCCGGGCAGCAGCCAGGCGGCGGCGAGGTCGACGACCTCGCGCGCGCGGTAGCGGCCGACGCCGGCGATCCTGTCGCCGCAGATCGCCACGTCCGCTTCGACGACCTCGCCGGTGAAGACGTCGAGCACGCGGCCGCCGCTGAGCAGCAGGTCGGCGGGCTCGTCGCCGCGGGCGACGGCGAGGAGGCGCGCGCGCTGCTCGTGGGCCGAAGGGGGCGGCGACGACACTTGGCGCGCGAGTCTATCGCCGCGCCGCGAGTGGTTGGCGAGTCGCCGCTCTGTCAGCTGGTGCGGACGCGCGGTGCTTGACGCACGACGCGAACGCGGACGGCTCAGTGGCCGGGCGGGTGCGAGGCGGGGGCCTCGGCCGCGCCGTGCTTGCCGGCGCAGCAGGCCATCGCCTCGCCGCCCTCGTGCGTGGCGCAGCAGTCCATCGCCGCCGCCTCGCCCTCGGCGCAAGCCATCGCGGCGGTGCCGGTGGCGGCGCTGCACTCGCCGTCCTTGCCGGCGTGAGCGCAGCAATCGCCGCCCTTGCCGCAGCAGGCGGCGCCGGCGGTGCAGCAGCTCGCGCCCGCCTTGCAGCAGTCGCCGCCGTGCTCGCCGTGCGCCATGCCGTGACCCATCGCCATCGACATGTCGTGGTCGCCGCCGTCGCCCATCGCCTCGCCGTGCATCGCGCGCATGCCCTCCATCACCATCTCGCGCAGCTCCTTGCGCTGGGCGGCGAGCTCGGTGACGACGGCGGCGATGGCGTCCACCTTGGCGTCGCCGCTGGCGGCGTTCATGGCGGCGAGCAGGCCGTCTACCTTGGCGTCCATGGCGGTAAGCTTCGCCATCAGCTCGGCGTGCATCGCTTCCATCTGCTGATGGTGCGCGGCATGGTCGGCGGGCGCCGGCGTGTCGTCGGCCGTTGCGGGCAGCGCGCCGACCGCCAGGGCGGCGAGGACGGCGAACGCGAGAGCGAAGGTCGACACGAACGGACGGCGGCGATCGAGCATGGCGGTCTCCAGTGCGGTTGGCGGGCGGGTGGACAGCTTACAGCACCGAGGGCGAGCGCGCGGGTCACGCGCGCGTAGGCGCTGTCAGTGGTCCCGTGGCCGTCCACGGTTCGAGAGCGCCGCCGCACCGTCAGCGCGGCGCTGCCGCGAGCTGCTCGACCAGTGCGCGCAGCTGCGGCGAGAGCTCGACCGGGTGCGACTGCTGTCCGGCGAGCTCGCGCAGCGACGGCGGCAAGCGCGCGAGATCCGTGCGGCAGCGCTCCTGCGCGGTGGCGAGGGGCTCGGACGGCGCGAGACGGCGACCGCCGCGCATCACCGGCTGCAGGAGCGGCTCACCCGCGAGCTGCTCGCCGGCGAGCGCGATGACGTCGCGCACGAGCACGCCATCGCGGCTCTCGCGAAAGACCTGCTTGCGGCCGGGCAGCGTCGCCTTGCCGGTCGACAGCTTCATCTTCGGCCCCTGCGCGTCCTCGACCAGCTTGTAGACCGTCGACAGCGTCGGCGCGTCGCCGCCGGTGCCCAGGCGCGTGCCGACGCCGAAGCCGTCGATGGGCGCGCCCTTCGCGAGCAGCGCCGCGATGCGCGTCTCGTCGAGGTCGCCGGAGGCGAAGATCTGCACGCTCTCGCAGCCGGCCTCGTCGAGGATGCGGCGCACGCCGAGGGCCAGCGCCGCGAGATCGCCGCTGTCGAGGCGCACCGCACGCACGTGGATGCCTTCGGCGGCGAGCTCGCGAGCGACGCGCGCGGCGCGGCGCGCGCCCTCGAGCGTGTCGTAGGTGTCGATCAGGAGGATCGTGCGCTCGCGGAACTGCCGCGCGAAGGCGCGGAACGCCGCCTCCTCGTCGCCCACCGCCATGACGTAGCTGTGCGCCATGGTGCCGGAGAGCGGGATGCCCCAGCGTGCGCCGGCCTCGACGGTAGCGGTGGCGGCGCCGCCGCCGACGAACGCGGCCCGCGCAGCGAGCAGCGCGGCATCCGGACCGTGGTCGCGGCGGGCCGAGAAGTCGACGAACGGCCGCCCGGCGCAGGCGATCGCGACGCGGGCCGCCTTGCTGGCGACCAGCGTCGGGAAGGTGATCGCGTTGAGCAGGAAGGTCTCGACGAGCTGCGCTTCGAGCAGCGGCGCGCGCACGACGAGGAGCGGCTCGCCGGAGAAGGCGACACGCCCCTCGGGCATCGCCCAGACCTCGCCGCTGAAGCGCAGTGCGCCCAAGCGGGTGAGGAAGCGCTCGTCGAAGAGGTCGAGCGTGCGCAGGTAGTCGAGGTCGCGCGCGGTGAAGCGCAGACCCTCGAGGTAGTCGAGCGCGCCCTCCAGCCCGCAGGCGACGAGGAAGCTGCGCTCCTTCGGCAGCGAGCGCACGAAGAGCTCGAAGGTGGCCTCGCCCTCCATGCCGGCGGCGTCGTAGGCCGCCGCCATGGTGAGCTCGTAGAGATCGGTGAGGAGTGCGTGCGCCGGTCGGTCGGCGCCGGTCGTGTGGTCGCCGGCACCGCGCGAGGTCGTCGGTTCGCGGCTCGCTTCGCCCTTCACTCGACGACGGCCCCGGCGCGCCGCATCTCGTCGAGCGCGCGCTCGCCGTCGCCCGGCTTGAGGTCGACGGCGCGCACGCCAGCCGTGAGCACCGTCGCCGCGAAGCCGGCCGCCAGGCCGTCGAGCGTCGTCGCCCGCACGCAGTAGTCGGTGGCCAGCCCGAGCACCACCAGCCGCTCGATGCCGTGCTCGCGCAGCAGCCGCTCGAGCCGCGACGGCTCGGCCGGATCGGGGTTCGCCTCGAACGCCGAGTAGCCGTCCTCGTCGCCGGTGCCCGTGCGCACCACCTTGCGCAACGCCACGCCGGTGACGTCCAGCTCAGGATGCAGCTCCGCGCCCCACGTGTCGCGCACGCAGTGCACCGGCCACGTGCCGCCGTCCTTGGCGAAGTGCGGAGTCGAGGGCGGATGCCAATCCTGCGTATAGACGACGAGCGCCCCCGCCGCCCGCGCCTTGGCGATTTCCACGTTCGCCACCGGCAGCACCTCTTCCCCGCCGCGCACGTACAGCGCCCCGCCCGGATCGGCAAAGTCGTTCTGCATGTCGACGACGATCAGCGCCGTATGCGAGTCGTACTCGGCCATCGTTAGGGGATTATGCCGCGAGGAAGCTCGTGACAGCGTCTATGGACGTACCGAGCCCCGGGCGTAGACTAGCGCCGATGAAGATGCTCACCGCGAAGGTGGTGGACGGGCAGCTCGACGTGCCCAAAGGTCTTCTCGAAGAGGGCGCCACTGTTACCGTTCTCGTTCCGGAAGGTGAGGACGAGGGCGTCGAGCTGACCGCCGAGGAGGCTGACTTCATCCGCGAGTCTCTCGCCGAGATCGCGCGCGGCGAGTGGGTCGACGGCCGCGAGCTGCTCGACGAGATCCGGCACTCTTGACGCGTCGCGTCCACGTTTCGAAACGGGCCGCCGAACAGATCCGCCGGGCCGCCGGGTGGTGGCGCACGAATCGTTCCGCGCACGGCCTGTTCGACTCCGAGCTCGCCCGCGGGTTCGATCTCATCACCGCCCATCCCGGCATCGGGATCCAGGTCATCTCTCCCGATGACATTCCAGGCCTCCGCAGACTGCACCTCCCGCGCATCCGCTACTCGATCTACTACCGTCCGACCGAGTCCGAAACGATCGAGGTCGTGGCGGTCTGGCACAGCAGCCGC
>DASYQD010000096.1:0-2039 GCA_036005845.1 Thermoanaerobaculia bacterium | reverse complement strand
AGGTGGCGCCGCTCTTCCCCGCCGGCGCCCGTGCGACGACGCCGGTGCAGAGCATCTACGCCGGCGGCGCGGTGGTGCGGCGTTGGCGCATCGAGATCGAAGGCGGGCTGAGCGGCAAGGCGATCGAGTTTGCGGACCCTTCGGGCTCGCGCCTCGACGTGCTGGTGCGCCTCGAGCGCGCCGACGGGTCGAGCCAACTGGGACGCGTGCTGCTGCCTTCGCAGCCGCGCTTCCTCATCACGGCCAGTCCCGGCGCGTTCGAAGTCGTCCGCACGTACACCGCGCTCGGCATCGAGCACATCCTGACCGGCTTCGACCATCTTCTGTTCGTGTTGGCGCTGGTCCTGCTCGTCCACGGCGTGCGACGCCTGGTCGCGACCGTGACCGCGTTCACTCTCGCCCACAGCCTGACGCTGGTCGCGGCCACCCTCGGCTGGATGCAGGTGGCCGGGCCTCCGGTGGAGGCGGCCATCGCGCTCTCGATCGTCTTCGTCGCGGCGGAGATCGTGCGCTCGCGCCAGGGCCGCGCGGGGATGACGCAGCACTCCCCCTGGGCGGTCGCATTCGTCTTCGGGCTTCTCCACGGGCTCGGCTTCGCCAGCGCGCTGGCCGAGGTCGGCTTGCCGCAGTCGGCGGTTCCGACGGCGTTGCTGTTCTTCAATGTCGGCGTCGAGCTCGGCCAGCTGATCTTCATCGCCGTCGTGCTCGGCGTCATCGCCGCGGGTCGTCGGCTGGGGCGTCGCATCGCCGCTGCGACTCCGACTTGGCTGTGGCGGGTTCCGCCTTATGCCATCGGCGGCAGTGCGAGCTACTGGATGCTGGAACGTCTGGCGGCTTTCTAGAGGAACGTCGATCAAGGAGACCGACCCATGATCGCTACGAGGGCAGACGACATCACCGCCGCCGTGCTCGCGGAGGCCGATCGCACGCCCGACCCGCGACAGCGCGAGTTGCTGCTGGCGGCGGTGCGGCACCTGCACGCGTTCGCAAGCGAGGTGCGGCTCACCGAGGCCGAACTGTTCCGGCTCGCGGCGGCAGTCGCGCGCGCAGGGCAGATGACGACAGCTTCGCACAACGAGCTGATGCTGGCCGCGGGCTCGCTCGGCCTCTCGGCGCTCGTCTGCTTGCTGAACAACCCGCCGGGCGGAACCGCGAACCTGCTCGGTCCCTTCTGGCGCAGCGGGGCCCCGACGATGGCGAGCGGCGACTCGATCGTGCGCTCGCCCACCGCGGGCGAGAGGGTCCTCGTCCGGGCCGAGGTGGTGGATGGCGAAGGACGGCCGGTCGAAGGCGCCGAGGTCGACGTCTGGCATGCGAGCCCGGAGGGGTTCTACGAAAACCAGGACCCCGCGCAAGCCGACATGAACCTGCGCGGCCGCTTCGTCACCGACGCGCAAGGGCGCTTCGAGCTCCGCACAGTCAAGCCCTCGGGCTACCCGGTGCCCGTGAGCGGCCCGGTCGGAGACCTGCTGCGCATGCAGGGCCGGCACAACTTGCGGCCCGCGCACATCCATTTCCTCATCGCCAAGGCCGGCTTCAAGACGCAGTTCGCACAGGTCTACTCGGCCGACGATCCAAACCTGGAGAGCGACGTGCAGTTCGCGGTCACTGCGCCGCTCGTCGGTCGATACGTTGCCCAAGCCGAAGGCAGCTGGCTGCTCGAGCAGCGGTTCGTGCTGCAAGCCGGCGAGTCACGACTGCCGGTGCCGCCGATCAGCGGCCGGGCCGAGGGGCAGCGACCTCTGCTGGAGGTTCTGTAGCCGTTCCGCGCGGACCATCGACCGGTCAGGTCGCCGCACGCGCTGCGGTCATCGCGTGGGCTCCCGAGTGCGTCAGTCGAGCGTCAGCCGGATGCGACGGGCCAGCGCACCCCACTTCTGCGAATCCGCCGCGAGCTCGGCCGCCGCTTCGGCCGGCGAATTGCCGACGACGACCTGGTCGCCGGCGCGCAGCTTCTCGGCGACGTCGGGTGCGCGCAGCGCGTCGACGAACGCCTGGCGGAAGCGCGCGACGATCGGATCGGGAACGCCGCGCGGCGC
>DASYQD010000095.1:0-47355 GCA_036005845.1 Thermoanaerobaculia bacterium | reverse complement strand
GTCCTTGTCCTTCTTCTCACCCATGGCGTGGCTGAAGCCGGTGCCGACCGGGTCGACGAACACGATGTCGGTCGCGCGCAGGATCGTCCACGGGTTGTCCTTGAGCTTGTACGGCGGGCCGCCCGGGTCGGAGGCGTCGCTCGGCAGGTCGATGAGACGCGGCCCGACGAGCCCGAAGTGCAGCCAGATCGAGGCCGAGCCCGGGCCGCCGTTGAAGACGAAGGTGACCGGCCGGTCCTCGGGACGCGCGACGCCCTTCTTGACGTACGAGATGGCGAAGAACGTCGCCGTCGGCTTGTCGTCGGCGTCCTTGAGATAGACGTCCTCGGCGGTGGCCGTGTAGGTGATGTCGGTGCCGGCGGCCTGCAGCCGGTGCTCGCTGGTGAACTTGCGCGGCTCCGGCGGCGCCTCGGCCTTCTTGTCGGGCTTGTCGCCCGCCGGCTGGTCGGCCGCCCACGCGGCGGTGGAACCGCAGACCAGAAGCAGCGCTGCCGCGAACCGTGCTAGCCGAAACTTGTGCATCGTGACTCTCCCTGGCTGTGCTGAGGGCGATGGGGGATGGCCGAGGCCGGTGTGTCTCCGAGTCTAGAGGTACGCGAAACGCTGGGCGATGTTGCGGCCCGGCTACCATTGCGCCGATGAGCCGTGGATGGACGATGCTGTGCGCGGTGACGACGGCATGCGCCGCGACCGCAGCCGCCCGGGCGCAAACGCCCGCGCCACCACCGGTGCCCCCGGCCGGCGGGCTGCCGCCGATCGCCTGCGTCGAGGCCGTGCGCGCCGCGCGTATCGCCGGCAACGGCGCCGATACCGCAGCGGCGCGCGCGAAGCTCGAGGCGGCACTCGACCTGCCGGGGTGCGAGCTGCCGGCTCTCGCCGCCATGCTGCCGCTGCTGCGCGCCGGCGCCTATCCGCCCGAACGCGCCGCGGCCCTGCGCGACCGTTTGGCCGGAAGACTCGCCGACGCGGCCTTCGAGCTCCCCGACGGTCTGCTTACGCAGATTGCTTCGACGGGCATCCCGGGCGACGACGATCTCTTCCTCGCCGCGCTCGAGCGGCGGCTCGCCCACTTCGCCCCCGCCGACGACAAGGCCTCGCGGCCCGGCTTGGTCGAGCTGCTCGACGTCACCTCGGAGCTGCAGCAGCGTCGCGGCAAGTACGAGGCGGCGCGCGACACGCTGGCGCGGCTGCTGGCCTTGCAGCCGTCCGACGAGCTGCGCTGGCGCGCCATCTACCTCGACATCGCGCTGACGCGGTGGGCGAGCCTCGCCGACCTGCTGGCTCCGATGCTGAAGGAGCCCGACACGCCGACGCCGTTGCGCGAGCACTACGTGAGGGCGCTCGCCCATCTCGGCCGCTTCGACGAGATGACCCGGCAGATCGAGCTGCTGACGCCGCCGCCTCCTCCCGTGCCCGGCCTCGAGCCCGCAACGGCGAGCCGCTACGTCAGCACGCTCGTCGATGCCGCGTGGGCGCTGCGCGATGCCGGCCGCGACGATCAGGCGCAGCAGATCTTCCACCGCGTCCTCGCGCACGATCCCAACCAGGCCGAGGCGCAGCTCGCCCTGCTCCACCTCTACGGCACTGCCGAGGAGCGCGCCGCGCAGGCGCAGGCCGTGGCGGCGCGGCGCGAGTCGCTCACCGATCCGCTGCCGCTCTTCGAGGAGGGCAGCGACCTGCTCGGCGCCGGCGACGCCCAGGGCGCGCGCGACCTGCTCGCCCGCGCCGCGCCGCAGCTCGGCGGCACCGACTACGCCGAGCCCGCCTGGTACAACCTCGGCGCCGCGGCGTTCAAGCTCGAGCGCTGGGAGGAGGCGGCGAATGCGCTCGGCGAAGCGATCGCCGTCAACCCGGCGCGGGTCGAGAGCCACTACAAGCGCGGCATCGCCCTCTTCCATCTCGAGCGCTGCCGCGACGCCGTCGCCGCGCTACGCCGCACCCTCGAGCTGCAGCCCGACAAGCGCGACACGCACTACTACCTGGCCGGCTGCTACACGAAGCTAGGCGACGCCGCCGCGGCGGCACGCGAGAACGCCATCTTCAACGCCAAGCCTTGAGCGGCGCGGCAGGTCAGAAGGACTTCACGTACTTGCGAAACTCGGCGTCGGCCGCCTCGGGCGCGCCGTAGACGCTGCGGAACGCCGCCGTCTGCGGGTAGCCCTCGGCGAGGTAGAGGACGAGCTGCGGGAAGCGCCCCTGCGCCCAACCGGCGCCGCCGTCGCGCAGGTAGTGGACGAGCAGCCAGGCCGAGGCGTAGTAGAGCGTGCTCTTCTCGCCGTAGAAGATTTGCGGCGACGCTTCGAGCATGGTGCGCACGCCGAGCCCCTTGCCGTAGCGCAGCGCCTGCTTCGCCTCGTCGAGACGGCCGCCGGCGGTCGTCTGCACGATGAACACGCCGCCGGACTGCATCTCGAACAGGCGCGTCAGCGTCTTGCCCGGCTGCAGGCGGCCGTTCTGGATGCGCGAGTTGCCGACGTAGTCGGCGAAGCCCTCGCCCAGCCAGCGCGGCAGGGCCACGCCCGGCCGCACGACGTGGCGGTCCATGAAGGCGTGCGTCGCCTCGTGCAGCAGCACGTTCATCACCGCGTCGTTGGACTCCTGCTCGAGGTGGAAGGCGATCAGCCCCACCGGGCTGTAGAAGCCGGTCGACCATTCGTAGGCGGGCAGGTCGCGGATCAGCGACTCATAGCTGGCGCGGTCGCGGAAGACGACGACCTGCACCTTGTACACCTCGGGCTGCAGGCTGATGCCGGGCAGCAGCTCCTGCGCCAGGGCGTCGAAGATCGCCTCCAGGTTGTTGGCGACCACCGCCGCCACCTTGCGGTCGTCGGTGTCGGTGTGCACCACGAAGCGCGGCGAGGAGGCCTCGGTCTTGCGCTTGGCGTCGAGGAAGCGCAGCGCCGTCGCCGTCTGCGCCGCGAGCAGCTTGCGGCGCTGCTCGAGCGGCAGCGCCAGCACGACCGCGCGCCGCTGCTCGGCGTCGCTGCCGACGAGCGGGGCGGTGACGTCGACGGTCATCGGCAACCCCGCCGGCCGCGACGGGAAGCGCACCCGCCAGTCGAGCATGCTCGCCTCGGCGCGGCCGTCGCGCTGCGCCGGCGCGAAACGCCACAGCGAGATCTTGTCCTCGAGCTCCTGGCGGAACAGCTCGTCGAACTCGCTCGCCGGCGCGATCGAGACCACGTCTACCTTGGTCACCGCGCCGCGCTCGTCGATCGAGATCTTCACCGCCGCCTCTGGCGCCAGCCCGCTGCCCGCCGTCGCCTCCGGCACGCCCACCATCGGCGCGTGGATGGCGAGCGGCCCTTCGGCGCCCGCGGCGCGCGCGAGTGCCACGAAGAGGGCGAGGACAGCGAAGCGAAGCCTCATCGCGACACATCGTAGCCGTCGACGCGGCTCGACCGATGACCTAAGGATCACAGCCGGTGGCGACGGCGAGGGCGCGACAGACATCTCGCATCTTGTCGCGGCTGAGGGAGCCAACGAAGGCGTGCAGCCCCGACTGCTCGACGGCCTGCACATTGTCCAGCTTGACCGCCGACGGCGCCTTGAGCCCTTCCTCGACTCCCACCAGAACTTCGCTCGGTATGCCGCGGATCGTCGAAGTAATCGGCGCGACGATGACAGTACGCATGAAGGCAAGGACGTTCTGCCGGCTCAGAACCACGACGGGACGCCGCTTGTCCGGCCTCTTGAACGTGTACAGCCAGATCTCGCCGCGGTTTACTCCTCGGGCCATACGCCCTGCTCCGACCAGCCCTCCAGCTCCTCGTCGACCGGATGCTCGCCGTAGCCTCGCCGGTAGGCCTCAGCGATCTCGCTGTCGCGCTGCCTGGCAAGGTATTCCGCGGTCGCGCGCCGCAGCACGGCGGAACGTCCTTCTCGCTGCACTTCTCCGCTGGCATCGAGCTGCTCGAGCAGTTCCTCGTCGAACGTCACCTGTATAGCCCTCATGTACAAATCATACCTCATCCTTGATGATGGTCGCGCGCCTCGGACGCTCGGAATTCAGTTCCGCTCACTACGAGCGTACTTGTGCAACGATCCCTCTCCGATGGCTGAGCCCTCGGACGCCCCGCGCCCTCAGGAGACCCGCGAGATGCGGCGGGAGTGGCAGCTCGCCGGCGTCATCACCTTCGCGTTCGTGGCCATCCTGGTCGTCGTCGGGGCATTCCTCATCCTGCGGCCGTTTCTGGTTCCGATCCTCGTCGGCGCCATCGTCGTCATCCTGACCTATCCGCTGTACCAGCGGCTGCGGCGGCGGCTGAAGGGGCGTTCGGGGCTGGCGGCGGCGGTGATGCTGCTCGGCATCACCTTCCTGCTCATCCTGCCGGCTTTCCTCATCACGCTGCTGCTGATCGCGCAGGCCAACGCGTTGATCGATCGGCTGCAGCACGGCGACGTGCAGGCGACGCTCGCCTCGTTCGACCTCGCCGGCCGCCTGGCGTTCATCAAGCGCTACGTGCCCAACTTCGATCCCAACCTGTTGAGCGCCGACCGCATCGTGCTGCCGGTGGTGCGCGAGGCGCCCGGCTGGGTGGCGCGCCACGGGGCGCAGGTCGTCGGCGGCCTCGCCGGCATGGTGTTGGGCTTCTTCCTCGTGCTGCTCTCGGCGTTCTACTTCTTCGTCGAAGGGCCGGCGATCCTCCGCGAGCTCGCCGTGCTGTCGCCGCTGCCGCGCCGCTACGACCGCCAGATCGCCGGCAAGCTGACGGCCGTCATCGACGCCACGTTCCGCGGCCAAGTGATGACCTCGCTGGCGCAGGGCGTGGCGACGACGGTCGGTTTGCTCATCGCCGGCGTGCCGGGCGCGCTGCTCTGGGGCTCGGTCGCGGCAATCCTCTCGCTGCTGCCGATGGTGGGCGCCGCCGTGGTGTGGATCCCGGCGACGATCTACCTCGGCATCCAGGCGTCGATGGGACACCAGAGCTGGGGCTGGGCGATCTTTCTCGGGCTGTGGGGCGTGCTCGTCGTCTCGACGATCGACAACCTGGTGCGGCCGTGGGTGATGCGCGGCCGCGCCGAGCTGCCTGCCATCCCGCTGCTCTTCGCCGTCCTCGGCGGCCTGCAGGCGTTCGGCTTCATCGGCCTCGTCATCGGGCCGCTCATCTTTTCGCTCGTCAAGTCGGTGATCGACATCTACAAAGAGTCGTTCCGCGACGCGGCGATGGCCGCCGACGAAGGCCGCTGACGAAGCTGTGTTCCGCGAAGCCTTGACATTCGACAATTGTCACTCGACAATTGTCGAATGACCAAGCATGACGAACGCACCGCCGGCGGTCGAGCGGACCTACTGCAAGGGAGCCTCGACCTGCTGATCCTCAAGTCGTTGGTGCGGGAGCCGCTCCACGGCTGGGGGATCAGCAAGCGCATCCGCCAGCTCTCCGAGGACGTCCTGCAGGTCAACCAGGGCTCGCTCTACCCGGCGCTCTATCGGCTCGAAGAGCGCGGCTGGATCGCTCCCGAGTGGGGCGTCTCGCCCGAGGGCCGCCGCGCCAAGCTCTACCGGCTCACCGACGACGGCATGCGGCAGCTCGAAGCCGGGCGCGAGGGGTGGCGCCTCTTCGCCGGTGCCGTCGAGCGAGTCCTCGCCTCCACCTGAGCGCAACGTTCCAACCGAGGGTCGAGCGATGACCACGTCCCCCCGCAAGCGGAGCCTGCTGGGCAAGGTCCTGCGACGCAACGAGCTGTGGAGTGAGATGGACGAGGAGATGCGGCAGCACGTCGAGCTCGAAGCGGAGGAGTTGGTGCGCCAGGGCGTGCCGCCCGCCGAGGCGCGGCAGCAGGCGCGGCTCGCCTTCGGGGCCCCCGACGCCTGGCGGGAGGAGGCGTGGGGTGCGCGCGTGCCGCGCTGGCTCGAAGAGTCGGCCCGCGACCTGCGCTACGCGATCCGCAGCCTCCGCCGCTCCCCCACCTTCACCACCATGGCGGTGCTCTGCGTGGCGCTCGGCATCGGCGTCACCACCACCATCTTCGGAGTGGTCAACGGGCTGCTCTTGCGCCCGCTGCCCTTCCCGCATCCCGATCGGCTGGTCGTCCTCTACGCGACGCAGCCGGCGCAGGACACTCACGGCGTCAACATCTCGCGCCCCGACTTCGACGACTGGCAGCGCGCCAACCACACCTTCCAAGACATGGGGATGTTCTCGTGGAGCACGATGACCTTCACCGGCACCGGCGCCGAGCCGGAACGGGTGGAGGCGGCCGACGTCACCGCCAACCTGTTCTCGGTGCTCGGCGTCGAGCCGGCGCTCGGCCGCGGCTTCGCGAAGGGCGAGGACGCCATCGGCGCGCCGCGCGTCGTGCTGATCTCGTGGGGGCTCTGGCAGCGGCGCTTCGCCGGCGACCGCGGAGTGCTCGGGCGGTCGGTCATGGTCGACGGGCAGCCGGCGACGGTGATCGGGGTGATGCCGCCGCGCTTCGCGTTCCCCGAGCGCGGGCTCGCCTGGCAACCGCTCCGCCGCGACCCGGTCAACGACCTGCCCAGCAACCGTTTCTACGCCGGAGCGATCGGGCGCCTGCGGCCCGGTGTCACCATCGAGGCCGCGCAGAGCGACATCAAGCGCGTCTCGCTCGACCTGCAGCGCGCCCGCCCGGCCGACAACCTGGGCTGGGAGGCGGAGGTGATTCCGCTGCGCGAGGACATCGTCGGCAAGCTGCGGCGGCCGTTGCTGGTCTTCCTCGCCGCCGTCGGCGCCGTGCTTCTCGTCGCCTGCGCCAACGTCGCCAACCTGTCGCTGGTGCGTGCCGCCGGCCGCGCCCGCGAGCTGGCGCTGCGGGCGAGCCTCGGGGCGGGCCGCGGCCGCGTCATGCGCCAGCTCCTCGCCGAGAGCCTGGTCATCGCCGCCGCCGGCGCGCTGCTCGGCGGCGCCTTCACGGTGATCGGCCTGCGCCTCGCGGGCCGCGCCTTCCCCGACGACGTGCCGTTCTACTTCTCGCTCGTCGTCGACCGCAACGTGCTCGTCTTCGTCACCCTGCTCACCGTGGCGACGGCGGCGCTCTTCGGGCTGCTGCCGGCGTGGCGCGCCGGCCACCAACGGCTGAGCCCGGCGCTGCGCGACGGCACCGCGGGATCGGGCGAGGGACGCGAGAAGAACCGCGCCCGCTCGACGCTGGTGATCGCCGAGATCGCCCTCTCCCTGGTGTTGATGACGGGCGCCGGTCTCCTCGTGCGCAGCTACCTCGCGTTGATGTCGACCGACCTCGGCTTCGACCGCGACGGCATCGTCTCCTTCCGCGTCACCCTGCCGCAGACGACCTACGGCGAGAAACCGAAGCGGGTGATCTTCTTCGACCAGCTCTTCGCAAGGCTGCGCGGCCTGCCCGGCGTCGAGGTCGTCGGCTCGGGCCAGGGCACGCCGTTCTCCGGTTGGAACGTCGAAGGCGGCATCTCCATCGATGGGCTGCCGCTGCAGCCGGGTGAGGAGCGCATCGCGCACTACCAGATCGTCACGCCGCAGTTCTTCCGCGCCATGGGCGTGCCGCTGCTGCGCGGTCGTCCATTCGGCGATGCCGACCGCGACCCCGCGGCTCCGAACGTCCTCGTCAACGAGAGCTTCGCGCGCCGCTTCCTCAACGGCCGCGACCCGCTCGGCTATCGCGTCAAGGTCGGGGAGCCGGACGGCGAGGACCCCTGGGCGCCCATCGTCGGCGTCGTCGCCGACTACCGTCACTACCGGCTGCCGCAGCCGATGCAGCCGGCGGTGTACTTCCCCTACGGCGCCTGGCCGAGCTCGACGCAGACGGTGGTGCTGCGCTCGCGCCTCGCCGACCCGCTGTCGCTCGTTCCCGCCGTGCGCCAGGCGGTGCGCGAGCTCGACGCGGACGTGCCGATCTACCGCGTCGAGACCTTCGAGCAGGCGATCGCGCGCACGCTCTGGCGCCAGCGGCTGCAGGGCCAGGCGCTCGCCGCCTTCGCCGTGCTCGCTCTGCTGCTCGCCGCGGTCGGCCTCTACGGCGTCGTCTCCTACAGCGTGGCGCAGCGCCGGCGCGAGATCGGCGTCCGCGTGGCCCTCGGCGCCACCCGCGCGCAAGTGGTCGGGGTGGTGCTCGGCCAGGGCGCGGCGCTGGTGATGCGCGGCATCGTCGTCGGGCTCGTCGCCGCTCTGCTGCTGTCGCGGCCGCTGGCGGCGCTGCTCTACGAGGTGCGCGCCACCGATCCGCTCACCTACGCGGTGGTGCCCGTCGTGCTCGGGCTCGTCGCCCTGCTCGCTACCGCCGTGCCGGCGCTGCTCGCCGCGAGGCTGGCGCCGCAGGCGGCGCTGCGCGCCGAGTAGTGCGCCGAGCCGGCTCAGCCACGGCCGCCGGCTGCTGCGGCCGGCGGCGCCGGCAGTCCCGGCAGTAGCTTCCCGGCAGTCGTCACGCGCAGCTGGGGGAACCGCTGGCGTAACGCGTCGAGGAAGATCTTGCCATCGCCGACGACCACCAGGTGGAGGTCCGCCGGCCGCAGCTCCTCCGCGGCCAGCGTGCGAACGGCCTCGCCGGGCACTGCTTCGACCGCCGGCAGATAGCGCTGCAGCTCCGACAGGGGCAGATCATGCAGCACCAACTCGCCGAGCTGCCCGACCAGGCCGGTGGTGGTCTCCAGCGCGCTGTTGAAGTCACCGCCGAGAGCGGCCTTGCGCGGCTGCAGCTCGTCGGCCGGCGGCGCGGTGGCGGCGAGGGCGGCGAGCAGATCGAGCATCACCGACGCCACCTCAGGGGCCGAAGGATTCTTGGTCTGCGCGGTGGCCAGAAAGTAGCCGCCGAGGCGGCGCGCATCGAGCCTGCTGATAGCGCCGTACGAGAGAGCGCGCTCGATGCGGACCTCGTGGTTGAGACGCGCCGAGTAGCCGCCACCGAACACCGCGTTGAGCACCTGCGAAGCGGCGTAGCGCGGGTCGCGCCGCAGCATCGTCTCGCCCGCCACCGCCACCGCAGCCTGACCGGCGCCGGGCAGGTCGACGACCAGCACCGAGGCCGGCTGCGCCGAGCCGGCCTCGGTCGGCGAGGGAGCCGAGCGAACGGCGGTCGGAGCCGAGCTGCCCTCCGACGACGGCCGCGTCCTCGGCCGCGGCCACCCCCCGAAGGCGCGGGTCGCCGCGGCGATCGTCTCCTCGGGCGCCAGCGTGCCGGCGATGATCAGCGCGGCATCGTCGGGACGGTAGACCCGCGTGTGGAAGCTCCGCAGGTCGTCGCGGCCGATGGCGGTGAGAGAGGTTGGCGTGCCGCCGAGCGCGTGACCGTAAGGCCGCGCGCCGAACACCTCACGCTGCGCCGCCAGCGCCGCGAGCTCTCCCGGCTCCTGCGCGTCGACGGACAGCTGGTCGAGCCGCTCGCGCCGCAGCTTGTCGAGCTCGTCGGCCGCGAAGGCGGGATGCTCGACGACGTCGGCCAGCAGGTCGAGAGCAGGCGCGAGCTGCGCCGTCAGCACCGTCACGGTGGCGCTCGAGCCGTCCCACGAAGCGGCGGAGTCGAGGCTTCCGCCCAGCGACTCGACGGCGGTGGCGACGTCGGCGGCCGAGCGCGAGGCGGTGCCGCGCTGGAGCAGGCGCGCCGTCAGGTCGGCGAGCCCCGCGCGATCGGCGGGATCGGCGGCAGCGCCGCCGCGCACCAGCAGCCGCGCGGTGGTGAGTGGGACGCCCTGCGTCTGCACGGCGACCACGCGCAACCCGTTCGGCAGCCGGCGCTCGACCGCCTGCGGAACCGTCGGAGCGACCGCCGGACCTGGCCCCGGCGGCTTCTCCACCTTGTCCGCCGCTGCCTCGACGGCTGCGGGCGCGGCCGGCTTCGCGTCTTCCGACAGGTAGTGGAGCACCACGCGGTTGTCTTCGCGGAAGAAGCGCTGGGCGTACGCCTGCACGTCGGCGGGCGTGACTGCCAGCAGCCGCGCGAGCTGCGCGTTCGCCGCCTCGGCATCACCGAGCAGCACTACGGCGTTGCTCACCGCGTTCGCCTTGCCGATGGCCCGCCGCAGTTGCAGCAGGCGTCCGGTGAGGAGCTGCCGCTTGACCTTGTCGAGCTCGGCGACGGGCACCGGCTCGTTCTTCAGGCGGTCGACCTCGGCGAGGAGTGCCCGCTCGACGTCGGCAGGAGCTTTGCCGTTGGCGGCGACGCCGGCGACGACGAAGAGGCCAGCGTCTTGGAGCAGGTAGCTCCAGGCAAACGCTTCCGAGGCCACCTCCTGCTGGTGGACCAGCCTCTCGTTGAGACGCGACGAGTTGCCCGCGCTGAACAGCGCCTCGGTCACCAGCGACGCCGGGGCCGAGGCGTCGGCGGCCGGCGGCACGAGGAAGTCGATGGCCACCGCCGGCAACGGCAGGTCGGAGTGGTAGTAGACGAAACGCCGTTCCCCGTCGCGCGGCGGCTCGACCGCGGCGACGCGCGGCAGCGTGCCGTGCGGTCGCGGGATGGGCCCCAGGTAGCGGTCGACCCAGGCATCGAGCTGCTGCGGAGCGAAGTCGCCGACCACCACGAGCACGGCGTTGTCGGGCCGGTAGTAGGTGTGGTGGAACGCCTGCACGTCCTCGAGGGTGGCGGACTCGAGGTCGTTGATCGAGCCGATGCCGGGGCGCCGGTAAGGGTGGACGAGAAAGGCGCTCTCGGGCAGGAAGCGGGCGTAGAGCGCGCCGTAGGGCGTGGCGTCGACCCGCTGCCGGTACTCCTCCTCGACGACCCCCCGCTCGGCGGCGAAGCTCGCGGCGTCCACCCGCAGCGTTGCCATGCGCTCGGCCTCGGCCCACAGCAGCGGCTCGAGATAGCGCGACGGCACCACCTCGTAGAACAAGGTTGCGTCGTCCAACGTGGTGGCATCGTTCCAGCCGCCGACGTCCTCGGTGAGGCGGTCCATCATCTCGGCCGGCATGTTGCGCGTGCGCTTGAACATCAAGTGCTCGAAGAGGTGGGCGAAGCCGCTGCGGCCGGGTGGATCGTCCTTGGAGCCGACGCGGTAGCTGACCTGGATCGCCACCGTCGGCGTCGTGTGGTCCTCCACCGAGTAGACGTCGAGGCCGTTGCTCAGCGTGCGGTGGCGAATGGCGAGCGTCGGCAGCTGGCCGGCAACGTCGCCGGCGGGAGCCGCGGGTGCCGCCGCGGCCGTGAGAGTCAGCGCGGCGATCAGCGAGGGACCAAGACGGCGATGACGCATGACGACCCCTCCGGCGACGAGCGCCGTTGTCGCATCCGCTACCGAACTCTAGCGCGCACGAAGGGTTTACACTCGTCCTGCGCACGAACGGCACCTCACTCGCGACTCCACCATCCACCGACGGAGGTCCTGATGCGACGGATGCGACGCGCTCTCCCCTTCACTCTCCTCTCGGCCCTGGCCTTGATGGCGCTGCCGGCGCTGCTCGCCGCGCAAACCGCGCCGCCGCAGCAGACGGCCCCCGCCACGCCGAAGCCGCAACCGGGCGACGTCACGCCGCCGGCGCAGCCGGCGCCGGTGCCGGCGACGCCGCCCAGCGCCGCCGAGTCGGAGGCGCAGGCACTGCGCCCGCTCAAGGCTTTCGACCTCACCGCCGTCGACAAGAGCGCCGACCCGTGCGCCGACTTCTATCAGTACGCGTGCGGCGGTTGGATGGCGAAGAACCCGGTGCCCAGCGACCAGGGCCGCTGGGGCCGCTTCAACGAGCTCGCGGAGCATAACCGTGCGCTGCTGCGCCAGATCCTCGACAAGGCGGCGGCGCCGTCGCCCAAGCGCTCCGCCGTCGAGCAGAAGATCGGCGACTTCTACGCCTCGTGCATGGACGAGGCGGCCGCCAACGCCGCCGGTGCGAAGCCGATCGCCGGCGAGCTGCAGCGCATCGACGCCATCGCCACCGTACCGCAGCTCATGGACGAGATCGCACGCCTGCAGGGGATGACCGTCAACGTCCTGTTCCGCTTCGGCCAGCAGCCGGACTTCCATGACGCGCGGGCCACCATCGCGGCGCTCGACCAGGGCGGCCTCGGCCTGCCCAACAAGGATTACTACACGAAGACCGACGCCAAGTCGGTGGAGACTCGCGAGCGCTACCAGCAGCACGTCGAGAAGATGCTCGCCCTCCTCGGCACGGCGCCGGCGCAGGCCGCCGACGACGCCAAGACGGTGATGGACATCGAGAACCGGCTCGCCGCGCCGTCGTGGGACCCGGTGCAACGACGCGACCCGAAGAACCTCGACCACCCGATGACGCGCGCCGAGGCGCAGAAGCTCGCCCCCACCTTCGGCCTCGACCGCTTCTTCGTCGCGACCGGCGCGCCGGCCATCACCAAGCTCAACGTCGGCAACCCCGAGTTCTTCAAGCAGGTCGACGCCATGCTCTCGTCGGTGCCGATCGCGGCGTGGAAGAGCTACCTGCGCTGGCACCTCGCGCACGAAGTGGCGCCCTATCTCTCGCAGCCGTTCGTCGACGAGAACTTTGCCTTCTACCAGCAGTACCTCGGCGGCCAGAAGGAGCTGCAGGCGCGCTGGAAGCGGTGTGTCACGCTCACCGACGATCTGCTCGGCGAGGCGCTCGGCCAGCCCTACGTGGAGCAGAACTTCCCGCCCGACGCCAAGGCGCGCACGCTCGCCATGGTGGGCGAGATCGAAAAGTCGATGGGCAGCGACCTCCAGGACCTGCCGTGGATGACCCCGGCCACCAAGCAGGCCGCGGCCGGCAAGCTCGCCGCGGTGGCCAACAAGATCGGCTACCCCGACAAGTGGCGCGACTACGGCAGCGTCAACGTCGTGCGCGGCGACCTCGCCGGCAACGTGCTGCGCGCCCAACAGTTCGAGTACCGGCGCAACCTCGACAAGATCGGCAAGCCCGTGGATCGCAGCGAGTGGGGCATGTCGCCGCCCACCGTCAACGCCTACTACAGCCCGCTGCAGAACAACATCAACTTCCCCGCCGGCATCCTCGAGCCGCCGTTCTACGACAACAAAGCCGACGACGCGGTGAACTTCGGCGGCGTCGGCGCCGTCATCGGCCACGAGCTCACCCACGGCTTCGACGACCAGGGCGCCAAGTTCGACGCCGACGGCAATCTGCGCGACTGGTGGACGCCGCAGGACAACGCCGAGTTCAAGACGCGCACCGAGTGCATCGCCGACGAGTACGGCGGCTTCACCGCGGTGGGCGACCTCAAGCTCAACGGCCACCTCACCCTCGGCGAGAACACCGCCGACAACGGCGGCGTGCGCCTGGCGCTGATGGCCCTGCACCGCTCGATGGAGTCCAAGCCGCTCGGCGTCGTCGAGGGCTACACGCCCGAGCAGCGCTTCTTCATCTCCTTCGCCCAGATCTGGTGCTCGAACCAGACGCCGGAGACGGCGCGCCTGCGCGCGTTGACCGACCCGCACTCTCCCGGCAGGTACCGCACCAACGGCGTGCTGCAGAACATGCCCGAGTTCGCCGCGGCCTGGAAGTGCAGCGCCGATGCGCCGATGGTGAGCAAGACCGCCTGCCACGTCTGGTGACGCCTGAGGACTGCGAGAGCTCTCCTCGGCTCACGCCGCGGAGAGCTCTGCGCACAGATCGACGAGCGACAGCGTGTCTACTCCTGCGGAGAGCGCGAAACGCTCGGCACCCGAATAAACGACGAAGCGCCGCTCCGGCCGAACGGTTTCGCAGGCCAGGTAGAAGCTCCGTTCGAGCTTCGGCGCCAGCCCGCGCTTGATCTCGATCGCCCACGGCTTGCGATGGCCGGGCAGCTTCAGGAGCAAGTCGATCTCGGCGCCTGCGGCGGTGCGGAAGAAGTGCGCCTCGGTGCCGCTCGGCGCGGCGGCGACGAGCGATTCGATCGCCAAGCCTTCCCAGCTTCCACCAGCCACCGGGTGCCCGAGGAGCGCCTCGCGGTCGGCGATCCCGAGCAACGCGTGGACCAGCCCGCTGTCGCGCACGTAGACCTTCGGCGATTTGACCAGCCGCTTGCGGACGTTGCCGTGCCACGGCGACAAGCGGCGCACGAGGAGCAGGTCCGCCAGCAAGTCGAGGTAGGAGGCGATCGTCTTGCCGTCCACGGCGAGCGAGCGAGCGAAGCCGGCGGCGTTTAGCAGCGCGCCCTGCTGGTGCGCGAGCATCGTCCAGAGCCGGCGCAGGGTCTCCGCCGGAATGCGCGGTCCGAGTTGCGGGATGTCGCGCTCGAGGTAGGTGCGAATGAAATCGAGGCGCCAGCGCAGGCTGGCCGCATCGGACGCGGCGAGCAGGCTCTCTGGAAACCCGCCGCGCAGCCAGAGTGCATCGAGGCGCCTGGCGCCGACCTCGCCGGCGTCCAACGGAGCGAGCTCCAGGTAGCGAATGCGTCCCGCGAGCGACTCGCTCGACTGCTTGAGCAGGTCGATCGACGCCGAGCCGAGGACGAGGAAGCGGCCCTTGGTCCGCCCGCGCCGCCGGCCCGCGTCGATGAGACCGCGCAGACTCTGGAAGAGCTGAGGCGTACGCTGGATCTCGTCGAGGATGACAAGCTTGTCCTCGTGCTGCGGCAAGTACAGCTCGGGCTCGACGAGCTTGGCCCGATCGGCTGCAGATTCGAGGTCGAGATAGACCGCCGGCCGCGTCTCGGCCAACTCGAGCGCCAGCGTGGTCTTGCCCACCTGGCGCGGCCCCAGCAGCGCCACTGCCGGCGATTCGGTCAACGCAGCGGTGAGCGACGGCAACAGCCGGCGAGGAATCATCCGGGCAATTATGGAGTTCCGCTCCAGAAATGCAAAGATGAGCTGCCTCGCTGCACGAGCCGCGTGGTGGCGCTACCGGCTCATTCGCGTCTTAAGGCGACGGCCGGGTCGACGCGCAGCGCGCGGCGCGCGGGGACGTAGGAGGCCAACAGCGCCGCCCCCCCGAGGCCCAACGCCACGATGACAAAAGTCGCGGTGTCTCTCGCGTCGACCTCGAACAGCAGGCCCTGCAACAGGCGCGTGGCCGCAAGGGATGCGACGAGCCCGGCGAGCGCGCCCGCTGCCACGAGCTTCATCCCTTTGCCGAGCACTAGGGGCAGGATGTCCTTGCGCGTGCCTCCCAGCGCCATGCGGACCCCGAGCTCTTGCGTCCGCTCGGCGACCAGGAACGCCAGCAGACCGTAGACGCCGATCGCCGCGAGCAGCAGACCGACGCCGGCGAAGATGCCCAACAGCGTGGCGTCGAGCATCGGGCGCTGGCGCAACTGCGCGACGCGCTCGCTCATCGTCTCGATGGTGACGGGAAGCGTAGGATCGAGCGCGCCGATCTCCCGGCGCAGCCAGCCGGCCACCACCTCCGGCGGGAAGCCCGTGCGCAGGATGACCGTCGAGTAGTGCCACGCGTCGTCGGGCGAATGCTTTCTGGCGACGTAGTACTCGGGATCACTGGCCATGGTGAGGCCGGCGTTCTTCACGTCGCGGGCGACGCCGACGACGCGGTACCACGGCCCTTCGAAGCCGAACCGCAGCTGCTGACCCAGCGGCTCCACGCTTTCGCCCGGGAACAGCCGTCGCGCCAGCGACTCGCTGATCACCACCGCGTTCTCCGTCGGCCGGCGGTCGTCCTCGCCGAAGACGCGTCCGCGAGGAACGGGGATCTTCAACGCCGCGAAGTATCCCGGCGTCACCGACCGCCACGTCACCATGCCGCCGGTCCCTTCGGCGAAGCGCGGCCGTCCCTGCACCTCGATCGAGGCGTAGAGCCGGCTGCGAGTCTGCCCCGCGGGCGGCACGGAATCGCTGATCGCCAGCGCGCTCACTCCCGGAATCGCCTGCAGGCGCGCCTCGAGCGCTTCGAAGAATCGCACCTGCTGCGCCGGCTGCGGATAGGCGTGCTCACCGAGCGACAGCCGCGCGGTGACCAAGCCTCCGGTCTGCATCCCGAGCGGCGTGTTCTGCAGGTTCACCAGGCTGCGCAGGAGAAGCCCCGCGCACACCAGAAGGACGAAGGAGACCGCGATCTGCACCGCCACGAGCCCACGGCGCAGGATGCCGGGCGCGGGCCCGGCCACCCGCGCTCCTGCCAGCGCCTCGATGCGAGGCCGCCAGACGGACGAGGCCAACCCGAACAGCAGCCCCGAGAGCAATGAGGCGCCGAGCGTGAACAGCAGGATGCGAACGTCGAGCGTCGCCTGTTTCAGGCGAGGAATCCCCTCCGGCGCGATGGCGACGAACACGCGCAGGAGACCGAAGGCCAACGCGCATCCCGCCGCGCCTCCCGCCAGAGCCAGCAGGACGCTTTCGGCAAGTTGCTGGCGAACCAGTCGGCCACGCGCCGCGCCGAGCGTCGCGCGGATGGACAGCTCGCGCTGGCGCACGACCGCGCGAGCCAGCATCAGGTTGGCCACGTTGGCGCAGGCGATCAACAGCACAGCCACGACCGACGCCAGCAGGATCCACGACGCCCGCCGCACGTCGTGCACTTGGCGGTCGCGCAGCGAACGCACGCTCAGCTTCACCTCGCTGCGAAACGCTGCGGGGACCGACTGCAGCGAGCGCTCGAACAGCGGCTGCAGAGCGGCGCTCGCCCCTTCGACGGTCACGCCGGGGCGAAGACGCGCGAACGCGCGGACTACGGCGCCCGCGGGCCCTTGCTGGTGCGCCTCGTCGAGCGCTTGCGGTACGAGCAGGTCGGCGCGCGAGAGGTTCGGCAGCTCGAAACCGCGTGGCAGGACGCCGATCACCGTCGCGGGCCGGCCGTCGAGGGAAATCGCCCTGCCGAGCACACCGCGTTTGCCTGCGAACCTGCTCTGCCACAGCTCGTAAGACAGCAGCGCCACCGGCGCAGCGTCGGGCCGATCTTCCTCGCGCGTGAAGCTTCGACCCATGAGCGGCGCGACGCCCAACGTGGAGAGGAACGTCGATTCCACCCGCGCACAAGCGAGCCGCAGCGGATTCGGATCGGTCAAATCACAGTCGCCGATGCCCGACCAAGTGGTGATCGATGCGAACGGCGTCTGATGCGCGCGCCACTCCAGGTAGTCGCCGCCCAGCATGAACTCCTGCGGCTCGATGGGCGCCACCAGCCCGACCGAGACCAGCTGCCCGGCGTCGGCGTACGGAAGACTGCGAAACAGCAGGCGGTCCACCACGCTGAACACCGCCGTCGTGGCGCCGATGCCCAGCGCCAGCGTCACGATCGCCGTCAGCGTGAACGTCGGGTTCCGGCGAAAACCACGGGCCGCGTAGCGCAGATCCTGCCAGAGCGTTTCCACGGTGATCTGTCCTCCCCGCGTCTCGCGTTCAGCGGCCCATGCATCCTACGAAACATTGGTCAGGACGACTCGAGCTCGGCACCGAGAATCCGCACGTAACGACGGTAGCTGAACACTCGGCCTCAGCGCGCCGCGGCGCGCTTGGCGTACAGATCGATCACCCGCCCGATCGCTCGCTGGCAGACGGCGCAGAACGGCACGCGGTCGCGGGTGAACATGATGCAGTCGATCTGCGGGCGGAAGTAGCCCTTCGCTTCGTAGTTGGCGCCTTCGAAGGCGCCGACCTTGCCGGCGTAGGGCTCAGCGGCGAAGCGCGCCTCTTCCTCGTCGCGCTCGCGGCGGAAGAGGGCGTCCATCTCGCTCTCCGGCCGGCGGTCGGCGCGGATCTTTCGGCGCTCGGCCTGGATCTCGCGCGACCGGGCCTCGAACGCCTCCTTGCTCCACGGTGTGGGTAGCGGCGTTCCCGGCGCGACGAGGTCGCGCCACTTGAGCTTCGCCGGGTCGAGCAGCGCGGTGACGTTGGGCTCCCAGGGCTCGGTGCGGTCGGCGGCCGGCTCGTAGGCGACGTCGGAGGTGTAGTACTCGTCGGCGAGGGCGGCGATGTGGTGGCCGAACTCGTGGACGAAGACGTAGGGCGCCCACTCGCTGTCGGCGGCGACGGTGGCGAACTGGCCAAAGATGCCGCCGCCGCCGTAGGTGTTGGAGTTGGTCATGATCTCGACGAACTCGTAGGGCGCCTGTGAGGCGATGTCGCGGAACGCCCGGTTGTCGAAGGTGAGGATGTAGCGCTCGGAGCGGAAGGCGTCGTAGGTGGTGCCCACCGGCGAGCGCCGGTAGATGCCGGTCGACGGCCGCGAGATGCCTGACTCCGCCGCGGGCGGGCAGAGGCCCCAGACGTTGAAGTCGGCGCGCCGCGACGCGAAGGGCTCGACGGCGAAGAGCAGTCCCATCAGCCGCTTCGCGTCGCCCTCGCACTTGCCACGCTCGGCCGCGGTGTAGCCGTCGCCGAGGATCAACAGGTCGACCTTGTCGGCGGGCTCGCCCGAGCGCTGCAGCGCCAGCAGCGCGCCGGCGCTCGGCGGCGCGGCGCGATCGACGAGCATGTCGGCGGGGTCGATCACCGTCGACCACACCTCGCGGAAGTCGTTGGCCTTGTCGCGCTTCCGGATCACCAGCTGCACGGGTGCCGTGGGCGCCGGGAAGCGCAATGACTCGCCAAAGGCGGCGTCGGCAGTCGCCGCTTCGCCGGTCGTCTCCCATTCGCCGTAGATCGACGAGAAGCCGCGCGAGTAGAGGACGCGGTGCGTCGTGCGGTCGATCACCTCGAAGAAGTACTTGCCGAGGTTGGTGTCGTCGATGGTCTTCTCCGGGTCGCCGGGCCATGGGAGCGGCTCGAGCATCATGCGCTCGAGCGCGAAGTGCTCCTCCTTGGCGTTGCCGGAGTGCAGGTAGTCGACGCGCAGCGTGCGCGGCGGTGCGGCCGCTGCCGCCGCCGGCGAGCCGGCAGCATGGATGGCGGCGAGCGTGATCGTCGCTAGAAGGAGCGCGGAGGGGGGCAACGGCGAGCGGTCGTGCATGTCGGCGGGTCTCCGGGGGCGCATCAGCGCGCCGGAGCAACTCTCCTGCATCGCCGCAACGAGTGTCCAGCCCACCCGGGCGCGACGAGACGCAGCGCCACTTTCCGGGTCCGGAGCCACCGCGCTGGGCGGCCGGCGCCGTCGACATGCCGTGGCTTCGGTCGCGGCGTCCATGGCCTAGGAGCGTGTAACCAAACCCCTACCTCGCGCGTAGGGCGTGCACATGAGCCACTTCTTGCGCGAGCTTCGCTTCGCCGTCCGCAGCCTCACCCGCCAGCCGGCGATGGCGCTGCTGGCGATCCTCGCCTTCTCGCTCGGCATCGGCCTCGTCACCACCATGTTCTCGATCACCAACGGCGCGCTGCGCGACCTGCCGTTCGAGCGCGCCGACCGGCTCATGCACCTCGAGCGCAACAACCTGGCGCAGGACGTCGACAGCCTGGAAGTGACGTACCACGACCTCATGGACTGGCGCGAGGCGCAGGGCTCGTTCGAGAGCCTCGCGGCGTTCTACCAGGGCACGATCAACCTCTCGGGCGACGGCGAGGAGCCGACGCGCTACAACGGCGCCTTCATGACGGATAACGCCTTCGCCGTGCTGCGCGCGAAGCCGGCCCTCGGCCGCACCTTCGCTCCCGGCGACGACGGTCCTGGCGTCGATCACGTCGTCGTGCTCGGCTGGAAGCTCTGGCAGGCGCGGTTCGGCGGCCGGCCCGACATCATCGGCAAGACGATCCGCGTCAACGGCACGCCGCGCGAGGTGATCGGCGTCATGCCGAAGGGCTTCCTCTTCCCCATCCGCGAGGAGATCTGGGCGACGCTGCCACACGATCCGGCGCGCCTGCGCCGCGGCCAGGGCACGACGCTCGAGGTCTTCGGGCGGCTCAAGGACGGCATCACCCAGGACCAGGCCCTCGCCGACCTGACGCGCATCGCCGCCCGCCTCGCCGACGAGCACCCCGACACCAACAAGGGCATCGGCGCGGTGGTGAAGCCCTACGTCGACGAGTACATCGGCAAGGAGCCGAGGACGCTGCTCTACCTGATGCTCGGCGCCACCTGCGGCGTGCTGCTGATCGCCTGCGCCAACGTGGCGAACCTGCTGCTGTCGCGCGTCGCCGGCAAGGGCAAGGAGGTGGCGGTGCGCTCGGCGCTCGGCGCCGGGCGCTGGCGGGTGATGCAGCAGATGGTCGCCGAGGCGCTGGTGCTCGCGAGCGTCGGTGCGGCGATCGGCGTCGGCCTCGCGTGGGCTGGCATCGCCGCCTTCAACCGCGCCATCGCGCCGACCGATCCGCCGTTCTGGATCGACATCCGCCTCGACGGCACGGCGCTCGCGGTGGTGGCGATCGTCACGCTGCTCGCGGCCCTGGCGGCCGGCCTCGGTCCGGCGCTGCAGGCGACCGGCAAGCGCATCAACGAGATCTTGAAGGACGAGAGCCGCGGCGCTTCGAGCCTGCGCCTCGGACGGCTGTCGCGCGCGCTGGTCGTCGCGCAGGTCGCCGTCTCCTGCGTGCTGCTGGTGCTCACCGGTCTGATGGTCAAGAGCGTGACGCGGCTCGAGGTCGCCGACTTCGGCATCGCGAAGGAGAAGGTCTTCTCGGCGCGCGTCGCCCTCTTCGAGCAGGACTATCCCGACCGCGCGGCGCGACAGCGCTTCCTCGACGAGGTGGGCCGCCGGTTGGCGGCGCTGCCGGGCGTGCAGTCCGCGGCCCTCGCCGACTCGCTGCCGGTCACCGGCTCGGGCGGCGAGCGCTTCCGGCTCGAGGGCAAGGAGTACCGCAACGAGAACGACCGGCCGAACGCGCACCTGGCCGCGGTCACGCCGGCGTTTTTCGCCACCGTCGGGTCGCACCTGGTGGCGGGACGCGACTTCGCGGCCGCCGACCGCGACGGCAGCCCGCCGGTGGTGATCGTCAACCAATCCTTCGCGCGGAAGTTCTTCGGCCACCAGGCGCCGCTCGGCAAGCGGGTCGGCATCGACGGCCCCGCCGAGGAAGGCACCGAGCCGCCGGTGCTGTGGGCGACGGTCGTCGGCGTCGTGCCCGACCTCTACATGGACGGCACCGACAACAAGGACCCCGCGGGGATGTACGTGCCGCTGGCGCAGCACGACCGCTCCTTCATGAGCCTGCTGGCGCGCACCGCCGGCGACCCGATGGCGCTGGCGCGGCCGGTGCGCGCGATGGTGCACGGCATCGACACCAACCAGCCGCTCTACTTCGTGCGCTCGCTCGACCAGGCGATCCACCAGTCGACCTGGTTCTACCGCGTCTTCGGCACCCTCTTCATGGTCTTCGGCGCCGTGGCGCTGCTGCTCGCCGCGGTGGGGCTCTACGGCGTGATGTCGTTCTCCGTCGGCCGCCGGCGCCAGGAGGTCGGTGTCCGCATGGCGCTCGGCGCCGAAGCGAAGCAGGTCGTGCGCCTGATCTTCCGCCAGGGCGCGCGGCAGGTCCTCCTCGGCCTCGGCATCGGCCTCGTCATCGCGCCGCTGCTGTCGAACCTGCTGCGCATGGCGCTCTTCGGCGTCAGCCCGTGGGACCCCATGACCTTCGTGCTCATCGTGGCGGTGCTGGCGGCGACCGGCGCCGCCGCGTGCCTGGTGCCGGCGCGAAGGGCGGCGGCGGTGTCGCCGGTGGTGGCGCTGCGCGGGCGGACCTAGAGGCCTTGCGGTGGCGCACGGTGGCGCGCGCTGGTAGCGTGCGCCCATGGCAAGCGTCAAGATCACCGTCCGGCTCAACGGCCCCTACCGCGTCGAAGCGCCCGAGGGCACGATCGAGCTCGTCGACCACGCCGGCAACGCGTACGACCTCACCGGCAAGGCCGCGTTCTCGCTCTGCCGCTGCGGCGGCTCGCTGACCAAGCCGTTCTGCGACGGCACGCACTCGCGCACCGGCTTCCAGGCTGCCGAGAGCGCGGTGCGCAAGGAGGAGGAAGCCAAAGAAGCCGCCGGAGGCGGCACCGCCGGGAGCGGCAGCGTCGGATGAGCCGCCTCGAGCTGCGCGCGGGCGTGCGCGACGCCTATCCCGACGTCTACACGCCCGAGGCGCTGGCGGCCATCGAGGCGTTGGCGGCGCTCGACCGCGACCGCCGTGCGCTGATGGCCGAGCGCAGCGCGCGCCGCCTCGCCCGCGCCCGCGAGCGGCACCGCATCGAGTTCCTCGATCCCGACGCGCTCATCCAGCGCACGCAGATCCGCGTACAGGACGCGCGCGACGGCAACTTCGAGGGCAGCGAGATTCCGCCCGATCTGCAGCGGCAGTGGATCCAGGGCACCGGCCCGGCGACGAGGCCGCGCGCGGCGACCGCCGCCGGCCTGCGCAACGTCGCCTACGCTCTGCTCTCCGGCGCCGACGGCTGGATGTTCGACGGCGAGGACGCCCTCGGGCAGGTGACCACGATGTCGCTCGACAACCAGCGCAACTTGAAGCTGGCGATCGACAAGGACCCGCTCTTCCTGCGCGTCGCCGAGGAGGTGGCGTTCGAGATGAACCGCTGGGCCGAGGGCTTTTTCGGCCATCGCATCATCGAGGACTGGTGGCGGCAGCTCGACTTCACCACGAAGATCTTCCGCGCCCGCGGCCTGCATCTCGACGATCGCCACGTGCGCGAAGCGGGCGCCGACGGCTTCTCCGCCTCGATCGTCGACCTCGCGCTCTACGTCACCAACAACCACCGGCGCCTGCGCGACAACGGCTCCTCGGTGGTGATCTACCTGCCGAAGATCCAGACCGCCGCGGAGGCCGCGCTGTGGAACGACCTCCTCTCCGCGCTGGAGTCCCACCTCGGGCTGCAGCTCGGCACGATCAAGGCCTACGTGCTCGTCGAGCAGATCGAGGCAGCCTTCCAGCTCATGGAGATCCGCGCCGCGCTCGGCCGCCACTTCGTCGGCTTCAACACAGGGCGCTGGGACTACATCAACAGCGTCTCCGACGCGATGGCGTGGGACGAGGGCTTCGTCAATCCCAACATCGACGCCATCACCATGACCTACGGCTACATGCGCAACTACGAGGACCGCGTGCGCCGGGCGGTGAACACGCCCGACCGCCACGGCCGCTGCGCGCTCTGGCAGGGCGGCATGGAGCCCAACATACCCGTGGGCTCGCCGGCGGGCGTCGAGGCAGGCATGAAGCGCGCGGTCGCGGGCGGCGAGCGCGAGCAGCAGGCGGGCGCCAGCGGCAAGTGGGTGGCGCACTGGAAGATGGTGCACATCGTGCGGCCGGTGTGGGAGCGTGCCGGGCGCGACAACCAGCTCGGGCATGAGTTCCCCCGCCTCACCTACACGCAGAGCGACGCCGACGGGCTCGTGCTGCTCGAGGACGCTCCCCGCACGGTGCGCGGCGCGCGCGACCTGCTGAGCGTCGCCCTCCAGTACGGCAACGCCTTCGGCCGCGGCTTCCAGGCCGCCGCCTTGAAGCCCGCCGACTTCTTCGGCGACGACGACGTCCTCTACCTGATGGAGGACATGGCCACCGGCGAGATCCGGTTGAGCATCCTCTGGGAGTGGCTGCACAAGCGAGGGGCGTTCACAGGCGACGACGCGGCGACGGGTGTGAAGGCAGGCGACGCGCTGAGCCCCGAGCTCTTCGCGCGCCTCCTCGCCGAGGAATACGACAAGCTGCAGCGGGCCCAGAACAAAGACGTGCACGACGACTCCAAGCAGACGACGCTGCCCATCGCCCGCGAGATCGTCGCCACCTACGTCACGAGCGACACCAAGCCGCCCTGGTACATCGACCTGCTCAACCTCAACCTCGACAACGAGGACCTCGACGTGGCGCGCCAACGCATCGCCAGCTACCTCGAAGCCTTCGGCCGCGACGGCACCCGCATCACCGCCAACCTCGATTTCGCCGCCTGAAAGCCGCCGCGCCGCGGGACGGGTCGGAAATCCGTCCGCCGCGTCCGTCTCAACAGTCATCGATCGCCTGCCGCCGACGGGTAGTGCACCGCACTTCCTGCTGGCTCGGGCGCGGCAAACACGCGAGCAGCGAGGAGGCCCTGCCGATGGCAACGACGGGAATCTCGAGGATCGACCAGCTTCTCGCCTCCGGCGGCGCGGCGATCGCAAGCGGCGATGGCCCCGATGCGGTCGGCATCCTGCAGGACCTGCTCATCGGGCACGGCTTCGCCGGGCTGCCGGGGATCCTCGGCGCCGCGCGCGGCGTCTTCGGCCCGGCAACCACCAGTGCCGTGCGTCAGGTCCAGGAAGCAGCCAAGCTGCCGCTTTCTGGCGGGGTCGACCAGGCGACGCTGCGGGCGATGATCGCGCGGCGGGTGACGAAGCCGGCGGCGAGTCAGGGCTACCTATGCCTGGTGCTCGACGTCGCCTTCCGCGGACTGACCCGCGTGATGAGTCTCACCAGTCAGTTCGAGGGCGGCGGCATGTTCGGCGCCATCAACCGCAACACCGACGGGGCCGGCCTCTCCTACGGCCTCATCCAATGGGCGCAGAAGCCCCGCCGGCTGCGCGAGATCCTGGCCGGCTTCCAGCAGCAGGAGCCGGCGACGTTCGCCGCCATCTTCGGCAACGGCGATGCGGCGCTCGCCCAGGCACTCATCACCCACACCGCGAAGATCAACGGCGGCGTCGACGCGGCGGGAAGGACGACCGACGCGAAGTTCGACCTCGTCAACGAGCCGTGGCTCACCCGTTTTCGCAACGCGGCTCTGGAGCCGGCGCTGCAGAAGGTGCAGGTCAGCGTGGCGCTCGCCGCCTTCGCCGACACGCTGGCCAAGGTGAGGAGCTTCGCGCCACAGCTCGTCTCCGAGCGCGCCCTCGCCTTCATGCTCGACCTCGCCAACCAGCATGGCGACGCCGGCGCGGAGAGCATCTTCAAGGCCGTCTCGAAACCCGGCATCGCGCAGTCCGCTCTCTTCCTCGGCATGCAGAACGAGTCGGTGGCGCGGGTGCAGAAGAAATTCGGCCCCGGCAACGTGACGGAGTCGACGCGGCGGCGCCGCGAGGCGTTCCGCACCACACCGCTGCTCTCCGACCAACCGTTTCAGGCTGCCTGAGGCAGCAAGCGCGAGAACGGGACCTTCGCCCGGCCCCGCCCTCGCGCCACATCGCAACGTCAGTGATGGTGGACCGACGTCTTCCCGTCGATCACCCGCACGAGCTGCATCATGCCGCGGTCCTCGTGGGCCAGGATGTGGCAGTGCAGCACGTACGAGCCGACGAAGTCGACGAAGCGGCTGCGGACGCGGATGTAGCCCTTGGTCGCGGCGCGGCCGTTGGCGTCGAGGATCATCTGTCCGTTGGTGTCGTTCTTCGCCGCCGGGATGACGACGTTGTCCTGCCAGACGCCGTTGGTCTCGCGCACGAACGAGTTGCTCGGCGTGTTGGGGTCGAAGACCTCCACCACCTGGAAGGGGTTGACGTGGATGTGGAAGGGGTGCGGCACGTTGGTGCTGTTCCAGATCTTCCACTCCTCCTGATCCCCGAGCACCATCGTCTGGTAGTACTTGCCCTCGCTGAACTGCTCGTCGTCGATCGTCCAGTAGGCGCCGCGGTTGGTGTTGATGGTGATCGTCTTGAGGCCGACGCGCACGTTGCCCACCTGGACGTCGAACGGGATCGTCTTGGCGTGCGTCGCCTTGACGTTCTTGGTGGGATCGGCATTCGTCGCCGGCCCGTTCTTGGTCCGGTAAGGCTCCCAGCCGAAGTCGAGCTCGCGAGTGGCGTCCATCGGCCCGACGATGTCCTCGAGGAACGGCGGGAAGACCGGGTAGTTGCTCGCATCGGGGAACTTCTCGTTCACCGGATCGCCGCAAACGGTGAGGTTGACGACGCCTGACAGCTCATAGTTCTGGGTCGTGCCGGCGGGGATCTGCGGCGCCTGCACCAGGATGTCGATGCGGCCGCCGGCGGCGAGGGTGAACTGCGTGCCGTTCTTGTCGGCGTCGGGCGTCGTCAGCGGCTGCGCCTGGTAGTTGGCGAGCTTGAACTGCACGCCGTCCTGGGCGATCTGGCGCCACTTCGGCAGCGGCGACACGGTGGCCCCGGCAGCCCCGGTGAACTTGGTGTTGGTGAGCCGGTTCTGCACCTGCGCGTTGACGATGCGCCAGAGCTGGATCTCGCCCGGCTGCATGACGATGGTGGGCGCCTTCTGCGGCGTCGGCGGCGTCGTCGTGGTGGACGCTTTGACCACCTGCGTGCCGTTGGTCGCCGTCGCCTGCGTGCCGCCGGCGGCGCGCTCGAGGTTGGGCAGGTCCTCGAAGATCTGCACCACCAGCAGCTTCTGCGTCTGCCGGAAGCCGGGGTAGATCTTCTCCAGGTCGCGGTCGTAGTCGCCCTCGATGATGAGGGCGCCGGCGAGGCCGTTGAAGAGGTTGATCGAGGTCGAGCCGTGCTTGTGGGCGTGGTACCAGTGGGTGCCCGGTGCCTGCCCCATGACGTGGCCCGCCGCCTCGGTGACCTTGAAGCAGCTCGGGTAGCCGCCGACGAAGTACTCGGGCCACAGGCCCTCGTGGATGTTCTCAGCGTTCGCCGGCGCGAGCTGGCTGCCCTCGGGCAGCACGGACTTGCCGTTCACCGGTCCGCGTTGCCCCTGCCAGATGGCGTGGAGGTCGTAGTTCTCGACCAGCGCGGCCTGGCTGTTCTTGAACGAATCGGGAACGTTCTCCCACTTCGGCGCGACGTCCATCTCCGCGCACTTGGCGAAGACGTCGCCGAAAGCCTGGCGCACCTTCTCCTCGTCGATCGTGGGATCGGGGCGCACCTGCACCAGCACGTTGTCGCCGAAGCCGTCGGGCGTGACGTGCGTGCCGTGGAAGTGGAGATTGGCGGTGCTCGAGCCATGGAAGCAGTTGGGGAAGGTGTCGCCGCGCGTGCCGGGATACCAGTTCTTGTCCGGCGGATCTGTGGTGGCGTTGGTGGCGAGGTCGCAGCCGGTGCCGAGCCCCGTCTCGGCGCGGTCGATGCTGCCGCCGGGGAAGGCGCCGACGTCGGTCTGATTGAGGAAGGTGATCTCGACGCGCTCGCCGACGCCGACACGCAGGGTCGGTCCGGGCAGCAGCGCGGTCTTGTCGGGCGGCCACACCGGCGAGCCCGGCTTCTGCTGGTCGTAGCCCTCGAAGTACCGCATCATCGGCATCTGGCTGCCGGTGTAGCCGGGCAGCGCCTTCGGTCCGTTCTTGATCTTGATCACGCCGCGCAGCTTGCCGCCGGCGCTGCCGATCTCGCCGATCTTGGTCAGCGTCTCGGTGGCGCAGCTCGGCACGTCGCCGCCACCGGCGAGCAGCGGCCGCGGCACGCCCACCAGGGCCACGCCGGAGCCGGTCACCAGCGCCAGGGTCAGGAACTCGCGTCGCGTCGTGCCGGCCGGCGCGCTCTCAGCCGCCGGCTGCGCGCCGTTGCCACCGTCGAACCCGTTGCCGGACTCGTCCATCGCGGTGTCTCCTTCGTCCAGAAGCGGATCAGAGCTGGTCAGAACTGGATCGTGCCCGACCCGGCATTGGGGTCGAGGCCGTCGACGTAGGTGATCGAGGTGCCGGCCGTGCCGGCGAGGTTGATCGCCGGCGACGTGGCCGCGACCTGCTCGGCGGAGAAGGTCGGCAGCGAGTCGTTCATCCAGTAGTCGGCCGGCTTGCCTTGGAGTGTCGGCTGGTGCGCCGCGTCCGGGTCGAAGTTGGCCCAGACGACGAAGTCGCCCTTGCCCAGTTTGATGGTGGGCGGGTCGTAGACGACCGCACCGTTCGAGCGCCGGATGTTGATGATCGCCATGTGTCCTCCCTCGATGAGAACGAGCAGGCGAGCCGGCACGGCCGCACGCCACCTGGCTGCCGTGCCTCCGCCTGTCGCTGATTGTTGCCCTGGCCGAGCGGCAGCAACTTGCCACCGTTTGCGCTCGCGCGCAAGAGGGCGGCGGCGCGAGAGGGGCGAACGGCTACGGCGCCGCAGCGTCGCGCTCGTCGCCGCCGCCGTACGCCCAGGCCGGGTCGGCGGCGTCGTGCAGCTCGGCGACGAGCCGCTGGCGAACGAGGAGGTAGCTGTCGAAGAGCCGCGACTGGTGATCGGCCCTCTGCTGCTCGGCCGCGCTCTCGCCGGCGACCGAGTCGACGATCTCCGACAGCCAGTCGCTCGCGTCGTCGCTGCTACGGTCGAGCAACAGGCGGCACGCGAGGTCGGTGCCCCACCACGGGTTGCGGCCGCGCCGCCGCAGCCGCGTGGCGAAGGGGATGCCGGAGAGGAAGTCGGCGCGATGCCGGCCGGCGAGCTCGCTCAACTCGAGCAGCGCATCCTCGCCGACGCCGCCGGCATACGCGGCGGCGCCGCCGACGCCGCACCAGAGCTCCCGTTGACGCGCGGCCGGAAAACGGGCGATCGTGGCGGCGATGCGGCGCGGCGCGGCGCCCTGGCTCCACCAGAGACTGCGGCCGAGCCCGGCGTCGAAGAGCAGGCGCGCGTACGGCGGCAGCTGCGGCGGCGCCTCACGGCGGCCGTCCTGATAGCGCGCGAAGTGGACGATCCCTTCGTGGAAGCCGAGCCCTTCCGGCACGCACCACGCGAGCCGCGGGTCGAGGCGCCGCGCGTAGCTCGGCCACGAGCGCATGCCCCACGGCAGCCGCGCCAGCGCGAAGCCGGCACCGGCAGTGGTGACGAAATCGTGCTCGCGGCCTGCGTCCGAGGTGAAGGCGCGCAGCGCGCTCGACTGCCAGGGCGCCAGCAGGTCGCGCACGCCGAGGTACATGCCGACGCCCTGAAAGGCAAAGCCCAGCTGCTGGTCGTCGAAGCGCGTGCGCACGGCCGCCGCGATCGGCTCGCCCTCTTCGAGCTCGAGTGCCAGGTTGTAGCCCTCGACGAAGGTCATCAGAACGCGCTCGAGGTGGACGCGCAGCCCCGCCTCGCAGAGGAAACCGAGGCGGTCGAACGACACCGTCTCGGGACGGATCGCCAGCAGGCGGTTGACGGCAGGCGGCAGGATCATCGGGTGCGCTCAGACCGCGTGCCGGACCTCGTCCACCGCCACCTCGCCCAGCTTGCGGCAGCGGGCGCCCTCGAGCACGAGCCGCAGGCGGCCGTCGCGGTCCCAGGCCTCGATGGGACCGACCAGCAGCTCGTCGCCGGACGCGCGCGGATTGCTGCCGGTGAAGACCAGCGGGTCGTGCAGCCAGCCGAGGTCGACGTCGCTGTAGTCGAAGAAGACGCCGAGGCGATCGCAGCGCTCGGGCAGGTAGACCGGCAACGCGCCGTCGCCGGAGGCGACAACGGCGCCGAAACGCCAGAAGGCGTCGACCAGTGCCAGCGCGGGCAGCATCGGCTGCAGCGGCGAAGACGGGTACGGCGTATCCGCGAGGCGGTATTGCGCCAGCCGGCGATCGCCGACGACGCGCACGGCGCCGAGGCTCCGGAAGGCGCCGGCGATCGACACCGGCGAGCCAGCGAGCCCGTACGCATCGGGCAGCTCGGTGCCACAGCGCAGCTCGGCGACGGCGGCGCGCGCGGCGTCGCCCGGCGGGCTCTCGCTCGTGCGGCTCGCCGGCACCAGCCGCGCGCGGAGCTCCGCAGTCATGTCGCCATGGCCCTTCTCCACCGCATTGGCGAGCACCCGAACACGCACCAGCGTTTCGTCGGCGTCTTCCTCGACGACGCGCACGTCGACGCGCAGCTCTGTCGCGCGGGCTTCGGCGATGCGCACCAGACCAGGAAAGCGCCCGTCCTCGAAGGCGACGATACGCAACCGCGGTCGCAGCTCGCGCACCGCACCGGCCGCGATGCCGACGAAGAAGGCCGCGGGGAGCGTCGGCACGCCTTCCACCAAGTGGTCGCGCAGGTACGGTGCATCGCGGAGGTCGATGGCGAAATGCTTGACCAGCGACGACGGCGCCGGCCGCGGCGGCAACGCGGTCGGCGGCGCCAGGGCGGGGCGGTACAGGCCGCGTTCGACGGCGGTCAGCGTGACGTGGACCGGTGCGAGCGGTTGGCCGGCGACGAGACGGCCGAAGATCTCCCGCGCCTCGTCGCGACCGACGGCGCGCAGCGAGCCGCGGCTCGCGCGCGGTGCCGGGGCGAGATCCGCGTCTTCCACCACGTCCACGCCCGCACAGTCGAGCCAGCCGAGCGACGACCAGCTCCAGCCGTCGCGGCCGTCCATGCTCGCGGCGAGGCGGCTCATCGCCTCGTCGGCGGCGGCGGCGCCGGGCCGCGCCTCGTCGCCGAGCCAGCTCTGCGCCGAGGTCAGCAGGTGGAAGTGCACCGGGCTCGCCCCGGCGCGCGCGCGCACCGCGCGATAGAGCGTGCCGAGGCTGCCCAGCTTGCGCGCCAGCGCGCGCCGCATGCCGCCGATCGATTCGCTCGGGCCGTCGGCAGCGGACATGCCGGCGGCGTGCACCACGAGGTCGAGGCGGCCGTGGCGCGCGTAGACGCCGTCGACGACCCGCGCGACGGTGGCGTCGTCGAGCCGCTCGACGTCGTGGCGCTCGACCGTGCAGCCGAAGCGGCCGCGCAGCTCCTCGGCCAACACCGCAGCGATGCCGCGCGCCGCACCGCTGACGAGCACCACCGATCCGGCCCCCACCCATGGCGTGCCGGCGCCCGCGGCCGCCGGCAGTGGCACCAGCGCGAAGGCCTCGCGCCGGCCGCCGCGCCAGCAGACCTCCACCGGCTCGCGCCGCTGCCCGAGCTCGACGGAGAGCCGCAGCAGCGCCTGCCGAGCATCGCCGATGGCGCAGCAGACGTTGCGCACCGTCGTCGAGGGCAGCTCGCGCGCCAGCGATTTCAGCAGTCCGCCGAGCAGCCCGGTCGCCGCATCGGCGCGGCCGCCGGCGAAGGCGTCGAGACAGAGGCCGTAGATCCCCGCCCCTCCGCGGCAGAGCGAGCCACGGGCGAGCCGGCAGACGACGTAGAGCAGGTCGAGGATCCGCGTCTGCGCGGCGAGCGGCTCGGCAAGCAGGGCCGGGGTCTCGGCCCACCGCGACCGCGTGCAGCAGAGAATGGTGTCGAAGCCGAGACCGCCCAGCACGGCCGCGGCCGGCGCCAGGTCGGCGCCCGGCTCGAGGTCGATGCCGAGCGCGCCCGGCAGCGTGCGATCGGCCGGGCAGACGAGGTGCGCCGTCGCGCCCGCGGCACAGAGCTCGAGATCGATGCTCTCGAGCAGCGCCGGATCGTCGCCGAGTACCAGCACCCGCCGGCCGGCGAGCGCCACCGGCGCCGCGCTGGGCAGCGCGGGAACGAGCACCGGCGTGTAGGTCTCGATCGGCACCTCACGATTTGGCGCCTCGGCCGCTACCGGCCACGCCGATGCCGACTCGCCGGCGGCTCGCGCCACGGCGACGCCGTGGCCGTTGGAGACCGCCGCCAGCAGCAGCGCGTCGGCCAGCTCGTCGGACGGCTGCGAGGCAGCATCCGCACGACTGTCGGCTTCGCGACGTTTCACGACGGCTCGTTCGGCACGACGGTCAAGCTCCGGTGCGTGGCCCCGGGGAAAACTCCCCGAATGGCCGGGTGGATGGCGGCTGATTAGACGGCCGCGGCGAGACGAATTCCCCCGTTCGCGGGCCAGCCGGCGAACTTCCGCCACCACGCCCGGGCCGTTCGAGCGCAGCTCGAGGGCGCCGATGCGCAGGTTGGCCTCGCGGCGGAACCAGGCGCCGAAGTAGTAGCCGCTAGCGCGTCAGTCTTCCGCGGGCCGCTTGGCGATGCGGCCGACGACCTCGACCACCACCGGCACGCCGTCGACGGAGTCGGGCAGGTCGAGGTCTTCGACGGGCGCCGCCAGGTTGAGCTTGACGGCGTAGTCCTCGCCCACCTGCGTGATGCCGATGCCGTTGACCTCCGCAGCCTTCGGCAGCAGCTCGCGCAGCCGCCGCTTCGCCGCGCGCGCGCGCTCGAGATCGACCGCCACGCGGCTACGGTAGCAGCGTCACGCGCAGGGCGGCGAGCACCGCGCCGATGGGGTTGGCGAAGGTGAGGCCTTGGCCGTTGCCGCCGCCGGTCTCGCCGCCGGCGAAAAGCAGGGCGACGGCGCGGAAACCCTCGTCGACGATCAGCGAGCCGCTGTCGCCGCCGCGGCTGAACGGGCCGCTGCCGGCGCCCTCGATCTCCACCTGGTCGTCGAAGCGCAGGTCGCCGATGTCGTAGGTGACGACGACGTTGTCGAGCTCGAAGGCGGTGATGCGGCCGCTCGTCGTGCCGGTCGTGCGGCCGACCTTGTGGACGTCCATCCCGACGCCCAGCGGCGCGGTCGAGACACCTTGCAGATCCCCGAGCCCGTCGAGAGTCGTCTCGTCGATCGCGATGCCGGCGCGGATGGTGGCCAGCGCCGCATCCACCAGGTTCGGCGCCGTCTTCTTCAGGCGCACGAAGCGGTCGAGCGCGCCCATGGTGTCGCTCGGGCGCGTGCCGCCGTCGAAGTCCCCGGGCTGGATGACGGCGTCGCCCTTCTTGCCGCGGTTCTCGTCCGCCAGCACGTGGTTGTTCGACAGCGCGCGGCGCTGGCCCGACTTGGTGCTCACGAAGCAGCCCAGCGTGCCGGCGGTGATGCGGAAGTGGCCGATCGAGCAGCCAATGACGAGCGGCCGCCGGCGCGAGCGCAGCGGGGCGGCGCGCTTGAAGACGCGGCCGACGAAGCGCTCCTCGACCTCGCCCTTCGCGGCCTTGCGGATGCGCTCGAGCTCGGCGGAGCCCTCGACGCCGCGGCTCTGGATGCGCACCGCGAGCCGGAAGTCCTTGCCCGACTTTCCAGGCGCCACGCCGAGGGCGACGCTGCGCCGGAACGGCGTCAGGTCGCGCGACGGCTTGGCGGCGACCGCAAGGGTGCTGACCTTGCCGGCCGCGAACGCCATCGGCTCGACCTGCGACTGGACGAGGGACTGCTTCAGCTCGCGCACGGAGTCGATGTTCATGCCACCTCCCGGGATTCCCACAAGAGACGGACACCATCCGCGACTTCTCGGGTGGGCCGCGGCTTGACCCTCGCGCGGCGGCGATGGTCTGATCGATCGCGTCACCCCGCCTTCGAGTCGAACGCTCCTCGGGAGGGCTTCCATGCACGAGCGGCGCGCGTTCCTCGTCCGCCTCGCATCCGCAGCCATCGCCTCGCTCCTGCTCGCCGCTGTCGCCGTTCCGGCCACCGCGGCGCCGGCGTGCAGCGCCGAGCGGTCGCAGCCGCTGGTGCCGCGCGATCCCGCGCTCTGCGCCCGGCTGCTGCCGATCGTGCAGCACCCCGGCGCGCCGGAGTACATCGACAACCTCTCCGGCTACCAGGAGAAGCTCGGCGAGTTCCTGCGCAACTTCTGCCACCGCGACAGCAAGAGCGGCTGGAAGCGCGACAAGGGCGTGCGCGACACCGGACCGTTCACCGCCACGCTCGACGACGGCGCGTGGAGCGGCAGGTACAACGGCACCCACGCGCCGGTCGTCGTCTGGTACTCGCCGGAGATGATCGCGTGGCTGCACGCCAATCGTCCCGAAGACGGACCGGCGCCCGCGACGCCGGCACCGATCCCCGACGGCGCCATCATGGTCAAGGAGATGTTCCCGGCGCCCGCCGGTGCCTGCGCCGGCGTCGACCCGCTGAAGCTGCTGCCGACGAGCGGCTCGGCGATCATGGTGCGCGCCGCCGGCGCCTCGCAGGACGGCTGGTTCTGGGGCTGGTTCGGCTGGAGCGGCTGGACACCCGACTGGCCGCCCGACTCGACCAACCGCTACCCCTTCCAGGGCTTCGGCCAGTACTGCCTCAACTGCCACTCGACGGCGCGCGACAACCACACTTTCGCCAGCCTCAACAACGTCGAAGGCGAGCCCGGCCGGCCGCTCGTCTTCCTCTCGCAGCACTTCTTCGATCCCGAGCCGGTGCCGGCGCATCACCGCCTCGTCGCGCTGCCCACGGACGACGCGCCGCGGCTGGGCCAACCGAACTACCTCTGGAACCGCGCGCTCACCGACGTGCTGCAGGCCGGCGGGCTGCCGCGGCCGAGCTGGGAGACGGTGTCGTCGCTGCCCTCGCAGACCTACGACGAGGTGTGGGTCGAGCCGGGCACCGTCACCGCGCGCAGCCAGTTCGTTACCTCGTCGCAGTGCCTGGGCTGCCACGACGCCGGCGGCACCGGGCTGCAGTTCGACATGACGAAGCCCAACCCGCACGGCGACAACCTGCTCAACCTCTCGCCCTACGCGACGTGGCGCACCTCGCCGATGGGCCTCGGCGGCCGCGACCCGGTGTTCTATGCGCAGCTGCAGAGCGAGCTCGGCTTTCACCCCGAAGCGTCGACGACGGTGCAGGGCGTCTGCATGGGCTGCCACGGCGTCGCCGGCCACCGCCAGTTCCAGATCGACCGCGCCGCCGAGACCGGCGACTGCGCGCCGTTGCTGCGCGAGTACGCCAGCGCGGTGCCGTGGCCGGCCGGCAACCCCACGGCGCCGCTGGCCCGCTACGGCGCGCTGGCGCGCGACGGCATCAACTGCGGCGCCTGCCACCACATGCTCGCAGGTGCCGGGCCCGAGAACCGCGCGATCGATCGGCCCGAGAACCGCTGCGTGAAAGAGCGGCAGGAATTCCTCAACCCGGACAACCACGGCTTCGCGAAGACCTTCACCGGCAGCTTCCTGCTCGGCGCGCCGGGCGAGCTCTTGGGCCCCTTCCCCGATCCGAAGACGACGCCGATGCAGAACGCGCTCGGCATCAAGCCGGTGCACACGCCGGCCATCCAGAGCTCCGAGCTGTGCGGCACCTGCCACACCGTGCACCTACCGGTGATGACGAAGGGTGGCGCCAACGTGGTCGCCCATGTGTACGAGCAAGGCACCTATCCCGAGTGGGCCTTCAGCGCCTACCGCACCGGCGACACGCCGACCGGCAAGCTTCCTGGTGGCGCCGGCGCGCGCGCGCAGTCGTGCCAGGGCTGCCACATGCCGAGCCGCGATGCGGATGGCACGCCTTACCGCAGCAAGATCGCCGGCATCCAGGAGCACAGCAACTTCCCCGAGGCCGAGCACGCGCTCGGCGCCGAAGACGTCGACCTGCCGGTGCGCGAGGGTTTCGCGCGCCACACGCTCGTCGGCTTGAACGTCTTCTTCGTGAAGATGGCGCAGCAATTCCCCGACGTGCTCGGCATTCGCACGCAAGACCCGATGCTCGTCTCCAAGGGCCTCGACCCGCTGCTCTTCACCGAGCAGGCGATGCTCGACCAAGCCTCGCACGCGACGGCGAAGATCGGCATCAACCGGATCGTGGTGACCGGCGGGAAGATCGAGGCGACGGTGCGCATCGACAGCGACGTCGGCCACAAGTTCCCGTCGGGTGTGGGATTCCGGCGCGCGTTCCTCGGCTTCGAGGTGCTCGACGCGGCGGGCAACGTGCTCTGGGCATCGGGCCGCACCAACGGTGCCGGCGCCATCGTCGACGAGCAGGGCACGCCGATCGGCGGCGAGCTGTGGTGGAAGGACGACTGCTCGGCGCGGTTGTACCCCGACAAGCTCGTCTACCAACCGCACTACGAAGTCATCCGTCGCCAGGACCAGGCACAGATCTACCAGGAGCTCGTCAGCGCGCCGCCGCCGGGCGTCGACGACCCGCAGTGCGGCCTCGACGTGCCGGTGAGGCCGCCGCTGACGACGAGCTTCCTCTCCATCTGCGGCCGCGTGAAAGACAACCGCATCCAACCCGCCGGCTTCCTACCGCTCGCCGAGCGCGTGCGCATCGCAGAGGCGTTAGGTGCCCACAGGGATTTGGCGCGCGACGTCGAGTCCTTCGGCGTCGGCAACGACCCCGAGTATCGAGAAGGCGGCGGTGACTCGGTGAAGTACGAGATCGACCTCGCCAGCCTGCGGGGAGAGCCCGTGTCTGTGCGCGCAACGCTCTACTACCAGGCCATACCGCCGTACTTCCTGCAAGACCGCTTCTGCACCTCGAAGAGCGAGGACACCCAGCGGCTCTACTTCCTCGCCGGGCACCTGAACCTCCAAGGCACCGCGGCGGAGTCGTGGAAGCTTGCGGTGGTGAGCAGCGGAGCAGTATCTCTACCGGAGTGATAGCCCTGGGATGATCGTCACCTGAAAAAAGGCGACCGCCGGACGATGAAGCGGCGCGATCAGTTCTCGGCTAAATCACATGTCCTCGAAGTGGCCCTCCAGCCGCAGCTGCTCACTTACGATCCTGAGCGGCTCGACCAATGGAAGGCTGGCCGCCGCGAGACCTGCTCGGATCCCTACTGTCGGAAACTGCCGGGCACAACCGGCTTCGGGGAATTCCTCGCCGGGCAATTCTTCGAGGAGCACGGTTATCGGTGGATTCACCACGACTTCGACATCTTCGGCAGCAATCGGCCTAGCAAGTATCCGCGCTCGGAAGCGGTGCTCCTCGAGTTCTTCGGGTCAGAGAGGCTGGTCGGCGCGCGGTCGATTTGCAAGGCGTTTCGCCCTTTTCGCGCTGCACCAGAAGCGCCTGATCTCCTCGTCTACCGAACCGGCGAGCTAAGGTTTGCGGAATGCAAGCGAACGGATACGCGGGACCGCCTCAACCAGCGGCAACTGCTCGGCCTGATCCTGATCTCCGCGGTCTTCGGCTGCCCTGTGGATCTGTTTGTTGTGACCCCGCGAGACCGTGTAACCATCCCTGACCCGATTCGCATGCTGTTGTCCAAGAGGCGACTGACTGATCAACGCACAACTCGATGAGAGAAGATCTCTTCGCGAGCTTCATTGCCAGCGTGGAAGAGGGAGCAAAGATCTCTCGGGGCCGCATCGAGCCCGCCCGACGGGATGACTTGCTCGCTCGTGTGCTCGAGCTGTTCGACGGCGACGCCTCCGCCGCGCGTCAGTGGCTGTTGAGCCCTCAGCCAGTGCTCGGCGGTGCGATTCCGCTCGAGATGGCTGCGGCGGCCGATGACGCCCGTGAGGTCGAGGCTGCGATCGGCAGGCTCGAACACGGAGTGTTCTCGTAGTGCTACGCGCGTGAAGCGCGCGGCTCGCGACCGGGTAGCATCCCCGGCTGTGAAGAGAGTCTTCGCCTTGTTTCTCCTCGCTCAGACGCTGGCGTTCGGAGCTGGAGCCGCTCCTCCGACGCCGCCGGGGCGCAGTGTCTACAAGCCATCGTTGGTCCTGCAGTGGAGGACAGGCTGCAGGTCGCCAACTCTTCGTTGAAGAACGGCGAGTGGAAGAAGGGCCGCGACATCGCGGACTCGGTGTTGCGGGAGATGCGGGACCGCATCGCCAGCGGCGACGCCAGCGGCGATCTCCTCGCCGTGGCGTACATGTTCCGGTCGATCGGCGAAGCCGGAATGGGAGATGCCGAGTCGGGTGCCTGGGACTTCGGTATCGCTCAGACTCTCTATCCCGCCTACTCCAAGGTCGATCTGCAGCCCTATGGCGCAGCAGGCGAGCTGTTGACGCGATCGCGCTATGCGGAGAGCGCGCCGTCAGATCCCGCTCGTCGGCCCACTCAGCCACCGGCCGAACATGGCGCCGGCGACGTAGTGCCGCCTCGCAAGCTGAGCGGCGACAAGCCCGAGTACCCTCTCGCCAAAGCGGCGTCGTGTATCGAAAACACGATCCTGGTTCGCACCATCATCAACCAACAAGGCAGACCGGAGAGTCCCTCGCTTCCAGCGGGAACAGATCCTGTCTTGGGTGTCGCTGCGCTCGATGCGGTCAGGACGTGGCGTTTCGAGCCCGCGACCCAGGATGGAAAGCCGGTCCGTGTCTGGTTCGAGCTCAGCGTCAACTTTCACGTTCGCGGCTGTTGACGTGCTCGGGCCGGAAGCCGATGCCGACGAAGCGGGCGGCGGCGCGGCGGAGCAGCGGCAGCAGGAACGCAATGAGCTTGCGCGTCGGCCAAGAGAACGGGAAGGGCTCGCCGTGAGGGCCGAACATGCGGCGGTGGATGAAGACCTGCCCGGCCTGGATGAGGCGCACGGGTAGCTCGCGGCGCCGCTGTACGGCGGCGAGGTCTTCGTCGGCGACGGCGCGGTTCCGCAGTTTGTCGGCGAGCAGGTTGGCGGTGGCCACTGCGTCCTGCACGGCGAGGTTGATGCCGACGCCGCCCGCGGGCGACATGGCGTGGGCGGCGTCGCCGATGCAGAGGAGTCCCGTCCTGTGCCAGACCGGGAGGCGGTTCACCTGGACGGTGAGCAGCTTCACCTCGTCCCAGCTCGCCAGTGCCGCTACGCCCTCGCGCAGGAACGGCGCGGTATCGGCGATGCCGGTGCGGAACGCGTCGATTCCGCGCGCCTTGATGGCGTCGAAGTCGCCCTTGCGGATGATCAGGCCGCACTGGAAGTAGTCGCCGCGGTCGAGGGTGACCATGATGCGGCCGTGGCGCACGCGGCCGAGCGCGGCCGCGGGCTCGTCGCCGCGCTTCGGCACACGGAACCACAGCACGTCGATGGGAACGCCGAAGTCGCGCACCCGCATACCGGCCAGCTCGCGCACGGTCGAGTGGCGGCCGTCGGCGGCGACCACTAGGTCGGCACGCACGGTGACCTCGCCTTGCGGCGTGCGCGCCCGCACGCCGGCGACGCGCCCGCCCTCCTCGACGAGGCCGCCCACCTCGGCCTGCATCAGCAGGTGAAAGGCCGGAAAACGCTTGCCCTGCGCGGCGAGGAAGTCGAGGAAGTCCCACTGCGGCATCAGGGCGATGAACTTGCACCGCGTCGGCAGGTGGCTGAAGTCGGGCCCGTCGTACTCGCGGTCGCCGACCACCACCTTCAAGCGCCGCGCCTCTTGATGCGGCAGGGCGAGGAAAGGCTCGAGGAGGCCCAACTCGGCGATCAGCTCCAGCGTCGACGGATGGACGGTGTCGCCGCGGAAGTCGCGCAGGAAGTCGGCGTGCTTCTCGAGCACGACGACGTCGACGCCGGCGCGGGCGAGGAGGAAGCCGAGCATCATGCCCGCCGGGCCGCCGCCCGCCACGCAGCAGGTGGTCTCGATCTCGTCCCGAGCCGCGACGGAGTCGCTCATGCGCGAATCGTCGACATCTCGCGCCCGATGTTACGCTCGTCTCCCCGCAACGAGCCGGCAGCACCGCGGACGCCACGACGACGGGAGGCGCCATGACCTGGGGCGAGCAAGACGACAACCGCATCTACAAGGCGGTGGTCAACCACGAGGGGCAGTACTCGATCTGGCCGGCGGACCGTGAGAACGCGCTCGGCTGGAGCGACGCGGGCAAGCAGGGAACGAAGGCCGAGGTCCTGGCGTACATCCAAGAAGTGTGGACGGACATGCGCCCGGCGAGTCTGCGCAAGAAGATGGAAGAGCAGGAGCGGCTCCGGCGCGAGAATGAGAGCGGCAGCGGCGGCGGCAGCGGCGGCACTTGACGGCACCCGTCCACGGCATCCCACCACATCGGCTTGGGAGGTTTGGGCGATGGCAGGGATCGACCCTCGGCGCTGGGAACGCGCGCAACGCCTCGCACGCCTGCTGCTTCTCGTCGGCCCCGACGGCGAGGACCTCACGCGCAGGTACCTCGACGTCCTCTTCGATCGCGAGCCGTCTCGCACGGCGCGGCCGCAGCAGGTGCTCGTCGTCGGCGCCGGCATTGCCGGCATGACCGCCGCGCTGCTGCTCGCGCGCCGCGGCCACAAAGTGACGATCGTCGAGGCCAACGCCAGCCGCGTCGGCGGCCGCATCAAGACCTTGCGCAACTTCCAGGACCCGGCCCAGTACGCCGAGGCGGGCGCCATGCGGCTGCCCGACTTCCACCCCATGGTGCTCGGGCTCGTCGACGACCTCGGGCTGAAACGCCGCCTCTTCTACAACGTCGACGTGGATCCGAAGAGCGGCAACACTTCAGGCCCGGTGCCGCCGGTCGTCTACCGCGGATTCGACGGCAGGGAGTGGCGCAACGGCCCCGACCAACCCGAGTTCGAGCCGCCGAAGAAGCTCTTCTCCACCTGGATCCGCACCAACGGCCAGCAAGTGCGGCGCGCCGCCTACAACGACGCGCCCTCCGCCATCAACGCCGGTTTCGAGGTGCCCGAGCCGGCGCGCCAGCGCACCGCCAACGACGTCGTCAACGGGGCGCTCGAGACCGTGCGCGACTACTACTCGTTCATCGACCCGGCGACGAAGAACCGCGTGCGCAAGCCGGTGCCGCAGTGGATCGACGGCTGGGCGCGCGTCATCTACGACTTCGACGCCTACTCGATGTGGGGCTTCCTCTCCGAGGTCGCCGGCCTCGACGACGCCACCATAGAGGCCGCGGGAACAATCGAGAACCTCACCTCGCGGCTGCCGCTGTCGTTCCTCCACAGCTTCCTCGGCCGCAGCGACATCAACCCGCAGGCGACGTATTGGGAGATCGTCGGCGGCACCGACCGGCTCACCGATGCGCTGAAGGAGCGCGTGCTCGCCAGCGGCGACGTCGAGCTGGTGATGGGCCAGCGGCTCATCCGCCTCGAGTATTGGCACCCGGAGCGCGACACGTCGCGCTGCCGCCACGCGCGCGCCGACGGGCCGCCGGTGTGGCTCGAGACCGTCGCCGAGGGTGGCATCGAAGCGATGCGCACCTTCAGCGGCGAGCGCGCCATCGTCACCATCCCGTTCTCGAGCCTGCGCCACGTCGTCGTCGAGCCGCTACTGTCGTACAAGAAGCGGCGCGGGATCATCGAGCTGCACTACGACTTCGCGACCAAGGTGCTGCTCGAGTTCAGCCGTCGCTGGTGGGAGTGGACCGAGGCCGATTGGCAGCGCGAGCTCGACGCCATCGAGCCCGGCCTCTACGACCGCCATCAGGAGGACCCCGCGGCGGCGCTCGCCGGCGGCGACGCGCTGGGCGTGCACCCCAGCGTCGACGAGCGGCAGATCCCCGCCGCCGTCGCCCGCCTCTACGACGCCTACCGCGCCACCAAGCAGCCCAAGCGCGAGGCGGACCACTTCTTCGGCGGCGGCTCGGTGACCGACAACCCCAACCGGTTCATCTACTACCCGTCGCACCCGGTGCCCGACAGCCCCGGCGGCGTCGTGCTGGCGAGCTACGTGTGGGCCGACGACGCGGCGCGCTGGGACTCGATGGACGACGACGAGCGCTACGCCTTCGCGCTGCGCGGCCTCGTCGCGCTGCACGGCGAGCGCATCCTGCCCTTCTACAAGAGCGGCGCCACGCAGAGTTGGCTGCGCAATCCGTACGTCTTCGGGGAGGCGGCGGTGTTCACGCCCTGGCAGCTCACGCAGTTCCACCTCGCCATCCCGACGCCCGAGGGGCCGGTGCACTTCGCCGGCGAGCACACGTCGCTCAAGCACGCCTGGATCGAAGGGGCGCTGGAGTCGGCCGTGCGGGCGGCGCTGGAGATCGACGAACCGGCGCGCGACGCGACCGCGGAGAGCGCGTCGTGAGCGGCGGCGCGTAGCGACCACCCCGGGGCGATCGGCTACGCGCTCGAGCCTTGCGGCAAGCCGCAGCGCCCGGCGCGCGGCCGGCCGTGCTCACTCCTTGCGGCCGGTGTTCCCTTCGGGCATCTTGAGGCCGAGATAGGTGCCCGAGCTGATCCCCATGAGGCCGAGCATCGTGCTGCTGAACTGCGGCATCTCGAGGCTGCCGTAGACGACGCTGCAGAAGATGACGCCGAGCACCAGCGTCCAGACGAAGAGCTGGAAGCGGTGGATGCTGATGCCGCGCTCGTCGGAGAGGACGTCGCGCAGGAAGCCGCGCGACACCGAGAAGCCCCGCGATGCCGAGACGCCCTGCGCCGCCGGCTGCGGCGCCGGCGCGGCCGCCGGGGCTGCCACGGCGGTCGTCGTGGTCGTCTCGGCGGGCGCAGTCGCCGGCGTCACGGCGGCGCCATCGGCTCTCGCCTTCGCTTCGTCCTTGCTCTGGTCGATCAGCGCCGCGCCCAGCGCGGTGCCCGAGCCGATGCCGAGGAGGGCCAGCACCGAGCCGGTGATGGTGTCGAGCTCGCCGGTGATCATCCAGATGAAGATGTAGGCGGAGGTGACGAGGAAGATCCAGAAGCCGAGCTGAAACCGCGAAAGGCTGTAGGGAGATCCCGTCCCTTCGGCCATGTCCTCGCCGCGGTCGCGCAGCAGCGAGGTGCTCCGGGCCAGCCAGATGAACAGCAGGAGAGCGAGCGCCAGCCCGACGAAGTAGGCGTAGACCCAGAACTGGGGAAGGATCACCAGCACCAGGTCGTCGACGGTCGAGGGCCACGACAGCCGGCCGCGCGGCCCGATGCTGACCGACACCACGCTGGTGAACTCCCAGGGCTCGGTGAACAGCAGGCGCCACGCCGCCGCCGACTGCTCGTCGCGCACCAGCGTGTAGCGGACGCGGCCGTCGGTGAGCGTGCACGAGTCGGGCGTCAGGCCCTCGATCGGCACGTCGTTGATGAAGAGGGTCAGGTTCTCGCACTTGGTGCCGGTGCTCTCGAGGAAGTCCGCCAGCCCATCGGCCTTGACGGCGACGACGTAGCCGAGGCCGATCGTGTGGCCGTCCACGCCGTCGTTCGACTTCGCCTCGACCACGCGCGGGATCACCGACGGCCTGGTGAGGCCGACGTCCGGCGCGGTGCCCGGTGACGGCGCGTCGTTGCCCTTCGCCGGCGTGCCGGCGTTGAGCGGCTGCGGCGGCGAGTCCGGCGGCGAGTCCTGCGCCGCGGCGAGCGCCGGCAGCAGCAGGGAGCCCCCGAGGACGGCAATCCACACCCAGAAGGCGCCGATCCACAGCCCGAAGAGAGGCGCTGAGGCGTTCCTCGTTCTCACTTCCGCTGGCCCTCGCGGTCGATGCGTGGTGTGCGCGCGATGCTAGCACCGCGGCGCGATACCGACGCGATCTCGAGGCCAACGCAAATCGCGATTACGCTATGAGGATGAATCTACGTGCTGCGATGAACGGGTCTTCCCTGCCCAGAGGGCTGCAGATCGGATCCCTGCTGACCTTGATCGCGGGGTTGTTCGTCTTCTCGGTCGCGGCCCACGATTACGTCAACTTCTATGTCGGGCTCACCCATCCTTCGGAGCCTTGGAGATCGAGTGGGTTCGCCCCCTCCAACTACAGCCTGGACGACATCAGGGCCTTCGATCCGAGCGTCGCGGACGACTTCGTCAAGGCGCAGCACATCGAGTTCGCCAACGTCATCAACACCGGGGCCCTAGTCACCGTGATCACGGTTTTCGGCCTGCGGAGGTTCCAGAAGTGGGCCTGGTACACGCTGCTGGCGATCTTCCTCTGGGTGGGCCTGAACGACGCCGTCGCCTTGTTGCAAGAGCATCAGGTCCCGCTGCCCCTCATCCCCGAGGTGATCGGTCTGTCCGGGCTGTTCATCGCCCGGTCGTCGATCTTCGGGAGGGCAACCTAGCCGCGGTCGTGGCGGGTAACGCTCAGGTCACCAGCTCGTAGACCTTCGCTTCCCAGGAAAAGAGCGGCTCGCGGCCGGCCCACTCCGCCGGCACGTCGCGGCCTTGCGTCACCTCGCGCCAGCGGCGGCCGGCGGGCGCGGCGGGCCAGCCGCGCACGACGTACTCGGTGGCGGGATCTTCGGGGCGTTCGCTGTGCCAGTCGGAGAAGTTCGCCACCACGACGACCATCGACTCGCCGTCGCGGCGGCCGCGCAGCCAGGCGAGCACGCGACGACCCGGCGTCAGGTCGGTGTGGATGAGCTCGGTGTCGTTGCTCGCCAGTGCCGCGGAGCGCGTGCGCAGGTGGACGAGACGGCTGACGTACTCGAACAGCTGCCGGCGCCAGGAGTCTTCGAGCCGCTCGAAGTTCACCGGGTCGACTTGCTTGCGCGCGTCGGCGTCGGGGCCGGCGAGGGCGAGGTCGTGCCGGTCGCCGAGCTCCTCGCCGGCGAGGATCATGGGGATGCCGACCGCGGTGAGCAGCACGGCGAAGGCGAGCTGCATGCGCTCGAGCTTGGCAAAGACCTGGTTGTGTTCGAGGAAGTCGTAGAGCCGCTCGTTGCCAAAGCCCGAGACATCGTGCGAGGTGACGTAGTTGACCGCCTGCGCGCCGTCTGCGAAGCCGAGCCGCCGGCAGTCGACGAGGCCGTGCACGCTCGCCGCGAAGTCGTCCGCCGCGAAGTCGGCGGTCTCGCCGAGGATGACGCGCCGCACGCCGCGCTTGAAGATCTCGTTCCAGAGGCCGTCGAGCCGCCGCTGGCGCAGCAGGTCGAGCGGCACGGCCAGCTCCTCGCCGACGACCAGGAAGCGCTCGTCCGCGACGCCCATGTCGCCCGCATGCGGCTCGCCCGCCTCCTCCGCCCAGCGCTGCCGCCAGCTCTCGCGCGCCGCATCCTTGAGCTCGCCGACGAAGTCGTAGTTGCGCACGTTGTTGACGCTGTCCATGCGAATGCCGTCGATGCGGTAGTGGCGCATCCAGTGCGCGACATGCAGCTGCATCCACTGCCGGGCGGGGCAGAAGCGGCCGACCGCGCCGCTGATCGGGTCGTAGCAGTCGTCGACGAAGCGCGCGTACTTCCAGAGGTCGCCACCGAAGCCGTCGCGCTCCGCCTGCTCGGGGTCGCCGGCGCCGAACTGGACGTGGAAGTCGAGGAAGTCGACATTCTGATAGGGATCGCGCTGCGCGAACGCCATCACCGCGTCGTAGAAGAAGCGCACGCCGTGGCGGTGGCAGAGCGCCACGAGCGCCGCGAGGTCGACGGAAGCGCGCGGCGCACCCACGCCGCCGGGGCGCCCGAGGTCGAAGTCGGCGCTCAGATAGTTGCTGGTGGCGTAGCCCCACAAGTTGTAGGTCCGCGCGCGGTCGCTGAAGCTGTCTGCCGGCGGCAGCAGCTCGAGCGCGTTGACGCCCAGGTCGCCGAGATGCGAGCGCCCAGCGGCCAGCGCGGGCACGTCCGTGAAGCCGACCGCGCCGAGCCGGCGCGTCAGCAACGACATGGCGTCGCGGAAGGTGCCGACGCCGACGGTGAGCGCGCCGTCGCGGCCGCTCGCCACCCACGACGTCGGCAGCTCGTAGATCACCAGCCTGTCGTTGGGCGGCAGCGAGGCGAGCGGCGCGTCGTCCGACCAGTCGATCGTCTCGCCGCCGGGGTCGCACGGCAGGAGGCGCCCGTCGCGAAAGAGCGCCACCGCGGCCGGATCGCGATCGTCCTCGCCGTACGGCCCTGTCGGTTGCGGCGCCAGCAAGCGCCAGTCGACCGCGGTCGCAGCGGGATCCGTGCACCGGATGCGTTGCCGCTCGCCCGCCGGCTTGTAGACGTTGGTGTCCTCGACCTCGAACCAGTAGTGGTAGACGGTGCCGTCGTCGAGCCCGCACTCCGCCGCCGGCAGCTCCCACAGTCCGGGCAAAGTCTCGCGCAGCTCGAAACGGCGCTCGCCTACGAGCTCCGCCTCGCCATCGCCGCCGTCGCGGAAGGTGCCGGTCACCAGCACCGGCACGTCCGCCGCGCCGCTCGGCCGCCACAGCACGAAGCCTCGCTCCCTGCGGCGCAATAGGTCGGGCACCGCGACGGCCATGACGCATCGTACCGCCGCGACCCCTGTGTTACGCTCCGCCGCGTCTCACGTACCAGCGCGGCTGGAAAGGGTGGGCAGCGATCGATGACGAAGCGCTCGGGGCTCGTTTGCCTGTGGTGGATCGCCTCACTGTTCCTGGCGGCCGGCGCTCTGCGCGCGCAGTGCACGACGCCCAGCGGCGACACCGGCTTCAACGACGTCATCTTCACCCCGACCGGCGGCACCTTCTCGACGGTGCTGCCCTTCGACGTGCCGGTGCGCATCTGCGCCGAGGTGCCGGCCGGCACGACGCGCGCCACGGTCAAGTACGCCGCCACCGACCGCAAGTTGGGGCCGATCGACGTCGACCCCGACACGTGCACGATCCGCACACCGGGGATCGCGTGGGGTCCCGAGTTCGCGCGCGTGCCCAGCGGCAACACCGTTCGTTGGGTGATCGGGCGGCTGGAGGCGGAGCGCTACTACGTCTTCTGCTTCGGTTTCGAGAAGAAGGCCACCGACGAGGAGATCGCGGCGTTCCGGCAGTCGGCGGCGAAGGTGCTCGACGACGCGCTGACGCAGACCACCACCGGCACGCTCAACGCCGACCAGACGCAGGCGATCTGCCAGGGATTGCGCGCCGAGCTGCTGGCGGCGACGGGAGCGACCAAGGTGCTGACCCCGGGCACCATCTTCGACTGCGACGCTGACAAGGTCGCGGCCTTCGCCACCGAGGTGACGCGCGGCCCGCTGCAGGCGCAGCTGCGAGCGCAGGTCATCCTCGCCGGGCGGCCGAACGACGACCCCAACTTCGCCGTGCCCAGCCTCGGGCAGCGGCAGAACGACCTGCAGTCGATCCTCGCCGCCCTGCAGGCCGATCCGAGCATCGCCAAGCTGATCGACGCCATCGCCCAGCAGAGCGCGCTCGACGCCGCCGTCTCGGCGCGCGCGCAGAGCATCTGCCCGGGCTGTTCGGCGCTGCTCGGGCCGGGCGCCACTCCTGCCGCGCGGCTCGCGCTCGGTGAGGACGCCACCTCGACGCCGGGCGCGCCGCTCACCGTGCAGTCCCAGCCGTCGCAGGCCGCGGCGATGTCGCAGGTCTACGCCGTGACGGCGAAGAACTTCAACGACCTCGCCAACCTGATCCGCTGGGCGCTGAGCCCCGACGCGCCGCCCGGCATCGCCGCGGCACTCAACGACGCCGACCGCGCTGCGCTCTCCGCCCTGGTGACGACCCCTGGTCCGCTCGCCGCGGCGGCGGGCAAGGCCAACACGCTGGCGAGCCTGACGCAGAACCTCACCAATCAGCTCACCGCGCGCACGCAAGGCATCCAGGCGCTCGCCAACGAGCTCTCGATCGCCGCCGCGTCGCTGCAGCTCGCCGACGCCTCGACGCTGGGCAACTTCGTCACCAACCAGAAGAACTACATCAGCCTCGACGCCGGCCTCACCTGGGCGCCCGAGCTCGAGGAGGTGGTGCCCTACATGGGAACCAACATCTACTTCCGGCCGGTCAACCGCAACGCGCCGCTGCGCACGCTGGGCAACTTCCGGCAGACCTTCAGCCGCCGCTTCTCGATGACCTTCGGCCTGACGCTCTCCAGCATCGCCGACGAGACCAGCAACGGAGGCACGCAGAACGACCTCTTCGGCAACCAGTCGCTGATGCTCGGCGCCGGCCTGCGCGTCACCGATTCGATGCGCCTCGGCGCCGGCGCCATCGTCTTCAAGGAAGACGACCCCAGCCCGCTGGTCAACGAGCAGAAGCTCAACACCAGCTACTACCTGGCGTTCTCGTTCGACATCGACGTCGTCAGCCTGTTCTCGAAGTCCTTCCAAACCGCGCTCGGCGTGAGCAGCAGCCAGTAGAGGTGCACCATGGCGATCTTCGTCGATCAGGACCTCGCCGCCTCGCCCAATCCGACGGACCTGCCCAAGCGCATCGAGTTCACGCAGACGCTGCACAGCTCGCTCGCTTCGGAGGCGATCACCTGCCAGTACTCGCTGGCGGCGGCGCACAACATCTGGTTCGAGGACAACGACGGCAACCTCATGAAGACGGTGGTGCGCGAGGACACCGTCGGCTCCGCTCCGCAAGTGACCGTCGACCGCATCACCATGACGACCGGGCCGGGCATGGCGGGTCTCCTCACCGTCGAGGTGGCGCAGTCGCTGCGCGATTCGGAGGGCAACGTCACCCCCGGTCTCGTCATCGTGCAGATCCAGTCGTGACGCTACGATGGTGGCGATGAGCCGCACCAAGACGCAACCACCGGCCCGCCGCCTGCGCGCCCTCCTCGCCACCGCGCTGGCGGCCACGGCGCTCTTCGCCGG
>DASYQD010000094.1:0-2131 GCA_036005845.1 Thermoanaerobaculia bacterium | reverse complement strand
GAGCAGAGCGACAAGGGTAGGCCGCGTCGGGGCGGGCTCCTTGCAGACGAAACGGGGGCGCGTCTCTTCGCGCTCGGCGCCTACACCGGCGAAGTGATCCGCCGCGCTGTCGGCGGAACGTGGTCGGGCGACGATCCGGATCCGGAGGGTGAGATCAACATCGAGCTTCAGCTGGCGGACGGAAGCATCGTCTGGCCTGTTCAGCGCGTCATGAAACGACTGGCGAACGGCGCCGAGGACGCCCTCGCCCCTTATGCAGCGGCGCTGGGGGTAGACGTAGGCGCGCCACCTGGGCGCTAACCTCGATTCGCCCAGCGGTCGGGTGACTGTGAGACTCGGCGGGTCGGTCTGTCTGAGGCCGTCGCCAGCCTGGTGTCTCCGTGCCGCTTGTGACTCGTCAAGTGACTGGCCGCTCAGCGTGCCTTGGGAATGAACCGTCCGAGCGGCACGGCGGCGCCGGTCTGGCGCCCGCTGCTGGCTTGATCAGGAGCCTGTCCGCCCTCGCAGGCGTGACTCATCACAGTCCTGCCGCCGCGGTTTCTCCGCACTCAGACCGGCGCGTCACCGGACCCTACGAACGAAGCCGGAGGATCGATCGGGATGGTTGCAGAGCTGGTGGACTACGTGGTCGGCGTCGACACGCACCGGGACGAGCACACGCTCGCCCTCGTCGAGGCGGCGACCGGGGCGGTGGTGGCACAGAGGACGGTGTCGACCGACAGCCGCGGCTACGCGCAGGCGCTTCGCTTCGCCCAGGAGCAGGCGCAGGGTGCCCGTGTCTGGGCGCTGGAGGGCGCCGGTCACTACGGCGCCGGCCTGGCCCGCTATCTGAGCAAGCGCGGCGAGACGCTGCTCGAGGTGGGCCGTTCGGCTCGGAGCGAGCGGCGGCTGCGCGGCAAGGACGACCAACTCGACGCCGTCCGAGCCGCTCGGTCCGCGCTTAGCAACGAGCTGCTGCCGCGGCCGCGCTCGGGCGAGCGCCGTGAAGCCCTGCGGCTGCTGCTGGTTGCCCGCCGCAGCGCCGTCGACGTGCGCCGCGAGGCCCTCGTGCAGTTGCGCAGCGTGATCGTGACGGCGCCCGATCAGCTCCGCGAGGAGCTGCGCGGGCTGCCCGTCGGGCGGCTGCTCGAGCGCTGCGGCCGCCTCCGCCGCTCGAGGAGCGCGGCGCCGGATGAGCTCGCCACTCGGCTTGTCTTGCGCAGCCTCGCGCGGCGGATCGAGGCGGCGACCTTCGAGGCAGTCGAGCTGGAGCGGGAGATCCTCGCCCTCGTGCGAGCCCTCGCGCCGCGGCTCCTGGAGGAGCCCGGCGTCGGCCCGATCGTCGCCGCCCAGCTGCTCGTCGCCTGGTCACACCGCGGCCGCCTCCGCTCGGAAGCCGCCTTTGCCCGCCTCGCCGGCGTCGCCCCGCTCCCCGCCTCCAGCGGCCAGACGACAAGGCACCGGCTCAGCCGCGGCGGCGACCGACAGCTCAACCGCGCCCTGCACACGATCGTCCTCCACCGCCGCCAGCACGATCCGCAGACCAGGGACTACATCGCCCGCCGCACCGGCGAGGGCAAGAGCCGCCGCGAGGCCACCCGTCTGCTCAAGCGCTACCTCGCCCGTCGCCTTTACCGACTACTGCAGAACCAGGAGCCGCTGATGGCTTGACAGGTCATAGGAGCTTCATTCCCGGACACCGGCGCAGGCAAGGGGCCGGGCGGCGAGCCGAACGTCAAGGCGCTTCCCACGGCCCGGGCCGCAACGACGCTGCGAGTGCTGGCGGCTCGCCGCGACGGCTGTATTCGGCCACGGCAGCTACCTAGGGCTTGATGTGAAACTCGCTCCGTTCCGCTGAGCGGCTAGTCGCCTTAGAGTCCTCGTCCAATGGAGGGCTGCCTGGCCTGCGATCTGGCGGAAGGTCGTCTGCCTCTTCCCGGTGGTCGCATCGCCGAGACAGCGCACTGGCTCGTCGACCATGCCGTCGGGCCTCTCGGCGTCGGGACGTTGATCGTCAGGCCCAAGCGGCACGTTCTTCACGTCTGGCAGCTAAATGAGGCGGAGACCGTCGAGTCGGGGCCGTTTTTTCGATGGTTGCTCGCGCGCTCGCCGCTGTTGCTGAGCCGGAGCAGATCTACATGACTCTCTGGTC
>DASYQD010000093.1:0-40970 GCA_036005845.1 Thermoanaerobaculia bacterium | reverse complement strand
GAGGGCGCCGATCTGGCCGTCGAGCGCCAGCACGCGCGTCCACGTCGTGCCCTTGTCCGTCGAGCGGTAGATGCCGTTGCCCTTGGCGACGTTGCCGCGGATGTTGGCCTCGCCGCTGCCCACCCAGACGACGTTGGGATCTGAAGGCGCCACGGCGACGGAGCCGGTCGAGGCGATCGCCTGCTTGTCGGAGACCGGGTCCCAGTCGCGGCCGCCGTTGGTCGAGCGCCACACGCCGCCTTGCGCGGTGGCCGCGTACCAGGTCGACGGATCGCCGGGCACGCCGCTGACGCGCGCCACGCGGCCGCCGATGGCGGGGCCGACGAGGCGGTACTCGAGGCCGCGCAGCGGGCCCTTCGCCAGCTCCTCTTCGGAGAGCTGCTTGGGTTTCGCTTCGTCCGCGGGCGGGCGGCCGGCGCCTTCCTTGGGCAGCGCCGCCGCTGCGGGCGGACGCTCGGCGGTCGTCGCCGGCGGGGCGGCGGCCGCGAGCGGCGCGGTGGAAGCGATCAGCGCGAGAGCGAGGAGTGCGAGGACGGGAAGAGCGGCGCGGCGGCGCGGTTGCGGCATCGGACCTCCAAGAAATGCCGCCGGCGCTGCCGCGCCGCGCGACGTGGCGCGATCCTATGGCAGGCCCGCGGCGAAGCGCTCCGCGTCTCGGCCGCCCAAGCGCTCCGCCGATGCGGCGTTGTTCGCTCCGACCCGCGCTTCCTACCTCCGCGTACCACCTCCGGCCACTGCGTCGCCGTCACCGCCGAGCACCTGGTCGATGGGCACGTGCAGCGGCTCCGGCGACCCAGTCGCTTTCGTCGCGCTCGCTCCCTTCGCCGGCGCCAGCGCCGCCTCCAGCGCATGATTGTCGACGCGGTCGCGCGTGTAGCCGGCGGCTTCGAGCGCGCGCGCCGCCAGCTCGGTCAGCGGCAGCCGCGCGTTGCGGTAGAAGTCGGGATACACGATGAGCTCGCCGTCGCGCACCTCGACGAGGTCGTAGACGATGTCGACCGGCACCGCCTGCGTCAATGGATAGGCGTGCGTGCGCCAGCTGCGCGTGCTCTCGAGCTCGTCGAGCAGGCCATCAGGCAGCGGCGCGATGGCGTAGCGGTGGACGAGCTTGGCCAGCGCGATGGCGTCCTCGTTGCGCAGCCGCACGCAGCCGCGCGAGGCGGGGGTGCCGATCTCGTGCTCCTTGGGCGTGCCGTGCAGGTAGAGCATGTTGGCGAAGTAGAGCTTCACCTTGCCCATCGGGTTCCTGGGACCAGGGGGAGTGTCCTTGTCCTTCGGCCGCCGGTTGTACGGCGGGTGCCACCAGGGGTTCCACACCACCTTCTGCAGCTTGTAGTGGCCGGTGGGCGTGGCGTCCGAGAGCTTGCCGACGGTGACCGGATAGCTGGTCTGGAGCTGGCCGTTCTCGTAGACGTCGAGGCGGAACGCCGGGATGTTGACGACGAGGTGGAGGGGCTCGGAGAAGCGCGGTGGTGACGCGGGAGTCTGCGCGGCGGCCGAGGCGCAGCCGAAGCTCGCGAGGAGCGCCAGCATCGGGATCACCAATCGGAGCGAGCCGCGCAGGGTGGGGTAGTCGTGGCAGTGGGGTTCGCTCATGCGGCGGCGGAAGCGCAAAATCGCTGCCCACCAAGCCAGTGAGCAAGCAGGTGCTACATTCCGGCCCCGATTTTCGAGAAAGGAGTGGGACGATGACCTACAAGAGAGCATGGATGGCCGGCATCGCGTTGTTCGTCCTCGGCGCGGCGGCCGGCCTCGCGGCGGCCAAAGTGAAAGTGACCCCCGGCGCGTACAGCGGCAAGTCCAAGGAGGACGCCGCGGCGGCGTTGCTGCAGGCCGGCGAGCAGATCGCCGAGAACGGGAGCTGGGAGCGGATCTTCGTCGGCCGTACGCGCTACCTCGGCGGCGACAAGGCCGGCGGGCAGGCGATCTTCGACCGTGTGCTCAACAGCCCCAAGGCCGAGGCCGGCGACTACGTGCGCGTGGCCCGCGTCTACTGGGAGGCGGGCGAGTGGGACAAGGCGAAGCCGATGTTCGACAAGGTGCTGACGCTGGAGCCGAAGGACGTCGACTGGCTGGCAGAGATCGGCGCCTACTACAACCTCAAGGGAGACCGCGCCCACGCCGAGGAGCTCTTCGCGAAGAGCCTGGCCGGCGACGCCGCCAACGTCTACAACGTAACGAAGATGGCGGGCTCGTACCTGGGCGTGGCCCCGGACTAGGTCAGGGACCGCCGGTCCCCGGCACGTCCCACCATTTCGATTGATTCCCGTGCGCCTCGCGCGGCTGGGTGGCGTAGTGCGAGGTGTCGTTGAAGAGCATCAGCCGCGCCCGCACCGGGTCCTTGAAATCGACGACGTTGAGGCATGCCGGCGCCTGGTCGAGGCGGTCGCGGTAGCCGCGGGCGTCGAAGCCGAGGAGGCTCGAGAGCAGCAGCCGCAGCGTCGCTTTGTGCGAGACCACCAGCACGCGCTGGCCGTCGTGGCGAACGACGATCTCGCGCACCACCGGCAGCGCGCGCGCCAGCACCGCGACGCCCGACTCGCCGCCCTCGGGCGCGAAGGTGAAGGGATCGGCCTCCCACGCCGCGTACTCGGCGCCGAAGCGCTGCTCGACCTCGGCCCTGCTCAAGCCTTCCCAGTGCCCGTGCGAGATCTCGCGCAGGCCTTCGCGCGGCTGCGGCGGCAGCCCGAGCGGCCGTGCCAGCAGCGCCGCCGTCTGCACGGCGCGCCCGAGCGGGCTGCAGTAGACGGCGCAGATCCCTTCGCCGGCGAGCCGTTGCGCCAGGCGCTCGACCTGCTGCCGGCCTTCGTCGGAGAGGTCGACGCCCACCGCGCCCGAGAAGCGGTTCTCGGCGGAGAGCGCGGTGGCGCCGTGCCGCACCAGGTAGAGCCGCGTCGCCATGCGGGCGAGCATAGAATGCGCCGCATCATGCAGGTCCTCGGGACTCCCGCCCGGTTTCCGGGCGCGCGGCTGCTCTACGTCTTGCCGCATGCCGACGACGAGCTGTTCGCCGCCGGCCTGCTGTTCGCCAACGCGGGCCTGCCGCAGACGCTGGTCTGGTTGACGCACGGCGGGCTGCTGCCGCGGCTGCGCGCTGCCGAGCGCCGGCGCATGGCGACCATGCTGCGGGCGCGGCTCGGGGTCGCCTGCTACAGCCTCGAGCTTCCCGACGGCGGCCTCGACGCGCAGCACGAGCGCGCCGGCGCGCTGCTCGAAGGCCTCGCCGCCGGTCCCACCGTCGTCGTCACCACCGACCCCGAGGGCGAGCACGGCGACCACGACGCCGCCTTCGCGCTCTGCGAACGGCTGGCCCGCGGCCGGCGCCTCGTCACCGTGCCCTGCTACGACCGCGGCTGGCGGTGGGGGAGGCGCGTCGGCGTGCCGCGCGCGAACGGACCGCCCCCGGAAGCGCCGGCACGCGGCAGCGCCGCCTGGTACCAGCAGCGCATGGGCAAACGGTTGGCGCGGCTGCGGTTACGGCTCGCCCTCGGCTACCCGTCGCAGTGGGTGTTCCTGCTGCCGATGCTCGCCTCGGGCGGCGCCCGCTTCCTCACCACCCAATGCTGGCGTGACGCGCTCGCGGGCTTCTAGCCCGGTTCGCGATATCCTCCCGCCCCTCTGGAATGTCGCCTGCTGGAAGTCTCACCGGAATGCCATGGAACAGCTGCCGCACTGGGTATCGTCCATACCCATCCTGCCCGCCATCTTCGTCGGGACCTTCTTCCTCGGCGAGACGGTCGTCCTGGCGGGCATCGTCCTTGCGGCAGCCGGCGCGGTGCCCGTGCCGGCCCTCCTGGGCATCACCATGCTCGGGACCCTGTCTTCGGACCTGGTGTGGTTCTTCTTCGGGCAGCGGCTCGTCCACTTCGCGCGCCGCTGGCGTACTCTGCAGACGCGTTATGAACGGGCCATGGCGGCGATGGAACGGGTCGACGACGGCAAGAAGTTCTACTACTTGCTGTTCTACAAGTTCGTCTACGGGATTCGCATCGTGACCATCGTCTTCACCTCGCTCCGGCGCATCCCGCTGCGCCGCTTCCTGCTGCTCGACGCCATCGGCACCGCCGCCTACATGTCGGTGCTCATCGGCGTCGGCCTCCTGCTTTGCCAGGGCGCCACGAATCTGGCCCCCGCCGTGCACACGCTCCGCTACCTCTTGGCGGCGCCGGTGCTGCTGTTCATTCTGATGAGGATGGGGACGCAATGGCTCAGGAAGCGCCTGTTCGACGCGTGAGCGCCGCCGGCACCAGGATCAGCGCCATCGTGCCCGCCTACAACGAGGCGGCGCGCATCGCGCCGGTCCTCGACGTCCTGCTCTCCTACCCCGGCTTCGCCGAGGTGCTGGTGGTCGACGACGGCTCGACCGACGGCACCGGCGAGGTGGCGGCGGCGCGCGGCGCGCGCGTGGTGCGTAGCCCGCGGAAGAGCGGCAAGGGCGCGGCGATGCAGCGCGGCGTCGATGCCGCGGTCGGCGACCTGATCTTCTTCTGCGACGCCGACATCGTCGGCCTCAGCCACGAGACCATCGACGAGATCGTCGCTCCCGTGCGCCGCGGCGACACCGAGATGTTCATCGGCATGATCGACCGCCGCATCTACGACGCGCCGTTCATCATCCGCTTCGTGCCGCTGCTCGGCGGCATCCGCGCGCTGACGCGGCGCCTCTGGGAGCGCACGCCGCGGCGGTTCAAGCAGGGCTTCGAGATCGAGACGGCGCTCAACTACTACGCCGACCACCCGGGCCGGCCGCAGCACAAGGTCTTCCCCGGCCTGTCGCAGACGGTCAAAGAGAAGAAGTACGGCGTGCTGCGCGGCACCTACTGGCGCTGGCGCATGGTGCTCGACATCCTGGCCACCAACTGGGCGCTGCACTTCGGCGCTGCGGCGGTGGTGGCGAGCGAGGCGCCGCGCGAGCTGTAGCCTCGTCATTGCGAGGAGCGCAGCGACGAAGCAATCTCGATCTCGAAACGTCGAGATCGCTTCGCTTCGCTCGCGATGACCAGCTCTACTCCGGCGTGTTCCAGCCTCCGACTTCTTCGACCAGCTTGTCGGCCTCTTTCGGCCCCCACGTCCCCGGCTCGTACTCGTAGAGCGGGCTGGGGCCGTGAATGACGGGATCGACGATCGCCCACGCCGCCTCGACCACGTCCTGCCGCGCGAAGAGCGTCGGGTCGCCGGCCATGGCGTCGCCGAGCAGCCGCTCGTAGGCGTCGAGCCGCCCCTCGCCGCCCTCCGCCGGGCCCTCGTAGACCGACAGCTCGACCGGCTCGCCGACCATCCGTTCGCCCGGCTTCTTGGCGCGGGCGCCGACGGCGATCACCACCTGCGGGCTCAGGCGGAAGCGCACGTAGTTGCCGCGCGGCGGCAGCGGCTCCTGGAAGACGACCGGCGGCGGGTTGTGCAGCTCGACCATCACCTCGGTGACGGTGCTCGCCAGCGACTTGCCGGCGCGCACGTAGAAGGGCACGCCGTGCCAGCGCCAGGAGTCGACGAAGAGGTGGAGCGCCACGTAGGTGGCGATGTAGGAGTCGGACGCGACGCCGGGCTCGTCGCGGTAGCCGCGGAACTGGCCGCGCACCATCTGGTCGGTCGACAGCGGGCGCACCGTGCGCAGCACCTTCGCCTGCTCGTCGCGGATCGCCTCGCCGTAGGTGGCTGATGGCGCCTCCATCGCCAGGTAGCTCACCACCTGCAGCAGGTGGTTCTGCACCACGTCGCGGATGACGCCCACCTCGTCGTAGAGCTTGCCGCGCCCCTTGATGCCGAAGCTCTCCGCCATGGTGATCTGCACCGACTCGACGTAGTCGCGGTTCCAGATCGGCTCGAGGAAGGCGTTGGCGAAGCGGAAGTAGAGGATGTTCTGCACCGCCTCCTTGCCGAGGAAGTGGTCGATGCGGAAGATCGCCTCTTCGGGAAAGACCTGGTGGAGGATGCGGTTGAGCTCGCGCGCCGATTCGAGGTCGCGCCCGAACGGCTTCTCGACGACGACCCGGGCCTCCTTGGTGCAGCTCGCCTTGGCGAGGCTCTCGACCACGGTGCCGAACATGCTGGGCGGGATGGCGAGGTAGTGCAGCGGCCGCCCGCAGTCGCCCAGCTCCTTCTTGAGGTGCTGGTACGTCGACTCCTCGCGATAGTCGCCGTCGACGTAGCGCAGCAGCTCGGTGAGCTTGGGGAAGGCCTCGGGGTCGACGCCGCCGCCGTGCTCGGTGACGCTCTCCTTGGCGCGCTCGACGAGCTGGTCGCGGTTCCAGCCCGAGCGCGCGACGCCGACCACCGGCACCGTCAGGCGGCCGCGCTTCACCAGGCGCTGCAGGGCGGGGAAGATCTTCTTGTAGGCGAGGTCGCCGGTGGCGCCGAAGAAGACGAGGGCGTCCGATTGCGGCCGTCCTGGGTTTTCCATCACCCCTGTCCCCCCGCCCCCCTGCCCCTCCAGGGGCAGGGGGCGCCCCCACCCGACGCTCGCCTATCCACCTTTTTTCTCCACATGCCCGCCGAAGCCGAAGCGCATGGCGGAGAGCACGCGGTTCTGAAAGTCGTCCTCGCCGCGCGAGGCGAAGCGCTCGAAGAGGGCGGCGGTGAGCACGTGCGCCGGCACCGCCTCGTCGATGGCGGCGGCGAGCGTCCAGCGCCCCTCGCCGGAGTCGGCGACGCGGCCCGCGAAGTCGCCGAGGTCGGGGCTCTTGGCGAGCGCCGCCGCCGTCAGGTCGAGGAGCCACGAGGTGACGACGCTGCCGCGGCGCCAGACCTCGGCGACGTCGGCGAGGTCGAGGTCGTACTGGTAGTGCTCGGGGTTGCGCAGCGGCGTCGTCTCGGCGTCGTGCTCGCGCGCCGCCTTGCCGATGTTCGCCTTCGCCAGCACGTTGAAGCCCTCGGCGTAGGCGGCCATCAGGCCGTACTCGATGCCGTTGTGCACCATCTTCACGAAGTGGCCGGCACCGGACGGGCCGCAGTGGAGGTAGCCGAGGTGTGCGGTGCTCTGGCGGGCTTCGCGGCCGGGCGAGGGCGGGATCGCGCCCTGCCCGGGCGCCAGCGTGCGGAAGATCGGATCGAGGCGCCGCACGACCTCGGTGTCGCCGCCGATCATCAGGCAGTAGCCGCGCTCGCGCCCCCACACGCCGCCGCTGGTGCCCATGTCGACGAAGTGGATGCCGTCTCTGGCGAGATCGCGGGCGCGGGCGATGTCGTCGTGGTAGTGCGAGTTGCCGCCGTCGACGACGGCGTCGTCCGCGGCGAGCAGCGGCCGCAGCGCATCGAGCGTGGCGCCGACGACGCCGGCGGGCACCATGATGAATATGGTGCGCGGTGTCGCCAGCTTGGCAACGAAATCCTCGAGCGCATCAGCGCCGGCAGCGCCCTCGGCCGCGAGCGTCTGTACTGCCTGCGGCGCGCGGTCGTACACGACGCAGTCGTGGCCGCCAGCCATCAGCCGCCGCACCATGTTGGCGCCCATGCGCCCGAGGCCGATCATCCCCAACTGCATCGCGGTGCTCCTAGCTCTGGCGCTCCAGCGCGGCGCGGTCCCACTTGCCCAGCGTCGCCGCTGCTTCGTACGTGCTCTGCAAGAACTGCATGACGTCCAGCTCTGGATCGGCTGCCGTTCGCACCGCGTCCCACGGCAGGATCCACTCGCGCAGCTCGGGGTGGTAGTACGCAGCGGCCGGGCGCACCACCGCTTCCGGGCAACCCGCCGGCTCGGGGTAGGCGTAGGCGTAGAACGCCGGCTCGGCGAGGCGGCCCGCCGTGCCCGGCCACCAGCCGGCGCTGATGCAGGCGTGCGAGTAGGCCTCGCGCGTCACCCAGTCGGCGAGGTGCGGCACGCCGCCGGGATGCTCGGGCGCGCGCGCGCCGGAGAAGCGCGTGCACGCGAGGTCGAAGCCGCCCCACCAGAAGTGCACCGGGCTGCACTTGCCGAGGAAGCGGCCGCGAAAGCGCTTGAGCAGCCGGTCGGCCTGCACCAGCGCGCGCCAGCAGCGTTGCGCCGCGTCGGAATCGTAGGGCGCCGGCTCGCGCAGCTCGGTGAAAGGAACGGCCTCCTCCATCTCGGTCGGCACCGGCCAGATGGGCGGATGGAAGTCGAGCTCACGCAACGCCTCGAGGTAGCCGTCGTAGAAGTCCGCGATCGACCCGGCGCGCAGCGGCAGTATGCGCTGGCCGCCGTCGCTGCTGCGCAGCCGCAGTTGGTGGTCGAGGAAGTCGAGCTCCACCTCGAGCGTGCGGGCGCCGCCGGGCATCGGCGAGGTGGTGAGGCCGCGGGCGGTGAGGTAGAAGGCCACCTGCCACCAGTGGTTCTCCATCGGCGACAGCGCCAGGCGCGTCTTGCCGACGATCTGCGCCCGCAGGTGGAGCGCCTTGTAGGTGTCCTGCCACTCGGCGAGCGGCAGGCGCGGCCAGGCGGTGTCCACCACGGTCCCTATAGTACTGTCGCGGGCGAGCGCGGATGCACGACGAGCCGTTCCCTCGCGATGCCGCGGATGCCGCGAAGTCGCGTGCCGAGCGCCACGTGGTGGTGGATGAGCCCGCCGCGCTCGCCGCGCTGTTCGCGGCGCGCTGCGAACGCGAGCTCGGCAATGCGATCGCGGCGCGCGGTACCGCCTCGCTCGTCGTCACCGGCGGTTCGGCGGCGGAGGTGCTGCTGCCGCGGCTCGTGAACGCGCGCATCCACTGGCCGCGGACGGACGTGTTCTGGAGCGACGAACGCGCCGTGCCGCCCGACGACGCGCAGTCGAACTACCGCTTGGCGCGCGAGCTGTGGCTTGACCCGGCGCGAGTGCCGGCCGCGAGCGTCCACCGCATGCCGGGCGAAGCCGAAGATCTCGCGGCGGCGGCGGCCGCACACGCGCGCGAGCTCGTCGCCGTCTGCGGAGAACCGCCACGGTTCGACGTCATGCTGCTCGGCGTCGGGCCCGACGGCCACGTGGCGTCGCTGTTCCCGGGGCATCCACTGCTCGGCGAACGGCAAAAGCTGGTCGCGGCAGTGGAGGATTCGCCAAAGCCGCCGCCGCGGCGGTTGACGCTCACGCTGCCGGCACTGTTCGCCGCGCGGCTGCTCGTCGTCGCCGCCTTCGGCGCCGCCAAGGCAGCCGTCATCGCCGAGGCGCTCGGCGACCCGGCATCGCGCCTACCCGTGGCGCGAGTGCTCGCCGCCGCCGAGCGTTCGCTCGTGCTGCTCGACGCCGCTGCGGCCGGCCGCTGACGCGGCCCGGCTCGTCAGACCCTGCGTACCAGCTTGACGATGAGGACGATGACGGCGATGACGAGCAGGATGTGGATCAGGCCGCCGCCGATGTGCAGGGTGAACCCGAGCAGCCACAAGACTACCAGCACGATCAGGATGATCACGAGCAGGTCCATGGTCCCCTCCTACGTAGGTTGACGGGTCGAAGCTGCAAGGACGTTAGCAAACTTCCCGCCACCCGTGGCGGGAGCCGAAGGCCCACCCAAGGCAGGTCGCCGTCGCCGGCACCGTAGCGCGCGCGGCGCACCATGCCTGGTTCGTCGATGCGCTCGCCCGGCATCCGGGTAGACACGGATGACCGGAGCGCACCAACTTCGATAGTCTCGCCTCCGCCCCACGCCACCGCGCCGGCCGACGGCGGCACCCGAGCAGGGGCCGAGCCTCGTTCCCGGACCGCCGGCCCTCGGCGGTCGCCGCACCGGTGAGCGGTCTCTCGCCGGCTACGTTCCCTTCGTTTCCTCACCGGCAGGCCCTCTGGGAGCGGGCCAGCGAGTGGCGCGCCAGCTCGTTCGGCGCGCAGAAGGAACGCGCCTCGGCGCAGAAGATGTCGGCGGACGGCGGCGACGAGAACGGTTCGGCGCGGGCGGCTCCTGCTTTTCCGGGCTCCGTGAAGACCCGGTGCCAGGATTCGGCACGCATGAAGCACACGGGTCGCTACCGCGATCGCATCGTGGAGCGATTGCGCGACCTCATCGAAGCCCAGGGCACCTCCGTCGCGGCGGCGGAGAAGAAGCTCAAGCGCGGCCGCGGCTACGTCGCCGACGCACTGCGCGGCGACAAGAAGCTCAGCGTCGAGGTCATCATCGAGGTGCTCGAGGCGGTCGGCGTGCCGCCCGAGGAGTTCTTCGAGCGCCCGATGGCGCCGCCGCTCTGGCGCAGCGAGATCGCCGAAGCCGGCGCCTCGCGCCTGCCGCTCGGCGACACCCTGCCGCCGTCGATGCGCGACGCCTCGGCGCTGCTGCAGGCCCTCGTCCTGCTGCTCGTCAACAAGGGCCTGTTGAGCGTCGACGAGCTGCAGGAAGTGCAGCACGCCGTAGCACCGAGCTCCGGCGGCACGCCGGGCGCGCCGAAGCGCTGAGGCCGCAGGTGCTCGCAAGGCGCGGCTTACCAAGCCGCGTCTCCGCTGCCCCTTAGGGATCCTTCCGGAGCTTGGTATCCGGTGACGGCCGTAGGCCGCCCGCCGGATCTCAACAATGTGCCGCTTATGAGGGGGAAATCAGTACCGCGTGGCCGTCTATATGCCTGAACAGCGACGAGCGACAGGCAAGTGGTCTGACGACCGGGCGTGACCGCCGTCAGAGGGCGGCAGATCTGCTACGCGGGGTGAGCGCCCGTAGACAGGACCCTTCAAGCTTGACAGAATAGTCCCGCTCTCCATATCGACTCTGCCTGCGGTGCATGTCGGAGGCGTTGCAAGAGGATCAGTTTCGGATCAAGAGAAAAGGAGAAGAGAGAATGCGGGAGAAGGCCCGAAGGATAACGCTTCGTTCGGTTCTCGTCGTGCTCGCATTGGCGGGCGGCATGGCGTTGTCGGTTTCGGTGAAGGAGGCCCAGGCGACTCCCCCCTGCGGAACCTGCGTCGGGGGAAGGTTCGCCCCGGAAGCCTTGACTTGCGCCGGAGCGTACGCGGACTGCGAAAACTGCACCGTGTGCGGCCCACCTCGAATCTGACCGCTACGACGGCCGCGAGTTGACCTCCGGCATGCACCGCTTTTCGCTTTTACCACTCGTCGCGCTGGTAGTCTTGGGCGCCGGCGAACACTCGAAGGCGCCGGCCGGCGCCGCACCTGAGCCACTCGGTGGAGCCTGCGTTCGAGTGGCTCTCGATCCACGGCCAGAACACGCTTCCGGCGCCGCTTGGAGCGCTGACGGCCGCGAATTGGTGGTTCCCGACCCACTGGGCAGCGGGCTGTGGCGATACGACCTTCACGGCAAGCTCTTGGGTACGGAGCTGCGGCCCAGTCAGGGCGGCCGCGGCTGGCTCAACCCGGTAAAGATCTCGCCACTGCCAAGCGGGTTTCTTCTCTCCGAAATTCGACGGCTCATCTGGCTCGACGATCACCTTCACCCGCTCCGCAGCCTTTCGTTCCCCATGACGCCGCAAGGGCGGCTGGATACGCTCTGGAGCTGGAGCGTCGCCGGCGACACGTTTTATGCGATCGGCGATATCCAGATGGGGGACGGGACGTGGCGATTCGGCTTTGTCAGTACGTCGCTCCGCGATCCGGCGCAATTTCGCCTCTTACGCGAGATCCCGTTGACCGATCGGCAGGAAATCGACTTCTATCCTTGGCAGAACCAGCAGGTCGCAACCGTCGACGGTGTCGCCTATTTCCTTGCCATGACGGCGCACCCGCGCATTCTGGTAGGCAGCGATCCCCCGCGCTGGCTTCAGGCATTCCCCGCTGGCCTCGTCAGGCCGACGCTTCCGCTCTCGCAAGGCCTGCGCAACCTCGCCATTCGGTCCTCGCTGTACGAACGGTCTGCAGCGCCGGTAGGTATTTACAGTTTCGCGCATCGCTTGTTTCTGTTGACCCGGCGCCCGACAGCGAACACGGGTACATCCTGGATGCTGCAGCAGATCGATCCCCACACTGACCGTCTCGAGCGCAGCTTCGCGCTCCCCAGCACTGCCGATTTCTTGGCGGTAGCGCCCGGCCCGCTAGCCTGGGCGATCATCGAAAAGGGTCCGCTGAATGATGCTGCCGAGCAGGACGTGCACCATCTTCTCCTCATCCCCACCGCCCGGCTGACCGGGAAGGAAACTTCTTCGACGGCGCCCATTGATCCGTGTTCGTAATGTGCAGCTGGCGGTTCCGCTACAGTCCGTTGCTCGCTGCGGCTAGCTTGATGCTTTGCTGCCGTGCGACCTCCGATGGTTGGGAGGTCAGCCCTGGCGGCCATTTGAAGGAGCGCAGCGCGGCGCGTTGGGTGGTGATCACCTGGACGGCGGATTGGCAGTGCCGCCCGTGTCGCGGCGAGCTCGAGAAACAGCTCCAATACCTGGCGACAAAGTATCCCGACGAGCTCGAGCTGGTGTGGATGACGTCGGCTGCGTCCGGTATCCGGCCCGCGCTCGGCACGCCTGGCCGTGTCGAGGAGGTCGTCGAGCGGCGGCTTCAGAACGAGCGGGAGGGATCTCCGCTGCCGCGGATCGAAGTTTGGAGTCGAGGGAGAGTCCTTCTCCTGCGCAGCTTGCCGCCGTCTCTTCCGGAGATGCGCAACCTAGGACGAGAGATCGAGTGGACGCGTGTTTTCGTTCAGGAGGGTTGACCTTGAGACCGAAACGGCTCGTCGGGCTGTTGGTTCTCATCGAATTCTGGGCGCTGGGCTTGGGCGCAGTTCCGACTTGCGCGCGCACTTTGCGAGTCGAGGGACTCGGCGGCGAGCCCCTCGCGGGGGCAGAAGTGCGAGCGTTTCGAGTGCCCAAGAGCCGCAGCATTTTGGAAACCGTGGCCGCGCCGCTGGTTGGCATTTCGGACAAGCAAGGCACGGTGGCACTCGACATCGCTCCTTCGTCGCAGTACGTGCTGGTGGTCGATCATCCGCGTGCCGCGCCGCTCATTCTTTTCGATCAGGACGGATCGACCGTTCGGCTGCGAACCTCATCGGGAGGCCGGCTTCACGTGCAGGTCGTGGTGCCTGCTAATGCCGGAATTCCCGAGGGCAAGGTCTGCGCGCACTGGATCGATACGCTCCCCACCATCGACATCAAGTACGACTGGGAACGTTGTGCCTCCGGGCCTGCAGGCAACATCGACATTTCCGGGCTGCCTAGCCGCGAGGTCATGCTTGCGGCCACGTTCCGAGGTCTTCTTGCCCCTGTCGAGCACGCAGTTGCGGGCGACAGGCCCGCTCAAATCAAGTTGCGGTCCGGAGTGCTCCTGTCTGGAGTCGTCCAAGACGTCCGAGGCGCAGCGATCCGGGGCGCCAACCTCCAGGCGCCCATGGATCTGCAAGCCCGGAGCGCAGACGACGGCAAGTTCGAGCTCACGGTGGAGAGGTTGCCCATCGACCTGCGCGTGGAGGCGCCGGGTTATGTACCCACTTCCTTCTCGGTGGTTGCTGGAAAGGAGAAGGGGCTCGCACTGCGACTGCCCCAGGCAGCGGCGATCCTGGCGACGGTCGTCAGTGGGCGTTCCGAGCCGCTCACGTCAGTCGCGGTGCGTGTCGAGCGGCGCGACGGTGAGGAATGGGCAGGCGACGACCGCGATGTCACGGTCGGCACGCGCGGGGAGCTAGTGCTGCCGATCGCCATCGCGGGTGAGTATCGAGTCAGGATCCGCGCCGACGGGCATCGCGAGTGGGCGAGTCCGGAGATCGTGGTCGAGGAGGGTGCTCGCGTGGATCTCGGAGTCGCGCGTCTCAGCACGGGAGGGATCCTCCGCGGCCTCGTCGTCGCCGGCGAGCGCGGAGAGCCGCTGCCAGGCGTCGAGGTGTCCCTCGTGGCACGCTCCACGGAGCTCCTCGCCGCGGCGTTGCGCGGCGATGCGATTCCGCGCGTGGCGACCTCCGGCGAAGGCTTGTTCGAGATCACCGGTCTGGAGGTGGGCAGTTACGAGGTGCGGCTCGAGCATCCACGCTTCGCCCTCGCTACGGCTCAGGCCGAGGTGACGGAGGACGGCGTAGTCGACCTGGGAACGATCGATCTCGATGCCGGGCTCGAATTGAGCGGGCGGGTGGTCGATCGGCGCGAGCGTGGTCTGCCGGGGGTGCGTGTCGAGTTACTGGCCGGCGCTCGCGACGCGCAGGTTCCGGTTACGGCGACCACGACCGAGGAGAGCGGCCGATTCCGCCTGCGACGCGTCGCAGCAGGAGACTACTTGGTGCGCGCGATTGGTCGCCGTCTGCTGGTGACCCAGGAGGTCAGCCTCACGCGGGACGACCGCGAACCCACGTTGGTCCTCACGAGCAACGGCGTCGTCGTCCAGGGCCTGGTCGTACGCCGAGGGGAACCCGTCAACGGGGGCACAATCGTCATGCGCTCCGCTCTCGATCCCGCGAGTCACCGCGGGACGGTCATCGTCAACACGGAAGGCGGCTTGCCGGTTCGCCGGGAGATTCTCGGCGACTCGTCGTCGGAGGTCGCGGCGGTGGTTGGCGAGAACGGCCGCTTCGAGCTGTCCGAGGTGACGCCAGGGCCGGTGCGGCTCACGTTTACCGGCGCCGATGGCGAGACGTGCGAGCGCGAGGTGACGGTGCCCGAGGCCGCCGAGACCGCCATCGAAGTGGAGGTGGCCGGCCTGCCGCTGGCCGGCCGCGTTCTCGACCGAGAGACGCGACGGGGAGTGGCCGCGACCGTCACTGCCACGCGCCTGGGGAGCAGGCGATCGCCGGGAGTGCGCGCCGCCGAGGACGGCAGCTTCTCGATTCCCGACCTCGATGGTGGAGAGTATCGGATCGAAGCGGCGGCCGAGGGCTACGAGCCGGCTGCTGTGGTGACTCGAGTCCGCGAGGGGGCGGCGCCGGTGACGATTCTGCTCCGCGGCGGCGCGGCTTCGTCGTTCTCGGTTCGTCTCATGCGCCCGTCCGGACCGGCAGCCTTTGTCCCGATCTCGCTGCTCGACGCGAATGGCGCCATGGTCGGGTCGCTCTTGACCGACTTCGAAGGGCGCCGGCACTTTGACGAGGTTCCCGATGGTCGCTATGCCGTCGTGTGGGCCGATCCTCTCGGAGGTGTGGGAAGCTCGGGCTGGCTGACCGTCGGCGCTGGCTCTCGCTCCTTCGAGGGGATGGTGACGGCAGGGAGCGACATCCGGCTGGCCTGTGAGGCCGCGACCTGCGGGGGGTCCTTGGTCACGTTGCTGCAGGTCTTCGATTCTGCGGGCGTCGAGATCGGCCGTTATCTCCCCGGACTCTTTGCTGTCCGTTTTTCGGCTCAGGGATCGCTGGCCCTCGGGCGTCTCTCGCCGGGCTCGTACGTCGTCGTCCTCGACGTAGCCGGCAGGCGGATGCAGAGAGAGCTCCGTGTTGCGGGCGCCGCTGCCGTCGTCGACGTGGATATCGGCGGATAGGTCGAAGCGCTGAGCCCGCGGCCGTCGCTACGCCGTCGAACCGCGCAGCCGGCGCAACCGCGCCGCGACGTCGTCGGCGCTGACGATTCGCTTTTCTTCGAGCGTCAACACCAGGGCCCGAAAGTAGATCGACGCCTCGCGCAGCGAAGCAGGAAGAGCGGTGCCTGCATTCGGATCGGAGAGCTCGCTCGGCCAGCGATCGCCGCCGTGCGGTGACGCGAACACCTGCTGCGGATCGGCGTTCAGCCAGCCCGTGACTTCGAGGATCAGCTCGACGGTCAGCCGCTTGTCGCCGTTGAGCGCGTCATTGATATAGCCGCGACTGCGGTTCATCAGCCGCTCCAGCTTGGCCACTTTCAACTTGTGCGATGCGATGACGTCGCGCAGTCGCTCCACAATGTCCTCGCGCTCGTTGGCCACGCAAACATCTTGGCAGCGCTGAATGGACCACTGCGAAAAGGCAGAACAATCCTGAGTATCGAGTCACGCCGGGCCGTGAATCGACTGCTGGAAGTGGCCATCTTCTGCGCGAGGTCAGGTGCCTGACGCGCTCGCTTGGGCCGCCAGCGCAGACTTCATCCGTGCCGGGTTGTCTACTGTCTGTGCTCGCAGTCTGAAACCGCGGCGCAGGCAGAAGATGGCAATCTAAGTCCCTTCCTCCGCTTCGAGGTAGGTGTAGCCGTTCAGCCCGTTGCGGTAGAACGACAGCAGCGAGCGGCTCTCGTTGACCGTCATCCGCCCTTCGCGCACCGCGGTCTCGCAGTCCTGGAACATGCGGTCGAAGAGGTCTTCGGGGTTGTACTGGAAGTAGGCGAGGACCTCGCGCACGGTGTCGCCTTCGACCACTTCGTCGATGCTCCAGTGGCCGCCGCCCGGGTCGACCTTGACGTGCACGACGTGGGTGTCGCCGAACAAGTTGTGCAAGTCGCCCAGCGTCTCCTGGTAGGCGCCGACGAGGAAGACGGCGAGGAAGTACTCGTCGCCGTCCTTGATCGGGTGCAGCTCGAGCGTCTTCTTCATCACTCGCGGGTCCTGGAAGATGTCGAGCTTGCCGTCGGAGTCGCAGGTGATGTCGGCGAGGATGCCGCGCCGCGTCGGCTCCTGCTCGAGCTTGTGGATCGGCATCACCGGGAAGATCTGGCGCAGCGCCCACGAATCGGGCACCGACTGGAAGAGCGAGAAGTTGCAGAAGTAAGTGTCGCGGGTGTCCTGCTCGAGCTCTTCGAGCTCCTCCGGCATCTCCTCGAGCCTGGCGGCGAGCGCGCGGATCTTGCCGCAGGTGGCCCAGAAGAGCCGCTCGGCGAGCGCCCGCAGCGGCAGCGACAGGTAGCCGAGGCTGAACAGGTGCATCGCCTCGTCGCGCGCGTGCACGGCGTCGTGGTACGACGGCACCAGCGCCTTCTCCGACACCGAGCGGAAGGCGTCGAGGAGGTCGAAGAGCGGCTGCGGCACCTCCTCGTCGAGCTGCTCTTCCAGGTTCTCCGGCACCGCGAAGCGCTGCTCCATGCTGGAGGAGCCGAGGACGTCGAAGACGAGCAGGCTGTGGAAGGCGACCATGGCGCGGCCGCACTCGGTGATGATCGTCGGGTGCGGCACATGGGCGTTGTCGCAGACGTTCATCACGCGGTAGATGACGTCGCCGGCGTACTCGCGCAGCGTGTAGTTCATCGACGACTCGAAGTTGCTCTGCGAGCCGTCGTAGTCGACGCCGAGGCCGCCGCCGACGTCGAGGTAGCGCAGGCCGGCGCCCATCCGCGTCAGCTCGACGTAGACGTGGGCGAGCTCGTTGATGCCGTCCTTGATGTTCTTGATGTCGTGGATCTGGCTGCCCATGTGGCAGTGCAGCAGCTCGAGGCCGCGCGTCATGCCGCGCTCCTCGAGGTACTTCATGGCGTCGATGACCTCGGGGATGGTGAGGCCGAACTTGCTGCGATAGCCCGCCGACTCGCTCCAGCGGCCGGCGCCCGACGCCGCGAGCTTGACGCGCACGCCGAAGCGCGGCTCGACGCCGTAGCGCTCGGAGTGCTTGGCGATGAGCAGCAGCTCGGGGAAGCTCTCGACGACGGGGATGATGTTGCGTCCCAGCTTGCGGGCGAGCACGGCGCTCTCGATGTACTCGTCGTCCTTGAAGCCGTTGCAGATGATGGGGCGCTCGCCTTCGCTGCGCGACACCGCGAGAGCCGCCAGCAGCTCGGGCTTGCTGCCCACCTCGAGCCCGAAGCCGAAGCGGGCGCCGTAGCGGATGACCTCGTCGACGACGTGGCGCTGCTGGTTGACCTTGATGGGGAAGACGGCGTGGTAGCGGCCGCGATAGCCGTTCTCGACGATGGCGTCCTGGAAGGCCTGGTAGATCTCCTCGAGGCGATGCTCGAGGAGATCGGGGAAGCGCAGCAGCAGGGGAGTCGTCAGCCCGCGCGCGTGTAAGCCGTGCACCAGCTCGAGCAGGTCGACCTGCGTGCTCTCGTCCTGGCGCGGCCGTACGGTGACGTGGCCGCGCTCGTTGACTCCGAAGTAGCCCTTGCCCCAGTCGTCGATGCGGTAGAGGAGACGGGCGGACTCGAGCGTCCACTCCTCCGCCTCGCCGGTGGCGGAGGGTGCGGCGGCACGGTCGGGCGCGATGATGGTCATGAGGCGAATACTACGCGCAGCGGGCGGCGCCTTGGCGCCGCCCGCCCAATTTCGAAGCCACAGGCGACCGCGTCAGGTCTTGACTTCGATGTTGTTCACCACCCGGCGCACGCCCGGCGTCTCGCGCGCGATGTCGCCGATGCGGGTGCGCTTGTCGGCATCGTTGACGGTGCCGCCGAGCGTCACGGTGCCGCCCTCGGTGACGTCGATCTTGATGTCGAAGGTCTCGCCCGGATAGTGCGTCGCGATCTGCGACCGGATGTTCGCCTCGATCGCCGCCTGGTCGACGTCGTTGTGCGGCCCGCGCGAGCTGCACGCCAGCGTCATGAGCGAGCCGAGAACGACCAGCATCAACCCCACCACTACCGCCCACTGAGTCCGTTTCATGGCTGCGTTCCTCCTTGTTGGCCGGCGGAGGTACAGCAAGCCCGGTGCCACGAACGCGGCGTTTCGACGGCGTCAGTGCGCGTCGGCGCTCGCCTGCAGCCGCGCCAGGCGGCCCTCCGCGCTCTGGCGGATCGCCTCCTTGCGCCCCTGCGGCGTCTCAGTGTCGCGGGCCAGGAGCTCGAGCGCCTTGCGGCTTGCTTCCATGGCCTTGGCCGGTGCGCCGGTAGCTTCGTAGCCGTCGGCGAGGCTGTCCCAGACGTTCGCCGAGGTGGCGAAGGTCTCGGCGTTGAGGGTGAAGAGCGCCATCGCGTCGGCGGGGCGGCCGACGCCGAGGAGCTGGTAGCCGCTGAGGTTGACCAGGCCCTCGATCGTCGGCGAAGCGGCGCTGGGACTTCGTGGACTTCCCGACGCGAGCAGCTCGCGCAGGCGCGGCAACGCGCGGGCGAAGTCGTCGACCAGCGCCTCGGCGAGCTGCTGCTCGTCGAGCCCGCTCGGCGCCGCGGCGAGGTGCTCGGCGGTCACCGCCGGCGGCGCGAGGCCGAGGCTCGCCGGCATCGCCGCCACGCGCGTGAGCGCCTCACGATCGCCTTTGAGGTGGGCGTCGAAGAACCAGAGCGTCGCGTTCTGCCATGCAGTGAATGTCTGCGCCACCACATCCTTCGCCTCGGGCCGCAGGCCGGCGAGCGTCGAGGCGTAGCCGATGGAAGCGAAGTCGAGGTGGTCGAGCCCCTTCGCTTCGAAGGTGATGCGCGTGCGGTCGGCGAGCCGCATGGCGTTCCACAGGTCGGGGCTCTCGCGCGGCACGAACTCGCGGCGCACGAGGTGGAGCACCGGCACGCGCACGCGCTCGGGGTCGTAGTAGGGCATGGCCGCCTGTTGCGCGGCGCCGTCGTCGCCGAAGAGCAGCACCGAGTCCTGCGAGACGACGGCGCGCACGTTCTGGTTGCGCATCGCCTCGCCGATGGCCCAGCGACCGCCGGCGGAGAAACCGGTGACGCCGACGGTGCGCGCGTCGGCGAAGGGCAGCTTGGCGACCTCGGCGAGCAGGAAGTCGAGGTCGCGGGACTTGGCGTCGTAGTCGAGGCGCGTCGGGCTGTTGTCGACGAGCGAGAGCATCGGCGGTAGCCGCGGCAGGATCGCCACCACGTAGCCGTGGCTCGCCAGGTGCTCGGCGCTCGCCTGGTAGAGCGCGGGCGAGCCGAGGCTCCACAGGATCACGGGAAAGCGGCCGGCGGCGGGAGCCGCATCGCGGTGCGCGGCGGTGGGCAGCGCCAGCAGCGCGCGGCGCTGCTCGGGCGTAGCGGCCCGCACCACCTGGAACGCGAAGTAGTTCGTCTCGCCTGCCCGAACGCGCTCCCCCGCCGAGAGCGTGAAGTCCTGCTCGGCGCCCATCAACGCCACGTAATCGCCGAGCGTCATCTTTGCGCCGCTCGCCGACGCCGCCGGATACCAGACGCCGATCTGCAGCGGGCGCGCGACGTCGACGTTGCGCGCCTTGCCGTCGAGGTCGAGCGGATGGCGGAACGGCCGCGACGGATCGCGGCGCTCGAGCAGCTGAAAGCCGACGGCGTAGGGGCCGGGCTCGAGCCCGCCCCAGAGCGGCGAAGACGCGCCGGAGGCGGTGGCGCGCGCGGGCGAGGCGATCGCCGGCGCGACGAGCAGAGCGAAGGCGAGCGAGGCGAGCGAGTGGCGCATGCCGAGCACGCTACCGGCACGCGTCGAGTTGGCGGCGAAGATTGTCAGCAACGGCGGCGCGGCCGACGCGAGCGGCCTTCACCGGGCGCCGATGGCGAGGCTTCGTTCCGCGGGCGCCTACAATGGAGATCGCGCACGGCGGGCGGCCGGTTGCCGTTGCAGAAGCGGGGGATCTCATGAGTCCGATGCGAGGGCGGCGCAACTTTTTCGGCCCGGCAGTGGCTCTGGCTCTGCTCGCGTTCGCACCGGCCCCCGGAAGGGCCGCCGACGATACGGGCAAGGCGATGACCGAGCTGCGCGCCGCGCTCGAGCAGCAACACGACGAGGCATCGCTCCGCCCGCCGCTTCGGCCGTTGGCCCTGCAGCTCGGCGGCAGCTTCTCCGAGCGTGAAGCGCGCGAAGGCCGGCGCGCCTTCCGCATCACCCTCATCGACCCGATCCCGGCGCGGCGACTCATCGCCGCCATGGGTTGGGAGCGCCCCTACGCGGTCGCCGGCGACACGCACCAGAACGTGTGGAGCTTGCGCCTGTGGACGGGCGACGTCGACGACCGCAGCGGCGCCCGCATCGCTACGCACACGCCCCACGTCGGTGCGTGGGCAGTGGACGCATCCCTTGCTGGGCGGCCGAAGGGCGAGTTGTCTCGGCTCTCGAGCGGCGGTTCGCCGGCCTACGACCTGTTGCGCGGCGACGACACCAGCGTCGTGTCGATCCTCATCGAGCCGTGGTCGGAAGGGTCGCAGGCCGCCGACCGAATGAAGGAGCCCCAAGGCGACGCGGCCCCGACGTTCGTGCTCGACAAGAAGCAAATCGAGGACTGGCTCGAGAAGAACAAGGCCTTGGGCTACCCGCGATACTTCGACAGCGAAGGGGCGGCGCCGGACATGCGCGTGCTGGCGGCGTGGAACATCCCGTACTCGGGCCTCAACTGGACCGACTTCTGGGTCTACTGCCTGGCGCCGACCTCCGGCTGGACGCTGCTCGAGAGCGGCTACTTCCGTCCGCTCGAGGACCAAGCGCACGGCGCGGTCCTCGACGAGGCGACCGCCGAGGTGCGCTTCCTCGGCCGTGACGGCACGGTCTACCACCGCGTGCCAGTCGACGGCTGCAAGGTGAAGCGGCCGTAGCGCTAAGGCTTCTCGTCCTTCGGCTCGTCGCAGGACGCGCCGCCGTCGAGCACGATGCGCCAGGTGCCGTCGCTCTGCCGGCGCCACACCGAATGGAAGCCGCCGATCCACTTGCCGCTCGGGTCGTAGACCGGGCCGCTGGTGGTGCCGACGTTGCCCGACACCAGCGCGCGGCTCGGGCGCCAGCTGAACGGCGGCACCGGGCCGCCCGTCATCATCTTGGTCCACGCCTCGCGCACGGCGGCCTTGCCGCGCAGCAGCGTGCGGCCGGCGAAGACGGCGTCGTCGGCGACGAAGGAGGCGAAGCGTTCCGGATCGCGCGCCGCGAAGGAGGCGGCGAAGGCTTCCTCGGTCTGCCACAGCGAGCGCTCCGCGTCGGTCAGGGTTGCCGGCGGCGGATGCACGGCCGCCGGCGCCGGGCGAGCGCTGGTCGTTGCGGCGGTTGCCGTCGCGGCGGCAGCAGGAGCCGCAGCAGTCGTCTGCGTCTGCTCGGCATGAGCAACAGCGCTGATCGCGGCCACGCAAATCGCCGCGGCGGCGAGTGTGATCGTCCACCTCGACCACCGATAGTTGGATCTCGTCGAGCTCATCGCGTCTCCTTCGATGTGTGTTTCAGCAGCGGCGGCGGGGTCGCGCGAGATCCGCGAGGAACTCCGCAGTGGGCGCGCAGCCTAGCGCGCGGGTGGAGTCGACCTCGCGCCATGTGACGGCCGGCCCGCCCGCGTCGCCAGCGGCGGCGGGCCCGTCGCCGGCGGTCCACTGCCCACCGCCATGCCGCCCGAGCAGCCTCGCAGCGCGCCGTATCATCCGGCCAGTGTCCCCCCGACCGCTGATTCGCCGCGCGGCGCCGTGGCTGCTGCTCGCCGTCGTCTCGACCGTCGCCGGTCTCTACTTCGCGAGCCAGGCGTACGCGAACCCCGAGATCCGGGCGATGCTGCCGTTCAAGAACGCGCTCTGGATCAACCTCGTCTACTACTGGTTCTGGGGCGCCGCGGTGCCGGTGGTGGTAGCGCTCGGCAAGCGCTGGCGTTTCGAGGCCAAGCGCTGGGGGCGGCCGCTGGTCGTGCACCTGCTGGCCAGCATCCTCCTCTCGGCCGCCATCATCGTCGCCACCGAGGTGGTGCTCACCGACCTGCTGCACGTGCGCCATCACCCGCTTGCCGAGACGCTGGGCTTCGCCTTCCTCGCCAACTTCCACTCGCTGCTGCCCACCTACTGGCTGATCCTCGCCGGCTTCTACGCCTTCGACTACTACGTCAAGTTCCGCGACCGCGAGGTGCGCGCCTCGCAGCTCGAGACGCGGCTCGCCGAGGCCCACCTGCGCGCGCTGCGCATGCAGCTCCAACCGCACTTCCTCTTCAACACCCTCAACTCGATCTCGTCGCTGATGTACAGCGACCTCGAGGCGGCCGACTCGATGATGACGCGCCTGGCGGACTTCCTGCGCCTGACGCTGGAGAGCGACGGCGCGCAGGAGGTGTCGCTCGGGCGCGAGCTGGAGTTCGTGGCGCGCTACCTCGAGATCGAGCGCATCCGCTTCGAGGAGCGGCTGGTGGTCGATCTCGAGGTCGACCCCGAGGCGCGGCGCGCCCTGGTGCCCAGCATGGTGCTGCAGCCGCTGGTCGAGAACGCGCTGCGCCACGGCATCGACCGCTGCGCCGGCGGCGGCCGGGTGGCGCTCCAGGCCGCGCGCGAGAACAATCGTCTCCGCGTACGTATCAGCAACGATGGACCGCTCGTCACCGGCGACGACGAGGCCTCGGCCCGCCAGCACGTCGGGCTCAAGAACACCCGCGACCGCCTCGCCCAGCTCTACGGCAGCGGCTACGAGCTGCGCTTCGAGCCGCGCCCCGAAGGCGGCGCCGTCGTCACCCTCGAACTGCCCTGGAGAGACGCCCATGAAGATGCGGACGCTGATCGTCGACGACGAACGGCTGGCGCGCCAGAAGCTGCGCACGCTGCTGCAGCGTCATAGCGACGTCGAGCTGGTGGGCGAGTGCGCCACCGGCGACGCGGCGCTGCACGACATCGCACGCCTGCAGCCCGACATCGTCTTCCTCGACGTGCGCATGCCGGGGAAGAGCGGCTTCGACGTCGTTCACGGCATCGCCCCCGGCCCAGCCCCGCACGTCGTCTTCGTCACCGCCTACGGCGACCACGCCGTCGAGGCCTTCGAGGTCGAGGCCGTCGACTACCTCCTCAAGCCCTTCGACCGCGAGCGCCTCGACCGCGCCGTGGCCCGCGTGCGCACGAAGAGCGGCGAGCCGGGCAAGGCGCTGGCGAAGCTGGGCGACCTGGTGATGCGGCTCGAAGGCGCGCTGGCGGAGCGGCGAGTGCAGGCGTCGGGGGGGGCGCCGGCGGTGTCCAACGGCGCGCCGCCGCCGCCCGCGGCCCTCGCCGAGCGCGTGGCGGTCAAGAAGGATGGCCGCACGCTGCTCGTGCCGACGCAGGAGATCGACTGGATCGAAGCGGTCGACAAGTACGTGCGCCTGCACGCCAAGGGCGCGCGCTACCTGCACCGCGAAGCGTTGTCGGCCCTCGAGCGCCGCCTCGACCCGGCGCAGTTCCTCCGCATCCACCGCGGCGCCATCGTCAACCTCCGCCGCGTGCGCGAGATCCACCCCGGCGTCGGCGACGAGCCCACCGTCGTCTTGTCCGACGGCACGCGCCTGCCGCTGTCGCGGCGCTATCGCGCCAGGTTGCGGGCGCGCGGGCTGCCGGTCTAGCGCGGCGTCGTTGTTAACGGCGGTCCATCGCCGACGTTATGCCGGCATGGACCTCCCTCGAGCCTTGCGGCAGGCCCTGCGCGGGCTGCGGCGCCGACCGCTGTTCTCGCTGACCGCGGCCCTTTCCATCGCCCTCGCCATCGCCGGCAACGCTGCCGTCTTCAGCCTCGCGGATGCCCTCCTGCTGCGGCCGCGGCCGGGCGTCGCCCAGCCGGAACGCCTCGTCGACGTCGGCCGCACCGATCGCGCCAGCGGGTTCGACACCTTTTCCTATCCGACGTTTCTCGACCTCCGCGAGCGCAATCGCGTGTTCTCGGGCATGGCGGCCTACGACCTGGAGCCGAGCCCGCTCGGATTGGCCGTCGGCGGCGGGGCCGAGCGGGTGTACGCCGGCGTGGTGACGGCGAGCTACTTCGACGTGCTCGGGACGTCGCTGCTGATCGGCCGCGGCTTCGGCCCTCAGGAGGACCGCGCGGCGACTGCCGAGACCGTGGCGGTGATCAGCCACGCGCTCTGGCGCCAACGCTTCGACGGCGATCCCAACGTCCTCGGCAAGACGATCCGGCTCAACGGCAGACCGTTCATCGTGATCGGCGTGGCGCCGCCGGGCTTCGAGGGCAGCACGATCGCGGCGGTCGACCTCTGGGTGCCCGCCACTGTCGCGCATACGCTCGAGGGAGGGATCGCCGACCGTCTGAGCGAGCGCCGCAGCGCTTGGCTGATCGGCATCGCTCGCCTGCGGCCAGGCGTCACCGTGGAGCAGGCGCGGGCGGCGATGGGCGCTCTCGGCGCTCAGCTCGCGAGCGCCTATCCCGACCAGCTCGCTGGCCAGGGCATCACGGTGACCCGCTCGCACCGGCTGCCGGGCGCGCTGCACGCGCTGGTCGGCGGCTTCTTCGGCGTGCTGGCCGGCTTGGTCGTCGTCGTCTTCCTGGTTGCCTGCAGCAACGTCGCCGGGATGCTGCTCGCCCGCGGCCTCGAGCGCTCGCGCGAGGTGGCGGTGCGCGTGGCGATGGGCGGCGGCCGGCTGCGCATCGTCGGTCAGCTCCTCACCGAGAGCCTGCTCCTGGCCTCGGCTGGTGCCGTCGGCGGTCTGTTCGGCGCCTTCGCGATGACGCGCGTGCTCGCCCGCGTGCAGCCGGCCTTGCCACTGCGCCTCGGGCTCGACGTGCGCGTCGACGGCCGGGTGCTCGCCGTCTCGGTGGCCTTCACGCTGCTGGCAGCGCTGCTCGCCGGGCTGGTGCCGGCGCTACGCGCGGCGCGAACCGATCCGGCGCTCGCGCTGCGGGCGCAGACCTCGTCGCCGCCGCGCTCCCACCGGCGCCTGCTGCAGGGCTTCGTGCTGGCGCAGGTCGCGATGTCGGTGCTCCTCGCCACCAGCGGGCTGCTGCTGGCCCGCGCCCTCGCGCGCGCCGGCGGCGTCGACCCCGGTTTCGAGGCGCGCGGCATCGACCTCGTCGAGCTCGACCTGCGGCTCGCCGGCTACACGGCGCAGAGCGGTCCACGGTTCGCCGCGGCGCTGCTCGAGCGCGCGGCACACCTGCCCGCGGTGCGCTCGGCGGCATGGACGCGCGTCGTGCCGCTCGGCGGTTCGGGGCTCGGGCTGGGCGCCCTGCGGCTTCCCGGTGCCGCCGCCGACGCGCCGTCGCTGGAGGCCGACTGGGACATCGTCTCGCCGGGCTACTTCTCGACGCTCCACGTGCCGATCGTGCGCGGCCGCTCGTTCACGGACGCCGACCGCGCCGGCGCGCCGCTCGTCGCCATCGTCAACGAGACTCTGGCGCGGCGAGCCTGGGGAGGCCAGGATCCGATCGGCAAGACGCTGGAGCAGCACGAATATGGCGGCGAGACCCACTCGCTGCAGGTCGTCGGCGTTGCTCGCGACGGCAAGTACCGCTCCGTCGGCGAGTCGCCGCGCGGGTTCATCTACGTGACGCTGGCGCAGCACTACGACCCCGAGCTGACGCTGCTCGTGCGCGGCGCTCCCGGCGCCGGCTCGCTGACTGCCGTGCGTTCGTTGCTGCGGTCGATGGATCCCGCGCTGCCGCTCGTCGGCAGCGCGTCGCTGCCGGCGCGGGCGGCAGTGTGACTGCTGCCACAGCGCATCGCGGCCTCGCTCGGCGTCGGTGCCGGCGTCCTCGGCCTGCTGCTGGCGGCTATCGGGATCTACGGCATGACCGCGTTCGGCATCGTGCAGCGGCGCCGCGAGCTCGGCATCCGCGCGGCGCTCGGCGCCTCCTACTTCGGGCTGCTCCGGCTGGCGGCGGGCAGGGCGTGGGTGCTGGTGGCGGCCGGCGGCCTGGTCGGCCTGCTCATCGCCGCCGCGGTGGCGAGGCTGCTTGGCAGTCTGCTCATCGGCCTGCCGCCGCTTGATCCCGTGACGTTCCTGGCGGTGCCGCTGTCGCTCGCGGCTCTCGCCGCGATGGCGAGCTGGTCCGCCTCGCGCCGCGTCATCGCGCGGGCGCCGTCGGAGGTGCTCAAGGCCGAATGACGGCCCGGCGGCGGCAGGAGGTGCGCGCCGGCTGTCGTCGAGCCGAAGGAATCAGGGTCTTGCGAGGTACCTGTCGATGATAGGGGCCAGAAACGCCTCGAAGTCGTCGAGATCGTTCTCGAGGATGGAGAAGACCTCGCCGGGATCGATCTCGTCGTAGAGGTGTACTGCCCGATTGCGGAAGCGCACCATCTTCAAGAACGTGTCCTTCCGTTCGGCGGGGAGGATCTTCTCGTCGGTGAGGATCTTGACCGTGTCGGCGTAGCTGCGCGGAATGCCGAGGCCCTCGCGAGCGATGACGTGGTTGGCGATGTCGATCAACGCTTCGATCGCAGTGTGGAGCAGTCGCACCGCGGCGTGTTCGTTGATCGAATCGGCGACGAAGGCATCACGCCCCTGATCGTGGAGCTGCCGCAGCTTCAGGAGCGTGCCGCGCACGTATTGCACGTGCTGCCGGACCTTGTCGGCATCAACCGGCGCCATCGGCGAGCTCCTCGCGGCGCGCTCGGTCGTACTCGGTGAAGAACCTGGCTTCGTCGACTGCGAAATCGCCGTAACGGTCGAAAAGTACCTCGAGAAAATCCGCCAGCGCGGTCTCGTCGTTGACGAGCAGACGACGGCCCTTCGCCACCACCGCGAACTGCAGTGAGAGCGGCGCCTGGTTCAGGATCATCACCGACACGTCGTCTTCGTGGAGGCCACCCGTGACTTGATTGATCAGATCGATGTGGCCGTGGAGATCTGGCACTTGGTCGGAACGGAAGAGCACCGCGAGGTCGACGTCGCTCAGCGGCGTCTGGTAGGGCGTGCCGTAGGAGCCGTAGAGGAAGACGGCGACGATCGCTGGATTCTGCCGCAGCTCGTCCAGCAGCCCCGGCAGGTGAGCGTTGACGTCGATGGCGACGCCGGTGTTGTGGAGCTTGCGCACCGCACCATCCTAACCGCGTATCCTTCGCGCCGATGACGGGGAACGGCTCGCCGTGGGTGGTGGTGCGCATCGCCGGCGAGGCGCTTGCCGAGGCGGCGCACTGGCCGCGGTTGCTGGCCGAGATCGCTGCCGCTCGCGAGCGAGGCGAGCGGGTGATGGTGGTGTGCGCGCCGCTGCCGGGGCTTGAGAGCGAAGCGCTGCTGGCGGCGGTCGTCGAAGGTGGGCACGAGCCGGTGTTGCGCGATCTTCCGGCGCGGCTGGAACGGCTGGGCGTGCCGCTCGACGAGCCACCGCCGCAGGGGACGCAGGAGCTGATCGGCGAGCTGGGCAGGTTGCTCGCCGGCGCGAACCTGTTGGGCGAGGCGGGGCCGCGGGCGCGGGCGCGCATCGGCGCCATGGCGGGCGCGCTGCCGGTGCCGCTGCTCGCGGCGTGGCTGCGGAAGATGGGGATCGACGCGGCGGCGGTGGATCCTCGCGAGCTGCTCGCCGCGGTCGACGACAAGGACCGCGGCAGCGGGAGCGGCAAACACGCCAGCGGTGGATGGGCGGGTGGCGACGAAGGAGAGCGCGCGGTTCTCGCCGCCGACCTTGCCGAGCAGGCGCCGGCGGGGCTCGGCGAGCGGCTCGCCGCGCTGCCGGCGGTGGTGGTCACCGCGGGCGGCGCGGCGCGCGGGACCGGCGACGATGCGAGCCCGGTGCTGGTCGAAGGCGGCGCCGACCGCGCCGCGGCCTGCCTGGCGGCGCAGCTTTCGGCGCTGCGCTATGAAGCGTGGGGCACTTCGCCGGGGCTCTTCACCGCCGACCCTCAGGTGGTTCCTTCCGCGCGGCTGTTGCGCTCGCTGGCCTACGAGGAGGCGATCGAGCTGTTCACTACCGGCACGCGCGGCTTCCATCCGCGCGCCGTCGGCCCGCTGCGCCGCGCCGGCATCCCGTTGCGCTTCCGGGATGCCGCCGCGCCCGACGCCGTCGGTACCGAGGTCAGCGCGCAAGGCGGCGGCGCGACGCCGCGTGTCAAGGCCGTCGCGTTCCGCTCGGGCGTGATGCTGCTGTCGCTCGAGACAGCCGGCATGTGGCAGCGCGTCGGATTCCTCGGCGAGGTCTTCGCTCGCATCGCGCGGCACGGGCTGTCGGTCGACCTGGTGTCGACGGCGGAAGCGAACGTCACCGTCTCCTTCGACGCCGCGCCCGGCCCGGTCGACGGCGAGCGGCTGCAGCGGCTCGCCGCCGAGCTGAGCGAGCTTGGCCGCCCGCGCATCCTCGGCCCCTGCGCTGCGGTGACCCTGGTGGGCAGGCAGATCCGCTCCATCCTGCACCGCCTCGGACCGCTGCTCGAGGCCTTCGAGGAGCAGCCGGTGCACCTCCTCACGCAGGCCGCGACCGATCTCAACCTCACCTTCGTCGTCGACGAGGAGCAGGCGGTGCGGCTGGTGCGCGAGCTGCACGAGCTGCTGCTGCGGCGCCAGGGCGAGGACGAGCTGCTGGGACCGACGTGGCAGGAGCTGCGCGGCGATGCGCGGCGCGGCGAGGCTGGCGCGGAACCCACCGCCGAGCCGGCGGTCTGGTGGCGCCGCAAGCGAGAGGCGCTGCTCGCGATGGCCGAAGAGACGGCTCCGGTCTATGCCTACGATCGCGAGTCGCTGGCCGCCGCGGCCGCGCAGCTCGCCTCGCTCGAAGTGCTCGACCGTGTCCTCTACTCGGTCAAGGCCAACCCGCACTCCGGCGTGCTGCGCACGTTCCACGACGCCGGCCTCGGCTTCGAGTGCGTCTCGCCGGGCGAAGTGGCCCATCTCTTCGCGCTCTTCCCGGACCTCGCGCCCGAGCGCATCCTCTTCACGCCCAACTTCGCGCCGCGAGCCGAGTACGACGACGCTTTCGCGCGTGGCGTGCGCGTCACCCTCGACAACCTCTGGCCGCTCGTGCGCTGGCCCGACACTTTCGCCGGCCGCGAGCTCTTCCTGCGCCTCGATCCGGGCCGCGGCCGCGGCCATCACCGGCACGTGCGCACCGCCGGCACGCACTCCAAGTTCGGCATCCCGCTCGCCGAGCTCGACGAGACTGCCGCCGCCGTGCATGCGATCGGCGCGCGCGTCGTCGGCCTCCACGCCCACGTTGGCAGCGGCATCGTCGACCCCGACGCCTGGCGCGAGGTGGCGGCGCGGCTGCTGCAGGCGGCCGAGCGGTTCCCCGACGTCGAGGTGCTCGACCTCGGCGGCGGCCTCGGCGTCGGCGAGCTGCCGCAGGACCCGCCGCTCGACCTCGCGCGGCTCGCTGCCGGGCTCGCCGAGGTGAAGGCGGCCTTCCCGCGCTACCGCCTTTGGCTCGAGCCCGGCCGCTTCCTGGTGGCGCGTGCCGGCGTGCTGCTCGCCCGCGTCACCCAGCTCAAGGGCAAGGGCGACAGCCTCTACGTCGGCATCGAGACCGGCATGAACTCGCTCATCCGGCCGGCGCTCTACGGCGCCTACCACGAGATCGTGAATTTGACGCGTCTCGACGAGCCGCCGCAGCAGCTCGCCGACGTCGTCGGCCCGATCTGCGAGAGCGGCGACGTGCTCGGCGCCGAGCGCCGCCTGCCGGCGACCGAAGAAGGTGACGTGCTGCTGATCGCCAACGCCGGCGCCTACGGCCGCGCCATGAGCAGCTGGTACAACCTCCGCGAGCCCGCCGCGGAGCGACTCTTGGAGTGAAGCCAAATCGACCCGCGAATTGTCCTCCCGCCAAGGACCGCGAGCGCCTGGATCCACAGAACAGTGTTAAGATTTTTCACGTGAACGGCCGTCAGCAGGTCACAGCGGCGCAGTCGCAGGCGAAGCGGTCCGCCGCAGGTGTCGACCCGCTCATCATGCAAGCGGTTGCGGACGTCGATCGCAGCCTGCTGCACTGGTCGCTCCAGCAATCTCCCCGCCAGCGTTTGGTGGCGTGCTCGCGCGCGGCCGCCGCTCTGGTCCGGCTGCGTAGTGCCGCATCCCGCGAGCGCTGACCTCGAGGCGCTGCTGGCCGCGCTGGCGGCGGCGCGAATCGAGCACATCGTCGTCGGCGGCGCAGCGGCCGTATTGCACGGCGCGCCGATCACCACCCAGGATCTCGATGTCGTCTACCGCCGCACGGCCGACAATCTCGATCGGCTCGAGGCGTTGCTCGGCGACCTCGATGCGTTCGCCCGCGATCCGGCGGGAAGGAAGCTGCGTCCCAATCGGTCGCACCTCGAAGCGGGCGGTGTCTTGCTACTGACGACTAGGCTCGGTCCATTCGATCCGATGGCGAAGCTCGCCGACGGGCGCGGCTTCGAGGAGCTGCTCGCTCACTCGGTCATGGTGGAGGACGAGGGCTTGGCTCTGCGCGTGCTCGACCTGCCGACGCTCATCGAGGTCAAGGCAGCGGCGAACCGGGCGAAGGACAGGCTTGTCCTCCCGGTTCTCTTGGCGCTCCTCGAGCCCGATTAGGGTCAGGGCGTCTTGCCGCTCCACTTCGACAGGATCGCGATCTCGAAGCCGTCGTTGAATACCGGATAGGTGCGCTCGCAGTCGCCGGTCCACGTGTAGCGCGGGCCGTGGTCGATCATCTGGAAGTCGGAGACCTGCAGCTCGTCGAGCGCGTACTGGATGTTGCCCGGCAGCAGGTCGTCCCATTTGGCGGTGGTGAACTGGTCGCTCTGCGCGGTGAGCGCCAGGGTGCCGCCGTCGGCGAGGAACATGCCGTACTTCTGCATCCCGCGCGCGATCGTCTTCTCGGCCTCGCTGCCGAGATTGTCGATCGGGTAGTCGGCGCGCAGCCGGAAGTGGGCACCGTAGGGCGGCGACTGCGACGGTCCGCTCGTCGGCCCGGTCGAGTGCGTCGCCGGGTGGACGTAGACGTTGTCGCGGATGCGGCTGTTGGGAAGGATGAAGCGGATGGCGTGGTCGATGTGGCCGGCGGCCACTTCGTCGGCGTTGAAGAGCAGCGGCGCGATGGGGAAGCCGGCGCCGTCGGCGCTCGTGCAGTCCTGGCCGCGGCCGGTCGGCAGGTAGGGGGTGGCGAGGTCCCACACCGCCAGGCAGCCGCCGGGGAAGTCGCTCGCTGCCGGACCTGGGCCGATGACGTCGGCGCGCCACATCTCGTAGAGCCGATGGGTGGGGCGGTGCACGACGATGAGGTGGCAGTCGCCGTCGCTCATGCACTGGTAGCCGGTCTCGCCCTCGAGCGCGCCGCCGGGCGGCAGCGGCATCGGCACCTCGTCGCAGTCGGGGTCGTAGAACTCCTGCTCGGCGCGCTTGGGGGCGAAGGCGCGGAACGGCGTCGAGGCGTCCGCCTCCAGCACCTCGATGGAGAAATCGATGCGCATGACGCCGCTGCCCCATCCGCCGTGGGTCGCCAGCCAGTTGATCACCGTCGCCGATTGCGGGTCGAGCGCTGCCTTGCTGACGTCGCGCGTCCACTCCGAGTCGGCGGGGAAGTAGGGGTAGTGGCCCGCGGGCGGCTGGGCCGCCGCCGCGACGGCGACGAGCGCGGCGACGATGAGGAGCGCCACGGCGAGCGAGCGCCGGCGGCGCGCGGCGGATGGCGGCATCGCCTCGCAATGTAGCCGACCCCCAACGCTTCCAACAGCGATCTGTTGCACAGCGCGCGGCATGCGGCGCGAGCGCGGAACGGCTCTTGCTTTCGCTGCCGCCCGCGGAGCGCACCGATGATCGATGACCTCTGGTACAAGAACGCCGTCCTCTACTGCATGGATGTCGAGAAGTTCGTCGACAGCGACGGCGACGGCATCGGCGACTTCCCGGGTTTGACGCGGCGGTTGCCGTACCTCGCCGGCCTCGGCGTCACCTGCGTCTGGCTGCAGCCGTTCTACCCCTCGCCGAACAAGGACAACGGCTACGACGTCGCCGACTTCTACGGCGTGCATCCGAAGCACGGCACACTCGGCGACTTCGTCGACTTCACCAACCGCGCCGAGCAGCTCGGCATCCGCGTGCTCGTCGACCTCGTCGTCAATCACACCTCCGACCGCCACCCCTGGTTCCAGGCGGCGCGCAAAGACCCGCAGTCGCCCTTCCACGACTGGTACGTCTGGTCGGAGAAGAAGCCCGCCGACGCCGACACCGGCATGGTCTTCCCCGGCGTGCAGAAGACGACCTGGACGTGGGACGAGAAGGCGCGCAAGTACTACTTCCACCGCTTCTACGACTTCCAGCCCGACCTCAACACCAGCAACCCGGTGGTGCGGCGCGAGATCTTGCGCATCATGGGTTTCTGGCTGCAGCTCGGCGTCGCCGGCTTCCGCATGGACGCGGTGCCGTTCCTGGTCGAGAAGAAGGGCGCCGACGTCGTCCACCGCAAGGACTACGAGCTGCTGCACGAGATGCGTGACTTCCTGCAGTGGCGGCGGCGCGACGCCGTGCTGCTCGCCGAGGCCAACGTTCCGCCCGACGTCTCGATGCAGTACTTCGGCGACAAGGGCGACCGCTTGCAGATGATGCTCAACTTCGCCGCCGAGCAGCGGCTCTTCTACGCCCTGGCCACCGCCGACGTGCGGCCGCTGATCAAGGCGCTGCGCGCCACCTACCGGCGCCCGCACGCGGCGCAGTGGGTGAACTTCCTGCGCAGCCACGACGAGCTCGACCTTGGGCGCTTGACCAAGAAGCAGCGCGAAGCGTTGTTCGCGGCGATGGGGCCGGACAAATCCATGCAGCTCTACGACCGCGGCATCCGACGGCGGCTGGCGCCGATGCTCGACAACGACCGGCGTCGCCTGGAGCTGGCGTTCAGTTTGTTGCTCACGCTGCCGGGCACGCCCATGCTCCAGTACGGCGACGAGATCGGCATGGGCGACGATCTGTCGCTGCCCGAGCGAGAGTGCGCGCGCACGCCGATGCAGTGGAGCGACGAGAGGAACGGCGGCTTCACGACGGCGAAGCACCCGGTACGGCCGGTGATCGCCGATCCCGTCTACGGCTACCAGCGCGTCAACGTGGCGGCGCAGCGGCGCGACCCCAACTCGCTGGTCAACTGGCTCGAGCGCGCCATCCGCCGCCGCCGCGAGCTGCCCGAGATCAGTTGGGGCGACTGGCAGATCCTCGACGTGCCCGAGCCCGGCGTGCTGGCGATGCGCTACGAGCACGACGGGTGCACGCTGCTCATCCTGCACAACTTTGGCAGCAAGCCGCGGGTGGTGCGGCTCACCGCCACGCAGGCCGGCGACGCCGAGCTCGTCGACCTGCTCGAGGACCACGACAGCCGCGCCGACGAGGCGGGCCGGCACGTCATCGAGCTCGAGCCGTGCGCCTACCGCTGGTTCCGCGGTGGCGGGCTCTACCACGGCGGCGCGCCGTAGCGGGTCCGCGCGCGCTCGCGCGTGCGGCTACGGCACGAGGCGCACGTGCGCTTCGCCGACGCCGACGTCGACCGCCACTCGCGAGCGCCCGGTGCCCTCGCGCCAGTCGACCTCGTTGCCGAGGAAGAGGAAGCCGCTGCGGTGCGACTCCTCCTGCCGCGGCGAGAGGTGCGCCTCGCCGACGCCGACGTCGAGCGACACGCTCTTGACGGCGCGCTCCGGCACGTCGATGCGCGCCTCGCCGACGCCGAGATCGACCGTGACGTCGCTCTCGATGCCGGCGACCTCGAGCTCGCCGACCCCCATGTCGACGACCACGGCGAGCGCGGCCGGAATGGTGAGATGCAGATCCACCTGCGGGTGGTTGATGCCGCGCTTGCCGTCGCGGTCGTAGCCGCGCATCTTGAGCGACACGTCGTCGCCGCTGCGCGTCGGCTCGAGCTGCAGGTTCTGTGCGCGCTCGCGGCAGCGCGTCGAGCTCGCGTTGCAGGTCACCTCGAGCTGCACCTCGATGCGGTCGCCGCCCGCCTGCACGTGGACCTCGCCGACCGAGACGTCGACCTTGAGCCGGTGAGCGTCCTCGACGTTGAAGGTCTTCGACTCGGAGCGCACCACCACATCGCGGCTGGCGAGGGCGGGAGCGGCGAGGCCGGCGAGCAGCAGCAGGGCGGCGATCGAGGTCGTCGGGCGCGGGTAGCGCATCGGAGGTCCTCCGGGTCGGGAGCGCTGAATGGGCAGTCGTCGCTGTCACCACACATTACGCTGCTGAGCGCCGCGGGTTTCGCCGCGGGCCGACGGGCGGGTAGTCTCCGCGCCATGCCCAGCGACAGCCCCTTCGCCCGCGAGTGGACCATCGACCCGTCGGTGGACTTCCTCAACCACGGTTGCTACGGCGCCTGCCCGCGGGCGGTGCTCGAGCGGCAGGCGGAGCTGCGCGCCGAGATGGAGCGGCAGCCGCTGGAGTTCCTGTCGCGTCGGCTGCCGCGGCTGTTCGACGAGGCGCGCGAGGCGCTGGCAGAGTTCGTGGGCGCCGACGCGGCCGGCATGGTGGCGGTGCCCAACGCCACCACCGGCGTGAGCACGGTGCTGCGCGCGCTCGAGACCGAGCTCGGGCCCGGCGACGAGTTGCTGACGACCGATCACGCGTACAACGCCTGCAAGAACGCCATCGATTGGCTGGCGGCGCGAAGCGGGGCGAAGGTCGTGGTGGCGCGCGTGCCGTTCCCGCTGGGCGACGCGGCCGAGGTGGTGGAGGCTGTGCTCGGCGGCGCCAGCGAGCGCACGCGCGTGGCGCTCATCGACCACATCACCAGCCCGACGGCACTGGTGCTGCCCGTCGCCGAGATCATCGCAGCGCTCGCCGCGCGCGGCATCGACACTCTCGTCGACGGCGCGCACGCGCCGGGGCAGGTGGCGCTCGACGTCCGCGGCCTCGGCGCGGCGTGGTACACGGGCAACTGCCACAAGTGGATCTGCTCGCCGAAGGTGGCCGCCTTCCTCTGGGCGCGCGAAGACAAGCGGGACGCGCTGCGCCCGCTGGTGGTGAGCCACGGCCACAACGTGCGGCGCCCCGGCCGCTCGCGCCTCCACGACGAGTTCGACTGGCAGGGCACCGGCGATCCGACGCCATTTCTGTGCGTGCCGGAAGCGATCCGCGTCATTGGTGCGATGGTGCCGGGTGGTTGGGACGAAGTGCGCTCGCGCAACCATGAGCTGGCGCTGGCGGGACGGCGGCTCGTCGCGGAAGCGCTGGAAGTCGAGCTGCCTTGTCCGGACGCGATGATCGGCAGCATGGCAGCGTTGCCGCTACAGCCGGGCCCGCGACCGGGGGCGGATCAGGAAGATCCGCTGCACGACGCACTGCTGGCGCGGTACCGGATCGAAGTGCCGGTGCAGTCCTGGCCCGGACCGCCGGGCAGAGCGCTGCGAATCTCGGCACAGCTCCACAACGAGCTCGCGCAGTACGAACGCCTCGCGGCCGCGTTGCGGGAGCTGGCCGCGGTCGAGGCGCGCGAAGTGTTGCTGGCTGGGTAGGCGGCGCGGTTCGTCGTGCGGCGGCTCGCGCGGCGCCGAGCGTTCGCTGGCCACCGGCCGGCGTTCGCTGCCGGGTCCGGAGGACGCCGCTGTGGGGCACGCTCGCCTTTCTGAGGTGTGCGGGTGGGAGCGGCTCGCTTGCCTCCGGGCGCTTGCTCGATCGCTGTTTTCGACCACTTACTAATGCGCCCCTCCGGAAGCCCCACTGCCGCGCCCTCCGGACCCGGCTGTCGCGAACGCCTCCGTTTGAGGCCGTCCAGGTTAGGCGGGCGCAGGGGCCCAGCTTTGAACAAGCTTCACGAAGTCGTCGCGAACTGAAGGCCAATCGTGCAAATCAGCCGGGTCGAAATCCGCGCCGTTCGGCCAGACGATGGTGTCGAACTCGGAGTCGAGTCGGACCTGCCGAAAGAAGGTTGGATCGGAAAGAGGACCATAGATCTCGCCGGCCAGGACGGGAGCGAAATCGATCGTCTGACTCGTCCCGTCGGCGAAGTCGAGCTTCAGGGTGAAGTCGGCCACTTGCTCAAGACCGATGACGCGGTGAATCTCGTGAATCACTTGCAACTACCTCAACGGCTCGATCTTAGCAGCGGGTTGACCAGTCTGGAGTGCCTCCCAGTTTGCACGCAGCTCGTGCTGATGAAGCTCGGCCCAGGCAAGGACCAGGCGATGCTGCGGCTGCGGAAGCTGCCCCGCTACGAGCTCGATCTCGTCGATCGTGTAGACGCCATTCGTGTCTTGGTAGCGAGCATGAAAGTGAGCGCGATGATGCGGCTCTCCCGGGTGCCGACGATGGACATTGCGCGCGATGTGGCGTCAGCTGGCGACTGGACGTGGTCGCGGTGCGACGGTCACTGAACGTGCGGCGTCCACGCCGCCCGCGAGTCGCTCCGCCAGCCGCGCCGCCTTCGCTTGCAACCCCGGCGGCAGCGGACGCGAGCGCGCCTCGTCGAGCAGCCGCGCGGCCGCCTGCGGATCGCCGGCGAGCAGCCCTTCGGCGGCGCGGAGCTGCAAGGCCGGCAGCTCGGAATCGCCGGCGAGGCGCGGCGCGAGCTGCGCGAGCAGCGCGGCGCCTTCCTCCCACTCGCCGTCGCGAAATCGCCGTCGCAAGAGCTCCCGCGCGGCGGGCAGCGCCTCGTCCTCGCGGCCGAGGTGTGCAGCGAGCGCCCAGAACATCGCCAGCGCGTCGGCATCGGGGTTCGGGCACCCGACCGCTTCGGCCAGCAGCGCCCACGCGCTCGGGTAGAGGCCGCGATCGAGGAGCTTCCGCGCCTTCGCGACGCGCGCATCGCGCCGGCTGGGCACCGCCGCGATCGCGCGCTCGAGGGGCCGCCGCCGCTGCACTGCGAAGGCGAAGACGAGCCCGAAGAGGAAACCCCACACGTGCGCCCAGTAGGCGACGCCGCCGGCGCCTGCCGCCGCCACGTCGCCCGCCAACGCGTCGAGCAGCTCGCCGACGAACCAGAGCGGCAGCATGATCCACGCCGGTGCGGTGAAGGTGCCGATGAAACCGAAGATCACCGCGAAGCGGATGCGGCTGCTGCCGCGCAGCAGCAGGAAGGCGCCGAGCACGCCAGCGACCGCGCCCGAGGCGCCGACGAGCGGCACCTGCAGCTGGCGCTCGAGCAGCGCGTACATGCCGCCGGCGAAGAGGCCCGCGGCGAGGTAGAAGCCGAAGTAGAGCTTGCGACCCCACGCGTCTTCCAAGAACGGCCCGGCGAGGTAGAGCACCAGCATGTTGGCGATCAGGTGCAGCCAGCCTGCATGCAGGAACATGTGGGTGAAGAGCGCGGTGAGGCGCGGCTCGGCCGGCACCAGGCCGCCGCGCCAGAGCGGATGGCGGTGCAGGTCGGCGCGCCAGGCGGCGGTGAGCTCGTCGAGGCGGAGCTGCTCGGCCTCGCGGTTGCCGGTGACGCCACTGCTTCTCGTGCGCGCGAGCAGCGCCAGCTCGTCGGCGCTCGCCAGCGACGAGTCGACCTTCAGGTACGGGTGCTCGGCCGCGTACTCGACCGCGGCGGTGTAGCTCGCCTCGAGCTGCCGCTCGGCGTCGGCGCCCGCGGCCCGCACGCCGAGCTGCACGACGAAGCAGGCGATGATCAGCCCGAGCGTCACCCAGGGAACGCCGCGGACGGTGCCGTCCTCGTGGCCGATGGGGATGATCACGAGCTGCTGCTCATCGAGGCGAGGCGCGCGGCAGCCGGCAGGGACGGCGAGCCGCGCGCGGTGGCTGCGGTACGATGCCGGCGACGTTAGCACGCACGGCGCGGAGCGCCGCGGGTGCGAGGAGGCGGCGTGAGCGACGAATCGGCGGTGGTGAAGCAGGCGGTGGCGGTGCCGGGAAAGAGCGTGGCGGCCGGCCGCTCGACCGAGGTGCAGGTGCTGCTCGGCCCCGACGACGGCGCGCCGCACTTCGCCATGCGCCGCTTCGTGATGGGCGAGGGCGGCGGCATGCCGCGGCACACCAACACCGTCGAGCACGAGCAGTACGTGCTGCGCGGCCGCGCCCGCGTCACCGCCGGCGACCGCGTGCACGACGTGAGCAGCGGTGACGTGCTCTACATTCCCGCCGGCATGCCGCACTCTTACGAGGTCGTCGAGGCGCCGTTCGAGTTCCTCTGCCTGGTGCCGAACCTGCCCGACAAGCTCGAGATCCTCGGCGACAGCTGCTAGTCGCGCAGCGCCAGCCCGGCAGCTCGCATCGTGATGCAACCCGCGGGGCGCGCGGGCGTACCAGGAGAGTGACGAACCCTCTTGACGACATCTGTCGTCATAGTTACTATCACGACAGATGTAGTGATCGAGGAGGGGTTCTGATGCGAGGCAAGCGAACGAGCGGAGTGGGCGAGCGGGAGCTGGCGCTGCTGCGCTGGGTCGCCGCGCAGGGCGGCGCCACCGTCGGCGAGGCCGCCGACGGCTTCGGCGAGGCCGATGGCTTGGCGCGCAGCACGGTGCAGACGATGCTCGAGCGCCTGCACGAGAAGGGCTTCCTGCGCCGCCGCCGCCAGCAGGGTGTCTTCCGCTACGCCGCGGCGCAGCCCTCGGGCGAGCTGCTGCGCGGGCTCGTCCATTCGTTCGTCGAGGGCACGCTGGGCGGCTCGCTGTCGCCGTTCGTCGCCTACCTCGTGGAGGAAGGCGCCGCGAGCCCCGCCGAGCGCGCCGCGCTGGAGCAGCTCGTCGGCCGCCTCGAGGAGAGGAGGGGAGAGCCGTGAACGCCGTCGACGTCCTGAGCGTGCTCGCCTCGCGGGTGGTGGAGACGACGGTCGTGGGCGGGTTGCTGGCCCTCGCGGTCTGGGGACTCTGCCGGTTGGTGCCCGCTATACCGCCGGCGGTGCGCTGCTGGCTGTGGTGGGGGGTGGCGCTGAAGATGCTGCTCGGGTTGCTGCCTCTGCCGGCCGTGGCGGTGCCGTTGCTGCCGGCGCGCGACGCGGCCACGGTGAGACCGTCGCTCGACGCGGTCGCCAGGGCAAGCGTCGATTCGCGCGGCGGAGCGCAGCGAGGCGCGCATTCCGCTGGAGCGGGCGCTGCGATCGCGACAACGCCGAAAACGGCTGCCCGAGACGACGGATCCCGCATGCCGCTCGATACGTCCCCTGCGGCGTGGACGGGGGCGGCACCGCTGCGCTCGCTGCCATGGCAGGTGCCGCTCGCCGCATTGTGGCTCGTCGGCGTGGCCATCGAGCTTGCGCGCGCCGGCGCACACCTCCTGCGCGCGCGTCGCGTCGTCCGCGCCGCCGAGCCTGTCGCTGATCCGTCGCTCGTCGCTACCTTCGACGAACTGCGGCGCCGACTCGACGTGCCCAACGCCGAGCTGCGCATCTCGCGTAGCGCCGCCACGCCGCAAGTCGTCGGCGTGCGCCGGCCCGTCGTGCTGCTGCCGGTGGGCAAGTACGAGCGGCTCGACGCCGACGAGCTGGCGATGGCGCTCGGCCACGAGCTGCTGCACGTGCGTCGCGCCGACCTGCCGCTCGGCCTGGTGCCGGCGCTCGCCGCCCGCTGCTTCTTCTTCCATCCGTTGGCGCGCCTGGTCGAGCGCGAGCACGCCCTGGCCCGCGAGGAGGCCTGCGACGCGGCGGTGGTGGCGCGGCTCGCGCCGTCGCCGCGCGCCTACGGCCACTTGCTGCTCGAGTTGGCGCTCGGCTGCGGAGCGCCGCTGCGCGCCGCGGCCGCCGCGGTCACCCATCCCACCCTGCAGAGGAGACTCCAGATGCTGCTCCAGCCCGCGTGTACTCTCCGTCCCGCCTTCGTCGCGCCGCTCCTCCTGCTCGGCGTCTGCGCGCTGGTGCCGCTGCGCGTCATCGCCCGCGAAGAGGCGAGCGCCGCGCGCACCGCCGCGCCCGCGGCACCGGCGCGTGCGGCCGAGCCGGTGCCCGCCACCGAGCCTGCGCGAACTGCGGAACCGCGCCCCGATGGTGAGCCCACCACCGCCGCGGAATCCGTATTCAACGGCGATCCCGCGACTGTCGCAGCCGAATCCGCTGCCGCCGATCCGGTCGTCGCCGTCGCGCCGCTCGCCAGGCTGGCAATGGCCGGCACGCGCGAAGAGCACGTCATCAACCATTACGAGCGAAACGAGCACGACGCCTGGATCTACTTCCAAAACGACAAGAGCTCGACGATGAGCGGCAGCAGCGACGACATCGCCGTCGCCCGCCGCTACCAGCACGGCGCCGAGCCGCTCTTCTGGACGCGCCGCGGCGAGCAGGAGTGGGTGGTGCGCGATCCTGCCTTCCTCGAGCGCGTCGACGAGCTCTACGCCCCGGTGCGCGAGCTGGGCGCCAAGCAGGCGGAGCTCGGCGGCAAGCAGGCCGAGCTGGGAGCGAAGCAGGCGGAGATGGGTGCCCACCAGGCCGAGCTGGGCGCGCAACAGGCGGCGTTGGGCAGCCAGCAGGCGAACCTCAGCGTGCAGATGGCGAAGCTCAGCGCGCAGCAGGCGGCGCTCTCGGCTCGCCGCTACGCGGCCGACGACGGCGAGCGCACGGCGCTCGAAAACCAGCAGCGCGAGATCGAGCGGTCCGAGCGCGACCTCGAGCGCCAGGCGAACCAGCTCAGCGAGCAGCAGAACGAGCTGAGCCGCCGGCAGAGCGAATGGGGCGACCGCCAGAACGAGCTGGGCGGCAAGCAGAACGAGCTCGGCGGGCTGCAGAACGAGCTCGGCGGCCGCATGCAGCAGGCCTCCGAGGAGGCCGAGCAGGCCGTGATGAAGCTGCTCGACGAGGCGATCCGTAGCGGCATCGCCACGCGCGTGCCGTAACCCTCAGCGGCCTCGTCCGAGGACAATGCGGCCGGTTGCGGGAGCGCTCGGGATCTCGCAACTGCTGCAATCAAAACGCTTAGTGCGCTGATTCGTGGTTCGGCGCGGTGGCACCTGCATTGCTCGAAACTTCCTGGGCCGCGCACC
>DASYQD010000092.1:0-22471 GCA_036005845.1 Thermoanaerobaculia bacterium | reverse complement strand
CCTCCCGGTTCTGCGAAGGGGCTCATCTCGCTTCGGCCGTCTTGCGGCCAGCCGTCCGGGCCCTCTTCGCAGACCGGGCCGACCACCCCGACAACACTGCGCTGTCGGGGCAGTCACCCACTAGGGTGCACCAATGAGCCGCTCCTACTTGCACACCTCAGAAAGGCGAGCGTGCCCCACAGCGGCGCCCTCCGGACCCGGCAGCGAACGCCGGCCCGTGACCAGCGATCGCTCAGCCGCCTCAACTCACGAGCGAGCTCGAGGGCGGCCGCGCGGCACCCGCGGCGAGCTCGGTCTGGTAGACGACGAAGCCGCGCTTGGTGTCGTCGTAGCGGAAGTAGACGGCCGCTTTGCCGCCGGCGCGCTTCGGGTAGTACCACGCCTCCAGCCGCTCGGCCGGGCGGCGCAGCACTTCGCGCAGGTTGACGGGGCCGAGCGCGGCGCGCACGTCGACCGGCGTCATGCCCTCCTGCACGCGCGCGAAGCGTTCCGGCGTGACGAAGCGCATGTCGCGGGCGCGCGCCAGCGCCTGCTCGAGACGCGGATAGTCGGGATCGAGCGCGCGCTGCGTCTCGAGGATCTCGATGGCGCGGCGGTAGTCGCCGCCGCGATCGATCCACTCCTGCGCCACGGCGAGATCCTCGTCGCTCTTCAAGCGCACCGCCTGCTTCCACTCGGGGTCGTCGTTGCCGCGGCTGCGGTCGAGAGCCGCGAGATAGCGCACCAGCCGATCGCCGAGCGACGAGGCGCGCGCGCGCAGGTCGTTCTCGCGCGCCGCGACGTCGCGAGCGAGCGCCGCGTCGGTGCCCCGGATCGGGGTGCCGTCGGCGGCGATCGGCGCCGAGGCGAGACGGCCGCGCATCTGCGCCAGCGCGGCGCGCTCGGCGTCGAGCTTCTGCTCGTCGAGCTGCAGCGCCGTCCACTCGCGCGCGCGTGCCTGCTGCGCGCGCGCGGCCGCCGTGTCGCGGCAGCCGCCGGCTCCGGCCAGCATCACGAGGATCACGACGATCGCCGCGGTCGTGCGCCTCCTCGTCGCGATCACCGTCGGCTCGCTCACGGGCGGCGGGCAGGGTAGCACGCGGCGAACCTCGCGAAGGGTCGGGCCGGTTCGCCTAAATCGCTACATAGCAACGATTTGAGCCGCCGCGTCTCTTGACAGTGCGCGAGGGGTGCGGAACAATTCACGGCGCTGATCCACAGGCCCGCGTGACGAGGAGGCTCAACAAGGATGGCGCTCTCCGACAACTTGCACGACCTCGAGCACCTGATCGGCGACGCCATGGGCAACGCGTTCGAGAGCGCCCGCCGGGTGCTCGCCGAGCAGCTCCACCGCCGCAACGAGTCGGGCCTGCGCGACGCGCGCGAGCGCGGCTTCCGCGACCTGCGCGAAGCGGCGGCGCGGCTCGACGCGGCGCGCACGCAGGCCGACGTGCTCACCGCGCTGCTCGAAGAGGGCGGACGCTTCGCCTCGCGCACGGCGCTGCTGCTCACCTTCGCCGACGGCGCGCGCGGCTGGGCCGCCTACGGTTTCGCCGGCGAGGCGCAGAGCATCGAAGACCTGCGGCTGCCCTACTCGCAGCCGGCGCTCGAGAAGCTGGCGGGCGGACGCGGCGCGGTGACGCTCTCGGCCGAGGAGAGCGCCGAGCTCGCGCGCCAGCTCGGCGGCGGCACGCCGGCGGCCGCGGTGCTGGTACCGCTGGTGCTGCGCGACCGCGTCGCCGCCGCGCTCTACGCCGATCAGCTTCGCGCCTCGGACCCGTTCGTGCCCGCGGCGCTGCAGATCCTCGCCTACACCGCCGCCAACTTGCTCGAGGTGCAAGGGACGCGCGAGCGCGCGGCGACGCCGACGCTCGCCGGCATCGACGCCGCCGAGGCGGGCGCCGGGTTGCCACTGTGGGACCCCAGCGCGTTCGAGCAACCGGCCGCTGCCGAAGCTCCTGCCTCCGCGCCGGTCGCGCCAGCCGCGGCGGCGGCCCCGAGCGCCGTCGCATCGACGGCTGTAGCGGCCGCTCCGGCACCGGCCTATACGCCGCCGCCTCCCGCACCGCCCGCGCCTGCGCCGGCGGTCGAAGAGCCCACCGTTGCCGAACCCGCGGTCGCCGTGGAGCGCCCGGAAGCGCCGGCGCCGTGGGAGGAGCTTCCCGAAGAGCCGTCGTGGGCGGCGCCGCCCGAGGCGCCCGAGGCTGCCGAAGAACCGGCGCCGACTCCGCCCGCAGCCGCTGCGCCGGCCTGGCAGCCGAGCTGGCAGATGGAGGAGGCGCCCGCCGCCGAGGCCGCGCCGCCGGCGCCGAGCTTCACTCCCGCACCTTCAGAACCGCCCGTCCCTGCCGAGGACGCCTGGGTCTACGCCGACCAGGGCTACGAGGCCGAGTCCGAGCAGACCTACGAGGGCACCGCGGTCGAGGAGGTCCCCGTCGAAGCCGGCTTCGAGGAGGACACCGAGACCTTCCACATGAGCGACACCGGCATCGACGCCACCGCGCTCGAAGCCGGCGCCGAGGAGCCGGTGGAGGAGGTCGCGGCCGAGCCGGTCGAGGAGGAGGTGCCCGAGGAGACGGCGCCCTGGCAGACGCCGGCCGCCGCGCCGCCCGCGGAATCCGTCACCTCGCCGCTCTACGGCACGCCGCCCTATCCGTCGGAGGCGACGGTGCGCATCAGCCGCGACCTGCTGCAGGGCGCCGCGCAAGCGCCGCAGCCCGACGTCTCGGAAGACAGCACGGTGATGCTGCAGCGCCCGACGGCGGTGCCGCCGCCGGCTCCCCTGTTCTCTCCTCAGGTGGCCCCGCCGCCGGTGGCGCCGCCGGTCGAACAGCCGCGACCGGCGCCGCGTCCGGCCGCCGTATTCGGCGGCGGCGGTGGCGCCGGCACCACCGAGGTGCAGCCGCCTCCCGACCTCGAAGGCCCGGGCTGGGCGTTCCGCGGCGGCGACGCCTCGACCGCGAGCTATCGCCAGCAGAGCGAGGAGAACTCGGCGCTCCACGAGGAGGCGCGGCGTCTGGCGCGGTTGCTCGTCTCCGAGATCAAGCTCTACAACGAGGAGCAGATCGAGGAGGGGCGCCGGCAGCGCGACATCTATCCCCGCCTGCAGGAGGACATCGACCGTTCGCGGCAGATGTACGAGGAGCGCGTCGACGCCAAGGTGCGCGACGAGGTGGATTACTTCCAACAGGAGATGGTCAACATCCTGGCCGGCGGCGACGCCGGCGCGCTTGGCATGTAAAGAGATACGTAGCACTCACATCGTCGCCGGCAACGCAATTGCAGCCGCGGAATGTCGGTTGCAGTCCGTCGGTTGCTGACGATGATGTGAGGTTGAAATCATCCGGATCCACGTGACGCGCGCCCTCTTCGCCGTTCCGGTCTTGCTCCTCGCAGGGTCGATCGAGCCGGCCGCCGTTCCTCCCTCGCCTCCCGCCGATCCGCTTCCCGTCGCCGCGGCCGCGACGCAGAACCTGCCGCCGGTGACGCCGGCCTACCAGGCCGCGGCAGTGGCCGTGCGCCGTCACGACTTCCTCGGCGCTCTGCAGGCGCTCGAGCGCGAGAGCCAGCGCGATGACGCCGCCGGCCGCCACGCACGGCTCGTCGCCGGCCTCTACGCCCATTCGCTCGAGCTGCCGGAATCGACGGCGCGCCTCTTGGGCGAGGAGCCGACGGTCCCCGGCCCGCTCGAGGACTGGCGCCTCTGGGTGCTCGCCGACGCGCGCGCCGCGACGGGCGACGCCGCGCTCGGCCTCGCCGCGCTCGACCGCCTGCTCGCCGACTGGCCGCGCTCGCTGCTCTGGCCGCGGGCGGTGGTGCGCGCGGTCGAGCTGGCGCGCACGGCGGGCCGCGCCGACCGCGCCGTGGCGTTGATCGACCTGGCGCGCAGCCGGCCGCTGCCGCCGGAGCTCGCCGAGAAGCTCGAGCGCCTCGCCTACGCGCTGGGCATCGAGAACGGACGCGAGGACGTCGCCGCCGCCGCCGCGACGCGCCTCCTCACCGAGTACCCGCTCGCCGCCAACGAGCTGGGCGTGCCCGACCGCTACTCGGTGGCGCGCCTGCCGCCGGCGCTGCAGCTGCGGCGCGCCGAGTCGCTGCTGGCGCGCGGCCTCGCTTCCGAAGCGCGGGCGATGCTCGGCGTGGTCCCGGCCGGCGAGCGCGGCCTCGACTGGCACCTGCAGATGGCGCGCGTGCTCACCGCGAGCAACCGCGGCGACGAGGCGATGAGGCTGCTCCTGCCGCTCTCGCCGTCCGCGCCCGCCGAGGCGGCGCACGTGGCGTGGGCGCGCGGCCAGGCGGCGCTCGACCAGTCCGAGGCGCGGCCGATCGGCAGAGTGCAGCCGACCGGCAAGAGCAAGGCGGCCAAGCGGGCGGCCGCCGCGCGGCAGAAAGCGAAAGAGCGCGCCGCGGCGGCGGAGCGCGAGCGCGCGCTGCGCGTGGCGCTCGGCTACTTCGACGAGGCGGCGCGTCTCGGCGAGCAGCACCCGGAGGCGCTCGCCGTCGCCATCAGGGCGTTGCGCGCGCGCTTCGCCGAGCACGCCTCACGCGAGCAGGTAGAGCCCGCGCTCGATGACCTGCGGCGCCTGCACGCCATCGCTCCCGACGACGAGACCGGCGTGCCGTTCCTTTGGGAGCGCGGCTGGCGCGAGTACCGCGCGCGCAACTACACCGGCGCGCTCGGCTTCTGGGCCGAGCTCGTCGCCGACACGCCGCGCGAGCGCTACCCGCGACAGGCGCGCTACTGGTCGGCGCGGGCGCTCGAGCAGCTCGGCCAGAAGGAGCGCGCGCGGGCGCTCTACGCCGAGCTCGCCGCCGCCGACACCACCGACTTCTACCGCCGCCACGCCGTGGTGCGCTTGGGCGACGAGGCGGCGCACGCCGCCACCGCGTCGTTCAGCCCGCCACCCGAGCCGTGGCCCACCGACCGCCGGCTGCTGCGCGCGCGCTATCTCTCCGACATTGGTCTCGACGGGCTGGCGGCGACCGAGCTGGCACTCGCCGGCGACTCGGTCGAGCCCTCCGTCGATCGCAGAGCGCTCGCCGCGCTGCAGGGCATCGTGCTGGCGCGCCAGGGGCGGCCGCGGCCGAGCATGGACCAGCTCCGCAAGGCTTTCCCGGCGCTCGGCACGCCGCTGCAGGCCGCGGTGCCGGTGGCGGCGCTCGAGCTCTACTACCCGCTCCACTACCGCGACTCCGTCGAGCGCTGGGCCGCGGCGCGCAACCTGCCGGTGCCGCTGGTGCTCGGCGTCATCCGCCAGGAGAGCGCTTTCGATCTCCAGGCGACCAGCAGCGTCGGCGCCCGCGGCCTGATGCAGCTCATGCCGGGCACGGCGCGCGACGTGGCGGCCAAGCTCGGCGTCGACTTCGCGGCCGACAAGCTCTACGACCCCGACTACAGCCTGCGTCTCGGCACCGCCTACTTCGCGCACGTGCTCGACATGTTCGACGGCAACGTCGAGCTGGCGCTGGCGGGCTATAACAGCGGCCCGTACCGGCTGAAGCGCCAATGGAACGAATCGCGGCAGCGCGAGGTCGACACCTTCATCGAGGGCCTGCAGCTCGAGGAGCCGAAGACCTACGTGCGGCGCATCCTGCTGCTCTCCGACAGCTACTCACGCTTGTATCCCGAGCTCGCCGCCACCAGCTGAAACGCGTGGACGACGCCGGACCGAACGCGCTCCTGCAGCGCCTGTTCTTCCGGCTCGTCGTGCGGCCGGTGGTGATGGTGCTGCTCGGCTTGAACGTGCGCCACCGCGAGCGGCTGCCGAAGCAGGGGCCGGCGGTGGTGGTGGCCAACCACAACAGCCACCTCGACACGGTGGTGTTGATGAGCCTCTTCCCGCCGCGCCTGCTGCGGCGGCTGCGGCCGGTGGCGGCGGCGGACTACTTCCTGCGCGGCGGACCGCTGTCCTGGTTCGCGCTGCGGGTGATGGGGATCGTCGGCGTCGAGCGCAAGCGCGACAAGGCCGCGGACGCTGACAGGCCGCCGCGCGATCCGTTGGCTCCGGCCGCCGCGGCGCTCGAGCGCGGCGACGTCCTCGTGCTCTTCCCGGAAGGCACGCGTGGCGAGCCCGAGCGCCTGGCGCGCTTCAAGAGCGGTGTCGCGCACCTGGTGCGGCGCTTCCCCTCGGCACCGGTCGTGCCGGTGTTCCTCCACGGCCTCGGCAAGTCGCTGCCGCGCGGCTCGCTGTTGCCGGTGCCCTTCTTCTGCGACGTCTTCGTCGGCGAGGCGCTCTACGGCCGGCAGGACACGCACGAGCTCATGGACGAGCTGGCGGAGCGCATGACGGCGCTCGCCGCGGAGGGCAGCTTCCCGCCGTGGGAGTAACCGTTCAGAGGTAGCCGAGCGCGCGCAGCCGCGCGTCCGCTTCGGCGGCGTAGCGGGTGACCTCGGGACTCTCCGTGCGCGCGAGCTGCTGCTGCAACGCCGCGCGCAGGCGAGCGAACGCCTGCTTCGCCTCGCCCTTGACGTCGCGCCGCTCGCCCGGATCGCGCGACAGGTCGAAGAGCTGCCAGCGGTCGCCGCCGAGCTCGGCGACGAGCTTGTATCGCGCGCCGGCGACGGAGCGCTGCCGTTGGATCATCGAGAAGGCGTAGCGCTCGTCGGCCGCCTTGCCGTCGAGCCGCGGCAGCAGCGAACGGCCCTCGAAGCCGCGGCCGTCGATCGGCAGGCCGACGAGGTCGAGCAGCGTCGGCGCGAGATCGAGGGCCTCCACCGGACCGGCGATGCGCTCGCCGCGATGCTGGCGCGGCAGCCGCACGAGCAGCGGGATCCTCACCTCACTGTCGTAGACGCTCTCGCAGTGCTTGACGTTGCCGTGCTCGAGGAAGGACTCGCCGTGATCGGAGAGCACCACCAGGATGGTGCGCTCGAGCAGGCGCTGCCGGCGGAGCTGATCGACGAGCCGACCGAGCTGGGCGTCGAAGTAGGCGATCTCGCCGTCGTAGAGGCCCTGCACGAAACGCAGGTCGGCCGGCCCGTAGACGACAGGCCCGCCGGCGCCGTCGAGGAACCGCTGCAAGGGGTTGACGTCGCCGCGCGCCGCCCAGCGCTCCTTCGTGCGGCCCATGCGGAACTGCTTGCGGAACGGCTGCGGCGGGTCGTAAGGACCGTGCGGGTCCATGTAGTGGAGGTAGAGGAAGAACGGCTCGCGCAGCTGCTCGGCGGCGGCGATGCCATGGTTGGTGACGCACGCCGCGGGGTGCCAGAGACACGCCTCGTCGAAGCGTGAGAAGCCGCGGCCGAAGCCGGCGCCGGGGTTGAAGCGCGTCGGGCTGTTGCGCACCACCGGGCTTGCCGACACCGCCGCCGTCGACCAGCCGCGCGCGGCCAGCATCTCGCCGATGGTCGGGATGCCGGCGGGGATGCCGAAGCTGCCCTCGGCCTGGCCGAGGAAGCGCGCCGGGTAGCGCGAGGTGAGCAGCGAGTTGACCGATGGGTAGGTGCACGACGCCTGCGCCCGCGCCTGGGTGAAGAGGTAGCTCTGCGCCGCCAGCGCGTCGAAGTGGGGGCTCGTCGGGCGGCGATAGCCGTAGGCGCCGAGATGGTCGGCGCGCACCGTGTCGACCAGCACCACGACGACGTTCCACCGCCCGCGCTGGATCGGCAGGCGGCAGGAGACCGCGAGCAGCGCCACCGCGAGGATCGAGCCCAGCCGTCGCATCGGAGCGCGGATCGTAACCCGCGGTGCACGGAATGAGCGGGACCGCCGCCGCGTAACCATCGGCGCGGGCGCGGCCCTCCGACGCTGTTAGTCTCGGTCCGCACCGCGCCCGATTCGAATCAGAAGGAGCCCGGCCATGTGGGGGATTCTCATCGTCGTCGCCGTCATCGTCCTGCTCATCGCCTGGACGATGGGCCTCTACAACCGCCTCGTCACGCTGCGCAACCGCTACAAGAACGCCTTCTCGCAGATCGACGTGCAGTTGAAGCGCCGCTACGACCTCATCCCCAACCTGGTCGAGACGGCGAAGGGCTACATCCGCCACGAGCGCGAGACGCTGGAGGCCGTCGTCGCCGCGCGCAATCACGCCGTCACCGCCGAGCAGCAGGCCGCGGCGCGGCCCGGCGATCCCGAGGCGATGCGCCAGTTGCAGAGCGCCGAAGCCGGGCTCACCGCCGGACTCGGCCGGCTCTTCGCCGTAGCCGAGGCCTACCCCGACCTCAAGGCCAACCAGACCATGCAGACGCTGATGGAGGAGCTCACCTCCACCGAGAACCGCGTCGCCTTCGCGCGGCAGGCCTACAACGACGGCGTCACGCAGTACAACACGGCGCGCGAGACGATGCCGACGGCGCTGCTCGCCGGCGCCTTCGGCTTCCAGGAGGCGCACCTGTGGGAGATCGAGGCACCGCAGGAGCGCGAGGCGGTCAAGGTGACTTTCTAGGCGTCGCGAAGCGGCGCCTGGAAGGTCATCCCTGGTCATCCAGAAGAGCGCGGCGACGAAGGGATCTCGATCTTTGGACATCGAGATTGCTTCGTCGCTGCGCTCCTCGCAATGACGGATGCTCGCTAACGGTCTGTCGATGACCCCTGCCATGGACTTCTTCGGCCAACAGGACGCCGCCCGCCGCAGCACGCGGCGGCTGGTGCTGCTCTTCGCGATCGCCGTCGTCGCCACGGTGCTGGCGATCTACCTCGCCGTCGTCGTCGCCTTCCACGACGAGATGCGGAACGCGGCGTACGAGCAGGGGCGCTTCTTCTGGCCCTGGAACGCCGCGGTGCTCGGCTGGGTGTCGGGGCTCACCGGCGCGGTGATCGCCGGCGGCTCGCTCTACAAGACGGCGGCGCTGGCCAAGGGCGGCGGCGAGTCGGTGGCGTCGCTGCTCGGCGGCAAGCCGCTCGAGCCCGGCAACGCGTCGCCCGCCGAGCGGCGGCTGCTCAACGTCGTCGAGGAGATGGCGCTCGCCGCGGGCACCGCCGTGCCGTCGGTCTACGTGCTGCCCGACGAGCAGGGGATCAACGCCTTTGCTGCCGGGCTGTCACCCAACGCCGCGGTCATCGGCGTCACCCGCGGCGCCGTCGAGCGGCTCGACCGCGACGAGCTGCAGGGCGTCATCGCTCACGAGCTCAGCCACGTCTTGAACGGCGACATGCGGCTCAACCTGCGCTTGATCGGCCTGCTCCACGGCATCCTCGTCATCAGCCTGATCGGGCTCTGGATCCTGCGCTTCTCGGGCGGCTCGAGCTCCTCGTCGTCCTCGCGCGAGAAGAAGGGCGGCGGCGGCGGCGCGGCACTGTTCGGGTTGGCCATCTACGTCATCGGCTGGATCGGCGGCTTCTTCGGCGGCATCATCAAGAGCGCCATCTCGCGCCAGCGCGAGTTCCTCGCCGACGCGGCGGCGGTGCAGTTCACCAGGAACCCGCTGGGCATCGCCGGCGCGCTCAAGAAGATCGGCGGCCTGTCGACGGGCTCGAAGCTCCAGAGTCCCAACGCGCCGCAGGCGAGCCACCTCTTCTTCGGCAACGGCCTGCCGGAGAGCCAGTTCGCCTGGCGCTCGACGCACCCGCCGCTCGCCGAACGCATCCGCCGCCTCGACCCGGCTTGGGACGGCACCTATCCGAAGCTCGCCGGCGACGAGGCGCCGGCGAAGAAGGCGAAGCGCGCTACGGCGCCGGGAGGGTCGCGCGGCGCCGACCGCCTCACCGACCTGGTGACGGCGGGCACGATCTCTCCGCGCAGCGCCGAGATGGCGGGCATGGTCCTCGCCGGCATCGTCGAGGCGATGCCGCAGACGGCGTCGGAGCTCGCGCCGCTCGCCGCGGCGCTGTCGCCGGAGCAGATCGCCGCCTCCGCGGGCCAGCCGCGGCCGGCGCACGTGACGGCGGCGGCCGGGCTCATCGCCGCGTTGCCCGAAGCGCTGGCGGCGCGCGCCCGCGAGCCGATGACGGCGCGCGCGGTGGTGCTGGCGCTGCTCTGCGACCGCGACGCCGCCGTTCGCGCCCGCCAACTCGAGCGCGTGGCGGCGAGCGGCGACGAGGCGCTCTCGCGCGAGCTCGCCGCGGCGCTGCCCGCCGCCGATGCCCTGCCCGGCGAGGCGCGGCTGCCGCTCGTCGACCTGGCGGTGCCGGCGCTGCGCAAGCTCTCGCGCCCGCAGTACGCCGCCTTCCGCGCCCTCGTCGACGAGCTGGTGCGCGCCGACGAGCGCCTGTCGCTCTTCGAGTGGGCGCTCCACCGCGTGCTGCTGCGCCACCTCGAGCCCTGGTTCGTGCCCAAGAAGGCGCCGCGCGTCACCGCCTACGCGCTCGACCAGCTTGACGCGCCGCTGTCGCTCCTGCTCTCGACGCTGGCGCAGGCCGGGAGCGACGACCCCGCCGCCGTGCAGGCCGCGTTCGCCGCCGGCGTCGCCGCGCTGGGTCGTCCGGAAAGCGGCCAGGCGCCGCGCCACCTCACCCTGTGCGCGCGCGACGAGTGCACCTTCGGCCACCTCGACGCCGCCCTCGACACCCTCGCCACCGTCACCCCGGCGCGGCTGCGCGAGCTGCTCACCGCTTGCGCCGCCACGGTCGCGAGCGACGGCGTCGTCTCGGGCGCCGAAGGCGAGCTCCTTCGCGCCGTCGCCGACGCCCTCGGCTGCCCCGTCCCGCCGCTGCTTACGCAGCCTTGAGCCGGCCCGATCGCCGGCAGCGATCGCGATGCGAGCGAACAGGAGTAGCATGAAAGCGATCCACCCGGCTCGGGAATCCACCGCGATGGAAGCCAGCCCGGACTCCTTCTACGACACCGGCTCGACTGCACAGCCGGTGGAGACCCGGCTGCGCGCGCTCGAAGCGCGGCTGGCGCAGAAGCCTCACGGCAAGGACGGCTGGGACAAGTTCGAGAAGGTCTCGGGTCTGGTGTGGAGCGTCGTCACCCTGCTGGTGTCGATCTTCGTGACCAGCCGCATCGAGCACGCGCTCAAGGAACGCCAGCTGCACCTCGAGAACGTCAAAGACATGCAAGCGCTGATGCAGCAACTCGACCAGGCGGACTCCGACCAGGCGATGACCTACACCCTGGCGCTGGGAGCGCATGGCAGATATGCCGTCGCACCGATGATCCAGGTGCTGCAGCGCGGCCGGCCCGAGCATCGCGAGGCGGCGATGGCGGGGTTGCGGGCAGCGGCCGCCATCGAGCCCGACTTCGTCTGCCAGCGGCTCATCGATGTCATCGGCAACCGCACGCGGCTCTATCAAGTGGAAGTCCACGACAGCGCCGCTCAGCTGCTCGGCGACCTCGACTGCCGGAATGCCGTCGATCCGCTGCGCGACTATCAGGCCGTGCTCGCCACCGCGACTCCCGCGGCTGCTCCTTTCACCGCCATTCCCGGCACCGCGGCGTTGACCCCGTCGAACATCGCCGACGTCAAGAAGAGGGTGGAGATCTCACTCCAGGCACTGACGCGAGGCAAGACGTGAACGCCGGGCGGCGAGGCCCGCGGTGGATGTTGTGGCTGGCGTGCTGCGTCGTCAGCGTTGCGCTCGGCAGCGCGCTGCGGGCGAAGCCGTTGGTGGTCTGCACGGACGTCAACTCGACCTTTGGCTACAAGGTCCTGCTGGATGAGATCAACTTCAACGCCGGCGCCGCCGATCCGCAGTCGCAGCAGCTCATGGCGCTGCTCAAGTTCCAGCTGCGAAACCTCTTCGACCGCCTCGACAACGGCCAGTCGTCGCGATTGAAGCTGATCCGCTGCGCCGGCCGCAGCCCCGACGGCGAGTCGTCGTTCCCGCCGATGATCGCCCAGGATCTAGTCAACCGTGACGTGGTGCTGGAGATCTGGGGAGAGGTCTTTCCGGCCAGCGCCGGCAATCAGCTGGTGTTCCTCAACTACGCGATGTTGCCGCTGCCAGCATCGACGGCCGGGCGCTTTCTCCAACGCCAGTATCAGCCGCCGGTGAGCGGCTCGCCGGACAAGATCGCTGATTGGCTCGCCGGTCTCAACGAGCTCACCGCGTACGCCAAGGTCGCCCGCGCCGTGCGCGCGCTCAGCAGCGGTGAGCCCGCCGCCTACGACGATGCCAAGGCCGAGCTCGGAGACGCCGCGGCGAGCTTGCAACAGGCCTTCGGGACCACGCCCACCAATGCCGAAAAAGAGCTGCTGGCCTTCGTGACCGCCCGCAAGTGCCAGGTCTTGCGCGATGCACGCAGCAACACCGCCTACAACGGACCGCTCAAGCGGCTGCCGCCGGCGGTGGTCGAGCGTGAGTGTCCGACTGGGAGCCATCCGTGAACCGCCGTCGCGCCATCGCCTTGGCCGTGGCCCTGCTGTCGCTGACGCCCGGCCGGATCTGGGCGGGAATGATCGCCCAGTGCGCCGACCCGGCCATGTTCTCCGAGTCCGACATCACGGTCATCGTCTTTCCCTTCGAGGACCACACTTCCGAAGAGTCGGTACCCGACGAGTCGCCGGTGGGGACGGAGCTGGCGGGCCTGATCCAGGTCGACACGCTGCTGGCGATCAGCCGCTTCGGCAGCGTGGCAGCCATCCGGATGCTGGGCAGCCGGTTCGAGTGCGAGCCGCAAAACGTCCTCGCCGACCTCATGGGGCGCTTCGGCGACGGTCCTCGCGAGCGCGCGGTCGTGCTGGTGACGGGGCGGATCTTCCGGGCCGGCGCGGAGACCTACGTGCAGACCTCCGCCTCCTTCCAGCGCTTCGTCCGTGACGACCCGGGGGAGATTCTCGAGCTGCCCCTCGGCGATCGCCTGCTGGCGGCGCGGCTCGCGACGCAGAGCCTCGCTTTTGCCCCCCGGCTCGTCAGCGACGCCGATCTCCGCCTCGTGCGCGAGCGATTTGCCAGACAGAACGTGGTGCATGAGAGGCCCGACGAGGCTTCCCCCGGCGCTCCTCTGCTGGCGGTAGACGGGGCAACCGGCGATGCCGGACTCCGGTTCCCCGCGGAGCGGCCTGCCTACTACGTGACGGACGTCGAGGGCGACTGGATCCACATCCGGGTCTTCAACGGTCAGCAGGGCTGGATGCTGGCGCATGCGCTGCTCGGCGAGCAGGCGCTGAGCGCGCGACTGCCCGAAATGAGGTTCGTCGAAGGCGTCGCCGGATACTTCGGGTTCCGCGCGCGGCCCACAGCCGAGAAGGCGGAGTCGGCGATCGCGGCGCTGCGCGGCTTCGAAGACAGCCCGCTGAGCTCCACCACGCCGGACGCCATGGCGGTGGCGAAGCAACTGCGCGGGCTCATCCAGCTGCTCGCGGAGGGCCAATCCCCCGCCGCGTACGAGCGCGCGGCGCCGCTGTTCGCGGAAGCTGCCGCGGCGGACCCGGCGAGCTCCGCGGTGAGCAACATGGCCGCGGCGGTCGCCCTCTATCGAGACTGGCGACAACCGGGCCGGACGATCGGCTTCGAGGAAGCCGTCGATCGCTTCTGGTCCAGCGTCTCGGCGAACCCACACGACGTGATGCCGCTCGCCAATTGCTGGCAGATGTTCGCGGTGGCGCGCAACCCGGCATTCCGCGGCCGCTTCTCCTTCGCTCCGCATTTCACCGAGGCGGAGCTGGCCCGCGACCAGCACGACATGGAGCAGGTACGGGTCGGCGGCGAGCCAGTGCGGCTGGAGCACACCGTTCCGGTCGTGCGCTGGCCGGCGGCGCCCTGATCCTGCCGCCGTTGCTGGCACGCGCCTAGCAGGCCGTTCGCGACCCGTCGCGCGCGGCCGCTATGCTCGCGCGCCACGGCGCGGCCGGGGTCCTCCAGATGCGGGCCGGCCGACCCTCGCTAGTCAATAAGGAGATCCCAGTTGAGAACGACGCGGAGGATGGGGCCGGGGCTCTGGCTGTTGCTGTTGCTCATCGTGGCGGTGGTGGCCATCGCCGGCATCATCTCGCTCTTCGGCTGGGGGCCGTCGCCGAAGCTCGAGGTCAAGGCGCCGCCGGGCATCGGCCAGCGCACGCACGCGCAGGTGGCGGTGCACGAGAGCGCGCGCGGCCTCGCCGGCCTCAAGGTCGTGCTGACGCAGAACGGCAAGGAAGAGGTGCTGGCGCAGGAGAGCTTCACGCCGCGTCCGCTGTGGAAGGTCTGGGGCGAGCGCACGCCCGAACGCACGCTCGACGTCGAGCTGGGCAAGAAGAAGCAGACGTGGCTTGCCAACGGCGAAGCCGTGCTGCGCGTCGAGGCGGCGCGCGCCGGCGGCATGCTGCGCCACCCCGGACCGGTGGTGCAGGAGGTGAAGCTGCCGGTGCGCGTCTTCCCGCCGGCGCTCAACCTCCTGTCGTCGCAGACCTACGCCGCGCAGGGCGGCTCGGAGGCGGTCGTCTACCACGTCGACAAGGCGGCGGTGCGCCACGGCGTCGAGGCCGGCAAGTACTTCTTCCCCGGCTCGCCGCTGCCCGGCCACGACGGCGAGTACTTCGTCATCTTCGGCATCCCCTACGACATGGCGACGCCCGACCCGATCAAGCTCTACGCCCAGGACGCGCTGGGCAACGAGGCGCGGCTGGGCTTCATCGAGCGCTGGACGCCGCGCCCTGTGGGCAAGGCCGACATCAAGCTCACCGACCAGTTCCTGCAGAAGGTGGTGCCGGAGATCTCCTCGCACCGTCCCGACGTGCAGGCGACCGACGACCTGCTGGCCACCTACTTGAAGATCAACGGCGAGCTGCGGCGCAAGAACGACCAGGAGCTGCTCGAGCTCGGCGCCAAGAGCCGCCCCGAGTTCCTCTGGAGCCAGCCGTTCCTGCCCTTCCCCAACGGCCAGGTGATGGAGCGCTTCGCGGCGCGCCGCACCTACTTCTACGGCGACAAGGAGGTCGACCACCAGACGCACCTGGGCTTCGACCTCGCCTCGACGCAGCACGCGCCGGTGCCCGCCGCCAACCGCGGCATCGTCATGGTCGCCGACTACTTCGGCATCTACGGCAACACCGTCATCCTCGACCACGGCTACGGGCTGATGACGCTCTACGCGCACCTGTCGTCGATCGACGTCAAGCCGGGGCAGACGGTGGAACGCGGGCAGCGCGTCGGCATCTCGGGCTCGACCGGCCTCGCCGGCGGCGACCACCTCCACTTCGCGACGCTCATGCGCGGCCTGCCGGTGACGCCGGTCGAGTGGTGGGACCCGCACTGGATCACCGACCGCATCGCCCGCAAGCTCGACGGCGCGCTGCCGTTCGCCAAGCAGGGCGGCGCGGCGCAGGCCGCACCGACACCGGCGGCGGCCGCGGGCGCGCCGGCGGCGCCGGTGGGCGCGACGCCGGACTGAGCGAGCGGCGCATGGCGCGGCGGCGGCGATCTCGGAGCCGTCGCGCCTCGCCCGCTGCCGGTACACTCGCGCCGCCATGAGCGCGCCCCGCCGCGACTACCGCCTCGTCGTCTTCGATTGGGACGGCACGCTGATCGACTCGATCGGCTCGATCGTCGCCTGCACCGAGGCGGCGCTCGCCGATGCCGGTGTCGCGCCGCCGCCGCTGCCGCTGCTGCGCGGCTCGATCGGGCTCGGGCTTGGCGACAGCTTCGATCGCTTCTTCCCAAAGCTCGAGGCGGCGACGCGCGAGACCATCCTCGACCGCTACCGTCACCACTGGGTCGAGACCTGGCATGCGCGCCACGACCCGTTCCCCGCCACGGCCGCGACGCTGGCGCGGCTCGCCGATGCCGGCCTGCTGCTCGCCGTCGCCACCGCCAAGAGCCGCCGCGGCCTGGTGCGCGACTTCGAGCGCACCGGCCTCGGCGCCTGCTTCCACGCCACGCGCACGTTGGACGAGTGCCCGCCGAAGCCGGCGCCGGCGATGCTCCTCGAGCTGATGGACGAGCTGGGCGCGCGGCCGGAGCAGACTCTGATGGTGGGCGACACGCGGTGGGATCTGGAGATGGCGAGAAACGCCGGCGTCGACGCCGTCGCCGTGCTCTGCGGCGCGCAGGCGGAGGAGGAGCTGCGCGGCTGCCCGCAACTCGCCTGCCTGCCCGAGGTCGGCGCGCTAGTCGAGTGGCTCGGGCTCGCACCGGCCGGCGTCGCGGCGCTCGCCGCGACCGGTGCCGGCGGGACCGCCGCTCAGTAAGTCGCGGCGCTCGGGATCGCCGGCTCCGTCGACGCGGCGTCGTCGTAGACCGGCATCGGTTCGCGCCGCGCGGCGTCCACCCAGCCGCCGAGGTGGCGGAGCGCGATGTCGGCGAGCGCCGCGACGTGATCGGGTCGCTCGTTGAGGCAGGGGACGTAGCGGTAGTCGCCGCCGCCGGCGTGCGTGAAGAATTCGCGGTTCAAGCCGTCGATCTCCTCGAGCGTCTCCAGGCAGTCGACCGAGAAGCCCGGGCAGAGGACGTCGACGCTGGCGAGCTTGCTGCCGCCCAGCTTCTTCATCGTCTCGTCGGTGTACGGCCGCAGCCACTCCTCCTTGCCGAAGAGCGACTGGAAGGTGACCTCGTAGTCGCGCTCGGCGAGCCCGAGCTGCCGCACGACGCGGCGCGCCGTCTCGTGGCAGTGCGCGAAGTAGGGGTCGCCGGCGTCGACGTAGCGGCGCGGGATGCCGTGGAAGGTGAGGAGGAGCTTCTCGGCGCGGCCGCGCTCGCGCCAACTGTCGCGGATGCTGGCGGCGAGGGCGGCGACGTAGCCGGCGTCGTCGTGGTAGTCGTTGACCGTCCGCAGCTCCGGCATCCGGCGCCAGGTCGCGAGCTCGGCGAAGACCGCGTCGAAGGTCGAAGCGGTCGTGGTGCCCGAGTACTGCGGGTAGAGCGGGAAGACGAGGACGCGCCGACAGCCGCGCTCCGCCAGCTCGCGCAGCGCCGCCGCCATCGACGGGTTGCCGTAGCGCATGCCGACCGCCATCTGGATGGAAGAGCGGAGCGGAGCGGCGAGGCGCGCGCGGAGCGCCTCGCCCACGGCTTGCGCGACCGCGCGCGTGTGGACGAGCAGCGGCGAGCCTTCCGGAGTCCAGATCTTGCGGTAGAGCGCCGCCGACGTCTTCGGCCGCGTGGTGAGCACGAAGAGGTGCAGCACCGGCAGCCACTTCCAGCGCGGCAGCTCGATGACGCGCGGGTCGGAGAGGAACTGCCGCAGGTAGCGCCGCAGCGCGGCGGGCTCCGGCGCGTCGGGGGTGCCGAGGTGGGCGATGAGCACGCCGATCGGCGACGGGTCGCCCGGTTTCGAGTCCATTACGCCGCGATAGAACGACATCGGCCGCCAGCTTAACAGTCGGCTCTCGGGGGGACAGGGCTGCCCTCACCCAGCCGCTGCTACGCTGACTTGGAAGACGCTCCGCTGCGCTACGCTGGCGCGCCGCATGGGAACGGCTCCGATCGTGATCGTCGGCGGCGGCCTCGTCGGCCTCGCCACCGCCCGCGCGCTGCGCGCGGCGCTGCCCGCCGTGCCGCTCGTCGTGCTCGAGAAGGAGCCCGAGATCGCGCGCCACCAGAGCGGCCACAACAGCGGCATCCTGCACTCCGGCCTCTACTACAAGCCCGACAGCCTCAAGGCGCGCTTCGCCCGCGAAGGGCGGCGGCGCCTGCTGGCCTTCTGCGGCGAGCGCGGTATCCGCCACGAGGTGTGCGGCAAGGTGGTGGTGGCGACGCGTCCGAGCGAGCTGCCGCGGCTTCAGGCGCTGCAGGCGCGCGCGACCGAGAACGAGGTGGAGACGCAGTGGCTCAGCGCCGCGGCGTTGCGCGAGCGCGAGCCGCACGTGCGCGGCGAGGCGGCACTGCTGGTGCCGTCGACCGGGATCGTCGACTTCCCGGCGGTGGCGCGGGCGCTCGCCGGCGAGCTGGCCGCGGACGGCGTGACGTTGCGCCGCGGCGTCGCGCTCGCGGCCATCGATGCGGCAGCCGGCGGCAGCCTGCGGCTCCAGACTTCCGAGGGGCCGCTCGACGCTTCGTTCCTCGTCAACTGCGCCGGCCTCTTCTGCGACCGCGTCGCGCGCATGGCGGGCGTCGACTCGGCCGTGCGCATCGTGCCGTTCCGCGGCGAGTACTACCGGCTGCGCGAGTCGGCCCGTGCGCTGGTGCGCCACCTCGTCTACCCGCTGCCCGATCCGGCGGTGCCGTTCCTCGGCGTGCACCTGCACCGGACCGTCGACGGCGAGGTCGTCGCCGGGCCCAACGCCGTGCTCGCCGGCGCGCGCGAAGGGTACCGGCGGCGCGACCTCTCGGCGCGCGACCTCGGCGACGTGCTGCGCTTCGGCGGCTTCTGGCGGCTCGCGGCGCGGCTCGGCGGCAAGGGAGTAGCCGAGCTGCTGCGCGCCACCAGCAAGCGGCGCTTCCTCGCCGAGGCGCGGCGGCTGGTGCCGGCGCTCTCGCGCGCCGACCTGCTGCCGGCGCCGGCTGGGGTGCGCGCGCAGGCGGTCGACGCGGCCGGCAAGCTCGTCGACGATTTCCTCGTGGTTGCCGGCGAGCGCTCGCTCCACGTCCTCAACGCGCCGTCGCCCGCGGCGACCTCCTGCCTGCCCATCGGCGAACATCTGGCTGTGCAGATCGCGCAGCAGTCGGCGGGGGTACTCTGATGGAGCCGCCGAAGGCGCTGAACCTCTGGAACCAGCCTGCGCACTCACCCGTCGAGGTGCCCATCATGAGCCGACCTGCCGCGCTGCTCCTCGCCACCCTCGGTGCCGCCCTCGTCGCGGCCCCGGCCGCTGCTGCCAACTTCACCGTCGACGCGGCGCGCAGCACGTTGCTCGTGCGGATATGGAAGGAGGGCGCCGCCTCGGCCCTCGCCCACGACCACGTGGCGCGCGCCTCCAAGCTCTCGGGCACCGTGCGCTGGGACCCCGCCAAACCCAACACCGGCTCCGTCGAGGTGACCGTCGAGACGAACGGCCTGATGATGGACGAGCCGAACCTGCGCAAGCGGCTCGAGATGCCGCCCATCGCCGACGTCAACCGCCGCGAGATCCAGAACACCATGCGCGGCCCGCTGCAGCTCGACGTCGCCAAGTACCCGGCGATCGCGTTTCGCTCGCAGCGCGTCGACAGCGTCGGCGAGGGGAAGCTGCGCATCACCGGCGCCTTCACCCTGCACGGCGTCACCAAGGAAGTGACCTTCCCGGCCACCATCGAGCGCCGCGGCGAATACCTGCACGCCAACGGCGGCTTCCGCTTCCTGCAGAGCGACTACGGCATCAAGCCCTACAGCTTCCGCGGCGCCGTCGCCAACCGCGACGAGGTGGAGCTGCAGGTCGAGCTGCTGGCGAAGTAGCGCCTCACGCCGGGACGGTGAGCGGCACCGGCTCGCGCGCGAGCTCGGCCATCACCTCGGCCACCTGCTCCCAGCCGACGCGCAGCAGGAAGCTGGTGTTGCGGCCGTAGGACTTCTGGCCGAGCAGGAAGAAGCGCGGCTCGGGGCTCTTCAGCGACTCGACGCCGTGCGCCGTCTGCTGCAGGCAGTCGCCGCTGCCTCCCGCGGCGGCAAAGAGCGCCGCCGAGAGCTTCATCGGCCCGCAGGTGGCGTAGCACTCGTGGACCTGGAGCTGGCGGTAGAGGCGATGGTCGCCCACGGCGCCGGTCAGCGACAGCACGCGGTCGACGATCACCTCCTGCGGCTCGCCGACGACCTTGCGCAGCCTCACCTTGACCTTGCCGTCCTGCTCGGCGAGGCGGTCGACGGCGACGCCGCGGTAGGCCCACACTGCGGGCGAGGCGCCGCCGGCGAGGGCGGCGGCCGCGGCGGCGAGGCGCGCGCGCTCGGGCAGCGGATCGTCGGCGATGGCGTCGAAAGTCGGCTTCTCGGAGCGCAGCGCCCACAGCACGCGCGTGCCCGGCGCGTCGGGCGCGAATTCCGCGAAGTCGCGCGCCGCCGTCTGCGCCGAGTGGCCGGCGCCGACGAGCAGCACGGTGCGGCCCGCCCACTCCGCGCGCTCGCGCGGGAGGTTGGGAATGCGGCGCGTGATCCGGCCGGCGAGCCGCTCCTCGCCCGGCGCCGGGATGCCGCCGTCGCCGAGCGTGTTCGGCGAGCTCCAGGTGCCGGTGCAGTCGAGCACCACCTCGGCCGTCTCGATGCGCTCCTCGCCGTTGCTCTCGACGAGCAGGCGGAAGGGGCTGCCGGCGCGCGCGGCGGTGGCGATCTCCTCGTGCTTGAGCAGGCCCTGGCGGCCGACGGCACGCACGCGAGCGCCAAGGCGCAGGTGCGGCGCGATGGCGGCCGAGCGCACGAGCGGCAGCAGCACCTGCTCGCGCAGCTCGGCGCCGGTCGGGCAGCCGCCGTCCGCCGGCGGCTCGGCGCCGAGCGCCGCGAGGTGGCGGCGCTGGCGCGCCGACACCGACAGCGACCAGGGCGTGAAGAGACGCACGTGCGCCCAGTCCGCCACGTGACCCGCGGGTTCCGCGGCCGCCTCGTAGATCGTGAACGGCAGCCCCGCTTCGTGCGCGGCGAGTGCCGCCTCGAGCCCGATGGGACCGGCGCCGAGGATGGCAAGGCGAGGATGGTGCGAGTCGTTGGCGTTGGTGCGGTCGCTCATGTGTGGTCGGCTCCTCGTCGTCGCCGCGTCGGTCAGAAGCGCGAGGCCTCGCGCTCGCGCGAGGGCAGGATCTCGAGACACGTCGTCCACCAGCCGCTCTCGATCGTGGCCACGAACTCCTCCGGCAGCCGCTCGGCGCGCATCTCGGCGGCGAGGGCCTGGTGATCGTAGGCCAGGCGCACGATCTCGACTTCGATCCCGCGCGCGCCCGCGCTCACCAGCGCGTAACGCACGCGGATGTCGCCGTCGTTGGCGGGCCGGCCGAGCACGCCGACGTTGGCGACGACCGCGCCACCCGGCATGGCGCGCACCCAGGGCAGGCCGGTGTGCGTGCAGAGGAAGCCGTCGCAGCGCTCCGCCGCGCACAGCATGGCGAGCAGCGGCGCCGGAGCCGTCGAGGCGAAGAGGAACTCGTTCACCCGCCGCGGCGAGCCGTGGACGAGGAGCAGCTCGCGCTCGCCGTCGGCGCAGGCGAGCCGCACGCGGCGGCGCGCCGGCAGCGCGCCCATCCAGGCCTTGAACGCCGGCGAGCAGGAACGCGCCGTGTACTGGTAGGAGAGCCGCGCGAAGTGGTTGTCGCGCGGATCGGTATAGCCGCAGTTGCAGTCCTCGCGCAGCGCGGCGAGCGACTGCTCGTAGTTGCCCTGCACGCAGCGCACGGGTTGGGCTGTCACCGGATACGAGCCCGCGTGCCCCTCGAGCAGCAGCGGCCAGCAGGCCTCGGGGTGCGGCCCGAAGCCGCCGAGGTCGCCGAGGCAGTAGACCGCCTCGGCGCCGCGCGCGGCGGCGTCGTCGAGACAGGCGGCCAGCGCCTGCCGATTGCTGTAGACGCCGCCGCACACGGCGATGCGCGCGAACGGTCCCTCGATCGGCGTCATGTCCGCCGGCCGCGCGAGCAGCGCTTGCCGCGCGGCCGCGCGCTCCGACGCCGGCAGCGCCGCGCCGCTCGCCGCGGCAGCGGCGCGGAACTCGGCGAGCGGCACCCGCCGCTCGCCCCAGGTGGCGAGCCCACGATGGGCGACGAGCCGGGCGCGCTCCACCGCGTCGAGACTCACGGGCGACCTCGCCGCGTGCGGGGATGAGGGGCTCGGCGGTTCACGTCCGACAACTAACGCCGTAGACATGGCAGGTCCAGCAGGCGGAGTGCGCGAGCGTCGCCGAGCCCAGCGCGTCGGCCAGCGTCGGCCCCATGCGCGCCGACGGCTCGTTGACGAGGATCGGGCAGACCCACACTCCCTGGTCGGTGACCATCCGGCTGCTGCTGCACTGCAGGTGGTCCCAACCGAGCTCGTCGCCATCCTGCTCGTCCAGCCGCTGCCAGCTCTCGTAGGCGCCGGCGCGCTCGGCCTCGGCGCCGATGCGAAACATCGGCAGCAGCTTCAACCGCGGCTTGTCGATGCCGAGGCTGCGCAGCAGCGCGAAGAAGCGCTCCTTCCCCTGCGGCGAGCCGTTCTCGTCGTACACGTCGGTCGCGGTCACCACCGGATTGAGCCCGACGGCGGCGAGGTTGCGGATCCCCGCCGTCGCCCGCGCGAAGGCGCCGCTGCCGCGCACGCGGTCGTTGCTCTCCGCGTCCGGCCCGTCGAGCGACACCCGCAGGTCCAGCGAGTACTCGCCCGCGTCCGCGATCGCCCGCAACCGCCGGCACCGCGCGGCATCGAGCAGCAACCCGTTGGTCAACACCGTCGCCGGCCCGTACGCGCCCACGACGAGCGCCAGGATCGCCTCCATCTCCGGATTGAGGAACGGCTCCCCGCCGGTGAAGTAGTACTCCTTCACCCCCAGCGCGGCGCCCTCCTCCAGGAACGGCCGCACCTCCTCGAGCGTCATCAGCTCGTGCGTGTGATTGGTCGGCGAGCACGACACGAAGCAATGCGTACACGCCAGGTTGCACACCGTGCCGCCGACCTGGAACCACAAAGTCTCCAGCGCTCCCAAGCGCACACGCGGGACGCCATGACTCAGGGCCTGCTCGGACGCTGTCGGTTGCATCGTAAATGACTTACTACAACGCGAAGGATCTTAGCTGCCGTTGTCACCGGCCCGGCGCTCGCCGCCGCCGCGCATGGGGCGCGCCGGGGGGAGGGCTCCCGATCGCGCGCAGCGAAGCGAGCACGAGCG
>DASYQD010000091.1:0-33034 GCA_036005845.1 Thermoanaerobaculia bacterium | reverse complement strand
GGCCGCCCGGGTTGAAGTTGAAGGCGACGAGGATCTGCCCCGGGTCCATCGCCTCGAGCTGCGTGATGCGCGGCGCGAGGTTGGTTTGCAGGTAGGAGACCTCGGCGCCGGCGAGCTGCGGCGACGCCTCGGTCGAGTCCGCCTTCGCCTCCAGCATCCACTGGAAGTAGCGGCCCGACGGCACGCCGGTCAGCGCGATCTCGCGGCCTGGCCCGTCGGCGGCGCGCGCCGACGTCCACGGCGACCAGGTGGCGTCGGGCTCGGCGGCGATGCCGCTGCGGAAGGCGAAGCGCAGCGAGCTGCCCGGCGGCTGCTCGCCCATCCAGCGGAAGGAGCCGAACTTGGCGATCTGCTGCGCGTCGAGCACCGGGCTCGTGTAGCCGCCCTCGCGGCGCGCGGCATCGGTCGTGTAGAAGGCGGCCGCGTTGGTGGTGGCGAAGGCCAGGCTCGGGTTGTGGTCGGAGCGGCCGTGATCGGGGAGCAGCGCCATCACCTGCCGCTCCTGGACGTCGCCTTCGAGCACGAGATCGGTGCCGCGCAGGCTGAAGAGCTTGCCTTCGAGGCCGGTGCCCACCCAGAGGCGGTCGCCCAGCCAGAGCAGCGAGTGCACGGTGTCGTCCTGCAGCCGCGCCGCCGTGGTGACCGCACCCGATGCGTCGATGCGCAGCAGCTCCGAGCGTGGACCACCGAAGCCCGGCGGCCGCGAGCCGGCCGGCTGGCCGGCGCCGCCGACGGCGGTGACCTCGACGGTGGCGTCGCCCGCATCGCCGTCGCCGCCCGCCTGCCCTTGCTGCTGCTCCTGCTTCGACTGGTCCTTGGCGGCGGGCGCCGCGGTGGCGGCGGGCGCGACGAGCGGCGTCTGGCTCGCTTCGGAGGCGACCGCGGCGGCCCAGGCCGTGCCGTCGGCGCCGGCGGCGATGGCGACGACCTCGGGCTCCACGGCATCGAAGAGCGTGCGCGCCTGGCCTTTCGGAGTCAGCCGCACGATGCGCCCCTCGCCCGCCGTGCCGGCGAGCAGGTCGCCGTTCGGCAGCAGTGCCAGCGAGCGGACGTGGGTGTCGCCGGCGTCCCACATCACCTCGCCCTTGCCGCCGTCGGCGGCGTGGCCCTTCGCCGGCGGCCGGACGCGGAAGAGCTTGCCCTGCGTACCGGTGGCGACGAGGAGGTCGCCGTCGCCGGTGCCGAGGAGCTGCCAGATGTAGGTCTGTTTGGGGTCGAACCACACGGCTGCTGACGCCGGCTTTCCCGCTGCGTCGGGCTTGGCATCTTTCGCCGCCGCGGCGAAGCGATAAACCTTGCCATTGGGCGAAGAGCCGGCGAAGACGTTGCCCGCCTGGTCGACCCACACGGCGAACACTTCGGGCTCGGCGGTGGCGAAGAGCTCCTTCACCGTGCCGTCGCGCGAGACGAGCAGCACCTTGCCGGAGTTGCCGGTGCCCACCACCCAGCCGTCGGGATGCGGCGCCGCGCTCAACACGAACGGCTCGGCGAGCGCCGTCAGCCGCTCGGCCTTCGGCGCCAGGCGCAGCGTGCCGAGCGAGTCGACGCTCATGCCGTCGAGCTGGCCGCGCAGGAATGCCTGCTGCGACTGCAGCCGGAACAGCCGCACCTCCGAGGCCGCCGCGAACGACGCGAATGCAGCGATGCCGGCGGCGCAAGAGCACGCCGCAAGAAACGATCGATGACGGCTCACCGGCCGCTACCCCCTTCCCCACCGTCGACGACGGTCACCTCGCCGCCATCCACCACCACCGGCGCCTCGCCGGCGGCGGCGGGCTCGGCGCCCGGCTCGTCCGTCGTCGCGCCGGCGCCCTCGCCGGTCATCGGCGTGCGCCGCACCACGTTGAGGTCGATGCGCACCGCGCCGTCCACCGGGAAGGGCACGCGCTCGCTCTGCTGCTGCGCCAGCGTCAGCGGCAGCGCCACGGCAGACTGCGACGACGCGGCGGACCACACCGAGCGCAGCGAGCCCGGCAGCCGCGGCAACACCTCGCCGGCCACCGAGAGCCCTTCGCCCGAGTAGACGCCGAGCGCCACCAGGTCGCGACGCGAGTGGAAGGCGCGCACCAGCTCGAGCGCCTGGTCGAGCCGCACGGGCGATGCCGGTTCGAGCGAGAGACGGACCGCGTCGAGCGTCACGCCGTCGCCCACCAGCACCGAGTAGCGGCCGGCCGGCAGGTCCTTGGGAAGCGAGAGCGTGAGGTCGCGCCGCACCGGCTCGCCGCGCCAGGGCACGAGGTCGAGGTGCAGCTTCACCTGCTCGCCCGGGTGCAGCTCGGTGCGGTCGGCGTAGCCGCCGACGAGGGCGGCGGTGCGCGGCGTCGGGTGCTGCGTCAGCCGCACGTCGACCTTGCGCAGGTCGACTTGAGCGAAGCCGTTGTTGAAGAAGAAGTTGCCGAAGGTGAGCATGTGCACCGCGGCGTCGGTGGGCGCGCTGTCGCCATCGAAGCTCTGGTTGACCTTGATGACGCCCTTGTCGCCGAGGTCGAAGGTCGCCTCGAGATCGACGCCGAGCGGGCCGGTGCTCTGGGCCGCCGCCTCCTGCGCGCCGAGCACCGACAGGCCGAGCAGCGCCGGCGTCACCTGCGGTACCCGCGCCAGGCGCAGGTGGTAGTCCGTGCTGCGGCCCGAGTCGACGTGCACCTCGAGCGGCAGCAACGCCGCCTGGGCACCCACCTCGCCGTAGATGCCGGCGAGGCGGTCCTGGTGGAAGGCGCCGACGGTGGGGCCGAAGTTGGCGATCTTGAACGAGCTGTACTGGTTGGCGACGACGGCCACGACTTCGGCGCCGGCCATCGGGATGTCGACGGGCCCGAGGCCGAGGAACGGATGGCCGAAGGCGAGCACGCCGGCGTCGGTGCGGTCGGTGACGGTGCCGGTGGCGGCGAGGCGGAGGTCGCCGTCGACGAGCACGGCCGCCACCGCGGCGCCCGGCTCGAGGTCGGTGGGCACGGTGCCGGGCTGCGCCTGGCCGGAAGGCGCGACGGCGCCGAGGCCCTGGGCGACGAGCTCCTGCGTCAGCGGCGCGAAGCCGGTGGTGCTCCAGGCGACGGCGCCGGCGGCCTGGCCGCCGAGCATCGGGCGCAGCTTGCCGAGCGCCGCGGCGAGGGTGTCGCGGCTCGACGGCGGCACCGCGACGCCTGCGGCGGGTTTCTTCGGGATCAGCGCCTCGAGATCGCGCGTCGTCGCCATCGCCGCGGTAGGCACGGCAGGCGGCGGTCCGCCGCCGCCCGTAGGTACAGACAGCGGCGGCGGCGCCCCGCCGCGGAGCTGGCGCATCGCTTCGATGGGCGTGATGCCGGCGATGGCCTCTTTGGCGAATGGCCAGGAGAAGGCGACGGCGCCGACGAGCTTGCCGTCGATGTAGACCGGGCTGCCGCTCATGCCGGCGATGACGCCGGAGTCCTCGAGCCCGCGGCCGGAGAGGCGGGCGAGGACGTAGCTGACGTTGGGCGAGAGGTCGTGGATGACGCCGAGGACTTCGACGTCGAAGCGCTCGAGGGCGGTGCCGGCGAAGACGGAGACGCCGTAGCCCTTCTGGCCGCGCTGGATCTGGGCGAGCGGCATGACATCCGGAGCGACATCGGGCGCGGCGAGCGCCGGGACCGCCGGTGCGGCGGGCTTCGGAGGGCCGGCGGGAGCCGGTGGGACGGTGGCAGCGAAAGCAGCGCCTCCGGCGGCGAGCGCGAGGGCGACGATGGCCGGGACGGCGAGGGCAAACCCGGCGCGGAGGGGCTTCAGCATGGCGGCGATGTCCTCATTGGATCTAGAGATGGTAATCCACCGGGGTGCAACCGTGCGGGCGGGGGTGCGCATTCCGTATGGGCTCTAGTTGTTAGAGCCGTGGGGGCCCCGAAAGAAAACGCGTGGGGTCGATGGCGGTTAGACGCTGGAACCGGCAACGTGGTCAAGGGCTGGGAGGCCCAGATGGCGGTTGCCGAGCCGCCGGTGAGGGACGGTGCGGGCGCCGGCTCCACGGGTCCCCGCCAGCCGATCGGTATCCCACCGTGCTCGCTTCGCTGCGCGCGGTGGGAGCCCTCCGCTCGGCGCGCCCGCTCCGCCGGCGCCCGCACCGTCCTCACGGCGACCGTGGTCAGCCCTCGGGGAGATCGGAGAGAGGGAAGCGGCCTTTGCGGAGCACCTGCCACTGGTGCGCGTCCCACACGGCAAGCGTCGAGGGTGGTCCTCCCGCGAGGGCTCCTCCGTCTACGATCATCGCGTCTTCGTCTGCGAGCAACTCGGCGACCTTGGAGGGATCCAACAGCGGCGGCTCGCCACTGCGGTTCGCCGAGGTGGCGGTAAGCGCCGTGCCGAGTGCGCTGAGGAGCGAGCGCAATTCGGCGTGATCCGGGATGCGCACTGCCAGCGTGCGCTCGCCGGCCGAAGCGGGCAACGGCTCCGTGATCGCGGCGACGACAGTGAGCGCCGCGGGCCACAGCGGAGACGCGCGGCGGATGCCCTCGTCGTCGCGCGCGATGCCGAGTGCCGCGATCTGTCCGAGGTCGGCCGCGACCACCGGTAGCGGCTTGCCGCGCTCGCGCTCTTTGACGCGGTAGATCGCTTCGACGCCGGCGGCGCTGCGCGGATCGACGGCGAGCCCGTAGCTCGATTCGGTAGGGATGGCGAGGATGCCGCCGCGGGCGACGAGCGATTGCAACGGCTCGACGTCGTCACCGAAGCGCCAGCGTGGGGCGCTCATCGCGGCGCCACCGGGATGCACATCGCGGAACTCGCTGCCACTTGGTAGTCGAGTGCAGCGACGACGCGCTGCGTGCTCATCCCGCGGCGCCGCTTTCGAGCAGCTCGCGGGCGTGCTCGCGGGAGAGGTCGGTGACCTGCTTGCCGGCGAGCATGCGCGCGACTTCCTCGACTCGCTTGTCGCCGTCGAGCGCTTCGAGCGACACGAAAGTGCGGCCGTCGGCGACGCGCTTGCTGGTGCGGAAGTGGTGGTCGGCGAAGCTCGCCACTTGCGGCAGGTGGGTGACCGCGAGGATCTGGCCGCCTTGCGCGAGGCGCTTGAGCTTGCGGCCGACGGCGGCGGCTTCGCGGCCGCCGATGCCGGCGTCGACCTCGTCGAAGACCATGGTGGCGCCGCTGGCGCGGCCGGCGCCGCGCACGGCGAGCTGCAGCGCCAGGTAGACGCGAGCCAGCTCGCCGCCGGAGGCAATCTTCGCGAGCGGCCGTGGCTCCTCGCCGGGGTTGGGGGCGAAGGTGAAGGTGACGACGTCCCAGCCCAGCGCGCCCGCTTCGACCGGCTCGCCGTCGACGAGCACCGCGCTGCCGGCGCGGCGCCGCGTGCCGAGATCGACGGCGAGCCGTGCCTTCGGCAGCGCGAGATCGCCCAGCTCCTTGGCGATCGCTTTCGCCAGCGCGGCGCCCCAGCGGTAGCGCGACGACGACAGCTCGCCGGCGGCGGCGCGGTAGGCGGCGAGTGCCTCGGCGACCTGTCGTTCGAGCGCGGCGCGGCCCGCTTCGTCGGTGTCGAGCTCGCCGATCTCCGCGGCGATCGCCGCGTGCCGCTCGAGCAGCGTTTGCGAGCCGTCGCCGTACTTGCGGAACAGCCGCTCGAGCGCGGCGAGCCGCTCCTCCACCGCTTCGAGCCGCGCCGGGTCCGCCTCCACCTCGCCGGCGCGGCGGCTCACCTGGAGCGCCACGTCGTCGAGGCGGATGCGCAGGTCCTCCAGCTCGCGCGCCCACGCCGCGGCGCGCGGCTCCCACTCGCCGACTTCCTCGAGCGATGCCGCCGCGCGCTTCAGCCGTTCGGTGGCAGCACCGTCGTCCTCGGCGAGGTCTGTCGAGGCGCCGGCCAACCCGCGCAGGATCGCCTCGGAATGGCGCAACACGGCGCGCTCGGCGCGCAGCTCGCCTTCCTCGCCTGCTTTCAAGTGCGCGGCGTCGAGCTCGCCGAGCTGGAAGCGCAGCGTCTCTAACCGGTCGCGGCGCGCCCGCTCGTCGCCGGTGGCGCGCTCGAGGCGCTCGGCCACGGCGCGGTACCGCTCCCACGCCGCCGTCGTGCGTGCGCGCAGCGGCTCCGCCTCGGCGCCGCCGCTGCGGTCGAGCCAGCCGCGCTGCAGCTCGGGATCGGCGAGGCCCAGCTCGTCGCGCTGGCCGTGGATGGCGAGCAGGTGCGGCGCGAGGTCGGCGAGCAGCCGCACGGTGACTGGCTGATCGTCGACGAAGACCCGGTTGCGTCCTTCGCGCGACACCTCGCGGCGTACCACCAGCTCGCCCCCTCCTTCCAACCCGGCCGGCTCGACGCCCGCCTCGACGAGCACGCGCTTCCACGCCTCGCCGATCGGCGTGAAGCTGCCGGTGACGGTGAGCGTGTCGGCACCGGTGCGGATCAGCTCGGCCGAGGCACGGCCGCCGGCGAGCAGCGCCAGCGAGTCGACGACGATCGATTTGCCGGCGCCGGTCTCGCCGGAGAGCACGTTGAGGCCGGCCCCGAAGTCGACGCTGGCCTCGGCGAGGACCGCCAGGTTGCGGACGTGGAGGTCGCGCAGCACGGGATGAAACTAGCCGCCGGTGGGCCGTGGGCGCGGCCCGCCGAAGCCGCCGCCGCCGAAACGGCGCCGGCGTCCGAAACGGTCCTGGTTCATCGGCTGCGGCTGCTGCTGCAACGAACGTCCGAGGCCGCCGCAGTACTCGGGCACCAGCCGGCAGACTTCGTCCTTGAGCGCGGCGACGGCGACGACGCCGTTGGTCTCGGTGGTGAGCGCCGCCATCTCGACGAGGAAGGCGCGGACGAGCGGCGCGCGGCCGCCGTCGAGCGCGTCGGGTAGCCACTTGCGGGCGGCGGCCTCGTCGTGCGCTTCGATCGCCTCGGCGACGAGGAACTGCGCCGCCAGCGCGCGATGTGGGGCGTCGCTCGCGGCGGGGTCGATCTTCGCGTCGTCGAGCAGCAGCCGCAGCGCGCCCGCGTGGTCGCCGTCGAGGTGCGCCGAGTAGGCGGCGGCGAGCGCGGCGCGCAGGTTGCTGCCGAGCCCGCGCATCTCCGGCAGCAACAGGTTGTCGAGCTCGCGCCGCGGATCGGCGTAGAGCGCGGCGGTGTCCCAGGCGGTGCTGCCGTTGAACGTCGCCGCCGGCCAGGCCGTGCCCCACGCCGCCAAGTGGGTCGAGAGCTGCTGCCGGCGGTCGGCCGCTTCGTCGCGGCGGCCGGCGAGATAGGCGAGCCCTCCCTGCGCCCACGCCTGCGCCGCCGTCAGCGGCTCGCGGCGTCCGGGCTCGATTGCCGCCGCGGCGCTCGTGGTGTCGACGATCTGCTGAAGCTCGGCGGCCGTCGGCCGGTGCGTCGGACGTCGGAGCGCGGATATCGCTGTGCGCGGCAGGACGCCGGGCGCCGCGGGCAACCCCAGCGCCGGCGGCTCCATCGGCGTGACCTCGCGCGTCTCGGACGGCGGAGCTGTCTCGGTTGCGCCGCTGGATGGTGCGCTCGGCGACGCGGCGGTTTGCGCGGTGGGAGCCGCGCTCGGGGCCGCGGTGCTTGCTGCGTTCGCGACAGCCGGAGCGCTCGCCGGCTCCACGCTCGACGGCCCCCCCGGCGCCGCGCTCGTCGAGCCAGTGACAGACGTGGGAGCGGCGGCCGCCGGCGCCGCGCCGCTGCCGCGGATCAGCCACCCGCGCGGGACCAGCAGCACCACCGCAGCAATCGCTGCCGCGGCCAACAGTCCCCACACCAGCAGCGAGCCGCGCCGCTGCCGCGGCGTCTCCGCAGTCACGGCGCTGGTGACTACCGGAGGCGCCGCGGCACCGGTGCGCCGCAGCGGTGGCGGCGACGTGCCGCGCGGCGGCAGCCGCATCGTGCCGCCCGAGTTGACCACCGTCGGCGCCTCGGCCGCCCCCGTCCCTGCATCGGCCCCGCCGCTCCACACCAGAGTCGACAGCTCCGATCGTTGCTCCGGCGAGAGCAGCGCCACCAACTCCTCGGCCATCGCGCGCGCGGTGCGATGGCGATCTGCCGGCTCCTTCGCCAGCGCCCGCGCCAGGAACGCATCGAGCGCCGGCGGCGGCTCGACCAAGCGCTCGGCGAGCGACGGCACCGGCTCGTGCACCTGCTGGTGCAGGACCGAGAGCGGATTGCTGCCGAGGAACGGCGGCTGCCCGGCGATCATCTCGAACAGCATCACCGCCAGCGCGTAGCGGTCCGATGCCGGGCTCGCGTCGGCGCCGCGCGCCAGCTCGGGCGCCATGTAGATCGGCGTCCCCACCACCATGCCGGTGGCGGTGAGCCTCGTCGTCGCCTCGGCGAGCCGCGCGATACCGAAGTCGCCGAGCATCAGGCGGCCGTCCTTCGTCACCAGCACGTTGCCGGGCTTGACGTCCCGGTGCAGCACGCCGCGCGCGTGCGCCGCGTCGAGCGCGCCGGCGAGCTGGATCGTCCACGCCGCCACCAGCGGCAGCGGCTGCGGCTGGCCGCCCATGCGGTCGGCGAGGCTGCCGCCCGGCAGGTACGGCAGCACCAGGTATGGGCGCCCCTTCTCCTCGCCGAAGTCGAAAAGCGGCAGGATGTTCGGGTGGTCGAGGCTGGCGACCAGCCGCGCCTCCTGCAGGAAACGGTCGAGGAAGTGCGGCTCCTCGCTGTAGGCGGGGCGGATCACCTTGACCGCGACGGTGCGCCCGAGCACCGAGTCGCGCGCGCGGTAGACGATCGCCATCCCCCCTTGGCCGATCAGCTGCTCGAGCTGGTAGCGGCCGAGGGTCTCGCCTGCTTGCAGGGCCATCGTCGGCGGTGCGACCTCAGGCGCCGCCGGTGCCGGAGCTAGTGGCCTCGGCCGACGAGGCGAACAGCCGCACGGCGTTGCGGCCGCCCTGCTTGGCGTCGTACATGGCGCGGTCGGCCGCTTCGTAGAGGGCGATGCCATCGCGCATGCCGCGGCCCAGCTGGGCGACGCCGAACGAGCAAGTCACCGGCACCTGGAAGCCGGCGTACTCCACCGGCTCGGCGGCGATGCGATCGCGCAACTTCTCGGCGAGACGCTGGCCGTGCTCGGCGTCGGTCTCGGGGCAGAGCACGACGAACTCTTCGCCACCGACGCGGGCGAAGACCTGCTCCTGGCGCAGCGCCGTGCGCACGCGCTCGGCGACCTGCTTCAACACGAAGTCGCCGCAGAGGTGGCCGTAGGTGTCGTTGACCGCCTTGAAGTGGTCGATGTCGAGCAGCACCAGCGTCAGCGGCCGGACGTAGCGGCTGGCGCGCGCCACCTCGCGCTCGACCTCCTCGTCGTACTTGCGCTTGTTGAAGATCTCGGTGAGGCCATCGCGCATGACGAGGTCGTAGATGGCGAGGTGATAGGCGTTCTCGACGTCGCGCTCGTGGAGGAACTTGAAGTGCACGGCGCCGACCTGGAAGCGGTCGCCGCTTCTCAGCTGCTGGTTCTTGGGGATGAGGCGGTCGTTGACGTAAGTGCCGTTGGTGCTGCCCAGGTCTTCGATCACCACGTTACTGCCCTGGTGCTCGAGCCGCGCGTGGGCGCGCGAGATCGACAGCACCTCGGGGAAGCTGATCTCCGACGTCGGCGAGCGGCCGATCTCGATCACCGAGCCGGGACGCAGGCGGAACCGCGTGCCCAGCGTGCGGTTCTCGGGGTGGGCGATGAGGATGACGTTGGCCTCGATCTCGCCGGCGCCGGCGACGCGCCGCTCCTGCGAGGCCGAGGGCTGCCACGCCTGCGTGTGCCCCGACTCGCGCAGCTGTGCGAGATCGATGCTGTCGGTGCTCGACTCGTTCATGCCACGGGCACGCTGGGGACTCTTGGAGCCGTTCGCGTCCTGTTCCTTCGGCCGGGGAGCATCCGTCACCGGTGATTTTCCGCGATCGAAATGGGATGTTAACACAGTGCAAAGCGCCGGCAGAATCGGTGGAACTCCTGAGCCGACAGGCAATTGCCAGAAGCTAGGGACCCGCCGGCGATCCGTGGCAGACTGCAGCCGACCCGTGGCAGCCAATCCGCCCGACCCCATCACGCCCGTCATCGACCGGTTGACGGCGATCGTCCAGACCGCCGAGGCGCAAGGCAGCCGCATCGGCTACTTCGCCTCCCTCTACCGGCGCGTCACCGTCGCGGTACGCGACCAGATCGACGGCTTCGACGATCCGGCGCGGCTGCAGCGGCTCGACGTCCTCTTCGCCAGCCGCTACCTCGACGCGCTGGCCGCGTGGCAGGCGAAGCAGCCGTGCAGCTCGTGCTGGCAGGTCGCCTTCGACGCCACGCAGAGCGCGCAGCCGATCATCCTCCAGCACCTGCTGCTGGGCATCAACGCCCACATCAACCTCGACCTCGGCGTCGCCTGTGCGCGCACCAGCCCCGGCGACCAGCTGCCGGCGCTGCACGGCGACTTCCTGCGCATCAACGCGCTGCTCGGCGGGCTCGTCAACACCGTGGCCGCCGAGCTCTCGCAAGTGTCGCCGTTCATCGGCCTCATCGCGCAGGTGCTCGGCGACCAGGGCGACGATGAGATCGCCAACTTCGGCCTCGGCGCGGCACGCGACTTCGCCTGGCACGTCGCCGAGTCCCTGGCGCCGCTGCCGATCGCGCTGCAGGCGCCGAAGATCGCGGTGCTCGACAAAATCGTCGCCGCCTTCGGCAAACACCTGGCGCGGCCCGACGAGCTGCTGTCGGCGGCCTACCGCATCATCCGTTCGGCGGAGACCGCGAGCGTGGCGGAGGTGATCGAGGTGCTGGCGGCTGGATAGGAGCTTGCGAGGCGCCGCCCTCCGTGAGCGTTCCCACGGGACTACGGGGAATTCCGCACGCCGCGGCCGTCTAATCGGGGCGAACGCTCGAGAGGAGGTCCCGATGGATGCCCGTCGCGCTGCCGTGGGAGTCGTGCTGTCGTTCGTCGCCCTGTCGTTGCTGTTCGCCGGCGCGGCAGGCGCCGCCGCCGCGCCGCCGCCCGCCTGCGCGGCAAGCCAGAGCTGGGTGACCAACCCCAACCCGCCGCAGGAGATCCCGGGCGGCGGCAGCGACTTCTGCCAGTTCTACCAGTTCGCCTGGCAGTGGTTCCTCTACTTGGTTTCACCGTCGGGCGACAGCGCCGGCGATCGCAACTTCGAGGTGCAGCAGACCTTCCCGCTGCTGCAGGCGTCCGGCACCGACTCCTGCACCGCGACCTCCAACACACCCGTCTTCTTCGTGCGCACGCTGAAGTCCGAAGACCCCAACCAACCTTTCATCGTGCCCGAGAACATCGGCCAGGCCGGCACTCAGGGCGAGGTCATCTACGACAAGAGCGGCAACATCGTCTTCTACGAGGTGCGCTTCAGCCGCAACCTCTGCCCGCCGCCGACCTCGGGCAACCTGCCCGCCGGCACCACCGAGATCAAGACCGCCTGGCGCCAGATCACCCAGGCCGAGGCGCCCGCCTACTTCACCAACCAGGCGGTCATCCAAGGCGTGTCGACGCAACCGATCCTGCTCGGGCTCATCGGATTCCACCTCTTCCGCACCACCGCGCAGCACCCCGAGGGCGTGTGGATGACCTGGGAGCACGAATCCAACGACCCCGACTGCCTGCAGCCCCAACCGACGCCGGCCGCCGGCTGGTCGTTCACCAGCGCGCAGTGCGCGCAGTGCCTGGCGACGTCGACCACCGGACCGCTGGCCTGTCCGAGCTGCAACTTCAACACCGCGATGGTGAGCACCAAGATCAGCGGCGGCACGCCCACCCAGATCTGCCGCGTCTACCGCGACGGCAGCGGCCCGATGGACAACAAGGTGGCCGAAAACCTTGCTGACGTCGACAGCCTGAACGCGCAGCTCGTGGGGCCGAGCGGCTTCGTCACCCAACTGCCGGCGAGCAACCCGGTGGCGGTATTCGCAAACTATTACCACATCGGCGGATTGTGGGTGTCGGATCCGACGCAGCCGGCCGACAGCGCCAACCAGCGCGGGTCCCTGCAACTGGCGAATACCGTCATGGAGACGACCTTCCAGGGCAACTTCACCGCCAGCGGCTCGGGAGTGATGCGCAGCGGGGCGGTGAACTGCTTCGGTTGCCACTCGTACACGCCAAACAGCACGGCGACCAGCGGGCTGAGCCACATCGTCGACGACTTGGATGGGACGCCGGGGAATGCGCCGAAGGCGGGCAGCGGTGGCGGTGGCAGCGCTGCCGCGGCGCACGGGAGCGCGAGCGCCGGCGTCGAGCCGGTGGCGTCCCACAAGCCCTACGGGAGCGGTCAGAACTAGCCGCGCGCCGGCGCGCTACAGGACTTCGGTCATGAAGCGCGCCAGCAGCCCGTCCGCATAAGGCGTCGGCCGTAGCCGCTTCGCGAGCTGACCGGCGGGATCGTCGCCCGACATGTAGTCGCGCGCGTACATCATCACCCGCTCGCGCATGTGCTGCTCGGTCATCTCGCAGTGGAACTGTGCGCCGTAGACCGGTTTCCCCGCCACCCGCACCACCTGCTGCGCGCAGCGCGCGGTCGAGGCGAGCGTCAGCAGGCTCGGCGCCACGCGGTCGATGCGGTCGTGGTGCCCGAGGTTCGCCGCGAAGCGCGGCGGCGCGCCGCGGAAGAGCGGGTCCTTCGCGCCCTCGGCGGTGAGCTCCACCTCGAAAGTGCCGATCTCCTCGTTCGCCGGATCGTGCACCACCGAGCCTCCGAGCGCGCGGCCGAGGAACTGATGCCCGAAGCAGGCGCCGAAGAATGGGCGATCGCGCTCGACCAACTCGTTGACGAGGTCGATCAGCGGCTGAGTGAACGGGTAGTCAAGGTAGGCGGAGTGCGCACCGGCACCGCCGAGAATGACGACGTCGTGATCGAGCGCCTGCGCAAGACTCGGCACCGGCTGCTCAACAACATTCACGGAGATGAGCCTGTCAGGCGTGAGGCTCAGCCGGTCGAGAAAGCACGCCTGCTCGTGGATCTCCGCAGCCTGCTGGTCACGAACCTGCAGGAGGAGTACGCGAGCCTCGCTAGCCGCGCGTCGAGCCTGCGGCCGCGACCAAGGAGACGCAACAGCGGCATCAGCCATACTGTTGATTCTAACTGACGGCTTCAGATTGGAGGAAGGATGACGCCCTACGCAAACGACAGCGGCAAATCCCCTATCCCCGGCTACGAGATCGGCAATGACTACATCAAGGTCCAATTCGGCCAGGAATGGATCTACCTCTACACCTACAAGAGCGCCGGCCGCGCCGTCGTCGAGGAAATGAAGAAACTCGCGCGGGCTGGGAAGGGACTCAGCACCTACATCAGCCGCAACAACCCAGGCTACGAGAGCAAGACTCAAATCTAAGGAGTGAACGCAGAGCCGGCGGCGAAGCGCGCCACGTCATGCTGGCTACCCAGCCGCCTCCCGCCTTGGCGCCCGCTGAGCTTCTGCAACGCCGGGAGAGACCTTCGGCACCCCGCGTACGAGTCCGCAGCGTCCGCTTTCTCCTTCCACGCCTTGAAACGGTCGATCGGCCCGCTGCGTCGTCTCGAGGATCGCCGGACCGATCGGTTCTTCGTCGGCCTCCGGCCCCGCGAGGAGCTCCTTGACGCTCTCTAGCTGTCAAGTCTTAGGACATTGTTCCGCGATAGGCGGCTGATCGGTGGTGACCCATCGAGGCTTGAGTGTGCTCGGTGATGGTTGTAGAAGTGCAGGAAGCGAGGGAGGAAGGCAGTGCGCTCGGCGGAGGTGTAGAAGGCGAAGCGGTACGCCCAGCTGCGTAGCAGTGTCTGGATGAAGCGCTCCGCTTTGCCGTTAGTGCGTGGCCGGTAGGGCTTGGTGTAGATCTGGCGAAGGCCGAGCGAAGCACAGAATCGACGAAAGGTGTGACAGACGAAGCAGGAGCCGTTGTCAGTCATCACCCGCTTGGTTTCCACACCATGAGCGCGTAGCCAGCTCAGAGCGCGGCCGAGGAAGCCGACGGCCGTTGTGCTCAGCTGATCGTCGAGGACTTCGACGTACGCCAATCGGGTCGCATCGTCGATGCAGACGAAGACAAACTCCCATCCCTTCTGGGCCGGGCGCGTCCGCTGGCCAGTGATGCGATGCCCGATGCCGTCAATTCTTCCAAGCCGCTTGGTGTCTAGATGCAGCAGATCGCCGGGCTCACCCCACTGGTAGCGGTTCGGAGGCTCTACTGGATCGAGGCTCTTCAAGCGGGATAGGCCGGCACGACCCACCACGCGAGCGACGGTAGAGCGTGATACTCCAATCCGATCGGCGATCTGCAGGCAAGTAAGCCGCTGCCTACGTAAGGCGACGATCTCGATCTCGGTCTCCGGACGTACCTGCCTCGGACGCCGACGAGGAGCACACGACCGATCAGCCAGCCCCGCACGGCCTTCGCATCGCTCCCGCTTCACCCATTCTCGAGCTCGTCGCTCGCTCAATCCAATCTGCGCAGCAACCTCCGCCAGGCGCTTACCCTCCTTGACTCGCCGTATCAGCAGATCTCGACTCCACACACAGCTTCGGGCATTCTTGTGAGCGTCCATCCGGGCCTCCTCGGTGGCTTTGTTCAGCACACTCAGCCTTACCGAAGTCGCCCGGGTGGACAACTCCTATCCAGGAACAATGTCCTGAGACATCACATTCTAGCTCGCGCTCATCCGCCATCTCCGGGTCCGGCAGGTACCTGGCCACTGGTAGCGGCGACACTGCACCTCCCGTCTTGGTCTCGCAGTCCGAAGCGCGCGTCTGCGACCGGCGCGACCCTTGCCGGGACCGGCTGCCCGTGCCCGTTGGGACGGCCGCCCCCGGCGCCGCCTGGGCCGGGCTCTTCGAAGCTACGATGCCCGAAGGGAGAGCCGGGCCGCCCTTCACGCGCCACTAGCGCTCAGCAGAGCATCAGGGGCGGCTGGGTGGGCCGGGCAGGATTGATCAGGGCTCCTGCTGAAGCCGTTTGTATTTCTCCGACAGTGCCGCCTGAGTTACGTCGGCTGACGTGACAAAGGCGGCCCCGGTCCTCCGGGTAGATTGGAAGTGCGACCAACCAACTACCGGAGAGGAACCGATGACCGCCCAGAGCCAGAGTACCAAGCGCAAGCTCTCCCTGCTGCAACTCGCCGAAGAGCTCGGCAACGTGTCGAAGGCCTGCAAGATCATGGGCTACCACCGCGACACTTTCTACGAGGTCCGCCGGGCCTTCCAAGTCGGCGGCGTCGCCGCGCTGGTGGAAGAGAAGCGTGGCCCCAAGAGCCCTCACCCCAACCGGGTGGCACCTGAGGTCGAAGAGAAGATCCTGCAGTACGCCCTCGACTGCCCGACAGCTGGGCCCGAACGCGTCGCCAACGAGCTGCGGCTCGCCGGAGTCAGCGTCAGCCCCACGGGTGTCCGCGGCGTGTGGCTCCGCCACGATTTGGAGACTCGCACCAAGCGGCTCCTCCGACTCGAGCGCGAGGCGCAGCAGCAGACCTTTGTGCTGTCCGAGCGGCAGATCGCATTGCTCGAACGCCACAGCGCCGACTTCCGCTGCCGCCACGTCGAGGCTACGCGGCCCGGCGAGCTACTCAATCAGGACACCTTCTACTGGGGCACGCTGAAGGGTGTGGGCAAGGTCTACGTGCAGGTGGTGGTCGACGTCTTCTGCTCCCTGGCCTTCGCCAAGCTCTACACCTCGAAGATGCCGATCACGGCTACCGACCTGCTCTACGATCGAGTCCTACCCTTTTACCAGACTCTGGGCATCGAGGTGGGTGCCGTGCTGACCGACAACGGCCGAGAATTCTGCGGGCGTCCCGAACAGCATCCCTACGAGCTCCTGCTGGCGATGGAGGGCATCGAGCACCGCACCACGAAGGTGCGCTCGCCGCGCACCAACGGCTTCGTCGAGCGCATGAATCGCACGCTGCTTGATGAGTGCTTCCGGATCGGCGGCAGAAGCACTTGGTACGAGTCGGTCGACCAGCTGCAGGCCGACCTCGACACTAACCTCGAGCGCTACAACCTGCGCCGCTCTCACCAGGGTTACCGCCTCGCTGGCCGTACGCCGGCTCAGGCGATGGCCGACACCCTTGGAGTCACCTCCGATGACCTACTGCCGCTTTTGACCGCCCCGAAGGAGGCGTCGCTGACGACCGCCGCGTGACCCGCGCCCCGAGGACCGACTGTCGGGTCAATACCAAGCTTGTACAGGCATGCAACACCGGGCCGCTGTCCCACACATCGCCTTGAAATTCCACCAAGATCTTCTGTCCGCGACTCAATCTGCCACTGCGCGTCCCAACCTCGGCCCACATCCCGGCGTCGCCAGCCTTCACCAATTCCGGAATGACGACCGCTTGGTTTTCCGTGTAGCTGGCTAACGGTGAGTACTTTCTCTCGATGTAGATATACTCGCCACTGCTGGTTTGCGTCAGAGCGTCCGCTCGCACTCCGACTCGCTTGTTGGTCATCGTTCTATGCCTCGTTACAGCCTCCGCTCGAGGACGTACGTATCTCGGACACAGCAGTCCGTCGCGTCGTATCGGTACGGAACTCGTCCACGGCCCGCTGGCCGGATCTCGCGCACCCCTTTGCCGGCGGCGTCGAGAACCACCACGAGCGTGTTCCGGCCCCCCGCAGGGGGGATCGATCGGCCAGATGCACGAGTCAGGGCGCGACGGAGTGTAGGACGGGGCTTCAGGCGCTCCTAGACTGTCAACCTGAGCGTTCAAGGGCCAGTCGCAGCCCAGCGCCAATAGCCCCCGCAGGACTGTCCGCGACGACCACGACCTGTTCGTCCTCAGAGATGCCGTCCCCAGTCCAGCCTTCGAGACCGTCTCGTCGCCACGGGATTAGCCTCACATGGCCCCCAGAGAGTTCGATGGAGCAACTCCTCATGCTCTTGAACATCGCTCGTCGCGACTTGTAGCCGTGCTGGCTCATCAGGGCCAGCACCCATGCCTGATAGCGAACGGTAGCCGTCGCTCGCAGCTGGCTGGCCTGCTCTGGAGTCAGAGGCCGACTCGCGGCGAGTGCGTCGTTGACGGCAAACCCGAGAGTCTGGTCATCGACTGCTGCGTCGAAGTGGAAGTGCGCTCCGGCCGGATCGACGAAGCACAGACGTCGACATGACTGTGTTTGCAAATCGAAGAAGTCGCGATTCGCATACACGACCGCGCTAGGCTGCCACGCGATCTCGTTCATTTACCGCACTCTAGTCACGTACACGATCACGTTCCTACTCCTAGCGTATTCGATCGCACGCACAATCTGCACCCATTGCTCTGTTGTGGTCTCCATTGGAACAGCAAAAAGAATGGCGTCACGCCGGCTAGAGTGGACCGCTTCAGCGAGTCGTCTGACGCTCTTGCCCGGGTCCTGCCGTGCCCCGTAGGCACGGCTACCCCGCGCGGGACTCTGCGAAGCCACCGACCTTCGCAGCTCGCGCCGGGCCGCCCACCACGAGACGCCGGCGCTCAGCGACGAGGCTCGGCCCCGCAAACGTCCAACAGCATCTGTACACGCGACCCGAAACGCGGCTGCTTTGCCGCAACCGCACTCGCGACTCTGGCTGCCGCAGAACACTCTTCAGGTGTGGCGTTAGCCAAGCGACCCAGATACGCAGCATAGGTGGGCTCTGAGTTCATGATCCGCATCTGGAGGATGCTCGCCCAGCGAGGAGACCTCGCCGATAGGCTCGGCATACCCACGACCATGCGATCCACATAGGTGTTGTCGTCGAAGGCTTCGATCGTGTGGACGATCGAAAACATCGGCTCATCATAGAGAGGTTTTTCTTCGAAAAATGCCAGCAGACTCTCAATGCTGTCGGGATCGGCCTCCGCTGCGATCCGTGCCAGCACGTCTTCAAACTTCTGGACGTACTGTGCGTCGCCTTTATCGTTGGCTCGTTCGAGCTCGTGCAAGAGGCGTGTCGTGGCAGGTTTCATCGACTAGCCTGAGGGCTTCACGACATGCGAGGCGACCGGCTCTACGAAGAGATCGGGACGGCCTTCCTTCTGAAGCCGAATCAGTTCTTGGAGCTGACGACGCATGTAGTCATTGTAGAGACCTTGATCGCGGTATATCATCCGCGCGTCACGTACTCCTGCCGCGAGAGCGTCGCGTAGCGCCATCGCAGCATCGGCCTGCGTCCCATACGTGAAGGTGAGTCGATGGCGACCGCCTGAGCCCGGCACTGGGCTCTCCATGTTTATTGCCAGAGCGTCCCCGCTCGACACGCCGTGCTGCGCCATGTGGTTCGCTGAAGGGATGTGGTGAGGAGTGAGGTTGTCCCCCTTGCTGCCTGCAGCGATTAGGTCGTCATAGGTTCCGACAGCACCTTCATTTGGAAGGAGTGGTACAACCCCACGTGAGTGCGATGCCACTGGAGCGGGTGGCTGCGTACCCACTCCGCCGTTGCCGCCCGCGGCGTCAAGCTCTGCAGCACCTGCCTGTAGAGCTTTTTTCTCCGCGGAACGCAGAAGAAGCCTCTCCGCCAGGCCCTCCACGATCGTCGCATCGAGGAACAATTGTCCCCACGCCCCCCATGCAGCGGCGCCATGGCGAATGCGCGAGTCAGCGTCCTTGGCCTTGAACGTCGCCAGCGTCTCTCGGGCCGCTACCGGAGAGGTCCTCCACATCCGGATCGGCGTGTCGACGAGCGTGTTGAACAAGCCCTCGAGCCCCGCCGCTGGCATGGTCGCGAGCGCTAGCCCAGTGGCCGCAACTCTCTCGCCGCCGGTGTTCCGATTGTCCAAGGCCTCGGCTGCTACCGCCTGGTATGCACCCCCGACCGGCTCAGCGAAGATCTCCCCGAGGCCCAGTGGATCCAGACCCATGTTGGGCTGATGTCCGACGAAGGCGTAGAGGGAGGGTGTGTCGCGCCCTACGCGACTCCCTACCAAAGCGAGCCCAAAGCTCGATGCGTTGCCGCGACTTATGCGGTTGGAGGCGGGTGGCGAATCGAGGTCAAAGAGGGCGAAGGCCCGGACGCGAGTTTCCGGCAAGCTCGGCGGCTCGGCCGACGGGATCTCTGCGGTCTGCGCGAGCTCGCTGGTGTCGACGAGCGCAAGCGTGAGCAGCTCATCGTGCCGCGCCGGCGGCGGCCACCAGAGCGAGAAACGAGAGGGCTCGTCGAGCTGGGGCGCCGGCAGCTGCACGTCGTTGAGCGCCGCCGCCTCGAGGCGGTCGATGTCGACCTGGTGGAGCTGATGCTGCGGGACGAGATCGGGGAGCTTTGACAGCGACGCTGCTGCCGGCGAGATCGCCGCAAAGGCGGCGAGCACGAAGAGGAGGAGGCTGACTTTTCTCCTAGTCGCTTGCATCCTCTTTCCTAGCTGCTGCCGCTTTGGATTCTACGGCCGCTCCGACCGTCAGAGCAGCAAGCGGAGGCGACTAAGGAAGAAGCAGCTCCGGATGCCGGCGATATCGGCGCCGCCGTTCGGCCGTCTCGCCGCGGCGATCGTCGAGAGCCGCGAGCGCCTGGTCGTGGGCGAGCTCCTCCGCGTCAGCCGCCTCTCCGCCCACGAGAAGAAGCTCCTCCTCGGCACCATCGACGCCTTCCTCTCCAAGGTCTCCTGACCGCACACCCACCACCCACCCACTCCCCCCCGCGCGCATTTCCGCCGAGGTTCGAGAGCGGCGCTGCGCCCGAGCGGACCGCACACGCGCGGCAAGTGGTCGCCTCCCGTGCAGCGAGCGACTGCCTCGCTACGGAAGCCGCGCGGGGAGACAAGGACACCAGCTAAACCCTGGAGACAAGCTAGACAGGGAGACAGAGGTGCGCCCAAGTTATTGAGCCCGTTGCGACGGACTGGCGATTCCTCGCGGTCTCGTGTAGCTCTGCGGCGCTACTTCGCGTTCTCGTGCCGATGTCGCCAGAAAGCGCGCCGCCGTCACCGCGGCTGATCGCGAAAGATAAGCTCTTGTATTTCAGCCACTTACGACTTATCTTAGATGTGCTCGAGTGGTTGAGCCCGTTGTAGGGGTTGGGCCACTGACGAGCTCGGCCGGCGCGAGGGCGCGCACTCGCTCGGCCATCTTCAGGAGGTGCATCCACCATGGGTAAGCAGACGAAGGCCGATATCACCCGCGAAGCTCTACGCGAGCAGCTTTGGCCGGGCTCAGGAGCTCGCGTCTGGAAGGGCCCGGAGGAAGTCGGCTACTGGTGTGCACCTCGTGTGCTGCCGCTGATCCTCTTCCTCGCTGCTGACAAGAAGCTCGTCGGCAAGCCCGACTGCAGCGCCGTCTATCTCGAGTTGCTCGCCCGCGATCTCGGCCAGGGCATCGTCGAGATCCTGGATGAGGACGAGCACGCTTTCTTTGCCGGGTACACTGGCGAGCGGGCGCGGCGGACCTGGCAGGAGAGGGTACAAGCTCTTACCAACGCCGGCTTCATCGAGATCAGGGCCAAGGGCAACCGCAAGTTCGGGTACATCCTCCTGCTCCATCCTGCTGCGGTGGTGGCTAAGCTCCGCCAGCAGGGCAAGATCGCGGACGCTTGGTGGACGCTCTACCAGCAGCGCCTACGTCAAGTGGGAGCTCCCACGCACGCCGAGATCGCGCCGGAATTCCGAGTCCTCGAAGGGCAGGCCGGGCGGGATAGCGCGCCTACCCGCAGGCAGCGGAAATAGCCCAGAACTCTGGATCCAGGAGCCCGCTCTGTCTCCCCTCGCCCGCAGATCACCATCACCGCCGCGCGCAGCGGTCGTCAAGGTCGCCGGCGCGGCGCACGCCGCGCCGGCGCCGGAGCCTCGCGCAGCGAAGCGGAGGGCAGCCTTGACGGCCGCGAGCACGGCGGTAGCCTCGACCCGGCGAGGGGCTTACGTAGCGCTGTTGACCACCCCTCCGCCCGACGCGCCGCACGCGATCGCTCGTTTGGGTACCTTGTCGAGGTGATCATGATGACGAGCCCCTCGACCTGGTCGCTGCTGTTCGTGTTGGTGGTGGTGCTGATCTTCCGTCGCGAGATCGGCCAGAAGCTCCTCGAGCTCACCCATGTGCGCTGCTCGTGGTTCGAGGCCCGCTTCCGTCAGCGGCGGTAGCGCCGTGGATGCGACGCGGGTGGGTGGGTCCAGCTCTGGTTCCGGTTTCCTCCGCGCCGGCGCTGCAGCGCGAGCACGGCGACGCGGAGGTCTGCCGTAGCGGCGCCGCGCGCAGCAAGCGGAAGCGACGGTGCGCTCTTTCAAACTCAGCACCACGCTGGCCGCGGGAGGGGGTCGGGGGAGGGGGAGCGGCCAGGGTGGTGACCGCTGATCTGGAGGGTGGGAAACGCACGCACCCGCCCTGCTCGCCTTCCACGAGCGCCTGCTAAGTCACGCGGCCCGGCTCGCCTCCGAAGTCAAGGCCGCTCGCACTCCACCCTCCGAGCCCGGCCCAGGTTTACATAGCCTCAGGTTATGTAAAGGCCGCGCGCACGCGCGGCCCAAGGCGGGGGTGGCCGAGGGCAGGGTCCGATAAGGCGCCTTATCGGACAGCGACCACGCAAGGGACGTGACGGGCGTCTTCGACCGGCGCGGCACTTGCCAGGGAGCGGGCCTGCCCGGGCCCGTAGGGACGGCCGCCCCCGCCGCCGCCTGGGCCGGGCTCCTCGAAGCCACTAACGCTCGAAGGAAAGCCGGGCCGCCCTTCACGCGACGCCGACGCTCAGCGAAAAGCAGGCGGGTGGGTGTGCTGGGTGGGTTGTTGAGCTTCAGCTGGGAGCAGAGAGCACCTTCGACGTCAGCTCGAAGCCGGCCTCCCTGAAGACCCTCGTGGCATGCTGAAAGAATTCCCTCGCTCGCAGCGGCAGTGGATATTTCGTCAATACCGACATCTTGATTGGGGTATCGGGCGCAACGACACGACCCACCTGTTGTGTGAGCCGCTGGAAGACCTCCCCACTCTCCGCAAAGGACAAGTACGTGTTGAGCTTCTCCTGCAGCGCAAGGAGATGTGCTTGCTCGTCGCTCCAATCGAGGTCGTCGACAATGGTGAGGATGACGTGACCCGTATTCCTCTCGAGGCCCATCCAGTCGACGATTCCTGTTTGCTGAACCGTCATTGTGGCGGTTGCCCTGGGCGCCGCACTTCAACAGCGGTAGGCGGTATCACGGTGCCACCGGGGACACCTGGTTTTCCTTTACCGACCACGACGGCCCCCGTTTGGGCCATCTCACGATGGGCAGCCTGTTGGCCAGGACGAAGGGGAGCGGTTTGGGATCCCTTGCACTCGACGCAACCAATTGTTCCGCTCGTGTCCTTGGTGACCCAGTCGAGACGTGTCCTGAAACCGCTCTGCGTACGGACCGTGATTTCCGGCACAGCAACCTCGTGAGTAGCCTGCAACTCGGATCCCACCGCCCTTGAGAATGCATCACCACTGGCTTTGTTCGCTTGGACTCGAATGGCCTGAGCTGACTGGCCAGCTTGTGGTGTACCTCGTACCGCCAGCGGTTCAAGCCGCGCGTTACGCACCATCTCCGGTTGAGGCCCCATTGGCGCGCCGCTCCTTGGACCGAGCGCCACTGCAGCTGTCGCCAAATCCATGGCGATGGCACCCATCTGCCCCACTGCGGCAAACTGCCGGTCAAGAACCCGCTCTTCCTCGGTGTAGGTGTAGTACTTGCCAGCGACGGGGTCGTATTCGATTTCGCCGCCCGCATCCGCTTCATCGACCGCGGCCACGTAGGAGTTTCGGTCCCACTGCAGCCGCGCACGAAGCTGCCTATAGCTCGCAGCATCATCCGCCAGGAAGCTCTGAGGCCGGCCGACAACCGTTTCATCGCTGGGGTCGTACCAAGGTCCCGGTACGGCTACCGGCACAATCAGAGTCGTCCCGGCAACGCCCTTGTTCCCATACATGTAGTCGAAGCGATCAATCCTCGCCTGGAGTCCGGCGATGGCGGCCTGGTCCGCTGCTGTCGCTTCGCGCAGCCCCAGGGGATCTACGCCCATGTTCGGGGCGTGACCTACAAAGGCATAGAGGGAGGGCGAGTCGACGGATCCGATCGGGTCTTCTGACAAGAAGGCGCCCGTCTGGGTGTCCAACCAGCGGTTGCGCAGGTACGTCAGGCCCGTGACGCGATCGACGTAGGCGCCTTGAAAGAGCGCATTCTGGCCGCCCGGGAATCTGTCCCCGAGCGTGTTACCCGCGGCCTCGGAGCCATCGAAGCGCACCGGGATCTTCTTGTCGAACCGAGTCGGAGGCACGTCGTCGTCGGGTGGCGCGGATGGCACCTGCCATTCGATAGTCGTTGTGGTGCCGAACGGCCGACCGAGGGCGTCTCTCAGCCCCGGCTGCAGGCGGACGCGGTAGGTAGTGCCGGCGAGCCAGCCTTGCGTCGTCATCGCCAGCATCTGAGGCTGATGGTCGGCGTCTTCGCGGAGGGCGATTACGACCTCGCTCGCACCGAGCGCGATCCATTGGCCACTGCCTGCGAGCCTTTCGACTGCAACGCCATCGGCGAGGCTGCTGACATCGAGGGCGATGCTCCAGTCGAGGACCATCGCCCCCGGCGCTGCTGCATGGAGGTCAGTGACCAACTGGGAGACGCCTCCGGCGGTCGTCACGTCGTTGTCGAGGTGCTCGCGCCGCAGCTCGGGACCGGTCTCGGCGTGCGCGGCGCCGTAAGGTGTGTAGAGGTAGCGCACCGCCATCGGGGGCTTGCCGGCCGCCGGCGGCTGCTCGTCCTCGCCGACGACGCCAACCACCGAGCCCATCTCGTCGCGGACGTATGAGTACGTGTGCGTCGTGCCGGCGTAGACATTGCCAGGCAGCGACTGCTCGACTTCGACGAGCACCTGCGGTGCGTCGTCGAGACCGTCAGGGCCTGGTACCCGCGTCGTGCGCCAGCGCGGCTGGGTCTTGTCGGCAGCGCCGTAGGCGATCTCTGTTGCGAGCCCGTCGCCGTCCCATACCAGCTCACGCAACTCGATGAAGGGTCGGTCGGCGTCGGTCCCGTTCACGGGCCGCTTCCCGACGTGCTCCTTGAGAAGCAAGCGCCCTAAAGCGTCATACGTGTAGCGCACCTGGTGGCCGGCATAGGGCGAATGGTCGGCCACGCCATCACCGTCCGCGTCCGGCCACGACTCCTTCACCGTCACGCTGACCAGCTGTCCACGCCAGTCCCAACCGTAATCAAAACGGTCGTCGGAGGCACGTCGACCCGAGGTGTCGTAGGTGAAGACGACACTGTTGCGCGACGCGATACGGCCGTCAGCACCGGCCACGAACTGCGCCACCTCACCTGTCTTGGAGCGGCTCTCGACCTGGCGCTCGTCGCCGACGCCATACGAGAAGCCCCAAGAATCGGCACTCGAGCTCGCCGAGGCGAGGCGGACGCCGGCGTCGTAGCCGTACGACCAACCCATGCTGCCGAACGCGTCGCCGACGGTCGGCCGCGAGGTCTTCACACCGTCTGCCTGGCGCCAGCCGATGCCAAAGGTTCCCCAAGTGGAGCCCGAGCCCGCGGCCCACTGAACGGCACCCAGGTGCCAGGCGCTCGACTCCGCCGCCGGCGAGCTCGGACCCGGCCCACCGTGATAGCCGAACTGCGCCTGCGTACCAATGCCGCCGACGTTGGTGAGCCGGTAGAGGCGCGCTCCGCTCCACTGCCAGCTCGCTCCTGACGCGTGCGCGGGTCCACCAAGCGGGCTCACCGTCGACTGGCGGTCGAGGGTGTCGAAGCCGCGTGTCCAGCCGGTGACGCCACCTGCCGACCGCACGGGTCCCCCGGGTAGCTGCGTCGTGAGCGGATTGTCGAACGTGTCGTAGCTTCGCGTGATGGGTTCGCGGGCGCCGACGATCTCACGGCCTGGCCGGCCCGCGAGGTCCCATCCTTCGAGCTTCACGCGCTGGTCCGGTCTGCTTCGCTCGGCCACCGTGAGACGTGAGAGCGCGTCGTACTCGAAGTGGTCGCCACCGTCCACGACCAGGCCGCTCGCTGCAAAAGCCTGACTCTGCGGAGCGCCGTGCTGCGATGGCTGCGTCAGCCGGGCGCTCGGCGGGGGCGCCGGCGAAGCCGCACCCAGCACCACCACGGGCGGCGGGGGCGGAGTTGGTGGCGGCGGCGGCGGCGGCGGCGGCTCGAATCCCACGACCCGGGCAAGAACCCGGTTGGCTGCGTCACGGTCGTAGCGGACCGGCACGCCATCGCGCGTCGTCCAAGTAGCCGGTACGTCATCCGGGTCGTAAGTCCAGCCCTCCACGCTGCCGTCCGCGTGTTGGATCGCGGTCAGGCGGCCTGCGGTGTCGTAGCCGTAGTTCGTGACCCAGCCTCCATTCGTAGAAGCCCGTCCCTCGGCCAGCAGTCGTCCGTCGACGTCGTACCCGTAGCGGGTCTCGCCACGGCCCGCGGGCCGAATCTCGCGCACCACTTTGCCGACGGCGTCGAGGACCACCGACGAGCGCGTGCCCGCGCCGGTCTGCCACGAGATCGCGCCACCGGTGCGATCGTACTGGCTGAGCAGAGCCGAGCCGTCGCTCGCGGTCTGCAAGATGACGCGGCCAAGGCTGTCGCGCTCGACGATCGTGTGCAGCAGCGTCGGCACCAGGCCACCGCCGGGCACCACCTCCGATTCCTGCACCGCTGAAGGCCATGGCGAGCCATCGTACGTGTAGCGCTGCTCGAACAGCGGCTGCGAAGTGGTGACCGCTCCGCCGCCGCCTTCGCTGAGAAGCCGCCCGGTGCCCGGCTCGTAGCTGTAGATCGCCAGCTTGCGCTCGATGGCGGTGTCGCCCGTGCCCGCCCACACCTCGACCAGGCGCCCGCTCTCGTCATAGTGGTACGCCGTCTTGCGCACCGTCTCAGTGACTTCACCTTGCGAGTTGGTCGACTGACTCAGCGACTCGCGGGAGTCCGAAAGCGCTCCGAAGGCCGTAAACGTCGTCTCGGTTTTCGCCAGCAGACTGCTCGAGGTCGAGTCGGTGACCTTCTCCGTTCTAAGACCACCCGCGGCGTCCCACTCGCGCTCGACGAGTGCGCCAGTCGGCAGCTGTTCGCGTGACGGCCGGTCCCAGGCGTCGTAGGTAATGCTGACCTTGCCTTTGTCGCCATCGGTGCGGTAGCTCAGCCTTCCCTTGGCGTCGTAACCGAGTAGGCGCGCGCCACTGCCGCCCGTCTGCTCGCTCGACACGCGGCCCGCGTTGTCGTAGCTGAGGGTCGTTACCAAGTCCGCGTAGACGCCGTTCTTGCGGATGAGGTGCTCGAGCTGACCCTTGGGCGAGTATCCGTACCGAGCGACCTCGCGCAGCCCGGCATCTACCTCGCCCGAAGGTGAGGCGAGATGCGACTGTTCGACCTTGACCACGTTTTCGCGGGCGTCATATTCGTACTTGGTCTCCACCTCGCGGCAGCTGATGCCACCACCGGCGTCCACCACATAGTCCTGTAGGTGCTTCTCCGCCACCAGGTGCCCCGCCGCATCGAAGCCCCGCCACGTGGTGACGCCACCGCTGCCGCAACCGCCGGGCGCCGCGAAGGCGCCGCCTGCGATGCTCGTCTCCTCGTGGACGGGGCGATCCCATTCGTCGTACTCGAACACGTCACTCGTGCCCCACGAGCTCTCCTGCCGCTTGACGTTGCCGCGGTTGTCGTAGGTGAGCTTGGTGGAGAGCGAGCCTTGCTGAGCCTCTTCGAGGAAGCCGGCGCCCTCGCGATTCTTCTCGTCGCTGCCGTAGTGACCCGTCCATTCCGGCGGCGCCTCGCCGATTCCCTTGCGCGAAGTCGGACGGCCGTGCGCGTCGAATTTGTAATCGAAGGCGACCACGCGCGAAGCCTCCGGGTAGCCGACCTCGAACCGGCCGGTCCCGGTCCGCGTCTCCGGGGCGACGTTCGGCACCGGGAGCTGGGTCGTCCGTTGGAGTCCGTCCCGGGTCTTCTTCGGCAGGTTGTCGGTGTCGTACTCGAGCACCGAAACCGCGAGCTCCGCCGGGCCGCTGCTGCCGTCCGAGCTACCGGCGCGGCGGCCGGCGCGGGTCGCGTTCGCGAGCTTGAGCAGGTCCGTCTCGCCGCCGGCCGGACAAGTGCCAGCAGCTCCGGTGGGCGCGCCGTCGGCGTAGCACCAGAAATCGACGCCGCCGTCGGCATAAGTGATCGAGGCGCTGCGGCCGTCGTCTGTATAGCTGAAGGCGGTCGTCGCCTGTTCCTGCGTGGGTTGGCCATCGCTGCCGGTCACCGGGAGCATCTCGTGCTGCTCCGTAAGGCGTCCATCAGCGAGCTTGAACGTCACCGGATGGTTCCACGGCGAGGTGACCTCGATCTCGGTCGCCGGAGCGGAATTGCCCGACTGTGCCGGGAAGGCGAGGCGCCAGGGTGAGACCTCGGGCTCGGTAAGCGTCTTGATGCGGCCCGTCGCGGCGTCGTAGCCGAGCTTGATGCGTTCCGGCGTGTTGCCTCCCGGGAGATAGCTCGGCAGCACGACCGCGCCGAGCCGCAGCGCCGCGAAGTCGCCGTGCAGCACTGCCGCCTGACTGTCTCGGCCGACACCCTCCGACGGCGCGTAACGGTACTCGATGGTCGGCCGGGTCGCGCCGGTGAAGTTGAGCTCCGCGAAGTGCGGGTTGGTCACTTCGGGCAGGCGCACCTGCTGGAGGAGGCGGTCTTCCTCGTCGTACTGGTACTCGACCGTGCGGTCGGCGAAGTCGGTGACCTTCTTCAACAGACCGTAGCGCGGACCGTCGCCGCGATGGCCTTGCTCGTCCGTTTCGTTCTCCGGCCGCGGGTTGTCGTAGTACTCGAGGCGATAGAGCCGGCCGAGGTCGTCCTCGATGGTGACCAGCCGGCCGAAGGCGTCATAGAGGTAGCGCATCGTGCTGCCGATGCGGTTCGCTTCGCCGCCCTGCCGCAGGCGATCGCTCGCCTCGAAGATCCTTCCCGCGCGGTCGAAGCGCTGCTCGTTGTGGTTGCGGTCGAGCAGGCGCCAGCCGAAGCCGGTGCGCAGCAAGCGGAGGTAGGTGCCCTTCGGCGGGAAGTACGAGCAACCGCCGTCATCGCGCTGATGCGTCGGCAGAGGCGGCTCGACCTTGCACTGCTTGTCCTTGGCGAGGAAGCGCAAGACTCGGCCGCTACCGTCACGGAGCTCCACCTCGCCGGTCGTCGGGATCTCACGCAAATGGGCGAAGAGTGACGAGCTCCAGCCGGCACTGCCCAGCGGGCCGTAGCCGAGCGTGTGCGAGCGATAGCTGCGGCCGAACGTCACCGGCAGCACGCGGCCGGCGACCTCGTGGTCGACCGCCGCGAGCAGCGCCTCGCCGCCGGTGAGGGAGACCATGACACCCGCGACGCCGGGCCACACGGCTGCCCCTTGCGCCGGCTCGACGAGCGCAGCCTGGACGGGCGAGGGCACCGCGTCGGCGAAGCCACGCAGCTCGGCAGTACCGAAAGGCAACGGATAGTCGTCACCGCGCGCCTTGAAGAAGTCGATCGCTTGATGTGTGGCGGCGCGCGCCGACGCATCGCCGTGCTCGTCCTCGAACAGCAGCACCCGAACGTACGGGCCGCCGGCGAGGAGCTCCTTGACTCGGTCGCGCGCCGGGCCGGGAACGGCAGGATCGGGGAGATAACCGGGCCATGCGCAGCGCCGGCACTGACCCTCCTCGTCCGCGTCGGAGCCGGGCACGTCCTGGCGGTGATACTCGCGCCGCGCGCGGGGATCGGCGACGAGCAGCACCGTCTCGTCGGATTCGTAGAGGTCGAACGCTCCGCTGGTGCGCTCGCTGCTCACCCGCCGCAGAGTGACGGTGACGGCTGGATCGGGCCAACCAGGACCGCCGGGGACCGCCTCCGCCGCGCCCACGTCCTTGCGGCCGAGCAAGTGCTCGGACGGCAGCGTGACCAGGCTCTGCACGCGCGCCTGGAGCAAAGGCCCCAACGAGCCGGGCAGCGAGATGCGCACCTTGAACGCGGCTGACGCCTCGCGCTCGTGGAGCTCGCGCTGGTTGCGTTCGTCTTCGGGCTTGAGCTCCATAGCCACGCCGAGCGGCACGAAGCTCGTCGCCGGTCGGCTGATCGGCTCGATGTGATCGCCGGTGATGCCAAACGGGCGGTAGAGACCGCCGAAGACGAACTGCGGCCGGTCGAAGGGCATCGCCTGCGGCTTGGCGTGCTGGCGGTCCCAAGCGTAGAGCAATCCGCTCGCGGCAGCCTCCAACCCCAGGTGACCGGTCGCCCAGGGCGCGGGCAGAGACGCCAGCGGCCGCGGTGCGAACTTACTGCCCGGCGCGCCGGCAACGTAACGCAGGTCCCACACGTCGACGACTGGCTTCGACGTGCCGCCACTCGAGTCGGTGCCGCCGACGAAGAGCAACCCCGTGGCGTGATCCACCTGGACGCGGAAGGCGGTGTGATCCTTGACGCGCAGGAGGCCGACGATGACGTTCTGGTCGAGCACCCGGTCCGAGACATCGAAGACGAAGACGCCGGCGGCGCCCAGGGTGAGGAACAAGAGATCGCCGCGCTTCGCCTCTGGCAGCTTCCCGGGCTGGGTGTCGATGAACGTCCCGCCGTAGTTACCGCGCAAGTGGTAGTCGAACCAATCGACGTCGTCGCCCGTCGCGATGTCGCGTAGCAGGGCACGTTCGTTCGCCACCGTGCGGATGCAGGCGGCGACCTCCGCGGCCTGCAACGGCTCGCCGCTCGCGGTCGCTTGGCCGAAGCCCGCCGGGTGGTCGTCGGCAGTACGCGCGTGTACGGCGCCAACCTGAGACAGCGGTGAGTAGGAATCGAGCATGCCTGCGCCGCGGCAACCCGCGCCCGGACAGCTTCCCGTCGCCGACTGCACCGCCAGCGACGGCGTGAGCGAGATGCCCTCTGGGCCGGCGCCGAAGTCGCGCGTGCAGGCGGGAAACTCCAGTTGCTCTCCCTCGAACTGCCCGAGCCGCCGGCCGCACTGGCGCCCGCTGGCGCGGTCGCCGACGAAGCCGCCGGGGCTCGCTACTCGATAGGCGCGGTTGAGGTCCACGACCGTGATGCCGCTGCCCATGATGGCGACGTAACCCAGCGTGCGCAGGTTGTAGCGCACCTGGAGCCGGTCGCCACGCCTCGCCTTGATGCCGGAGAGCGTCGCCGTGCCGTTGCCCGAGCCCTCCGGCCACTCGTTCTCGATGTCGAACGACCAGCGCTGGCCAGTCGTGAGGTTGTCGACGCTGACTCGCTGGTAGCGATCCCACAGCTCCTCACCGTCGCAAGCGTCGGTGCGCCAGGCCTCGAACCCCGGCACCGGGGCCGTGCCCGGGCGGCTCGGCTCCGATTTGTTCTGGGTCGCGCGCCACTGAGTCGAGTTGAGCGTGACGTTGAAGGTGTAGGCGCCGCCGGCATCGGGTGTCATCGACGACAGCGAGCCACCGCCGTATTTCGAAAGGAACTCCTCGAGCCCGAGCTTGGCGCCCTCCTCGTCCTGGACCAAGACGTCGAGGTCCATCGGTGTGCCGGAGGGCAGCATCAGCGAAGACAGCCACTCGGAAGCGGAGACGGAGGTGCTGCCGGGGCTGAAGGCGATGCGCACCGAGCCTTCCTGTGCTGGGAAGCACGGGATTCCTGCCGCCCAGTCGGGCGAGTCGCCGCAGGTATTCGTGGTGGCGTTCTGGACGTCCTCGATCCGCAGCGCCTTGACGGCCCACAGCGAACCGTACAGGCCAGTCCAGAAGACGCGCCCATGACTATCTGTGGTCAACGTCCGAACGGAAGACTCGAGGGTCTTGGCAAGCCGGGACTGACGGCGGAAACCTTGCGCTTCCGTCGAGCCCGAGACATCGAACGCCATCAGCTCGCCGTTGTCGGCTCCGACGAACATGAGATGGCCGATCTGCAAGATGTCGTTGGCCTGCGGCGAATCGGGCCCTAGCGGCGCCTGGCCAGGCAGGTCGCCGAAACCCTCGTGGGCGGCGGCCCGAGTGGCGAACTCGAAGCGGCTAGGCGTCGGCCAGGCCTCCTCTCCGGCCGGCGTTCGCAGCGCGCTGGTCGTCAGCTCCAGCCGGAAGCGATGGCCCGCCGGGAGCGGACCTTGCGGCGTGATCACCAGGCGAGTGCCCTGGGACCCGAGATCGACGTCGACCGGGATTGCCTGCGGATAGCCGGCGCCCGACGTGTCTCGGCATCCTGCTTTCGGTCCGAGGTCGGACAGCTTCGCCACGGTGGTGTTCGCCGGCAGCTTATCGAGCGCACGATCGAACTGCAGCTCGATCGGCTGGCCGGTGGTATCGAGGTCACCGGGCGACAAGACGAGGAGCATCTCGGAGCTCGCCTTGAGCTCGGCGAGCGACCACTGCCCTTCGCTGCAGACGACCGTGCGCGGACCCGCTTCGGGAGCGCCGTAGTCAGGATCGTTGGCCGGCCGTGCGGCGTGGGAGAGGTCGAAGACCTCGAGGCTCGTGCCCTCGGGAAGCGGGTAATCGGCGATCGGTTGCAGCTGGACCTTGCCGCCCTCGACGCCCTTGGCCTCGACCTCTAACCGCACCGCAAGCGTGGTGTCCGCCGGCGGCGCCGCAAAGCGAATGAAGTGGAACGGCCGCGCATCGATGAGCATCGGCCGCGCGGGATGCTCATCCTCCGGGATCGGTGCTTCGACGATGCCCTGGTCGCTGGCGATCGGTTCGATCTGGCGCCGGTTGAGCACCCAGCCCGCCGCGACGTCGCGCTGCACCACCTCGAAACGCTCGCCGACGATCACCGGCAGGACGTAGCGGCCGCCGGTGTCGTTGAGGCCGGGAACGTAGACGAACGGTCCTGCCGCGAAGACGCTGTTGGCGAAGCCCCACGCATCGACGGTGCCGCCCAACATACCGGAGAGCACCGTCCACTCCTTGCCCTGCTCGTAGTACCAGGCGGAATCGGAAGCCTGGCGGAGCTCGATGAGCATCTCCTGAAGGAAGCAGCGCGGGAGGCCGCTCTCGAGAGCCTGCTTGCAGGTGCGGCCGCCGGCCAAGGCCTTGGCGCTCGGTGCGAGCGTGCTGCCAGTGGAGCTGGTCGACGGCGCGGGTTGGAGTGAAGGATCGTTGGACAGGTATCTGGCGCCGTCGAGGGTGAGGACACCGCCGGTGGTCAAGAAGCGCAGACCCGGGCCCCAGGCAAAGGTCTCGGGTGCCGCGACGAAGACCTGAGCGTCGCTGGCGACGCCGGCAGGCGCGGGGACGTGGACTCGAAGCGTCTCCTTGGCCTCGCCGGCGAAGTCGAGCTTGACGAAGGCGCCGAGCGCGAGTCCGTCCGGTGTCGGGATCCCGACGCTCGCGAGCGGCAGTTGCTGGATCCTCACCAAGGTCGGCGCGTCGAACGCCGCCGCCGGCACGTCGACCACCAATCCCTCAGCGCTGCGGAAGGTCACCGCCTCCCCCACCGGTGCGACGAACCCCAACCCATCGGGAGTGGTGAACGGCCCAAGTCGGAACTCCGCCGCCAGCGTGCCGGTGGGGTCGAAGACCTTGACCCACACGCGGCTCGCCGTGGTCACCGCGAAGCTCGGTGGATGGCCGACGGTGCCGGTGAAGCTGCCGTCGCCGTGGCCCTGGAAAGTGTCGCGCACCGGGTCGGCGACCGGGCCTTCGATCTCGGGCGACACGACCCACGGCGTCTGGCCAGGGGACGAGCCGGGCAGCGCACCGGCGTCGCCGTAGATCTGCGCCACGCCGTCGACGGGCAGGCGGATGTGGAACTTCTCCGGGTGGACCTGGCCGCCGGGCACGACGTTGGTCGAAGTGCTGAAGCTCCACAGCATCGGCGCTCCGGCGTAGATGGCGCCGCCGCGGTCGGCGACGCCGCCGGCGAAGCGGGCGCGGAAGGTGCGGCCGGGGAGCAGCGGACGGGTGGGCGCGAAGACGACGCGCAGGCCGTCGACGAGCGATACGTGGCCGTCGACGAAGACTCCGGTCGCGCCGCCGTCGCCAGCCGCCACCTCCAGCGTCAGCGTCGAGGAAGTGACGGTCGCCGGATCGAGCGCTTCACTGAAGAGCACCGTGACCGCGGTGGCGAGCGGCTGGCCGCTGGCGTTCGCGGCCGGCGTCACCGACAGCACGCGCGGCGGCACCGGCTGCACGACGAGGTCGAGGTTCGCGACGGCGCCGGCGGCGAGGCTCGGCAGCGCGCCCTCGCCACGCTCGTCGAGCGACGGGTGGCGTGCCTGCAAATGCCGGTTCGCACCGGCGTTGGCTGGCACGGCGTAGCGGCCGGTGATCGCCGAGAGATCGCCGGTGCCAAGCTCGT
>DASYQD010000090.1:0-14008 GCA_036005845.1 Thermoanaerobaculia bacterium | reverse complement strand
GCCGTCATCGCGAGGAGCGCAGCGACGAAGCGATCTCGATGCCTCGCGTGAGGCGAGCGCCGAGGCTAGTCGTCGTCGGCCTTCGCGCTCGCCGCCGGTGAAGCGGCGGGCGTCGCCGCGGGCGCGGGCGTAGCGGCAGGCGCCGCCGCGCCGTTCTCCGCCTCCTCGATCGCCTTCTTGCGCGCCGCCTCGAACTCGTCGCCCGGCGTCCAGGTCGGCAGCTCGTCCTCCTCGGCGATCCACAGACCGGCCTTGAAGCCGAGCTGCGCGTCCTGCACCATGCCGTCGAAGTTCCAATCGGGCGTCAGCTCGTCGCTCGGCTGGTGGTATTGCTCGTTCTCGTTGATGTCCAGCTGCTCCTTGCCCCAGCCCGCGGGACGCCCCTCGAAGTCGGTGCCCGGCTCGAGGTAGATGGCGGGGATGCCGACCTTGGCGAAGCTGAACTGGTCGGAGCGGTAGTAGAAGCCCTTGTCGGGGAACTGGTCGCCCTTGACCTCGCGCCCCTGCTCGCCGGCGAGCTTGCGCACGACGTCACCCAACGACGACTTCTCGATGCCGATGTAGGTGACGTCTTTGGTCTTGCCCCAGATGTTGGCGCTGTCGAGGTTGATGTCGGCGGCGATGCGGCCGGCGGGCACGGGCGGATGCTGGGCGAGGTACTTCGAGCCCAGCAGGCCCTGCTCCTCGGCGGCGACGAAACCGATCATGACGGTGCGTCGCGGCGCCTCGGGCAGCGCCTTGAAGGCGCGCGCGATGGCGAGGATCTCGGCGCAGCCGGAGGCGTTGTCGCGGGCGCCGTTGTAGATCTTGTCGCCCTTCGCGTCGGGCTCGCCGATGCCGAGGTGGTCGTGATGGGCGGTGAAGATGACCACCTGCTGCGCCAGCTTCTCGTCGCGGCCGGGGATCTTGCCGACGACGTTGGCGGTCTGCACGCGGCGGATCTTGTTGTTCAGCACCAGCGAGGTGCGCACGCCGAGCGGCACCGGCTGGAAGTCCTTCGACTTCGCCGACTCGATGAGTTGGTCGAGGTCCTTGCCGCTGAGCGCGACGAGCCGCTTCGAGGCGTCCTCGGTGAGCCAGCCGCGCACCTGGACGCGCGGCTCGTTCTCGCGCGGCAGCTCGAACTGCTCGCCGGTCCACGAGGTCTGCACCACCTGGAAGGGATAGCCGGCCGACGGCGTGGTGTGGATGATGATCGCGCCCGCCGCGCCCTGCCGCGCCGCGCTCTCGTACTTGTAGGTCCAGCGGCCGTAGTAGAGGCGTCGCTTGCCGGCGAACAGCGCGTCGTCCCAGTCGGGATCGTTGTTCAGCATCAGCAGGACCTTGCCCTTGAGGTCCTGCCCCTTAAAGTCGTCCCACTGGAACTCGGGCGCCTGGATGCCGTAGCCGACGAAGACCACCTCGGCGTTCTTGAGCGTCGCCTTCGGGTCCTGCACGCCGGAGGCGGCGATGAACTCGTCCTTGCGCTTGAAGGCGGCCGACTTGCCGCCGGCGCCGGTAAAGGTCCAGGTCGCCGGCATCGCGGCGTCGACGCTCACCAGGTCGAACGGCTGCTGCCAGCCGTCGGCGAAGCCCGGCTGCAGGCCGAGCCCCTGCATCTGTTGGATGAGGTAGTTGCGCGCCTTGACGTCGCCGCGCGAGCCAGGGTCGCGGCCCTCGTAGGCATCGCTGCCGAGCTCGGCGATGGGAGCCCGCAGCACTTCGGGCGTGATCGCCGCGGCGGCCTTGTCGGCCTTCGCGAGCAGCGGGCTCTCGGCGGCGGCGGTCGTCGGCGTGGCGGCGGCCTCGGGCGCCGGCGCTTCCGCCGGCTTGCAGGCAAGGACTCCGGCGGTAATGAGCAGCGCGGCCGCAAAGGCGCTCCGCCGGTTGATGCAAAGCTCGGTCATCGTTGGGCTTCCTCCTTGTTCAAGGGCGACGACGCTAGCACGCGGTGCGTGAGCAGGGCCGAGGGCTGGGTGGTGGTCATCGCGTCGACGGCGACGCGCTGCGCTTGGCGTCGGCCCGCCGCGCCCTACGCAACTCAGCGAGCTCCGCGTCGACCTCGGCTGCCGGCCGCTCGGGGATCGCAGGCACCAGCCGATCAAAGCTGCGCAGCAGCTCGCGGCGCTCGCCTGCGCTGAGCCGTCCCGCGGGTGCGCAGATCACTTTCTTGATTGTCATAACAAGCGGTGCTTCCGTATCGACCTTCGTCGCTCACTGGGCGGCGACGCGCGAGCGTAACTACGCTATAGCAGGCCCTGCTCGCGCAGATGGTCGAGGTGGGCGAGCACCTGGCGGGCGGCGATGGGGCGCAGCGGCGGCGGCACTTCGGCTTCGTCGTAGGCGAGGGGGACGATGGCGTCCGCTTCATGCACGCCGCTCTTCCAGGCGGCGAGCACGCGTGCTTCGCGGTCACGGCGGTGGTCGATGAGCTGCGTCAGCACGCGCTCGCCGTCGCGCAGCACCGGGCCGTGGGCGGGGAAGAGGAAGCGCGGTCGCAGCTCGCGGCAGCGCTCGAGCGACGCCAGGTAGTCGCGCATGTTGCCTTCGGGCGGGTCGATGACGATGGTGGAGAGGGCCGACAGCAGGTCGCCGCAGAGGAGAGTGCTGTCCTCTTCGACGAGGAAGGCGAGGTGGCCGCGCGCGTGTCCGGGAGTGTGGAGGATGCGCACGTGGAAGCCGGGGCCGAGCTCGGCACGTTCGCCGTCGTGGAAGAACGCGTTGACGCGGATGCCGCGGGCGGCGAGGCGCTCCGCCGTTGCCGGGTGCGCGGCGACGGGAACGTCGAACGCGGCGGCCGCGGCGGCGACGCCGCCGACATGATCGGGATGGTGGTGGGTGATCCAGATGGCGTTGAGGCGCCGGCCGAGCTGCGACGTCGCGGCGGCAATGGCCGCGTGCAGGCGGTCCTGCTCCTGCGGGTATGGCGAGCCGGGATCGACGAGCACCATGGGGCCGGTGCCGAGCAGGTAGGCGTTGGTGTGCGTCGCCGGCGGCAGCGTCGGCGTGCGCAACGGCACCATGACCACGCCGGGGCGGAACTCGATGCGGCGGAATGGGCCGAGGTCGGCTTCGACGGGATCGTGGAGTCGGCGCAGGCCGGCCTCGGGAGCATCCTCGGCGAGGACGCGCAGGAAATGGAGGATCGGCGGCGCCGCGAGCACGTCCCCTGCGTGCCACCGAGCCAGTGCGGCAGCGGGCGCGACCCACTCGCCCTCGGCGAGCTCGCCGGGCACGACGCTCGGTTGCTGCGCGCGATCCTCGGGCCACTCGAGCAGGAAGAAGCGGTTGTCGAAACGCAGCGGCGCGAACGGCGGCGTCAGCCAGCGGCCCGCCCACACGAGCTGCGTGGCGTCGAGCGCGAGCCCGCGCTCGCGCAACGCGGCGGCGAGCGCGGCGGTGCCCGCATCGCGCGGAAGGGCTGAGGCCGCGGTCCCGGCGACCGGAGCGCCTGGCGCAACGCCGTCTTCGGGATCGGCTCCATCGTCAAGAACTGCGGCCGCGGTAACGAGAAGCAAGCCGGTTTCCTCCCACAGCTCGCGCAGCGCTGCCGCCACCACGCCGGGCACGAGGTCGGGGTCGACCTCCTCGCCTTCGACGCGCGAACCGACGGGAATGGGCGAGCGCACGGATTTGGCGGTGTCGCCGGCGAACGAGTGGCGCGGCTCGCCGTGCACGGGCAGCTCGGCGTCGCTGCGCGCGAGGCCGCCGCCGGGGAAGGCGTGCCAGCCGGGCATGAACGGCACCGCTTCCGAGCGGCGCACCCAGAACACCTCGATGCGGCCGTTGCGGCGCCGCCACGGCACGACGCCCGCCGACGCCCGCGGCGGCTTCGCCAGAGCGAGCGCCGCACCCGACGCGGCCGCTGCCGCCAGCGCTTGCTCGTAAAGCCCCGGCGACGGTGCCGCGTCGCTCACGGCCGCGGCGTCGCCGCCGACATCGGCGCCACGATGCCCAACTCGCGCATCAAGCTCATGTGCACGGCGCGCAGGAAGTCGGGAGCCTTCATGAACCCCTGCCCCCACTTGGCGTCGAGATCGGCGAGCGGCGCCGCCGCAACCACTTCGTCGGCGCTCTTGCCCGCCTTGACCAGCGGCGTCACCCGCTCGCGCACGATGGCGAGCATGTCGCGGAAGGCGCGCAGGTCGGCGGCCGTGGCGAGGTCGCCGTGGCCGGGGATGATCTTCGTCTGCGGCCCGGCGATGGCGAGCAGCTGGTCGGCCGCCGCGATCATTCCTGACAGCCGCCCGCCCGAGGGCACGTCGAGCACCGGGTAGGTGCCGTTGAAGAGCAGGTCGCCGGTGTGGATGACGTCGGCGTGGCGGAAGACGACCGCGGTGTCGCCGTCGGTGTGCGCCGGCGGCACGTGGAAGGCGTAGAGCTCCTCGCCGTCGAGGTGGAAGGTCACCGTGTCGCTGAAGGTGATCACCGGCAGTGCGACGGGCACGGCCGGGTCGATGGTGCGCTTCATCAGCTCGTTGAGCTGGCCGACGAGCATGCGCGTGCGCACGTTGTCGTGGGCGACGATCACCGCGCCGCCGCCGGCGAACGCCTCGTTGCCGCCGACGTGGTCGCCGTGCCAGTGGGTGTTGAGGACGAAGCGGATCGGTTTCGGCGTCACCGCCGCGACGGCCGCCCTGATCTTGTCGGAGACCGGGGCGTACTGGTCGTCGATGAGGAACGCGCCGTCGTCGCCGACGAAGAGCCCGACGTTGCCGCCGGCGCCCTGCAGCATGTAGATGCGCGGCGCGACGGCGATGGTCTTGATCTCCACCTTGCTCCAGTCGCGCTGGGCGCGCGCTGGCGCCAGCGATCCGGCAATGGCAATGGCGACCGCGATCGCACTCCCGAACGCGACGCGAACGCGCATGCTCCTCATCGCGACGTCCTCCTCTTCGACGGCCCCTTCTCGCGCTTGGCGTTGGCGGGCGCCGCCACCTCGGCGTGCCGGTAGCAGCTCACCAGGTGGTCGTTGACCATCCCCACCGCCTGCATGAACGCGTAGACGATGGTCGGCCCGACGAAGGTGAAGCCGCGCTCGCGCAGCGACTTGCTGACCGCCTGCGACAGCGGCGTCTCGGCCGGCACCTGCTTGCTGTCGCGCCAGCGGTTGCGCACCGGCTCGCCGTCGACGAAGCGCCAGAGCCAATCCGCGAAGCTGCCTTCTTCCTCTTGCAGCTTCAGGTAGGCGCGCGCGTTGGCGATCGCCGAGCGCACCTTGGCGCGGTTGCGGATGATGCCGGGGTCGGCGAGCAGGCGCGCGACGTCCTTGTCGCCGTAGCGCGCGATGCGCGCGGGATCGAAGTCGTGGAAGGCGCGGTAGTAACCCTCCTCGCGGGCGAGGATGGTCGACCACGACAGCCCCGCCTGCGCGCCGTCGAGGATCAGCTTGGCGAAGAGCTGCCGGTCGTCGCGCACCGGCACGCCCCACTGCTCGTCGTGGTAGGCGAGCATGCGCGGGCTGGCGTTCGCCACCCAGGCGCAGCGGCGCCTGCCGTCGCTCGTCGTCGCCTTCACCGCCGTCGGCACGGCGCGCATCGTACCGCTTGTTATGCTGCGCGCCCGTGACCCCGGCCATCGCCTACGGCGTGGGCGTCTTCGTCGCCCTGGAGCTGCTGTACGCGCTGCTGCGGCGGACCCGCTGGCCCATCCGCGTCCGCGTGCTCTTCCATTTCTGGGCGCTCTCCGCCGCGGCGGTGGCGGTGCTGGCGGTGCTGACGCGCCGCGACTCGATCAGCTGGCGGGTGAGCGCGTCGCTCGGAGCGCTGCTGACGGCGCTCGTCGTCTACTCGCTCGTCGACTCGCTGATCTTCCAGCGGCCGTGGAGCCCGGCGCGCGGCCCGCTGATGCCGAAGCTCGTGCGCGACGTGCTGCGCATCGTGCTGCTGGCGGCGACGGTGCTCCTCATCGCCACCGTCATCCTCGAGCAGCCGCTGCCGGCGGTGCTGGTCTCGTCGACCGTGCTCTCGGCGGTGATCGGCTTGGCGCTGCAGGACATGCTGAAGAACGTCTTCGCCGGCGTCGGCCTCGAGCTGGAGAAGCCGTTCGCGCGCGGCGACTGGCTGATCTTCGACGGCCAGCCGGTGCAGGTCATCGACGCCACCTGGCGCAGCGTGCGGATGCGCACGCGCGACGGCATCGACCTCTGGGAGCCGAACGCCACCCTCTCCAACGCGCGGCTGCTCAACTACGGCGCCGGCGAACGGCCGGTGGGCATCAACTTCCACGTCGAGGTGAGCTACGACGCCCCGCCGTTTCGCGTCAAAGCCGCGCTGCTCGAGGCCGCCCGCGCGGTGCCGGGAGCGGTCGAGACGCCGGCGCCCGAGGCCTATCTGCACGCCTTCCAGGACAGCGGTGTCGACTATCGCCTGCGCGTGTGGACGCGCGACTTGGTCGGGCTCACGCGCTTCGACGACGGCGTCAAGAGCCGCATCTGGTACGAGCTGCGGCGCCAGGGGCTCGCCATCGCCTACCCGACGCGCAGCGTGCTGTGGACGCACGCCGAGCGCCAAGAGCGCCGCCGCACGCGCGAGCGGCGACAGATCGCCATCGAGCTGCTCTCGCAGCTTCACTTCTTCCGCGACCTCGAAGGCGACGCGGTCGCTCAGCTCGCCGCGGCGGCCGAGCATCGCCACTACGGCGCCGGCGAGGTGCTGGTGCGCGAGGGCGACGGCGGCGACTCGCTCTTCGTCGTCGAGCACGGCCGCGTCCGCGTCACCAAGGCCGGCGACGCCGACGACACCGGCGTGGTGACGCTGGCGACGCTCGGCAAAGGCGACTTCTTCGGTGAAATGTCGCTGCTCACCGGTGCGCCGCGCAGCGCCACCGTGACCTCCGACGGCGGCAGTGAAGTGCTGGTGATCAGCAAGCAGGCGCTGGCGCCGCTGCTGGCGCACGACCCCCAGCTCGCCGAGCACCTCTCGGCCGCGGTGACGGCGCGGCAAGCGGAGACGGCCGCGACCCTCGAAGACCGCCGCGACCGCGACCGCGGCGCCCGCGACGTCCGCGCCGAAGCCTCGCTGCTGCAACGCATCCGCGGCTTCTTCGGCCTGGCGTCCGGTGACCCTGGTAAACACTAACGGACAGTCGTGGGAGGCCACCTTCTCCCGAGTCGGGGGTAGGCTGGAGCCGCCCAACGGTCCTCAGACTCGGGCGTTTCCGCTTCATCGTTGCGCGCCGGCAGGAGATTCTCGATGCCTGGAAGAAGCACTTCGGCCGCTGAGGTCACCAACATCTCGGGCATGGGTGTCTGGCTCCTGGTCGACGACCGGGAGCTCTTCATGCCGTTCGCCGAGTTCCCCTGGTTCGCGGACGCGCCTGTTCGGGCCATCCTGCGCGTGGAGCGGCCGCAGCCTCATCACCTCTATTGGCCGGAGCTCGACGTCGATCTCCACATCGAATCGATCGAGCATCCGGAGAAGTACCCGCTGAGGTCGCGGGTCCCGGTTCAGCCAGCTAGTTGATTCGCGTCTTGGTGTGCGGCGAGTCTGCGCGCAGCCGTCATCGCTGTGGTTGGCGTACGGCTTGCTGCCCGCGTTGCGCCGGCGCTCGACGGGCGAGCGCGTTCGCCGCGTGGGCGGCAGGAGGTCACCATGCCGGAGTCGTGGAGCGACAAGGACGAGCGGCAGTACGAGCACATCAAGGAGAGCGAGAGCAAGGAGGGGCGCTCGAGCAAGACGGCGAAGCGCATCGCCGCCGCCACCGTCAACAAGCAGCGCAGCAGCGAGGGGCGCACGAAGAGTGGCGGCAGCAAGAAGAGCGCGTCGAGCAAGGGCGGCAGCAGCAAGAGCAAGGCGGGCAGCAAGGGCGGCGGCAGCAAGAAAGGCTCGAGCGGCTCGAGCTCGAAGAAAGCCGCGGCCGGCCGCAAGGGCGGCAAGGCGACGGCGCGCAAGCGGAGTCGGTAGAGCCGCTGAACGCGGCGAAGCAGCCGAGCATCGCTTTCGAACGGCGGGTCTCGCCAGCAGGCGCGGCTGGTCCGTCGCTTTAGGCATCCGGGAGTAGACTCCCTAGTGTGAGCGAGCCTGCTGCGCGGCACCGCTACTCGTACGCGGACTATCTCTTCCTGGAAGAGGCGAGCAACGTCAAGCACGAGTTCTTGGGCGGCGAGATTTACGCGTTGGCCGGCGGCTCGCCGGAACACGCGGCGCTGGCGATGAACCTCGGCGCAGCGCTATTGGCGGGCATCGGGAGCCGCCCCTGCCGTGTGTTCAGCTCCGATCTGCGGGTGCGCGTGCTGGCCACCGGGCTGGCGACCTATCCGGACGTCACCGTCGTCTGCGGTCCGCTCGAGCGAGATCCCGAGAACCGCCTGACGCTGGTCAATCCCTTGTTGGTGGCCGAGGTCCTCAGCAACAGCACCGAGGACTACGATCGCGGCGAGAAGCTGGAGCACTACAAGCAGGTCCCGTCGTTGCGAGAGTGCTTGCTCGTGTCGCACCGACAGCAACAGATCGAGCTTTGGCGCCGTCAGGTCGGTGGTCAGTGGGAGCGCCAGACGGCCGGGAGCGGCGAACGGATGCGGCTCGACTCGTTGGAATGCGAGATCGCCGTCGACGACGTCTACCGCGGCGGCCTCGAGGACTCGCCCAGGAGCTGATAGCTCGCGGGCCCCTGCGCGCGCGCGATGCGGCGGCGTTGCAGCCGCTCACGCCGTCGTGCTCTCCGCGGTCGCCGGTACCGAGATCGCGAGGCGCGCTCGCTGCGCGACGAGCTCGTGCGCCTGCAAGAGCACGCCGCGGCCGAGGCAGACGAGGCTCAAGGCGAGGAAGATGCCGAAGACGAGGTGCAGCGCCATGAACGCGGCGTAGGTCGCCGCCACCGCGGCACCGAAGGCGACCTGCCCGCGCGGCGAGCTCGGCGTCGTCGCCGGGTCGGTGATCATGTAGAAGGTGAAGAGCAGGAAGGCGACGCCGGTCATCGGGTTGAGCGAGGCGAGCAGCTGGTTGCCGAACAGGAAGTGCCGCACCACCGCCTGCGCCGCGAAGCCGCCCACCCAGCCTGCGACCAGCGGCAGCTTCTTGGTGAGGCGCCCGTTCAGGAGTGAGCCCGTGCAGACGATGAGCACGGGCAGGAACCAGTCCCAACCGCCGCTGAGCTTCTCGGTGAACATGTACGGCTGCACCATCCCCACCCACGGCAGGGCGAGCAGGGTGGCGCTGATGCCGAGGTTCGAGGGGTTGAAGACGTGCCGCGGGCGGCCGTCGACCTCGACGCGGAAGAGGTACTTCGAGGCGATCGCCACCACCGCCGCGAAGACCACTGCCTGCAGCCGCCGGTTGGCGAAGAGCAGCATGCTCACCGCCAGACCGCTGATGTGCGCCGGGAGCAGGAAGTCGATCGCCGCCATGCCCTTGCCGAGGAAGCGCGGGCGGCGTCCGCTGCGCCAGCTCTCGAGCAGCTCGAGCACGATCTCGGTGAGGTAGGCGGCGAGCACGCCGACGAACGGCGTGAGCCACGACTGCTCGAAGCCGAGCAGCGTGTGGCCGACGACGTTGAGGAGGGTGATGGCAGCGGCGAATCGGCGCAGCGCGGCGAGACGGATGTCCTTGTGGGCGCCCATGCTCAGCCCACCGCTCCGGTAGCGTCCACGAGACGCGCCCCGTCGCCGGCGAGCAGCACGCGATGCCGGCCGGGGGTGAGAGTGAGCGCACCCGCGCGCGGCCGGCCGGCGCCGTCGCGCCAGCGCAGCTCGACGCGCAGCGGCGTTCGCGGCGCCATCGCGCCGAGCCCGAAGTGGAGCATCGGCGCGCGCTCGCCCGAGTGGCCGCTGCCGCCGTCGACCTGCGCCGTCATGCGCCGGCCGTCGGGCAGCCGCAGCGTCGCCTCGGCGCCGATAGCGGGCCGGGAGGCGCCGCTGATGCCGGCGGCCGCCGCCGCGATCGGCAACCGCAGGTCGAGCTCCAGCGCCGCGCCCGCGTGCGGCGCGTCGTTGCGGAAGAAGTACGACGGCTCCCACTGGTTGGCGATCGCGAAGTCGAGGTCGCCGTCGCCGTCGACGTCGGCGATGGCGATGCCGCGCGTCACGTGCGAATCGTCGAGCCCGAGCTCGGCGGCCACGTCCTCGTAGCGGCCGTCCGCTCCGCGCACGAAGAACGGGTCGTGCAAGTGGCCCGAGAGGTCGTCGCCCGGGCGGAAGAAGTGCCAGAAGCGCGGGTGCATGAAGTCCTGGTCGTTGCCCATCGCGATCTCGTGCAGCTCCGGCCAGCGGTTGGTCACGCCGCGCACGAAACCCACCGCCTGCACCGCCTCGGGCACGCCGTCGTTGTCGAAGTCGGCGAAACGCGCATCCCACGACCAGCCGCTGCGTCCGAGGCCGAGCTCCTCGCCCTGGTCGCGATAGGGAGCGATGCCGTCGCGCAGCCGCGCCGGCGAGGCGTCGCTCATCCACACGTAGTGGCTCTCCTGCAGCGCCCAGGGCTGCGCGATGTTGCTGACGTAGATGTCGAGCACGCCGTCGCCGTTCAAGTCGGCGAAGTCGAGGCCCATCCCTTTGAACGAGTCGCGGCCGAGGACGCGCGACTGCGGATCGGTGAAGCGGCGCTCGCCGAAGACCGGCGTGAAGCGCGGCTCGCTGGGCTGCGAGTGGTTGTAGAGCAGCCGGTCGGGGCCGAAGTCGTTGCCGAAGTAGATCTCCGGCAGCAGGTCGCCGTCGAGATCGGCGGCGCCCACGGACAGCGTCCACGCGAAGCGCGTCGCCTCGTCGAAGGGTGACTCCAGGTCCGCGAAGCGCACGTCCGGCTCGGCGCCCGCCGTGGCGCTGCGCCAGAGCAGGATGCGGTTGGTGCCGCCGTTGCCGGCGCGCGAGAGCGATTGGTTGAGGACCTCCTCGCCGGTGCCGTGCGTGTCGAGGATGCGGGCGCCGTCGCGGAAGTAGTTGCCGATGATGAGGTCGAGGTGGCCGTCGCCGTCGACGTCGGCCGAGGTGACGGTGTTGGTGTACCAGCGCTCGCCGGCAGGCGCCAGCTCCACCGCGCGATAGGCGGCGGCGGTCGGCGGCGCGCTCGCCTCGGCGCCGGCAGCGAGGCGGAGGAACGCCAGCGGCGGCCGGCCCCAGTAGGTGACCACGAAGTCGGTGCGGCCGTCCTCGTTGAAATCGCCGGGCAGGCAGCCCATCGGCGCCATCGTCTCGTCGACGCGGAACGGCGCCGGGTCGAGCACGAAGGCCGCGTAACGGTCACCGGTGCCCGGCACCGGCGCCACGATCGCCTGGTCGAAGCGCGGGTCGACGAGGCAGCTATCGTTGGGCAGCCCGTCGCCGTCGACGTCGCCGAGCGCCACCGCCGCCCCCAGCGCGGAGACCCAGGCCGAGATCTTGCGCAGGCTGGGGTGCACGCGCCGCACGGTGCGCGGCTCGCCGGCGTGCGGCGGCTCGGCGAGCGGCAGGCGGGTGAAGGCGAAGCGGGCCGCGAGCTGCCGGCGCTCGGCCTCGCTCGCATGGGGCAGCCGCGCGAAGCCGTAGGCGACCAACACGAGGATGGCGGCGGCGAGGCGGACGGCGTGACGGCGCAGCCAGCGAACGAGGAGTGGGTTCATCGGAGCGATTCCGCGCGGCGCGCTCCCGAGCCCGCCCTGGATCCACGCGCCGCGTCGTTCCTGCCTCGCTCGGGAAACGCGAGATTTCGCGCCTCCGGGGCTCACCGCCGCGGCCTCTCCCGGGGCGGCCGCTTGCTACAGCGCTTGACAGGACCGCTTGACCTGTAGATTTCAATGTGATATCACTTCGATAGCGGTCGAAAAGGAGGGCCGCGGCCATGTTGCGTGAAATCGAGAAGCACGGGTTGTCCGGCCTCGCCATGCTGGTGTTGCTGCCGGCGGCGCTGCTCGCGCTGATGTACAACGCCTTCCTGGCGCTGCGCCAGGGCGAGATCGTGCGGTTCGTCCTGCTGGTGCTCGCCGTCGTCGTCGTCGGGGTGATGCTCGCCGGGTTCCTCGTCGTCAACCCCAATGAAGGCAAGGTGCTGCAGCTCTTCGGCGACTACAAGGGCACGATCAAGCACCCCGGCCTGCGCTGGGCGAACCCCTTCTACACCAAGCGCCGCGTGTCGCTGCGCGTGCGCAACTTCGAGACCGCCAAGCTCAAGGTCAACGATGCGCGCGGCAACCCGATCGAGATCGCCGCGATCGTCGTCTGGCGGGTGGTCGACACCGCCGAGGCGGTCTTCTTCGTCGACAACTACGAGAACTACGTCCAGGTGCAGAGCGAGGCTGCCCTGCGCAACCTCGCCACCGGCTACCCCTACGACGCGCACGGCGGCGAGGTGGACCTCGTCGGCCACACCGCCGAGGTGTCGAAGCAGCTGCAGACCGAGATCGAGGAGCGCCTGGCGCGCGCCGGCGTGCAGGTGCTCGAGACCCGCATCAGCCACCTCGCCTACTCGCCCGAGATCGCCGCCGCGATGCTGCGCCGCCAGCAGGCGACCGCCGTCGTCGCGGCCCGGCAGAAGATCGTCGAGGGCGCCGTCGGAATGGTCGAGATGGCGCTCGAGATGCTGGCCCAGAAGCAGGTCATCACCCTCGACGAGGAGCGCAAAGCGGCGATGGTGTCGAACCTCATGGTCGTGCTGTGCAGCGAGCATTCGACGCAGCCGGTCGTCAACACGGGGACGCTGCACAACTAGGTGGACGAGCCGAAGGATGGCCGAACGCAAGCCCTTCCTGCTGCGCCTCGAGCCCACCGTCCACCAGGCCTTGCAGCGCTGGGCGGACGACGAGCTGCGCAGCTTGAACGGACAGATCGAGTACCTGCTGCGCGACGCCCTGCGCCAGGCCGGCCGCTCGCCGAGCGCCGCCGGCTCGGCGCAGCGGCGCCCGCGGCAATGAGTCGGTAGTGAGTTGACGCGGCAGTGGCCGCAAAGGAGTGGAGCGATGAACGCACGAACGTATTGCACGCTGTCGGCGGTCGTGTTCGCAGTGGTGGCTCTCGCCCATCTCGTGCGAGCGGTGCAGGGGACGGCGGTCGTCATCGGGAGCTGGCAGACGCCGGTGGCGATCTCCTGGTTGGCGGTGGTCGTCGCCGGCGGCCTCGCCGTGTGGGGCTTCCGGCTGGCGGGCCGCGGGCCGGCCGCGTAGATACTCGGGCGCGGCGGTAGACTTCGCACCATCGTCACCGGCACCGCCTCAGCCGCCGCTGCCCCTCCGGCCGGTCGCTCGCGCCTGCGTGCCTTCGTCGCGGTCTGGCTGAGCGACGGGCCGGGCCTGCTGTGGGCGGCGCTCGTCGTCTTCGCGCTCGCCTTCTGCGTTTGGCGGGCGTTCTTCACCGCTGATGCCGACGGCGGCTCGTTGCCGAATCGGCTGGCCTTCGTGCTCGCCGGCCTCGCCACCGTCTCGCTCGCCTGGCTGGCTTCGCGGGCGCCCGGCCTGCCGGCGAGCGCGACGCGGGCTTGGCGCCTCCTCGCCCTCGCCTTCCTAGCCATCGAGGCCGGCAACGCGCTGTGGCTGCTCGAGCTCTACTGGCCGGCGCTGCGCGACCTGTCGCTCGGCAACGCCGGTTGGCTGTCGTACTACCCGCTGCTGCTGGGCGGCATCTTCAGTCTGCCCCGTGAGGGCCGCACACGCCAAGAGCGGCGGCAGTTCTGGCTCGATACCGCGTCGGTCGTCTGCGGCGGCGCCATGCTGGTGGTCTACCTCGTCGGCGTGCCCACCGCGTCGGCGCTGCAGACGCGGCAGGCGGCGCTGTCCTTCGCCTACCCGCTCGGCGACGTCGCGCTGCTCACTGCGCTCGCGGTGCTCGCCTTGCGCCGGCGGCCCGAGCCGGCCCGTCTCGCCTACCAGCTGCTGACCGCCGGCCTCCTCGTCGAGCTCGTCGGCGACATCGCCTGGGGAGGTCTGTCGCTCGGCGGCGCCACCTACGGCATCGTTCCCGACCTCGCCTACATGGCGGGATGGACCCTGCGCGGCACCGCTGCCCTGGCTTACCGGCGGCGCGCCGGCGTGCCGGTGCCGCGGCAGCTCGCGGCGGCCGACGCGCTCGGGCCGACCGGCACCAGCCTGTTGCCCTACGGGGCGGCGCTGCTCGGCTACACGACGCTCT
>DASYQD010000089.1:0-51177 GCA_036005845.1 Thermoanaerobaculia bacterium | reverse complement strand
GTCCTCTGCCTGCCGGAGCTGTGCATCACCGGCTACGGCTGCGAGGACGCCTTCCTCTCGCCGGCGGTCGCCGACACCGCTTGGGAGGTGCTGCACGAGATCGTGCCGCAGACGCGCGGCATCGTCGTCGCCGTCGGCTTGCCCGTGCTCTTCCGCAACGCGCTCTTCAACTGCGCCGCGCTCCTCGCCGACGGCAGGATCCTCGGCTTCGTCGCCAAGCAAAATCTTCCCGGCGACGGCCTCCACTATGAGCCGCGCTGGTTCAAGGCCTGGCCGCGCGGCGTCTCGGCCGAGCTCGAGCGCGGCGAGCAGCGCTGGCCGCTGGGCGATCTTGTCTTCGACGTCGGCGGCGTCGGCATCGGCTTCGAGATCTGCGAGGACGCCTGGGTGGGCACGCGTCCCGGTGCGATGCTGGCCCGCAAAGGCATCGACCTGCTGCTCAACCCGTCGGCGAGCCACTTCGCCTTCGGCAAGCGCGAGGTGCGCGAGCGCTTCGTCATCGAGGGCTCGCGCGCCTTCGGCGTCAGCTACGTCTACACCAATTTGCTGGGCAACGAGGCGGGGCGCGCCATCTACGACGGCGGCGGCCTGGTGGCGACGGCGGGACGCCTCGTCGCCAACGGGCCGCGGCTGACCTTCGGCGATCGCCAGATCACGTCGGCCGTCGTCGATCTCGACTTCACGCGCATGAACCAGGCGCGGCTGTGGAGCTTCTCGCCCGAGCTCGAGGAGCGTCCCGGCACCCGCGTGCGCGCGGCGTTCCGTTTCCCCGAAGCGGAAGCGGAGGAGACCGGTGCGCAGCTGGCGGCTTGGGAGCACTCCGAGCACTTGAAGGAGGAGGAGCTGACTCGCGCCGTCGGCCTCGCCCTCTTCGACTACTTGCGCAAGAGCGGGGCTCGCAGCTTCGTCGTGTCGCTTTCGGGCGGCGCCGACTCCACGGCGGTGTCCTGCCTGGTGGCGCTGATGGTCGAGCTCGGCTGGGACGAACTGGGGCGCGAGCACTTCCTCGATCGTCTCGGCCTCGGCGCCATCGACGCCGACACCCCGCGCGAGGCGATCCGCGAGCTGCTCACCTGCGTCTACCAGTCGACGTGCAACAGCTCGAGCGCCAGCCGCGAGGCCGCGCAGGTGGTGGCCGAGGCGCTCGGCGCCCGCTTCTACGCGCTCGACGTCGACGATCTGGTTGACGCGTATACGCGGCTTGTCGAAGACGCGGCCGGACGCCCGCTCGACTGGGATCATGACGACCTGGCGCTGCAGAACATCCAGGCCCGCGTGCGCGCGCCCTCGGTGTGGATGCTCGCCAACCTGCGGCGCGGCCTGCTGCTGGCGACGAGCGACCGCTCGGAAGCGGCGGTCGGCTACGCCACGATGGACGGCGACACGGCGGGCGGCCTGGCGCCGATCGCCGGCATCGACAAACCCTTCCTGCGGCAGTGGCTGCGCTGGCTGGAGACCGCAGGGCCGGCCGGGCTGCATCCGATCGCGGCGCTCGCCGCCGTCACCGCGCAGGACCCGACGCCGGAGCTGCGGCCGCCGGGCGCCAAGCAGACCGCCGAGGCCGACCTCATGCCGTACGAAGTGCTCGACGCCATCGAGCAGCTCGCCATCGGCGACAAGAAATCGCCGCTCGAGGTCTACCGGCTGCTGCGCCCGCGCTTCGAGCAGCACCCGCCGGCACAGGTAGCGGCGTGGGTCGAGCGCTTCTACCGCCTCTTCGCGCGCAACCAGTGGAAGCGCGAGCGCTACGCGCCGTCGTTCCACGTCGACGACCTGAACCTCGATCCCAAGACCTGGTTCCGCTTCCCGATCCTCTCCGGCGGCTACGAGCGCGAGATCGAGGCGTTGCGGCAGGCGGTTGCCGTCGAGGCGGAGCAGCGCGCGGTGCGCGCCGAGGTCGAGCCGCACTAGCCTGGTCGTCCGATCGCCGATCCGGATCGCCCGCTTTCGTGTTCTAGTTGGCCAGGTCCAACTGACATCTCGATCATCTGGAAGACAGGGGGCGACCATGAGATCTCTGGTGAGAACGATCCTCGGCGCGATCGTCGTCGCAAGCATCGCCGGCCAGGCAGCGGCTCAGCAACCGGCCACGCGGATGAGCTGGCAGACGTTCATCCAAGACCCCGCGCGCGTGCAGAGCCTGCGCAACGCGGTCGCGGTGATGCGCTCGCGCAACAGCGCCGACAAGACGAGCGCGCTCTACCGCACGAGCTGGGACTACTGGGCGGCGATGCACGGCTACTTCGGCCCCGGCTCGCCCTTCGGCACCGTCGAGAACGGACGAGCGCGCTACGAGAACGGCGGCGGCGACGCGTTCCTCTTCCCGCTGTTCAACGGCATCGGCAACACCACCCCGCCCGACGCGATCGCCCAGCAGGTGTGGGGGCAGTGCCAGCACGGGACGAAGTGGTTCTTCGCCTGGCACCGGCTCTACCTCTACTACTTCGAAAAGGTGCTGCAGGCGGCGGCGAACGATCCCAACCTGCACCTGCCGTATTGGGACTACACCGACCCCGCCAACGTCGCGATGCCGGCGCCGTACTCCGACAGCACCTACGACGACGCCCTCGGCCATCTCGTCCTCAATGCGCTCTACGAGCCGCGCCGCGTGCCGGGGTGGAACCCGCCCGGCGGCGTCACGCTCGATCCCGCCGCCACCGACATCGACGACGCGTTGAAGCTCAAGCCCTACTTCGGCAAGTTCGGCGTCGGGTTCCAGAGCACCATCGAGCAAGGCGTGCACGGCACCGTGCATTGCTCGGTCGTCGACTGTCCGGCGACCGACATGGGCGCCGTCGGGTACTCGGCCAACGATCCCATCTTCTGGGCCCACCACACCAACATCGACCGCATGTGGGACTGCTGGACGAGCCTCGGCAACAAGAACCCGACCGACGACGCCGACTGGATGAACAAGTCGTTCTCGTTCGTCGACGCTAAGGGCCAGCTCGTCACCAACCAGGTCGCCGATCTCTTCAACGGCAAGATCAAGCTCGACTACGTCTACGAGCAGGGCAGCAACTGTTCGCGCGCCGCGGCGCCGCCGCCCGCGCCGCCCGTTGCCGCGCCGGCGGCGCCGATGTCGAACGCCGCGATGCAGAGCGCGCGGGCCAAGCTGGCCGCGCCGGCGATGCTCGCCGACGTCAAGGGCCAGGTGATCAACGCGGCGGTCTCCCGCCAGCGGCTGCCGATCGCTGGCGGCGGCGCCATGACGACCGTGCGCTCGCTCGCCATGCACGAGAACGCGGCGCTGCCGGTGAAGACGGAGCTGGTGCTGAAGGACATCCACTTCGCCGAGCACCCCGGCAAGCAGTTCGCCGTCATCCTCGAGCGGCGCGACGATCCGAAGAAGCGGGTGCGCGTCGGCACGCTGAGCTTCTTCGTCTCGATGGCGCCCGGGCACGAGCACGGCGAGGAGACGACCGACCGCACCTTCGACGTCACCGACGAGCTGCACCAGCTCGCCGCTTCGAGCGCCGACCTCAAGGAGCTCAACGTCGTGTTCGAAGCGACGACGGGACGCGTCGCTCCGGGGCAGGACGAGATCTCGTTCGATCCCGAGGACACCAAGCTGACGGTGGGCGAGATCGAGCTCGTCGTCACGGCAGCAGACCAGTAGGCCGGACAGGCCCGACGGAATGGCGATGCCGCGGGCGTCCCAGCGGCATCGCCGACCTGTCAGGAAACGGCGATTCGAGGCGAACCTCCCCTCTACACGAGGACAACGGAGGAGAGCTCGATGTCTACGGCGACGTGGCAATTCAACTTCGACACCCTGACCGTGCTCAATGCGGATGAAGACGACTTCTTCAGTGACGGGGATGAGCCCTACCTGGCGTTCCTGGGGGTCCGGTCCCGCTTCAACACTCCCGGCTCGACGCAGGTCTTCTGGAGCGGCTTTCTCGACGACAAGTGGGCGTCGGCCGTGGAGGGAGGGGGAACGCGCGCCATTCCAGCCCAGATGGGGCAGGTCACCTTTGGCGGCGTCGAGCGCCTTGCGCTCAGCCAGCTCAATGCAGGCCAACCGGTCGAGATCTTGGGGATCGTCGGCATTGCCTTCGAAAGCGATCTGACGCCGTTCGGAACGATCAAAGACTTGCTGAACCAGGTCTGCGACGGGATCAAGGCCAAGGTGAAATCGCTCGTCGAGGACGGCAACCTCAACTTGAAGAACCCCGGGCCGCAGATCCAGCAGGCCATCGCCGACGCCAAGGCTTCGTTCCAGCCGACCCTGGCGGAGAAGCTCGGCATCCTCTTCGCCTCGGCCGGCGATCCTGATGAGCTGGTCGGCCTCGATTCGCGGCTCTTCCTTGGCGTGCATCCCATCCTCCAGAGCTCCTTCTCGGTGCCGCTGCTGGATCAGGCCGCCTTGGTCTTGGACTTCAAGGCCCCGGGGATCCATTACCAAGTGAGCGGCACTCTGGCGCCTGCCGCGGTCGGCCAACCGATCGAGGCCGCTCCGCCCCTCGTCACCCCCTCGCCATTCACCCCGCAGGCTTGGAGCGAGTGGGAAGAGCTGGGCGGCGAGTTCCAAGGCGCGCCCACCGCGGCATCGTGGAGCGCGAACCGGCTCGACGTCTTCGTGCGCGGAACCAACAAGCACCTGATGCACAGGTGGTGGGACGGCGCGGCGTGGTCGGGCTGGCAGGACTTGGGCGGTGGGCTGTCCGAATCGCCTGGCGCGGTGTCGTGGGGCCCGAACCGCATCGACTGCTTCGGCCGCGGCGAAAACAACGAGCTCTGGCACAAGTGGTGGGATGGCGAGGCGTGGTCGGGGTGGGAGCTGTTGGGCGGCGAGTTCCAAGGCGCGCCCACGGTGGCGTCGTGGGGCGAGAACCGGCTGGACGTCTTCGTGCGCGGGACTGATCAACACCTGTGGCATCGGTGGTGGGACGGCACGTCTTGGTCCGGGTGGGAGGACTTGGGAGGTGGGTTGACCGATTCGCCTGGCGCGGTGTCCTGGGGACCGGACCGCATCGACTGCTTCGGCCGCGGCGAGAACGGCGAGCTCTGGCACAAGTGGTTCTGAGCGTGGCTGAGTGGCGCGGCGGAATGCCGATTGCACCCCCGGCCCGCGAAGGAGGTGCCCATGGAGCTGCCCATCCTGCAAGTCAGCTTTCGCGACGTTCCGCCGCTTCGCCATGCCGAGATCGAAGAGCGCATCCGCCAGCGTGCCGAGAAGCTCGAGCGTTACTGCGACCACATCATGAGCTGCCGCGTCGCCGTCGAGCAACCGCATCGCACCGAGGCCTCCGGCAACCCCTACAGCGTGCGCATCGACCTCACCGTGCCGCCCGGCCATGAGCTGGTCGTTCGCAAGGACTCCGGCGGCAACGACGGGCAGAGCGACGTGCTGGCGGTGGTCAACGGCGCCTTCGAGGCCGCCGAGCGCCAGCTCAAGGCCCTGGTCGAGAAGCAGCGCGGCGAAGTGAAGACGCACGAGGAACCGGCTGCAACGGAGGCGCCGGCCGAGGAGGCGCGTCCCGGAGGGTCGCTCAGCTCGCCGGCTTGATGTACTTGCCGTAGCGCAGCGGCTGTCCGGTGTCCCACGGCCGGTAGTCGTTGCAGAAGTCGATGCGCTCGCCGAGCGGCGGGTGGGAGGAGCGCCAGAGCTTGTAGAGCGTCCCCGGCCGCGGATTGCCGAGGTTCTCCTGTTGCAGGCGCACGAAGGCGGTGCCGCAGGAGTGGTTGTCGCGGGTGATCTCGAGGCCGAAGCGGTCGGCCTCGTGCTCGGTGTGTCGCGTGAACGCCATGATGCCCGGCGTCAGCCCGAAGATCACCAGGCTGAAGAGCAGGCCGATGAGCGGCAGCGAGGCGACGTCGGCGAGCTCCGAGAATCCCCATCGCTCCCGGTAGCGCGCGATCAGCGCGCCGGCCGTGCGGTGGATCACCCACAGCCCGACGAGGATGAGGAACGAGCCCAGCGCCAGAAGCTGCGGCACGTGGCCGAGCACGTAGTGGCCCATCTCGTGGCCCATCACCAGCAGCACCTGGGAGTCGTCGAGCTTGGCGAGCGTGGTGTCCCACAGGACGATGCGCTTGGTGCCAAGGAAGCCGGTGACGTAGGCGTTGACGGTCTTGGTGTCCTCGCTCTTTGCCACCTCGTAGACGCGGCTGCCTTCGATGCCGGCGCGGTCGGCGAGGGCGAGGATGCGCGCCTCGAGCGCCTTGTCCTTCATCGGGCCGAACTTGTTGAAGAGCGGCTCGATCCAGATCGGCGTCACGACGAGCAGCACCGCGAGCAGCGGGATGGCGAGCAGCGCCGTGTAGAGCCACCAGCGGCGCGGGCTCTTGCGCAGCAGCAGGTAGGGCACCCAGAGGAAGAGCGCGTTGAAGATGCAGGAGAGCGCCAGCGCCTTGGCGGCGTCGCTCCACCACTTGGCCGCGGTCTGGTCGGAAAGCCCGTAGGCGTGCTCGCGCACGAAGTCGCCGTAGTAGGCGAGCGGCAGGTCGAGCAGGAAACCGACGACCGCGAAGAGCAGGCCGTAGACCGCGATAGTGAGGATCCACCAGCGGCCGATGCGTTTCGCTACGTCACGCAGCTTCGCCGAGAAGCCGGTGAAGAGGAGCAGCAGCGGCACCGCGAAGCCCCACAGGACGGTGATCGCCCACAGGACGTTGCCGCTCTTGTAGTAGCGCATCGCCTTCTCGGACGGTGTCGGCACCGGCACGGGAGCGGCTGCGTCCGCCGAGGGCGTGGCCGGCGAAGGCGCTGCGGCGGCTGCTGCGGGGGCCGCGGACGCCGTCGCTACCGGGCTCGCGTCGGCCGGCGTCGCCACCGGTTTGGCGGCCGGCGATTGCGCGAACGCGCCGGCTGAGGTGACCAAAGCGAGAGCGAACAGAGCGGCGGCGAGGCCGGTGAGCTGGCGCATCGGGTCTCCTGCGAGTTGGGAAGCGCGCGAAGCCTATGGCAATCTCGGTGCGATGGCGCGGGTGCTGACGCTGCTCACCGACTTCGGGTGGGCCGACTACTACGTCGGCGCGGTGAAGGGCACGGTGCTGCGGCTGGCGCCGGGGACGCAGCTCGTCGACCTCTCGCACGAGGTGCCGCCGGGCGACGTCGAGGCGGCAGCCGACCTGCTCGCCGCCGCGGCGCCGACGTTCCTCGCGGGCACGGTGCACCTCGCGGTGGTGGATCCGGGCGTCGGCAGCGCGCGGCGGCTGCTCGTGGTGGAGGCGGGCGGGCACCAGTTCGTCGCGCCCGACAACGGGCTGCTGACGCCGCAGCTGCGCGCCGGCGGCGAAGCGTGGTCGGTGACGCGGCGCGAGCTGTTCCTCGACGTCGTCGCCGGCGGCGGCGTCACCTTCCACGGCCGGGACCGCTTCGCGCCGATCGCGGCGGCGCTGCTGCGTGGCGAGCGGCCGAGTGCGCTCGGCGAGCCGATCACCGATGCCGTGCGGCTGGCGATCCCCAAGGCGCGGCGCGAGAGCGAGGGCGAGAACTCGATACTTCACGGCCGCGTCGTGCGCGTCGATCGCTTCGGCAACTTGATCACCGACCTGCCGGCTGCTTGGCTCGACGACGCCGACGATGCCGGTGGCGTGACGATACGGCTCGATCAGGGAGAGGCGGGCGTCATCGGACCGGTGCGGCGCCTGCACCGCGTGCGCTTCTACGACGAGCTCTTGGCCGGCCAGCCCGGCATCCTCGTCGGTTCGCTCGGCACCCTCGAGCTGGCGCTGCGCGGCGAAAGCCTCGCCGCACGCTGGGCTATCCGGCGCGGTGCTGCCGTTCGCGTGGAGGTGTCCACGCGCGGCGGCGATGGGGCAGCTCCTCGCCGGGCTTGAGCCGGTAGACGCGCACCCACGTGGTCTCGACTCCGCTCTGCGCGGCGAGCGCGTACTTGCGGGCGAACCAGGGCTGCTCGACGATCGGCGCCAGCCGGAAGTACGACGACTCGACGACGAACGGCGTCGGGTGGCGCAGGAACGCGCTCGCCAGGTCGCCCTGCCGGATGCGGCCCACCACCTCGGGCGAGACCAGGCCCATGACGTCGGTGACGCCGCGCCGCGAGTAGTAGCCGAGCGTGCCGACCTCGGCGGCGGCGAAGCGCTCGTCCGGCCGGCTGTTCGCGGCGAGCCACGCGCCGGCGTCGCGGTAGAGCATGTAGCGCCGCGGCGCCGGCTGGGGCCGCACGAGATCGCGCGAGCCGCGCAGTGGCAGCACGAGCGCGCCGAGGAGAATCAGCGTCGTGGCCGCACCCGCCAGCCTGCCGGGCCACGGACGATGCGTCGCCGCGGCGCGCACCGCCGCGCCGAGCGCGTAGGCGACACCGTAGAGCACCGCGACCAAACCCGGTACTGCGTACCAGGTGTAGAAGGGCACTCCCAGCAGCGGATAGGCGACGCTCACCGCGAGCCCGTAGAACGCGAGCACCTGCACGGCGAGCGGCGCGCGCCGGAAGAGCGGCACCTGGCCGGCGAGCCCGCCCACGATCAGCAGCGGCAGCCATCGTCCGGCGTAGAGCCCGGCGAGCGCGTCGTACCCAGCCGCCCAGAAGCGCCAGCCGCTCGGCCAGTTGGCGCTCGACCACGCGGCCTGCGCGCGCTTCGCCGCCAGCGTGCCGGGCAGCGGCTGGCCGAACCACCACCACGCGGCGGCCACGCCGAGGAGCACGATTGCGCCCGTCACGATGGCGTAGCTCCACGGCAGCCGCCGCCGGCGCCACCAGAGCAGCGCGCCGAGCCCGGCCGCCGCGACGAGCGCGTCGGGCCGCGCCCACACCGCCGATGCCGCGAGCGCGCCGGCGAGCCCGGGTCTGCGCTCGGCGACGCAACCGGCGCCGGCGAGCAGCGCCAGCAAGACGGCCATCTCGCCGCCATGGTGAAGCCACACGTAGGCCGAGGTGACGGCGAGCGTACCGCCGAGCAACGCCTCGCCGCGGTGGTCGCGCGCGCTCGCCGCGGCGAGCGCCGCCATCAGCACGAGCCCGATCACCGTGGCCGCCTCGCCGAGCCAGTGCACGGGCAAACGCGTCAGCGCTGCCGCGACGCCCAGCAGCAGCGCGTAGCCGGGCGCCGTGGTGCCAAAGGCGTGCTCGCCGAGGTTGAAGACGAGCCCGTGGCCGGCCGCGAGGTTCTGCGCGTAGCGGAAGGTGATGAAGAAGTCGTCGATCGCCGCCGCGCGATTGCGCAACGCCACGGCGAGCGCGAAGGCGAGCCAGGCCGCGGCCGCGACGGCGAGAACGGCGAGGCCGCGGGGTCGCGCCGGCGCCGCTTCCGCCGGCGCCGCGGCGGCCGTCTCATCCAACGAGAGCTCCGCCATCGCAGTCGCTCAGCCGCCGAGCAGCTGCCCGACGCGCGCCGCGTCTTCGGCCGTGTCGACGCCCGGCGCCGCGCTCTCCACCACCAGCACGCGCAGCCGGATGCCGTTCTCGAGCGCGCGCAGCTGCTCGAGGGACTCGCTGCGCTCGAGCGGCGACGGCGGCAGCGCTGCCAGCCGCAGCAGCGTGTCGCGCCGGTATCCGTAAAGCCCGAGGTGCCGCAGCGGCGCCGCGCCGCCGGGGTGCCGCGGGAACGGGATCGGCGCGCGGCTGAAGTAGAGCGCATAGCCCTCGCGGTCGAGCACCACCTTCACCACGTGCGGGTTGTCGAGATCGCCGTCAGCCGCGGGCACCGCCAGCGTCGCCATGCCGTCCTCGGGATGCGCCTCGAGGTGGAGCGCCAGCCGCGAGATCGCTCCCGGGTCGACCAGCGGCTCGTCGCCCTGCACGTTGACGATGGCGTCGGTATCCCACTCGCGCGCCGCCCAGGCGATCCGATCGGTGCCGCTCGTGCACTCCTCGGGCGTCATCTGGTGCTCGCCGCCGAAGAAGTCCACCGCCTGCGCGATGCGTGCGTCGTCGGTGAGCACGACGACGCGCGAGATCCCCTGCGCCCGCCGCGCCCGCTCGTAGACGTGTTGCACCATCGGCTTGCCGCCGAGCATCAACAACGGCTTGCCCGGCAGCCGCGTCGACGCGTAGCGGGCCGGGATGGCGGCGACGACCGTCAATGCCGTCGATTGAGGACGAAGTCCGGCGCCAGCTCGAGCGCGTCGCGCGCGTCGCTCGGCGCGAACGGCGCCAGCGCGTCGCGCGCCTCCTCGGCGAAGTCGTGCGCCATCTCCTCGACCTCGTCGACGGTGCCCTCGCGCCGCACCATGTCGAGCACCTGCTCGGGCGCGACGCGCTCGAAGGCGCGGTCCTCGAGCACCTGCTGCACGAGGCGGCGCTCGCCGGCGCTGACGCGCGGCAGCAGCAGGATGAGCGGCAGCGTCAGCTTGCCTTCCTTCAAATCGGAGAGCACGGGCTTGCCGAGCTCGGCCTCGGAGGCGGTGAAGTCGAGCAGGTCGTCGACGAGCTGGAAGCAGGTGCCGAGGCTCTTGCCGTAGCGGCGCAGCGCGCGGTGAGCCGCCTCGGCGTCGAGCCGCTGCGGCCGGCGCGGCGGGATCAGGCAGGGCACCGAACAGGCGGCGGCGAAGAGGTGCGCCGTCTTCCTGTCGATGATGCCGAAGTACTCGTCGACGCTGAGGTCGATCGAGCCCAGCCGCTGCAGCGCCAGCAGCTCGCCCTCGACCATCTTGAGCGTGGCGTCGCACAGCTCGCGCACCACTTCGAGGTTGCCGTGCGAGAGGGCCATGCGCATGGCGTTGGTGTAGAGCCAGTCGCCGAGCAGCACGGTGAGGCTGTTGCCCCACAGCTCGTTGACAGTGGTCTGCCCGCGGCGCAGCGTGGCGTGGTCGATGACGTCGTCGTGGATGAGCGTCGCGGTGTGGATGAACTCGACGACCGCGGCGTACGTCACCTCTTCGTCGCTGTCGTGGCCGAGCATGCGCGCGACCAGCAGCAGCAGCGCCGGCCGCATGCGCTTGCCGCCGCTCCTCGCCAAATAGTCGCCGGCGTGGTGGATGAATGGCACGTCGGAGGCGAGGCGGGCGCGGAACACTTCCTCCGTGGCGGCGAGCTTGTCGCCGATCAAGGCCAGGAAGCGCTCGGGCTCGGGGGCCGGCGCGCGGCGGCGGCGTTCCAGCAGGCGGGTCTCGGGATTCATGACGCGCGGCTCACGACACCGGCTGTACCGGCGCGAAGTCCTCGACCTTCTCGAGACGGCCGTCGCGGAAGCGATAGACCTTGCCGGTGCGGAAGTACCACCACGCCGTCTTGAAGTGATCGCCTTGCGTGCTGCGGTCGACGCGGTCGGGACGGCCGACCTGGTGGTAGGTGCGGCGCTCCTCTTCGGTGCGCAGCGAGCCGAGGAACTGGCGCAAGGTGTCGAGGAACGCGGTGTCCTGCAGCGCGATCGGCACCGCCACCGGGCTGCCCTGACGCACGCGGCGGGTGATGTCGCCGCGGAAGAGCTCGTGCTGGTCCTCGCCCTGCGGCGTCGCCACCGGCACCGCCACCACCAGCTCGAAGTGGTTGAAGCGCGGGTTCCACGGGAACTGCAGGCCGTACTCGCCCGTAACCGTCGTCTGCGCGCTGCCGGTGGCCACCTCGCGCTTGGCTCTGCCCAACGGGTAAACCGAGTAGCCGGTGCGCGAGGCCTCGAGGGTGACCCGCAGCTCGGGCAGCGGCCGCCCCTTGCCGTCGGTGACGACGCCCTGCACGCGCACCTGCTGGCCCAACGCGTAGACCGAGCGGCGGAAGAGCGCGGCGTCGGCGCGCGTCGCAACGGCGAGCGTCAACACGCACACTACCGCGAGGGCGGTGTAGAGGCGCCGCTGGCCGCACCCGCGTGGCTGCACGGAAGCGATTCTAGCTCAGGCATCGAGATCGCTTCGCTGCGTTCGAAAGATGCTCGCGATGACAGCGATTGTCATCGCGAGGAGCGGAGCGACGAAGCGATCCCGACGTTGCGGGCCCATGATCTCCTGCTAGGGGGCGGTGCCGCCCTCGCGCTGCCACTTGACGTTGGTGGGCGCGCTGAAAACGCTGCGGTCGGCGAGTGCGCGGCGGTCGGAGAAGCGGAAGGTGGTGCGGTTGCCCTCGGCGTCGCGATAGGTGAGCTCGCGCAGCACGCCGTCCTTGCCGACGAGGATGGCGGCGTCCTTCAGCACGTTGGTGCCGCCGGCCTTCGGCACCAGCTGCACGCGCGTGGCGTTGCCCGCCGCCTGCGCGGTGGCGGTGTAGCGCTGCGAGAGGTCGGGCACCGCGAGCAGCAGCAGGTCGAGCCCCGGCTGCGCTTGGTCGAGCGCGTACATGTGGCCGGCCGGCTCGCCGGCGTTCCAGTTCCACAGCGTCTCGCCGCAGAGCAGGAAGCTCTTCGGGTAGGGATCGTCGTAGTCCCAGCGCACGCACTTCGGCAGGTCGAGCGCGACGCGGCCGCGCTCCTCCTCGCCGCGGTCGAAGCCGGTGGGCAGGTAGGTCTGCGCGAAGCTCCAGAGCTGCGGCCCCGCCTTCTGCATGCTCTCGCGGGCCTGCGACAGGAGCTCCCACGGATCGGCCGCGTCGGCAGCGCGGGCGCCGGCCTCGAAGCGGACCGCGACGATGAGGGTTGCGAGCGTAGCGAGCAGGACGAGCGGTCGGCGCATCGGTGGAGTCCTCGGTCGTCGAGATCGAAGCGATCGGCTAATGCTTGAAGTGGCGTCGGCCGGTGAGCAGCATGGCGAGCCCCTGCTCGTCGGCCGCCGCGACCACCTCGTCGTCGCGCTTGCTGCCGCCGGGCTGCACGACGGCGGTGACGCCGGCGGTGGCGAGGACGTCCAGACCGTCCCTGAAGGGGAAGAACGCATCCGAGGCCGCAACGCTTCCCCGCACGGGGAGCTGCGCCTTCTCGACGGCGAGGCGGCAGGAGTCGACGCGGCTCATCTGTCCGGCGCCGATGCCCACCGACTGCTTCTCGTTGGCGAGGACGATGGCGTTCGACTTGACGTGGCGGCAGACCTTCCACGCCAGCTCGAGCGCCGTGCGCTCGGCGGCGGTGGGCTGGCGCTTCGTCGGGCAGGTCCAGGCGGCGGCGTCCTCGGGTGCGTCATCGGGCTCCTGCGCCAGGTAGCCGCCGTCGACGGCGCGCAGCTCGAGGGCGCCGGGGCGGAAGGCGTGCGCCGGGCAGGCGAGGGCGCGCAAGTTCTCTTTGCGCGCGAGAAGCTGCGCCGCGTCGGCGGCGTAGCCAGGCGCCACCAGGACCTCGACGAAGAGCTTGCTCATCGCCTCGACGAAGGCGGCGTCGGCGTCGCGGTTGGTGGCGACGATCGAGCCGAAGGCGGATACCGGGTCGCAGGCGAGGGCGCGCTCGTAGGCTTCCACCAGCGTCGAGCCCATGCCGACGCCGCAAGGATTGTTGTGCTTGACGATGACGACCGTCGGCTCGGCGAAGAGCCAGACAAGGCGGCGCGCCGCATCGGCGTCGAGCACGTTGTTCCAGGAGAGCTGCTTGCCCTGGAGCTGGCGCATGCCACCGAGGAGGCCGGGGCCGCGGTCGTCGCGGTAGACGGCGGCGGGCTGGTGCGGGTTCTCGCCGTAACGAGGCGTCAGCTCGCAGGTGAGGGCGAGCTCGAGATGCGGAGGGAACGTCGTGCCGGTGTCGGTCGACGCGTCGTGAGCGCTGGTCGCAGGCGCGGCGTCCGCGGCGCCGCCGCCGGCGCCGCTGCTGGTGCGCGCAGCGAGCCAGCTCGCGATGGCCGCGTCGTAGGCCTGCGTGTGCGCGAACGCCTTGGCGGCGAGCTGGAAGCGCAGCGCCTCGGGCACGACGCGGCCTCCCGCCTGCAGCGCCGCGAGCACGGCGGGGTAATCGCCGGGGTCGACGACCACTACGACGCCGGCGAAGTTCTTCGCCGCCGCGCGCACCATCGTTGGGCCGCCGACGTCGATCTGCTCGATGCCGGCGGCGAGCGTCGTTGCCGGGTCCTTCACCGTCTCGCGGAACGGGTAGAGGTTGACGGCGACGAGGTCGATGCGGGTGATGCCGTGGGCGTCGAGCGCGGCGAGGTGCGCCGCCTTGTTGCGGTCGGCGAGGATGCCGCCGTGGACCTTCGGGTGGAGCGTCTTCACGCGGCCGTCGAGGATCTCGGGGAAGCCCGTGACCTCGGAGACTGTGGTCACCGGGAGGCCTGCCTCGGCCAGTGCTTTGGCCGTGCCGCCCGTCGAGACGATTTCGATGCCGAGTGCTACGAGGCCGCGCGCGAATGCCTCTAGGCTGGTTTTGTCGGACACGGAGAGCAGCGCGCGTTTGGCGGGGAGCATCGGCGGTGGGCCTCCGTGGGAAGCGCGGCTGGCGGGGGCTAGGGGCGCCGCGGGGCGCGGAGTGTAGCAGCGGTGGCCGGAGGACTCGGAGGCGCCTGCGGGCAACGGGTGACTCGGGCCGCACGGGGCGCCGCTCGGGGCCGCCGCCGCGCGACCGGGGCGCCTTTACGTGGTTGCGGATGAGGAGCGGCGCCCCTCCGCTCGGAAGCCGCCGTTACGACCGCGACTGCGAAACATCCGCGAAGCGACTTCCGAGAGGCCGCGCCACGGCGGCCCCGAGCGGCGCCGCTGCGGCCCTCGACGTACGCCCGCGACTGGCGGACTCTGAGGTCGATGCGGTGAGCGCTACCGGCCGCCGGCCTTGGGCAGCAGCAGGAGGCGCTGCTCCGGATGTCCGGGCCCCGACACTGCGGCGGTGGTCCACAGCTCGGGGCGTTGATCGCCGCCGCCGCCGGCGAGCCAGACGTAATGAAGGACGCGCGCGACGTCGGTGATGGCGTGGCTGAAAGAGATCGCGGCGACGCCGAAGGCGGTCGAGCGGTCGTCGAAGGCGGCGGCGCCGCTGGCGAAGTGGACGCGGCGGTACTCGTCGCCCACGCGCGGGTAGAGGTCGCGGCCGCGCTGCAGCGCGCGGAGGACGAGGAGACGGACGTCGCGGTCGCTCTGCACCGTCGGCTCGCCGAGGTAGAAGACGGGTGCGAAGCGCGGTCGCGCGCTGTCGGCGTAGCGCAGCCAGTCGGCGAAGTAGCGGCCCTCGTCGGGATCGTCGCCCGCCGCGTTGAGCGGATTGTTGGCGTCGCCGACCCAGTGGGCGATGCGGCCGAGGCGGTAGACCACGTCATCGAACGGCGCCGGCTCGCGCAGCGCGGCGACGGCGCCGGCCACCTCGTCGGCGAGGGCGGCGTCGAGAGCGCCGCGGTCGCGGTTGCGGTAGTGGCGTTCGGGCACGCCCTCCTGGAAGGGCGCCAGTACGCCGTCGCGGAAACGGTCGGCGCGGTGCTCGATCTGTCGCGCCAAGTCGGGCGGCGCGAGACGCGCGGCGGTGCGCGCGATCGACACCTGCGTCGTCGGGCTCCACGCGGCGAGCGGCGCGGCGGCGGCGACCGCGATCGCGACCGTGAAGGCCGCAATCACCACAAGCCTGCGGCTCGCGCCGGCGGCGATGCCCGGACCTGACGATCGATGCATTGTGACAATTGTAACTGGTTGGTTTCGATTTGGTGGACGTAGAACGCGATGGCCGACCGCCGCCGCCGTCGCGCCGCGGCCTAAGCGGCAGCCGGCGCCGGCCTCACCAGCCAAGCCACTACGAGCCCGGCGAAGAAGAACCCGCCGAGTTGATCGACGAGCTGCGCCAGCGCGTAGTTGGTAGGGAAGCCGTACCAGTTCCAGTAGCTCGCCTCGATCGACAGCCACGCCGCCAGGCCGAACGTAGTGACCAGCGCGACCCGCCGCGCGAAGGTACGCACGTGCGACGCTGCCCACGCCGCGACCGCCACCGCCAGGATGTTGGTGAGCAGCTCGATGCCGAAGAGCTTCGGGTTCATCACCGAGCCGCCGTGCGGGTGATAGATGAGCAGGCCGGCCGGCCCGGCGGCGTAGCGGCGCATCCACTCCTCCTGCCCCTCCTTGGTGCTGCGCGCGCGCTCGTCCATGCCGGGGAACATATACATCCCGTCGTCGGGCACGTTGGCGCTCAGCGCGCCGGTCACCGCCGGCTCGCTCGCTGCCGGCATCGACTTCAACCCCGCTTCGCCGAGCGGCGTCAGCATGTGCGAGATGGCGCCCCAGATGAACATTGCCAAGCCTCCCACCACTGCGGCGATGGCGATCCGCTTCATGACGAGCCCTCCCCTTTGTGCCGTATGGCAGAAGGCTACCGCGATCCGGGTGCAATTTGCGCGGATGCGCCGCGCGCATCAGCACGCGCGTAGAGTGAAGCCGCGCCATGGCCGCATCGCCTGAATCGCCCAAGCTCGAACGTCTCGACGTCACGGGCACCCTCTGCCCGGTCCCCGTGTTGCGCACCGCGCGCCGCGTCCGCCGGCTCCAGGCCGGAGCGTTGCTCGAGGTCGTCGGCGACGATCCGCTGATGCGCCTCGACCTGGCCGCATGGTGCGCCAAGGAGGGGCACGAGGTGGTGGCGATGGAGGAGGCGGGCGGGCGCGTCCGCTGCGTGCTGCGCGTCAGCGGCGGCGCCGCTCGATGAATCCGCGGTCGGAGAGCTGAGATTCTCAGCTCGTGCGCGCTGCGCGGCGCCTAGCCGCGAGCGTCCAGCAGCGGATCCGCGAAGAGATCGCCCAGCGTCATCGAGAAGCCCGGCAGCAGCGGCGTGTCCAGCGCCTCGTCATGCTCCGCCGACAGCTCCCGCGCCCGGCCGAAACTCCTCTCAGCCTCGAGTCGGTACACGCGGACGCGGTCCACTTCAGGATCGACGACCCACAGCTCACCCGTGCCCCAACGCTCATAGGCGTGGCGCTTGAGCACTTCGTCCGTGCGGCGACTGCTAGGGGAGAGCACTTCGACGGCGAGATTTGGTGGGCCTTCGACACGGCTGGCGACGATGTCGAGACGATCGATGGCGATGACGAGAATGTCGGGTTGGACGACGTCGTGGGGTGACAGAATCACGTCCGTCGGCGCGATGAGCACCGCAGCCAGACGACGACTCTCGGCGAACGCGACGAGTGCCATGCCGAGTCGCATCACGATCCGCTGATGCCGAGTCGTCGGCGCCGGGGTCACGATGTGCTCCCCGTCGATGAGCTCGTGCCGCTGCCCGTCGTCGGGGAACAGCTCGTGGTCCTCGAGGCCCAGCATGACCCTGGTCTGCGGCATCGTCTCCACCGGTCCTCCTTCCATGTTCGCACGGCGTGCCCTCCTGCGAACATCGAACGGAATCGGCCAGCGAACGCTTGCTCGGTCGCTCACCTCAGCGGAGCCGACGGCCTCGCCTCGTCTTGACTTTGCCCTGCCCCCCTGGAAAACTTCGCCGTCCCGCGGCAGGCTCCCCGCCGCCCGCCCGGGCCGTGCCCAGGTAGCTCAGTAGGTAGAGCACACGACTGAAAATCGTGGTGTCGGTGGTTCAATTCCGCCCCTGGGCACCACCTTGATCGGTAATCTCAGAGCAGGAACGCACCGATGAATCAACTTCTGGTGCGCGTGCGCGTTCGCGGCGTGGTCAGGCGCGAGGACGATGTCTGGGTGGCGGGCTTTCCACGCCTGGACGTCTACTCCCAAGGCGATAGCGCGGGTGAGGCGAAGGAGAACGCCTCCGACGCCCTCCGCTTGTGGGTTGCGAGCTGCCTGGATCGTGGAACCCTCGGCGAGGCGTTGCGCGAGCTGGGTTGGCATCGCTATCCCGAAGTGGCAAGACCTCCGGCAACTCCCGATCATGGTGCCGGCGTCCATCTCGAAGATGTCCTCGGTGAGGCCTGGGAGGAGGAGATCGACATCCCGGCCTACGAGGCCGCTGAGTTCGTCGCCGCCCAAGCTTGAGCAAGCGGACCTACTCGTCGAGCGAGCTGGCGGCGATCTGCGTGAAGCTCGGCTGGCAATTCGATCGCCAGAGCGGCTCGCACATGTCGTTCGTCAAACCCGGGCAGCCGCGCCCCATCGTGATTCCCGCCGGTAGAGCCGCAGTCGCTCCGTTCATTGTTTCGAATCTCTGTCGACAACTCGGGATCAAGAAGAAGGATCTCGAGGATCTGATCTAGCGCCGGTTCCTTACGTGAGCGTGTAGCTCAGCTTGTAGCTGTGCTCGCGGCCGGCGATGGTGATCTCCATGGTGCCGTCGATGCCGGTGAAGTCGCCGGTGCCGGAATCGGGGACGACGACGATGGTCAGGTCGAAGCCGGCGCCGTGCCGCATGGTGCCGCGGTGGGCGAGGGAGAAGGTGCCCGTGCGCCCGTGCACAGTGCCGCGCACGGTTTCGAGCGCCACGTAGGCGCCTGAGCCGTCGGCGCCGCCGACGCTCATCATCTCGCCTTCGCTAGTGCCGGCAAGGTCGCCGTGGAAGGTCTTGGCGAGCGAGTGGCGCGGGAAGGCACCGGCCGCCGGGCCTTCGATTGCGATCGGGGTGACCTTGACGTCGACTTGCCGGTAGCTTCGTGGGCCATCGTCTCAAGAGCGCGGAGGTCTACCGAGAAATGGGGCGCGCCGCCCCCGGTTTATCAGCCGACTTACCCGGCGTCCACGACGGTGGGTTGCTCGCCGGGGAGCCGTGCCGCTGTTACTGGATGCTCACCGTCTGGTTGTAGTTGTTCCGCACGTCGCTGTAGAGGTAGACCTGCCAGATGACGAACGCGGGTCGGCTGCCGACGTTGGTGACCGAGACCTCCTCGGAGTCGCCGGTCGTGCGCGAGGTGGCGACGGGGTCGTCGCCGCAGGAGCCGAAAGCGGCGAGGTCGATGTCGCCGTCGCTGTTGGCGAAGTCGAGGTGGATGACGACCGTCTTGCCCGCCGGCACGCTGTAGCGGTACCAGTCGGTGTCGTTGACCTTGACGATGCGGTTCGACAGCGTGCCGGTCTTCACGGTGCGCGGCTTGCTGCAGCTGTCGTTGGGGTCGGAGCTGTCGTCGCTGCCCGACTTGAGGAGCTTCTTGATCTTGCCGTAGGTGGTCGAGAAGGCGCCGTAGCAGTCGAAGGTCTCGTTGCCGCACGCCGAGGGGCCGCCGTGGAGCTGGCCGAAGAGCTGGTGGGTGTCGTCGCGGAAGACGCCGCTGCCCGAGGAGCCGGGCTCGGTCGGGCCGTCGGTCCAGCTGATGGTCACGTGATTCGCGGGGCAGAGCGCCGGCGTGTCGTTGAAGCCGAAGCTGATGCGCTTGTAGTCGCCCTCCGGGTGATGGATGGAAGCCGCGTCGACGCCGAGGCCGGGCTTGACGCTCGTCCAGCCGCTCCAGAAGAGGCCGTCGGGCAGCGCGCCCTCGACCTGCAGCAGCGTGTAGTCGGAGATCGCGTTGGTGGAGATGAGCGTTGCGCCCTGCGAGCGCGGCACGCTGCCCAGCGACGGCGGCGCGCCGCCGCAGGTCGACGTCTGGTAGAACCAGAAGAACTCGGTGCCTGCCGCCTCGAAGCCGTCGGAGATGCAGTGGTTGGCGGTCAGGAAGTAGGGCGTGAAGTCCTGCGCCTGGTTGTTGATGAGCTGGCCGGTGCAGAGGCCGATGCCGCTGGGGAAGATGATGCTGTAGCGGGCCACGCTCGCCGCCTCGCCAGCCCAGTCGGGGAAGCAGGTGACGTCGTTGTGGCAGGGGCCGGCCGCCTTCTCCTGGAAGCCCTCTTCGGCGATCGGGTCGCGATAGATGTGCTGGAGCTGGTCGACGCGGAAGGGCAGGGCGGCGGCGTCGGTGCCGGCTGGCGCCAGGTACTCGATGCGTGCACGCTCGCCGCTGACCGTGCCGCTCCAGTGCGAAGCGAGCGGCTGGCCGCCGCGCAGCACCTCGGGCACGCCGGCCGCCGGAGCGCCGAAGCTGCCGCCGTCGACGCCGTAGACCGCCAGCTCGGCGCCCGCCGGCAGCGCCAGGTCGGCGAAGTGGAGACGCAGCGCGATGGCGTTGGGGGAGACGACCTCGGCGGTCCACAGGCGCGAGCCGTCGGCGAGCTGCGTCCAAGCGCCGTCCTCGGCGCGCACGGTGACCTCGCGGGCGACGCCGATGCGCAGGATCTTGCGCTGGTTCTCGTCGATGTCGTCCTGCAGCCGCAGCGTGCGGTTGTCCATCGGCTCGAGGACGACGAGTGGGCTGCCGCCCACGTCGACGCGGAACCGCGACGACGGCGGCACCGCCGGCGGCTTGGCTTCCTTGCTGCGCGCCGGTGCGGCGATGCCGAAGGTCTCGTCGGCGCGCGCGGGTGAGGCAAGCCCGATCGCGAGCAGCGTGGAAGCCACTGCGAGGGTGCTCAGGAGGTGGATGTCGAACGAGAGGCGGCGCCCGCCTTGGGTCATGGTCGTCTCCAGGTTGGTTGAGCCATCAATGCTACACCGGCATCGCGGCCGCCGCGGGACGGCGGGCGATGCCCTGGTAACTCCGACAAGGGGCGCTGGCGATTGTGCAAACCGCCGGCGTCAGAAAACGCGGCAGCGCCGGTAGGACGGGCTCATTTCAGGCGTCGGCGTGGCGCTGCCGGCCGGAGACCGACGTGGTATGCGCGTTGCTGCGCGCCGTGCGACGTGGCGCGCTGCGCATGGGGTGACCGCAGACTCGCTTCGTTGGATGGGCGACCGGCGCCGGCTGAGCCCGAAGCATCCGCTGCCGCAACAGCGTGCACCGCCGCCGCTCGTGTCGCGGTCACTTTCCTAGCCTGCGCGTTGGCCGCGATCGCCGCCGTCGGCTGCGGCAGCCGCGAGGCCCACGCCGCACCGCCGGCGAGGCAGCCCGCGGCGGCCAACGCTCCAAACCCGCCGCCGGCGCCGCCACCGACGATCGCTCCGGCGCCGCTGGCCGCCAACGCGCCGGCGCCCGCCGACGGCGAATGGCCGCTTCCGGGCCACGACGCCGGCGGCACGCGCTTCTCGCCGCTCGACCAGATCCGCGGTGACAACGTCGCACGCCTTGCCGCCGCCTGGACTTTCTCGACCGGCACCACGAAGGGGCAGGAGGCGGCGCCGATCGTCGTCCGCGGCACGCTCTATTACGTCACTCCCTACCCGAACGTGCTCTACGCGCTCGACCTCACGAAGCCGGGCGCGCCGCTGAAATGGAAGCTCGAGCCCAACCCGGCGGCGGCGTCGCAGGGCGTGGCGTGTTGTGACGTAGTCAACCGCGGCGCCGCCTACGCCGACGGCGCGGTCTTCTTCAACACGCTCGACAACCGCACCATTGCCGTGGACGCCGCGACCGGCAAGGCGAAGTGGGTGACGCCGCTGGGCGACATCCAGCGCGGCGAGACGATGACCATGGCGCCGCTCGTCGTCGACGGCAAGGTGCTGGTCGGCAACAGCGGCGGCGAGATGGGCGTGCGCGGCTGGCTCACCGCGCTCGATGCGGCGAGCGGCAAGATCGCCTGGCGCGCCTACAACACCGGGCCCGACAAGGACGTGCTGATCGGGCCCGAGTTCAAGCCGTTCTACGCCCAGGACCGCGGCGTCGATCTCGGCGTCAAGAGCTGGCCGCCGCAGGCGTGGCAGATCGGCGGCGGCACGGTGTGGGGCTGGGTCACCTACGACGCGGCGCGCGGCATCGTCTACTACGGCTCCGCCAATCCCGGGCCGTGGAACCCCGACCAGCGGCCGGGCGACAACAAGTGGACCTGCACGCTCTTCGCGCGCCGCATCGCCGACGGCCACGCGCTGTGGGCCTACCAGCTCACGCCGCACGACGTGCACGACTACGACGGCGTCAACGAGAACGTCATCGTCGACCTGCCCATCGGCGGCCGCGTGCGGCCGGTGCTGCTGCGGCCTGAGCGCAACGGCTACCTCTACGTCATCGACCGCACCACCGGCGAGGTGCTCTCGGCGCAGCCGTACGCGTTCGTCAACAGCTCGCACGGCGTCGATTTGAAGACCGGGAAGCTGTTGGTCGCGGCTGACAAGTCGACCGGCGTCGGCCGCACGACGCGCGACATCTGTCCCGCCGCCCCGGGTGCGAAGGACTGGCAGCCGTCGGCCTGGTCGCCGCGCACGCGGCTGCTCTACGTGCCCACCAACAACCTGTGCATGGACTATCAGGGCGTCGAGGTGAGCTACATCGCCGGCACGCCCTTCGTCGGCGCCAACGTGAAGATGTATCCGGGCCCCGGCGGCAACCGCGGCTTCCTCGTCGCCTGGGACCCGGTGGCGGGGCGCGCGGCGTGGAAGATCCCCGAGCCCTTCCCGGTGTGGAGCGGCGTCGTCGTCACCGCCGGCGACCTCGTCTTCTACGGCACCATGGACGGCTGGTTCAAGGCCGTCGATGCGCGCACCGGCGCGCCGCGCTGGAAGTTCAAGGTGGGGTCGGGGATCGTCGGCCAGCCGGTGAGCTACCAGGGCCCCGACGGCAAGCAGTACGTGGCGGTGGCGGCGGGCGTCGGCGGCTGGGCGGGCGGCATCGTCTCGGGCGAGCTCGACCCCGCGGACCCGACGGCGGCGCTGGGGTTCGTCAACGCGATGAAGGACCTGCCCAACGCCACCACCAAGGGAGGGATGCTCTATGCCTTCGCCCTCCCGTAGCCGGCGCGCGGCGGTGGCGGTGATCTGCCTGGCGTTGCTCGTCGCCGCCGCGTTGGGCGGCGCGGCGACGGCGCGGGCGGCGGCGGCGCACGCGGTGCCGGTGCTGCGTGTCTGCGCCGACCCCAACAACCTCCCCTTCACCGACCGCGCGCGGCGCGGCTTCGAGGACCGCATCCTCGAAGTGGTAGCGGCGGAGCTCGGCGCGCGGCTCGAGTACACCTGGTGGGCGCAACGGCGCGGCTTTTTACGCAACACGCTGAAGGCGCGGCGCTGCGACCTGGTGGCGGGAATGCCGAGCGGCGGCGAGGGAATGCTGGCGACGGCTCCGTACTACCGATCGAGCTACGTCTTCGTGACCCGGCGCGAGGCGAGGGTGAAGCCGCGCTCGCTCGACGATCCGGCGCTGCGCGATCTGCGCATCGGCGTGCAGCTCGTCGGCGACGACTACGCCAGCTCGCCGCCCGGGTTCGCGCTGGCGCGGCGCGGCATCGTCGACAACGTCCGCGGCTACCTCGTCTACGGCGATTACCGCGAGGAGAGCCCGCCGGCCGAGATCGTGCGCGCGGTGGCGCGCGGCGACGTCGACGTGGCGCTGGTCTGGGGGCCGCTCGCCGGCTACTGGGCGCGGCGGCAGCCGGTGCCGCTCGAGGTGGCGCCGATCGAAGCGGCGGCGCAGGACGCCGCGCTGCCGATGGCCTTCGACGTCGCGATGGGAGTGCGCAAGCGCGACGCGCGGCTGCGCGACCGCGTCGATGCCGCGCTCGCGCGGCGCCGCGGCGACGTCGACCGCATCCTCGCCGAGTACGGCGTGCCGCGCGTGGCGGCGAGGCCGCGGGAAGAAATGGAGGCGGGCAGGTGAGTCACGTCCGTCCTCGCGAGGCCGCGCAGCGGCCGTGGCGATCTCGATGCGTCGCGGCGCGTGGTGGATCGAGATGGCTTCGTCGCTCCGCTCCTCGCCATGACGTGGTGGTCGTCGCAGCTTTCGCGCTGTGCATCCTCTTCGCCGGCTGCTGGCGCGAGCACCGCGACTTCCGCGGCACCTCGCCGGCGTCGAAGCCACCCGTCGGCCCCGCCGTGCGCTTGAGCCCGCTGTCGCCCGGCCCCGCGGCGGCGAACCTGCGCATCGACCACCCGTATCTCTCGAACGCCTACGCCATCAGCCAGGGCAAGAAGCTCTTCGGCTGGTACAACTGCGTCGGCTGCCACGCGCACGGCGGCGGCGGCATGGGGCCGCCGCTGATGGACGCCAAGTGGATCTACGGCAGCGATCCCGAGGAGATCTACGCCAGCATCGCCGAGGGGCGGCCGAACGGGATGCCGTCGTTCGGCGGCCGCATCCCGCCCGACCAGATCTGGCAGCTCGCCGCCTTCGTGCTGTCGCTGAGCGGCAACGTGCGCATGGACGCCGCGGCCGGGCGGCAGGACGAGATGCACGTCAACACGCCGGAGCCCTTGCGCCACGCCGCCGAGCCGCAGGGCGCGCCCGGAGGGCCGTCATGAGCCTGCCGGTGCATGCCGGAGGACCGCAATGAGGACGGCGCGGCGCCGCGCGAGCGCGCTCGCCGCGGCGCTCGGCACGGCCCTCGCCGGCGCGCTGGTCCTCGGCTGCACGCGGCGCGGCGCGCTCGACCCGGCCGGGATCCAGGCCGAGCGGCTCGCCCATCTCTGGTGGTGGTTCTTCTGGATCACGGCGGTCGTCTACGTGGTGGTGCTGGTGCTCGCGCTGGTGCCGGCGCTCGCGCGCCGGCGGCGGCTCGCGGCGCCGCCGACTTCTGCCGCCGAGCCGCTGGCCGGCGCGCCCGTGCTGCCGCGCGAGCCCGAGCGCGAGCGCCGTCTCGTCCGCGTCGTCACCGCCGGGGGCCTGGTGACCGGCGCCGTCCTCGTCGCCCTGCTGATCGCCAGCGTGCACGGCGGCAGCGCGGTCTCGTCGGCGGCTTTCGTCGAGTCGCCGCTCGACGTCGAGATCGTCGGCCACCAGTGGTGGTGGGAGATCACCTATCCGAACACCGACCAGCCGTGGAAGGCCGCGACCACTGCCAACGAGCTGCACGTGCCGGTGGGCCGCATGGTGCGGCTGAAGCTGCAGTCGAACGACGTCATCCACAGCTTCTGGGTGCCGCGCCTCCACGGCAAGATGGACCTCATCCCCGGCCGCACGACGTGGCACTGGTTCCGCGCCGACCGCGCCGGCCACTTCGCCGGCCAGTGCGCCGAGTTCTGCGGGCTGCAGCACGCGCACATGGGGCTCGTGCTGGTGGCGGACCCGCCTGCCGCATTCGACGCCTGGCTCGACGCGCAGCGCCTCCCCGCCGCGGCGCCGGCGAACGCCGCCGAGCTGCGTGGCAAGCAGGTGTTCGAGCACTCCTCGTGCGTGCTCTGCCACAGCGTGCGCGGCACCATCGCCGGCGCGCGCAACGCCCCCGACCTCACGCACCTCGCGAGCCGCGGCACAATCGCCGCCGCGACGCTGCCCAACAGCTCGGGCCACCTGGCGAGCTGGGTGCGCGACTCGCAGAACGTCAAGCCCGGCAACGCGATGCCGCCCAACCCGCTGCACGAGGAAGACCTGCAGGCGCTCGTCGCCTACCTGGGGAGCTTGCGGTGACGGGAGGGGGCAGCGCCAGCGAGCCGGCGCCGGCCGTGGCACGGCGCGAGGCGCCGATCCTCCCCGAGGCCGACGAGCGCGCCCGTCTCGAGCGCGCCTGGTCGGTGCACGGCGCGCTCGCCTGGCTGCGCGACGTCGACCACAAGCACATCGGCCGGCGCTACGTCGTCACCGCCTTCGTCTGGTTCGCCCTCGCCGGCGCCGCGGCGCTGCTCATGCGCCTGCAGCTCATGCGCCCCGAGGGCAAGGTCGTCGGCCCCGACCTCTACGACCAGCTCTTCACCATGCACGGCACGTCGATGATGTTCCTCTTCGCCGTGCCGGTGATGGGCGGCATGGGGATCTATCTCGTGCCGCTGATGGTGGGGACGCGCAACGTCGCCTTCCCGCGCCTCAACGCGCTCGGCTATTACCTTTTCCTCATCGCCGGCTTGATGCTGTGGGGCTCGTTCTTCGTCGGCATGGGGCCGGACGCCGGCTGGTTCGCCTACGTGCCGCTGTCGACGGCGTTCTCGCCCGGCAAGCGCGTCGACCTGTGGGCGCAGCTCATCTCGCTCACCGAGATCTCGGCGCTCATCGTCGCGGTCGAGATCATCGTCACCGCCTTCAAGCAGCGGGCGCCGGGGATGACGCTCGACCGCATGCCGCTGTTCGTCTGGGCGCAGGTGGTCACCCAGTTCATGGTCATCTTCGCCATGCCGGCGGTGATGCTCGGCACCACCTTCATCGCCCTCGACCGGCTCGTCGCCACGCAGCTCTTCAACTACACCGAGGGCGGCGACGCGCTGCTCTGGCAGCACCTCTTCTGGTTCTTCGGGCATCCCGAGGTGTACATCATCTTCATCCCGGCGCTGGGGTTCGTCTCCTCGATCGTCGCCGCGAGCACGCGGCGGCCGGTGTTCGGCTACCCGGCGATGGTGGCGAGCCTCGTCGCCACCGGCTTCGTCGCCTTCGGCCTCTGGGTGCACCACATGTTCACCACCGGGCTGCCGCAGCTCGGCGAGAGCTTCTTCACCGCCGCCAGCATGATCATCTCGATCCCCACCGGGGTGCAGATCTTCTGCTGGCTGGCGACGATCTGGACCGGCAGGCTGGTGCTGCGCGTGCCGATGCTCTACGTGTTCGGCTTCTTCTCGACCTTCGTCATCGGCGGCTTGACCGGCGTCATCCTCGCCTCGGTGCCCATCGACACGCAGGTGCACGACACCTTCTTCGTCGTCGCCCACCTGCACTACGTGCTGATCGGCGGCGCCATCTTCCCGCTGCTCGGCGCCGTCGTGCACTGGTTCCCGAAGATGACCGGGCGGATGACGAGCGAGAGGCTGGGGCGCTGGAGCTTCGCCTTCGTCTTCACCGGCTTCCACCTCACCTTCTTCCCGATGCACCTGCTCGGCCTCTACGGGATGCCGCGGCGCGTCTACACCTACCTGCCGCAGCGAGGGTGGGGCGACCTCAACTTCCTCTCCACCGTGGGCTCGTGGGTGCTGGGCGTGGGCGTGCTCCTCTTCGTCGTCAACGCGCTCTGGAGCATGTTCGCCGGCGCGCGCGCGGGCGCCGACCCATGGGCGGCCGACACGCTGGAGTGGGCGACCGAGTCGCCGCCGCCGCCGTACGGCTTCCTCCACCTGCCGATCGTCACCGGCCGCGAGGGGCTGTGGTCGCCGGGCGCGCGCAGCGCCTTCGTCACCGGCCTCGATCCCGACAAGACCGAGCTCCTGGTGACCAACCTGCTCGACGCCGAGCCGGAGTTGCGCTACTTCGTGGCCGGCCCATCGATCGCGCCGCTGTTCACCGCGCTGTCGATCGCTTTCGTGTTCGCGACCGGCATGTTCACGCCGTGGGGGCCGGTGGTCGGCATGGTGCCGCTCTTCCTGAGCCTGCTCGGCTGGATCGTGAAGTCGGAAGACGGCGAGAGGGGCGGCGAGCGTCCGTCGACGGCGTCGCCACCGGCCGGCGACGACGCGGCGGCGTTGAGCGCGGCAGAGGCGGCGGGCTGAGATGGAGCCGCGGCGCACCTTCCTCGACGTGGCGGCGCTGCCGAAGCACGCCTTCGGCAGCCGCGACCTCCTCTGGTGGGGCAACGCGGGCTTCATGGCGATCGAGGGCACGATGTTCGCCATGCTGCTCGCGACGCTGTTCTACCTGCGCAGCGTCGGCGGCGAGTGGCCGCCGTCGCCGTGGATGCCGCCCGACCTGCTGTGGGGCACGTTGAACACCGCGGTGATGCTGGCCAGCATCTGGCCGTCGAAGAAGGCGGAGAAGGCGGCGCATGCGCTCGACGCCCATGCGATGCGCTACTGGATGGTGATCGCCGATCTCTTCGGCGTCCTCTTCCTGGTGCTGCGCGGTTTCGAGCTCGCGCACCTCAACGTGCGCTGGGACAGCAACGCCTACGGCTCGATCGTCTGGCTGGTGCTCGGCTTCCACACCACGCACCTCGCCACCGACGCGGTGGAGAGCTGGGTGCTGACGCGCGAGCTGTTCAAGAAGACCGACGCGCGGCGCTTCGTCGACGTCGCCGAGGACTGCGGCTACTGGGACTTCGTGGTGCTCGTCTGGGTGCCGCTCTACGTCGTGGTCTACCTGCTGCCGAGGTGGTCGTGAGCGATCGCGATCTTGATCCAGAAGGCGACCGCGTGCGAGCCGAGGTGGCGCCGCGGCGGCCGTCGCTGTCGGGGCAGGATCGCTGGCTGTTGCTGGCGACGCTCGCCGGGCCGCTCGCCTGGTGCGTACAGCTCGCCATCGACCTGCCGATGGTGCGCCCATTGTGCAAGAGCGGCACGGTGTGGCCGCTCCACGCGGTGACCGCCGCGGCGCTGGTGGTCACGCTGCTCGGGCTCGCGTACTGCTGGCCGCGGCGCGGCGGCCATGACGAGCAGACGCCGTCGGCGCTCTTGGCGGCGGAGGTGGCGGGCACCGCGACGCCGCCGGCGCCGCTCGTCGTCGACGGCGGCGCGCGGGTGGCGCAGGACGCGCCGGCGCAGGTGCGCGGCGCGCTCGCCTGGGCGGGCGTGGGTCTCGGTTTGTTCTTCGTGCTGCTGGTGATCGCCAGCGACGTGCCGGGGTTCATCCTGGAGCCCTGCAAGTGAGTGTTCCGGGCGAGCTCAACGGCTGGGACCTCGCGGGCGTCGCCGGCGCGACGGCGCTCGCCTGCGGCTACGGCGTCGGGCTGGCGCGGCTCTGGCGCCGCGCCGGCGTCGGCGCCGGCGTGCCGCGCTGGGCGGCGGCGAGCGCGGCGGCGGGCATCGTGGCGCTTCTCGCCGGGCTCGGGCCGCCGCTGGCGCCGCTCGCCGACCTGCGCTTCGCCGCCCACATGGGGCAGCACGAGCTGCTGATGCTGGTGGCGGCGCCGCTGCTGGCGCTCGGGCGGCCGCTGCTCGTGCTGCTGTGGGCGCTGCCGCCGCGATGGCGCGCGCGCGTCGGCGACGAGGTGCGGCGACCCGCTGCGGTGGCGGCGTGGCGCCGCATCACCACACCGGTCGCCGTGCTCGCACAGCAGGCGGCGGTGCTCTGGTTCTGGCACGCACGGGGCCCGTTCGAGGCGGCGCTCGCGCACGACGGCCTGCACGCGGTGCAGCACCTCACCTTCTTCGTCAGCGCGGCGCTGTTCTGGTGGGCGCTCGTCTACGGCCGCTTCGGCCGCCTCGGCTACGGCGCCGGCGTGCTCGTCGTCTTCGCCACCGCCGCGCACTGCGGGCTGCTCGGCGCGCTGCTCACCGTCGCCCGCACGCCCTGGTATCCGACGCACGCGGCGCGCGACCTCGCGCATGGCGTCGACGCCCTCGCCGACCAGCAGCTCGCCGGTTTGCTGATGTGGGTGCCGGCGGGGCTCGTGCTGCTCGTCGCCTGCCTGGCGCTCTTCGCCGCGTGGCTGGGTGAGATCGGCCGGCGCGGCGAGCGCTCGACGACGGCGGAGCTGCTGCGCGACGCCGTCAGCGCCGCGCCGGCGACCGAGTCGCGGTGACGCCGCTCGGCGGCACGACGCCTGGCCGCGGCACAAATTCTGCAACTCGCTGGGCGTGCCGAGCTTCACTTCCGCTTTCGCGCCTTGGCCGCTGACGGTGCGTCCGGGAGGACCCACGTCGTGAGGTCCGTCGTCGGCCCCTCGCCGCCGCCGGTGCAACGCCCACGCGCGCCGCAGCTGAGGTGGCACCGCCGCCGCCCGCGGCCGCGTTCGCGTCCGCAGCCGGGGACGATGAAGCTGCAGGCGCGTACGTTCGCGATCATCGCTTTCGTGGTGTGGGGTGGGCTGCTGGCGCTCTTCGACTGGGGCCTCGGCGGCTTGCGCAAGCCACGGCCGCTCACCCAGACGGTGGGCACCGCCGACGGACCGCCGGCGGTGATGTTCCCCGAGCCCGCGGCGAAGCCCTCCGCGACGCTCTCGGCAGCCGCGCCTCGCGCTGAGGCTGGCGGCTGGCGCTCGTGGCTGCCGCTGCCGCACGCGACGCCCGCCAACACCGTTGCTGCGCTGCGCCCCGCCGCGGCCGGCGCCCTGGGACTGCCGCCGCTCATCGTGCCGGTGGCTGGCGTCTCGACCGACGAGCTGCACGACCAGTTCGACGAGCCGCGCAGCGGCGGCCGCCGCCACGAGGCGATCGACATCCTCGCCCAGCGCAACACGCCGATCGTCGCCGCCGCCGACGGCGTCGTCGACAAGCTCTTCACCAGCAAGGCGGGCGGGCTCACCATCTACGAGCGCGACCCGAGCGGCCGCTACGAGCTCTACTACGCGCACCTCGAGTCGTACGCGCCGGGGCTCGACGAGGGCGATGCCGTCCGCCAGGGGCAGGTGATCGGCTACGTCGGCACCTCCGGCAACGCGCCGAAGGACGTGCCGCACCTGCACTTCACCATCTTCCGCCTGGGGCCGGAAGGGAAGTGGTGGAAGGGCGACGCCGTCAATCCGTTCCCGCTGCTGGCGGGCCGCTGACGTCCCCCGACAGCTCGCGGAAGAGCCAGGTCTTCGCCGCCCGCCAGTCGCGGAAGACGCTGGCGCGCGAGCGGTCGAGCACGTCGGCCACCTCCTCGAGCGACAGGCCGGCGAAGTAGCGCAGCTCGACGACGCGGGCCTGCTGCGCGCTCATCTGCTCGAGCCGCGACAGCGCGGCGTCGAGCGCCATGACGTCGACACTCTTCGGCTCGACCGCCGGCTCTCCGGCGTTGCCGAGGTCGACGCGCGCCCCGGCGCCGCGTTTCTGCGCCAGCCCGGCGCGCGCGTGATCGACCGCCACCCGCCGCATCGCCCGCGAGGCGACGGCGAAGAAGTGGCCGCGGTCCTGCCAGTCGATGGGCTGGCCGACCAAGCGCAGGAAGGCCTCGTGCACCAGCGCCGTCGGCTGCAGCGTGTGGCCGCCGCGCTCGGCGCGCATGCGCTGCCCGGCGATTCGCCGTAGCTCGTCGTAGACCAGCGGCAGCAGCTCGTCGGCTGCCGCGGCGTCACCTTCGCGCCAGGCGCGGAGCAGGCCGGTGAGCTCGCCTTCTGGCGGAGCCGGCGAACCGGGAGGCGGAGGCGCCGAGGCGGACACGCTGCGGACGACCGTATCACCGGCTTCCGCCGCGGAGCGCTACACGCGGCCTACGCGGCGCTGACGCGATACAAGCGCCAATCACCGTGCGGCCCGAGCGCGGTCGGGCCGCGGTCGTCGAAGGCGATGCCGGAGCCGGCGACGAGGTCGCGCACGGTGCTGGAGACGAGGATCTCGCCGCCGGCGGCGTGGGCGGCGACCTCAGCGGCGAGCTCGAGCGGCAGCCCACGCAGGCCGGCGCCCACGACGTCGCACTCGCCGGTGTGGAGCCCGGCGGCGAGCTCGAGGCCGGCGCGGCGCAGCGACGCCGCGAGCGCCGCTGCGCAGCGCACGGCGCGCGCCGGGCCGTCGAAGGCGGCGACGAGGCGATTCTCGGCGAGCTCGACTTCGCGGCCGCGGTACCAGTCGAGCTCGCGCTGCACGAGGGCGCGGTGGCGCGACAGCGACTCGCCGGCTGGGCTGGCGGATGCGCCCGCGCCTCCCGCGACCCGCAGCGACAGCACGGTGGCGAGCAGGCGGTCGGGCTCCGACGCATGGCGCACGCCGGTCAAGAACTCCTCCATCTCGGCGAGGATGGCGTCCTGGTCGCCGACGAAGGGCAGGTGGTCGCTGCCCGGCAGCTCGACGTAGCGCGCGCCGGGGATGCGCGCCGCGACGTAGCGGCCTTCCTCGACCTTGAGGCAGAGGTCGCCGCTGCGATGGATGACCAGCGTCGGCACGCGGATCGTCGGCAGCACGTGGCGCACGTCCGCCTCGGCATTCATGCGCGTCAGTGCCACCGCCGCGCCCGGGCTGGCGCCCATGCGCAAGTAGGTCGCCCACCAGTCGCGGAAGGCCGGGTCGCCGGCCTTCCCCGGCGCCCGTTCGGCGATCCCCACCGGGCCGCCCCACTCGCGCTGCATCAGCTCGAGGAAGCGCTGCCGCGCCTCCTGCGTCGGCGCCCACGGGTAGTCGGGGTCCCAGATGCGCTTGGCGTAGGTGCCGATCATCACCAGCGCGGTGGTGCGCTCGGGATAGGTGGCGGCGAAGAGGGCGCACATCGGCCCGCCCTCGGAGATGCCGCACAGCGCGGCGCGCTGCGAGCCCACCGCCTCCATCACCGCGCGCACGTCGTCCATCCGCTGCTCGAGCGTCGGCAGCTGGTCGAGCGGCACGCGGTCGGAGAGGCCGGTGCCGCGCTTGTCGAAGAGGATCAGCCGCGAGAACGAAGCGAGCCGGCGCAGGAAGCGCGCGAAGGACGGCTCGCGCCAGAAGTACTCGAGATGGGTGATCCAGCCCATCACGAAGACGAGGTCGACGGGGCCGCTGCCCACCACCTGGTAGGCGATGTTGACGTCGCCGCTGCGCGCGTAGCGGGTCTCGGGGATCGCGAGCTCGTCGCCGGCGGCAGTCGTGCTGCGCGGCGCGGCGCCGGCCGCAGCGAGCGCGCGCTCGCGGCCCGCCGTCGACGACGACGCCGACGAGGCGCGCTGCACGATGGCCTCGAGCGAGAAGGCGAGGTCGCGCGCCGACTGGAAGCGCTCGGCGGGCGCCCTGGCGAGGCAGCGCGCCACCACCTGCTCGAGCTCGAGCGGCACGAGCGCCCCTGTGGCGGCCAGCCCCGGCGGGTCGTCCTCGAGAATGGCGGCGAGCGTCTGGATGGTGCTCGCGCGCTGGAACGGCCGCTGGCCGGTGAGCATCTCGTGCAGCACGCAGCCGAGCGAGAAGACGTCGCTCGTCGCCTCGATGCGCTCGCCGCGCACCTGCTCGGGCGACATGTAGCCGATCGAGCCGATGATGGTCCCGGGCAGCGTCTGCTCGCCGTGCTGGGCGCGGTCGGCGTCGGCGAGCGGGCTCTCGGAATGGGCGAGCCCGAAGTCGAGGATCTTCACCCGGCCGTCGAGACCGATGAAGACGTTCTCCGGCTTGACGTCGCGGTGCACCACACCCTTGGCGTGCGCGGCGGCGAGCGCCTCGGCCACCGCGGCGCCGATCGAGCAGGCGCGCCGCCAGGGGAGGGCGCCGTCGCGCAGGTGCGCGCGCAGCGTCTCGCCTTCGAGCAGCTCGGTGACCGCGTAGGTGACGCCGGCGTCGCTGCCGAAGTCGAAGATGGCGACGATGTTGGGGTGCGACAGCGCGGCCACCGCCTTCGCCTCGCGGCGGAAGCGGGCGAGGGCGGTGGGGTCGTCGGCCGTCGCCCGCGGCAGCACTTTGATCGCCACCTCGCGGTCGAGCCGGGTGTCGCGGGCGCGGTAGACCTGCCCCATGCCGCCGGCGCCGAGGAAGGCGCCCAGCTCGTAGGGGCCGAGGCGGTCGGGAAGCGCGACCGCCGGCGCGGCGGGCCCGGGCGCCGCCGACGCGTGCGGCTCATTTCCCTCGCCAGCGATCGTGAGCGGCGCCTCGAGAAACGCCGCCGCCCCACCCGACGCCGCCAGCATCGTCTCGACCTCACGGCGCAGGTCGGCATCGCCCGCCGCGATCTCGTCGAGCAGCGCCGGCCGCGCGGCGGGCGGTGCGTCCGCGACGCGGTCGAACGCCGCACAGATCTGTCCCCAGCGCTGCGGATCCATCGTGCGCCCTCCGCTGACCATCCGCGAAAAACGGGCCGTTCAGCCGTTCACGAGCCGCGCGCCCAGATGCCGCGCCGGGCGGCGCGCGCTTCGGCCTCGAGTCGCTTATAGACGCAGTCGGTGTACCAGTCGACGGCGTAGTCGCCGAAGTCTCGGTAGCTGGCGAGCCCCTGGCGCAGCAGGCGCTCGTTCTCGGGATCGGCGAAGTTGAGGATGACGTTGGTGGCGCCGCGCGTCTCCTGGAAGTGCGAGATGGCGTAGTCGACGACGCGGCCGAGCGTCCGCCGCTCGAGCCCGCGCCGCGCCTTCTCCCACAGCGGCGAGCTCGCCGGCGGCGGCTCGAGCTGCACGAGCTTGAGTGTCTCGTGCACGCAGCGCACGGGCCCGGGGGTATGTCCCTTGGGCAGCGGGTCGACGACGCACTCGACGACGACGGTGACCGGGTCGACGACCTCGACCACCTTGCCCCAGTGGCTTTCATAGGAATCGTTCACCAGCGCCGGATTGCCGCAGGAGTCCGGCGGTCGCGGCGTGGGGAGGCGCGCGTTCGCCGCCGCCGGCAGCAGCGCGCAGACGACGAGCGCCGCGAGGCGAGAAGACCGAGCGCTGACCGGCATGACGGCAATGTACCACCGGACGGTGGGGCCGGTGCTCGCACAGCAAAGCGCGAGCGCGCCACGCAACCGAGCGCTCGAGCTGAAACCTGCGGCGTGCCCGGCACGTTCACTGCTACGTGAGGCGCCGCCGCTCCGCTCTCGTGTTTCTTCTCGTGCTGGCGGCGGCGCCGCTCGCCGGCGGCTGCCAGTTCCAGAAGGCGCCGCCGCTCGAGTCGCGCCTCGGCCGCAGCGAGGTGCGCGTCTGGTCGGCGCCCTATCCGCTGGTGCGCGGCGTCACCGTGCGCGGCGCCGGGATCCCCGAGCGCCTCGACCGCCTCGGCTACACGCGGGTGCGGCGGCGGCCGCAGGCGCCGGGCGAGTACTTCTGGGGCGAGGACAAGGTGTGGATCTACCGCCACGGCCATCGCTGGGACGGCCGCGACTGGCCGCCGCGGCTCATCTGCCTCGAGCTCGACCCGTACCGCGGCGAGATCCAGGCGGTGGTGTCCGCATCGCGGCGGCCGCTCGTGCGCCCCACCGACGGCGCCTGGCTCGAGCCCGAGGTGCTCGCCGAGTCGCTCGACGGCCGCCGCGCGCCGCGCATCCCGCTGCGCCTCGCCGACATGCCCGAGCGCGTCTGGCAGCCGGTGCTCGCCGCCGAGGACCATCGCTTCTTCGCCCACCGCGGCGTCGACACGCGCTCGCTCGCGCGCGCCGTGCTCGCCAACCTGCGCCTGGGCGGCGTTGCGCAGGGCGGCAGCACGCTGACGCAGCAGCTGGTCAAGAACCGGGACCTCACGCCGCGGCGCACGGTGACGCGCAAGGTCTCCGAGGCGCTGCGCGCGCTCGACGTCGACTCCGCGCACAGCAAGCAGGAGATCCTCGAGGTCTACCTCAACCACGTCTATCTTGGCCAGGTCGACGGCCTCGCCGTGCATGGCTTCGGCGCCGCGGCGCTGGCGTTCTTCGGCAAGCCCGCGGAGACGCTGCAGGTGCAGGAGGCGGCGACGCTCGCCGGCATGATCCGCAGCCCCAACCGGCTCTCGCCGTTGCGCCACCCGGCGGAGGCGAAGGCGCGGCGCGACCAGGTGCTCGCCAGCATGGGGCAGCTCGGCTGGCTGCTGCCGGCGGACGTCGCGGCGGCGCAGGCGCGGCCGCTCGGCATCCGCCACGTGGCGCCGCGGCCGCCGATGGCGGGGAGCTTCATCGCCTGGGCGGCGGCGGTGGCGCGGCGCACGGCGCCGGAGCGCATCGCGCGCGGGCGCGGCGTGGTGCTGGAGACGACGCTCGACCCGCTGCTGCAGTTGGAGGCGGAGCGGGCAGTGGTGCTGGCGACGGCGCGGCTGCGGCGCGATCACCGGGAGCTGCGCAATGCACCGCTCGGCGTGGCGCTGGTGGCGCTCGATCCCAGCGACGGCGGCGTCGTCGCCTACGTCGGCTCGCCGCCGGGATCGCTGCCCGGCGGCTTCGACCGCGTGCGGCAGGGCAAGCGACAGCCCGGCTCGCTGGTCAAGCCGCTAGTGTTGCTCGAAGCGTTCGAGAGCTGCGGCGGCGAGCCGATCTACCCGGCGAGCCGCGTCGCCGACGAGCCGGTGCAGCTCGCGCTGCCTGGTTCTGTCAATGGGAAGGGCGCGGTGTGGGAGCCGGTCGACGCCGACCGCCGCTTCCTCGGCGTGGTGAGCGTGCGCGAGGCGCTGCGCGAATCGCGCAACGTACCGTTCGTGCGCCTGGCGCGGCGCTGCGGCTTCGCGGCGACGGCGGATCGCCTGCGCGAGGCGGGTCTCGCCATTCCGTCACCGCCGCCACCGTCGTTCGTGCTCGGCTCGGTGGAGGCGACGCCGCTGCAGGTGGCGCGCGCCTACACGGTGTTCGCGACGCCCGGCGACGCGATGCGCCCGCGGCCTGTCTCGCGCGTCGAGCGTCCCGGCGGCTCGCGGCTCGACCGCATCTGGCCCTACCGCCGGCGCGTGGTGAGCCCGGCGAGCGCCTACCTCGCCATCGACCTGCTGCGCGACGCGGCGGCGTTGGGCACGGCGCGCGCGGCGGCGATCCCCGGCCTGGTGGTGGCGGCGAAGACCGGCACCACCTCCGAGCAGCGCGACGCCTGGCTCGCCGGCCATGCCGGCGGTCTCGTCACCGTCGTCTGGGTGGGCCGCGACGACGGCCGTCCGCTCGGTCTCACCGGCAGCGAGGCAGCGGCACCGCTGTGGCGCGAGTTCATGCGCCGCGCCGTGCCGCTGCGCCCGCCGCACCGCCTCGAACGGCCGCCGCTCGTCGTCGACCGCTACGTCGACGCCGAGACCGGTCTTCTCGTGCGCAGCTTCAACCCGCGCGCCATGCGCGAAGTCTTCCGCGAGGACGTGCTGCCGCCCCGCGACCGCTTCTGGCGCGCCGACGAGGACGTGCCGGTGGTGCGGTAGCGAGGCGGCGTCCGAGTTAGAGCTGCCTGGCGCGGCCGATGCCGCGCCCTCGGCTCACAGCCGGCCGAGCAGCCAGAGGATGAGGATGATGACGACGATGAGGCCGAGGATGCCGCTGGGGAAATAGCCCCAGCTGCGGCTGTACGGCCACGACGGCAGGACGGCCAGCAGGACGACGATCAGCACGATCAGCAGCAACAGGCTCATACACTCCCTCCCTTTCACGGTCGCCGTTCGCCGATGAACGGTGCCGCGAAGGCGATTGCAACGTCGATGCCCGATTCGCCTTGGGCGGTCGGTTCGAACGACGCGCTCGTCCAGTGGCACGCATCCTGCGGTGTGACCCGCCAGTGCGAGCGGCCCAACGCCTCTCGCTCGAAAGGAGACACACACCATGGATCGAGACATCCGCGGAATGGAGAACCAGTCGAAGGGCCTCGGCCGTCAAGTCGAGGGCAAGAAGGACGAGATCCTCGGGGCCACCACCGGCGACACCAGCCGCGAGCTTCACGGCAAGCTCGAGAAGAACGTGGGCAAGGTCCAGGAGAAGCTCGGCCGCAAGCAGGAAGAGATCGGCGACGGCAAGGACGACCCGGGCATCGGCTAGGTCGGACGACCGTCAGCCTCGAACGTTGGCCCGCGTCGCTTCGGCGGCGCGGGCCATTTCGTTCTTGCGTCGGCGAGTCGCGCGCTCACTCTATGATCGCCCGCCATGAGCCGACTCGCACGATCACTCGTTGCTGCGCTCGTCATCACCTTCGCCGCCGCGCCGCTGCTCGCCGCCGAGCTCGGCGAGGTGTCCTTCGCCAACTCCGGCGCCGCGGCCGCGCAGCCCGCGTTCCTGCGCGGCCTCGCCTTGCTGCACGACTTCGAGTACGAGGACGCGGCCGACAGCTTCCAGCAGGCGCAGAAGCTCGACCCTGGCTTCGCCATGGCCTGCTGGGGCGAGGCGATGACGCACACGCACCCGGTCTGGATGCAGCAGGACCTCGAGGCGGCGCGCGCGGCGCTGGGCAAGCTCGCGCCGACGCCGGCCGAGCGCGCGGCGAAGGCGCCGACGGAGCGCGAGCGCGACTACCTGCACACGGTAGAGGTGCTCTACGGCGAGGGCAGCAAGGAGCAGCGCGACCTCGACTACGCGGCGGCGATGGCGGCACTGCACGAAAAGTATCCGCAGGACGTCGACGCGGCGGCTTTCTACGCGCTGGCGTTGCTCGGCACCGCGCACCACGGACGCGACTTCGCCACCTACATGCGCGCCGCCGCCGTGCTCGAAGACGTGTTCCCGGCGCACCCGCGCCACCCGGGTGTGCTGCACTACCTGATCCACTGCTACGACGACTCCGTGCACGCGCCGCTCGGCCTGCGCGCGGCGCGGCTCTACGGCGCGGTGGCGCCGGATGCGGGGCACGCGCTCCACATGACCTCGCACATCTTCGTCGCCCTCGGACAGTGGGATGACGTCATCACCGCCAACGAGCGGGCGATGCAGGTGGTCGACGCGCAGCGCCACGCCAAGGGCGAGCCGCCGGCGCGCTGCGGCCACTACGCGAGCTGGCTGCACTACGCCTTCTTGCAGGCCGGCCGAACGGCCGATGCGCGCCGCGTGATGGACGGCTGTCATGAAGAAGCGCTCGGCGAGCTGCGCGCTGCCGCCAAGGACGCCTCGTACGACGGCGTCGACAGCTACGCCGAGATGCGGTTGCGGCACTTCGTCGACAGCGGCACGCTCGCTGACGGCGCGCTGAAGCTGCCGGAGAGCGGGATGGCGGCGACGCGGCTGTCGCTCGCCTACGCCGATGCGCTGGCGGCGGCGGGGAAGGGCGGCTCGCCGGCGAAGGCGCGCGAGGCGGCAGAGCGGCTGCACGCCGCGGCGAGCGTGGTCGCGGCGGCGGCCGGGAGCGCCGGTAGTGGGGCGGCGACGCTGGGCGCGACGGCCGACGTGATGGACCGGCAGATCGCGGCGCTGGTCTCTATTCGCGAAGGCAAGCGCGACGAAGGGCTCGTGGCGCTGGCGATCGCGGCCGACAAGGAAGACGCGCTGCCGCTCTCCTTCGGCCCGCCCGAGGTGGACAAGCCGAGCCGCGAGCTGCTCGGCGAAGAGCTGCTCGCCGCCGGCCGCGCCGCCGAGGCGAAGGAGGCGCTGCAGACGGCGCTGGCGCGCACGCCGGGACGCACCGCCGTGCTGCGCGCGCTGCTGCAGGCGCAGAAGGCGCTCGGCGACGACGCGGAGGCGGCGCGCACGGAAGCGGCGCTGGCGCGCAACCTCTCGCACGAAGGCGCGGCCGGGGCGCCGCGATGAACGACGGCGCGCGCCCGGTGCCGCCGGCGTCCAGCGCGCGCTATGTCGTCGCCGCGGTGCTGGCGCTGGTCGGCGGATTGCTCGCCGGCTCCGCCCTCGGCCTGCTCCTGCTGGCGATGGATCGTCGCTACGCGGCTGGCTGGCAGATCGGCGCGGGCGTCGTCATCGCCGCCGGCTTCGTGCTGGTACTTGCCGCGGTGTGGCTGGCGCGGCTGCAACCGCGTCGCGCCCTGATGGCGTTCCTCGGCGCCACGTTGCTCGTACCGGCGGTCGCGCGCACTCTGCATACGCACGTCGGCAGCGCGACTTCGTACGCACCCGCCAAGAGCACGATCACCGAGATCCGCGAGCTCGGCGTCGCCCTCGAGTCGCGTGCCGTCGACGAGAACGGCTATCCCGCCGTCGCCACCGTCGACGAGCTCGCGCCGCTGCTGGAAGGCCACTACCTGCGCGCCGTCCCGCGCCTCGACGGCTGGCAGCGCGCCCTGCGCTACGAGGTGGACGGCAGCGGACCTGACGCCCGCTACTTCATCGCCAGCGCCGGCAGCGACGGCCTCTGGAAGCATTCGCGGTTGGCGGACTACCGCGACTCGCCAGGTCCGCACGGCGACGACATCGTCTACTCCAACGGCGGCTTCGTCACGTTGCCTGGTCGATGAATGAGCGTCAGCCCGCCAACACCTCGTCGATCTTGATCTCCGATTGCAGCGTCTTCGCCACCGGGCAGCGGGCGGCGACTTGCAAGAGGCGCTGGCGTTGCTCGGGCGACAGCGGACCGTGCAGCGCGATCTCGACGCGGAAGCGGTGGATGAAGCCGGCTTGCGTCGCGCAATCGGCGCAGTCCTTGGAGTGCTGGCGGTCGTGGGAGACGGTGACGTCGGCGCCCTCGAGCGGCAGGCTCTCGCGCTTGGCGTAGAACTGCAGCGTCATCGCCGTGCAGCCGCCGAGCGCGCCGGCGAGCAGGTCGTACGGCGTCGGCCCTTGCGCAGTGCCGCCGAAGTCGACCGGCTCATCAAGCACCATGCGATGCGGTCCGGCCTCGGCTTCGCTGCGGAAGCCGCCGCGGTTCCTGACGACGACGGAGGCGGTCATGCCGGTCGGGGGCGCGCTAACTTGCCAGGACCGCGCGCTCACGCAAGCGGTCCGCGGCCGGCGACAGCGGCGCGTGCGTCAAGATCTGCTGAATCCTGTCGAGCGCCTTGAGCGTGTCGCCGACGCCCTGATAGAGCACCACCTCGCCGTAGAGCTGCTCGGCGAGCTGGTCGAGGTGGCTGGCGACCTTGTCGGCGCGGCTGCCCTGCGGGAACTTGCGCAGGTACTCGGCGCCGTCGGCGAGCACGCGGTAGCTCCCGGCGAGCTGGTCGAGGCGGGCGCCGGCGTTGCGCGCCAGCTCGGGGTCGGTCTGGTCGGCGAGCTGCTGCAGCGCCACGAGGTCGGTGACGACGAGCGCCAGCGTGCGCAGGCCGGCGAGCGAGCGCTCGCCCATCGCGCTCTTGGGATCGGCGTGCCAGGCGGTGAGGTACTTCTCGACGGCATCGGCCTGCCGGTTGGTGCGGCTGTAGGCGCCGGCGAGCTCGAAGGCCACCTTCGGCGCTTCGGGTGCCTGCGGGTAGTTGGAGAGGAAGCTCTGCAGGAACTCGGTCTGGTAGACGCCGCCGGCGATCGCCTCCTTGGCCTTCGGGTAGAGCGCGTCGGCGTCGCCGCGTAACGTCTTGCTCTCGCCTTCGAGCGTCGCCACGAACGGGCTCTGCGGCGTCAACGCCTTCACCTCGTCGAGCTGCTTGCCGTACGCCGTGAGCAACTTGCCGTAGTCGCGCGACAGCTCGGTGCGCGCGAGCTCGGTGTCGCGGTCGCGATGAAGGTTGTCGAGGCGCAGCTTCTCCGCGGTGGGGCCTTGCGGCCACGCGGAAAGCGCCGCCGCCGCGAGCAGCAGCTTCTGCTTGTCGTGCGCGTCCTGCGCGTCGTGCCCTTCGCCTTCCTTGGGCTCGAAGGCGAGCAGCGCCGCCTGCGTCTCGCCGCGGTACGGCGCCGCCTCGCGCGGCGTGCCGCGCGTGAGCTGCTTGCCGCGCGCCGTCGCCGCGGTGACGCGCTCGTCGAAGAACGGGTGGGTGCGCCAGTAGCCGTACTCGTGCGACTGCGGCAGCCGCGCCTGCATCAGCGCGAAGAGTCGCTCGCCGCCGTTGGGCGCGTAGCCGGCGGAGGCGGCCATGCGCTGGCCCTCCTCGTCGGCCTGGTCCTCGAACTCGCGGCTGTAGCTGCGCAGCAGGAGCTCGGCGAGGATGAGGCTCGCCGCCGCCGCGCCCTGGATCCGCGCGCCGCCGCTGCCGTAGCTCGACGGTTCGGGGCCCGGGCCCCACGTCGGCACGCCCGGCGTCGGCGAGCTGCCGCGGTCGGCGAGGATGACGCCGACGAGGGCCGCCTGCGCCAGCACGTTGAGCAGCGTGGCGCGCCGCTGCATCTTCATGCCGTGGCCGAGGGTGACGTGCGCCATCTCGTGGCCGAGCAGCGCCGCGAGCTGGTCGTCGTCGAGGCCGAGCTCGATCATGCCGCGGGTGATGAACACCTGGCCGCCGGGAAGCGCGAACGCGTTCGGCTCGCGCATGTCGACGAGGAAGAAGGCGAGCGGAAAGTCCTTGTAGCCCGACGAGGCGGCGACGCGGTAGCCGACGTCGGCGACGTGGCGCAGCGTGGCGACGTCGTCCCAGGTGCCGTACTCGTCGACCGCCTCCTGCGCCGCGGCGAGGCTCTTGGCGAAGAGATCGGGGTTGGAGATGCGCTGCGCCGCGGCGGCGGCGGGGAGGAGGAGCGCGGCGACGAGGGCGCCGGCGGTGGCGCGCGTGAGGATCGCACGGAGTCCCACCGAGGCGGCGGTGCGCGACATGGCAGCGAGCGTAGCACGCGCCCCGCGGGCGGCCCCCGACGCCGGAGCGCGTGTTTACAGTCGCTTACAAGCCGCCGGCGCGGGCCGAGGCGGCGCGGCGCTGTGATACCTTCGCGCGCCATGTCCGACCTCCTCATCGAGGTGCCCACCAGCAAGAATTCGATGGCCGAGCTGCGGCCGCTGCTCGACGCCGCGCTGGCGACGCAGTTCCCCGGCGGCCTGCTGCAGCGGCGCTGGGAAGGCGACGTGCTGCACGTCTGGGGACCCGGCGCCAAGGGTGCGATCACCTACGAGAACGGCCGCCTCGTCGGCCGCGCCGAGCTGGGCCCGCCGGCGAGCCTGATGAAGGGCCTCATCGAACAGAAGATGTCGGCGGCCATGCGCCAGGTCGCGGCCTGATCGCGGCGCTGCACGCCCACGCCGCCGAGAACCCCGAAGACCCCTGCGTCTTCTTCCCCGACAGCCTCGGCGATTGGCGGTGGAAGCCGTGGCGCTGGCTGCAGTCGGAGGCGAGCCGCTGGGCCGCGGCGTTGCGCGAGGCGGAGCCCGCTGCGCGCGTCGGCTACCGCTGGCGGCCGACTGCAGAAGCGGTAGCCGCGGACCTCGGCATTCAGCTCGCGGGAGCGATCGCGGTGCCGGTCGCGGAAGGCGACGAGGCCGCGGTGCCCGAGCTCGCGGCATGGCTGCCGGTAGGTGACGAACCGGTACCGGAGGAAGTCAGCGCGCCCGTCGTCGAACGCACGCTGGACGAGCACTATGGCAATGCCGCTGGCCGCGAGGCCCGCGCGGCAACCGGCGGCGCGCTGGTGCGGCGCGACGAACGATGGCAAGCGTGGTTGCAAGGAGATCTCGCCACCGCGGCAGCCGCGCTCGACGTGCCGCGGCATTCGCAGCGCCGCCCGATCGCGCTCGTCGCCGGCGACCTCGCGGCCGCCGAAGAGCGCGCCTGGCTCTCGTGGGCGATCGGCGCCGAAGCGGCGCTCGTCTTGCCCGGCGATGCGGCGTTCGCGGCGTGGGCGATCTTCTGGCCGCGTCCCACGGACGTGTGTCTGCCAGCAGAGCAGCTCGCCCCGGTCCGCGAGCTCTTCGCCACGCTCGGCACGCCGCGCATCCAACGCAGCCGGCTGAAGCGGATCGGCCGGCTGGTGGTCTACGGCGGAGATCCCGAGGCCGACGAGGTTGCCGCGTGGCGCTGGCTCGGAGTCGAGCTCGTCGTGCAGCGATAGTCAGCCCGCTTCGTGTCGTCCGCTACCCACCAGCCGGAACTCGCGACTGCCGCGAGGCAATGCTCCCAGTCTGCCTACAGCGGCACGCGGTGCCCGTCCTCCGTGAAGACGCCCCGATGGTTGATCGTGACCTTGGTGCCGTCGAAGCGGCGCAGCGTGAATGACCAGCCCTTCTCGTGGTAGTCACGGCGCTGCTTCTTGAGCACCGTGAGTGCGACGCGCTCGCCGAGCTTGACCGACTCGGCGTAGTCGCTGCGCCAGTGCACACCCGCCATGTTGCGGCCGATCGCGATGTTGGCTGCCACCTTGTTGAGCTCGCCGCCGACGGTGAGGCTGCCGGCGTCCGCACCCGTGTAGTCCACCAATGCCGTTCCATCCGCGTTGGCAACCTTGGGCATGAGCGGCACCGGCAGATCGGCGAGGCGCGCGTCCTCGTCGAACCATGCCTTGAGGATCGTCACGCAGGCCCCGGCAACTGTGGCGTGGCCGGCGCCGTAGGCCGGGTGAGTGGGGCTTCCTTCAGGAAAGGCCATGGGCAAAAGGTTCGAGCCGTACTTGGTGACCGTCCGCTGCAGCGCTTGAGAATTCAGCACCTGCTGGTGGATTGGGTAGGTTCGCTTCTGGCCGCCGACCCCCACCTGTTTGACCTCGATGAGACCGCCGAACGCCTCTGGACGGAGCCGCCGGTGCACGAACCACTTCTGGTACCAGATCGCCTTGAGGGCCCGCGTCGCCACTTCGGTGACGAGACTAAGAACGTGGGGTCCGCCGAAGGTGCCGAAGCCGATCTGGGTCGTCGCGTCCGGGTGGGTTGGCTCGTAGGGATTGCCGGCGTCGAAGGGCGCGCCGCTGTGCAGCAGTATCAAGCAGGCATTGAGATAAGCCTCGTAGAGCGCGTCGACGTGAACGTATTGGCCCATATCGCGCATGCTGCGGATGTAGCGCGGCGTGGTATCGAAGGTGTCCCCGGTCGCCGGCGTGCCGCCGTTCTGGATGTGCAGCCAATCGCCAAATGCGGTCAGGTAATCCTGGTTCGGAACCACCGTGCGCTGGCGCTGCTCGATGGTCAGCGATCCATAGCCGATGTCGTGGAGCAAGTACTGGGAGAGGAACGGGCCGGCGACGTCGCCCGGGGCGCAGCCGCGAAAGATAGTCTGCGGGGTGACTTGGCCGCCGAGCTTGGGGCCAGTGAACTCCTGCAGAGTCGAGATCTCGGCGGCGGCGGCGGCGACGTCGGCGTCGCTGCCAAAGCTGACGAAGGGCACATCGCGCAGCAGGGCCATCCAGTAGAGCTCGACGGCCTCGGCCGCCTCCTCGGCGGAGTCGAGGCTCGGTGCCGCCAGGATGCTGAGGTCCTGGGGATCGGGGCCTTCCAGGTCGTTCGCGAGCCCCGCTTGGGGGTTGGTCAGCTTGCGGCCGAGCCCGAGCGAAATCTGATCGAAATCCTTCTCACTGTCGAGCGCGTGGAGGAGCGACTTGTACCCTGGGCGATCGACTTCGCCGAAGCCGTCGTGGTGGAGGCCCTTGCTGAAGTTGCCGATGAAGTTCGGCTTGCCGTCGGCTCCCTTGAAGCGCTCCTCGTCGCCGTTGCTTCCGGTCTTCTTGATCTTGGTTGCGGTGCACGGGAGTGCCTCGAGCGCCGCGGGCGCGGCCGCCGCGGCGACGGTCACGCGTGCCGGCTGCCGGGGTCTGCGAGGTCGTGGATGCTCGTCGAGCGCCTGGGACGCGGTGCTCTCGTTCCGTTCCTGATCCTCACCCGTCATAACGGACCTCCTATGGAGAGAAGCCGGACCCTGCGTTGGGCCGCATCCCCATGCTCGGTTGGACGGACGTACCGAAGGATTTCCCGAATGGGCAGCCCGATCTTGCACGAGCTGCGCCCGACCGCTTGGCAAGCCCTCGGCGTCAGCCTGTCGAGCTGGCGCGCGTCCTCGCCTTAGCAAGGTCGGCGGGCCGCGGGCCTCACCAGCCGCGCGACGGCTCGAAGCGGTAGGGGATGCGGTCGGTGTCGAGCGGCAGGCGGTACTTGTCCGGACTGGCGTGGTCGTAGGGGATGGTGGGGAAATTGACGACCACCGCGTCGCGGGTGCCGATGTTGTGGTCGGCGTGCCAGATGCCGGCGGGGATGCTCATCAAGCGGCGACGGAACTCGCTCAGGTAGATCCTCGCCACCAGGCCGCGAGTCGGTGAGTCGTCGCGCTCGTCGTAGAGCACCACTTCCAGCTCTCCCTGCAGCAAGAAGTAGCGGTCGTCGTGCCGCTTGTGCAGACCCCAGCCCTTGATCTTGCCGGGGCGGACGGTGAAGCAGTAGGCGAACACCAGCGGATCGGGGTGCCATCCCCAGCGGAGATCGAACATCTCCACCACCGAGCCGCGGTCGTCGACGTGCGTGGGCACGTCGTGGAAGGTGACGCCGGCGGGAAGCTGCACCAGCGGCTCGCCGTTCGCGGTCACCGTTTGCCGATCCTGCCGATCCTGCATCTCGCCCATCGCCACCTTCTGCCTAACATAGCCGAGTGCCCGCCACTTCCCCGAGTGCGCTCGCTTCGATCTTGCTGCCGACGACGACGCAGGCGGCGCGCCTGGAGGAGTGCCTCGACGCGCTGGCGCGGCGGCTTCCGGCCGCGCTCCCTGTCGAGATCGTCGTCGTCGCCTCGGCTTCCACGCCGGAGGTGAAGCGGGTCCTCGCCGCGGCCGAGGACTCACGGCTGCGCGTCGTCGAGTGCGCTGTCAACCTCGGCGTCGCCGGCGGCTACAACCGCGCGCGAGCCGCGGCGCGGGGCGAGCTGCTCTGCCTGCTCCACGACGACACGGTCATCGGCGAGGGTTGGCTCGAGGCGATGCTCGACGCGGCGGACCGCTACCCCGACACCGGGGTCTTCGCGAGCGTCGTCACCGACCCGGACGGCACTCTGCAGTCCGCGGGATCGATGCTGTGGGCCGACGCGATCCCCGGTCGCGCCTGGCCGGCGGAGACCGCTATGGAATCCATTCGCGAGGCGGCGCCGGTCGACTTCGGTCCCAGCTGCGCGCTGGCGGTGCGCGCCGAGCTTTTCGACGCCATCGGCGGTCTCGACGAGCGCTTCCACCCGGGTTATTACGTCGACGTCGACTGCGCCTTCGCCTGCCGCGAAGCGGGCCGACTGGTGCGGCTCGTCCCGGCGGCGCGCGCGGTCCACCACCGGCGTTCCTCGAGCAGCGCGGCATACCGCGACTTCCTCGCCGAACGCAACCGGCAGCGGTTCGTGGAGAAGTGGTGGCATCGGCTCGCCGGCCGGCCGCCGCTCGACGATTCCGCGGCGGGTCTCGCCGCGGGCCGCGCTCGCGTCGGCGAGGAAGCGGCGGCCCTGGTCGCGAGCGGTGCGGCCGTGCGGCCGCTCGTCCCGCGCTTTCATCTCGATCCCGGCGAGCAGGAGGAGCGCCTCCGGCGCGAGGAGAGCGAGACGCTGCTGTCGTATCGGCGCTACCTCGAAGACCAGCTCGCCGCGACGACCGCGGCCCTGCGCTGGCTCGAAGGGCAGACCCTCGAGCTGGCGCGGCTGGCCGGCGTCGAGGTCGAGCACGACGCCGCCGGCTGGCCACGCTTCGACCGCGTCGTCGAGGCCCTCGCCGCGCAACTGCGAAGCCGGGGGTCGTTGCTAGAGTGAGTCACCAGGAGGCCCACCATGGCCCAGCCCGCCGAAGCCGTCCCCGCGCCTCTGCCGGAACCGAACGAAGCCAGCGCCCTCGAAGAGGTCCACGAGCGCGCCGACACTGTCCTCACGCGCAAGAACCACGGGCGCCCGCCGAAGGCCGTCGGCCGCCGCGAGCTGCGCGGGCCGCGCGGCCGCGTCGCCATTGTCGACGGCTGCCGCACGCCGTTCGTCAAGTCGGGCACGTCGTTTCGCGACATGGACGTCATCGACCTCGCCGGCGTCGCCACCGCCGAGCTGGTGACGCGCAGCGGGCTCGCCGAGAAGGAGATCGACCTCGCCATCTATGGCACCGTGCTGCCGGCGCTCTACGGCCCCAACCTCGGCCGCGAGGTGGTGTTCCGCTGCTCGCTGCCGGAGTGGATCCCGGGCAGCGGCGTCAGCCTCGCCTGCGCCTCTTCCAACCGCGCCATCACCTCGGCGGCGGAGGCGATCCTCGTCGGCCAGGCCGACGTCGTGCTCGCCGGCGGCGCCGAGGCGCTGTCGAAGGTGCCGATCCGCTTCTCCGACGCGGCGGCGAAGCGGCTGATGGAGCTGCAGAAGGCGAAGAGCCTGCCGCAGAAGGCGGCGACGATCGCCAAGCTGCGGCCGAAGGACCTGGTGCCGGTGCCGCCCGCGATCGCCGAGTACACGACCGGCATGACGATGGGGCAGGCGGCGGAGAAGATGGCGAAGGAGAACGACGTCTCGCGCCGCGCGCAGGACGAGATCGCGCTGATGTCGCACCAGCGCGCCTCGGCGGCCACGATCGAGGGCCGCTTCGCCGAGCAGGTCGTGCCCACCTTCCCGCCGCCCACCTACGGCGAGGCGGTGCTGGTCGACAACGGCGTGCGCCACGACGCGGCGATGGAGAAGCTCGCCGCGCTGCCGCCGGTGTTCGACAAGCGCTACGGCTCGATCACCGCCGGCAACGCCAGCCCGATCACCGACGGCGGCTCGGCGGTGCTGCTGATGAGCGAGGAGAAGGCGAAGGCGCTCGGCTACCAGCCGCTCGGGTACATCCGCTCGTGGGCGTACGCGTCGCTCGATCCGGGCACCCAACTGCTGCAGGGGCCGGCGTACGCGGCGCCCGAGGCGCTCGACGCGGCGGGCGTGACGCTTGCCGACCTCGACCTCGTGGAGATGCACGAGGCGTTCGCGGCGCAGGTGCTGTCGAACCTCAAGGCGTTCAACTCGAAGAAGTTCGCCGCCGAGGAGCTGGGCCGGAGCGCGCAGCTCGGCGCCGTCGACTTCAACAAGCTCAACGTCAACGGCGGCTCGATCTCGATCGGCCACCCCTTCGGCGCCACCGGCGCGCGGGTGACCATGCAGCTCCTCTTCGAGCTGCGCCGGCGCGGCGGCAACCTCGGGCTGATGACGGTGTGCGCGGCGGGCGGCGTCGGCTTCGCGATGGTGGTCGAGCGGGAGTAGCGGTGAGCGCGACGCGACTTGCGTGCGGCGCGGCGCTGCGCGATCGCGTAGAAGAGATCATGAGCGTCGCCGCATCGCCGCCATGACCTCCGCGTCGCCGCTGCAAGGTCTGCTCGTCGTCGACCTCACGCGCCATCTGCCGGGGCCGCTCGCGGCGCGGCTGCTCGCCGATCTCGGCGCGCGGATCGTCAAGGTCGAGGAGCCGAGCGCCGGCGATCCGGTGCGCGCGGCGGCGCCGCTCGTCGACGGCAAGAGCCCGCTCGCCGCGATGCTGCTCGCCGGCGTCGAGAGCGTGGCGCTCGACCTCAAGCAGCCGGCGGCGGTCGAGGCGCTGCGCGGCCTGCTGGCGCACGCCGACGTGCTGCTCGAAAGCTTCCGCCCCGGCACCATGGCGCGTCTCGGTCTCGCGCCCGACGTGCTGCGCGAGCGCTACCCGCGGCTGGTGATCTGCTCGCTCACCGGCTGGGGGCAGAGCGGCCCATACGCATCGCGCGCCGGGCATGACATCACCTATCAGGCGATCGGCGGCGCGCTCGCGGCTACCGGCACGGCACCGGCGATCCAGGTCGCCGACGTGGTGGGCGCCTGGAGCGCCGCGTCGGCGGTGCTCGCCGCGCTGCTCGCGCGCGAGCGAGTGCCCGGAGCGTCGGCGCGTCGGGCGCAGGAGCCAGAGGCCGGCGAGGGTGGCGGCACGTGGATCGACCAGGCGCTGCTAGACGCCGCCGTGCACGCCAACGTCACCGGCTGGGCGGGCGAGGCCGCCGCGCCGCGCGAGGTCGGAGAGCCGCTGCCGCTGACCGGCGTGCTGCCTTGCTACGGCGTTTACCCGACGCGCGGCGGCGGCGCGCTGGCCGTCGGCGCGCTCGAGCCCCATTTCTGGGCCCGCTTCTGCGCAGCCGCCGAACGGCCCGACCTCGTCGACGCGCAGTACGCCACCGGCGAGCGCGCGCACGACAACGTGGCGAAGCTCGTCGCCTCCCGCACGCGCGACGAATGGGTGGAGCTGCTCGCGGCCCACGATGTCCCGGCCGAGCCGGTGCTGTCGCTGGCCGAAGCCGCCGCCCACCCGCAGGTCGCCGCCCGCGGCGTCCTCCACCGCGCCGCCGACGGCCTGCCGCGCCTCGGCTTCCCGGCACGCTTCGACGACGCCCGCCCGCGCGCCCCCGAAAGCGTGCCCGAGCTCGGCGCCCACACCGCCGCCGTCCTCGCCGAGCACGACCTCATCGCGGGCCGCTCCACCCGCGAGCTGCGGGAAGCGGGCATCGGCCCACAGCGTACAAGAAGTGGTTGGCTGCGTCGCGTGCTGCGCCGCTTCCGGCGGCGTTGACGCATGATGTAGTAGCCACCTTCGATGCCTACCGACGATCTGTCGCCGGACCTCGGCACGGTCCTCTCGCTCGACAACGTGCCGGTGGAGTTGCCGCTGGCGCGGGTGGGAAGCCGCGTCCTGGCCGGGGTGCTCGATTACTTTTTACTGTTCCTGGTCTTGCTCGCCTGGTCGGCCGGCGTGCTGGGGCTCGATATGAGTCTCGGGCTGCGGCCGGGGTGGGGGATTGCGGTGTGGCTGCTGGGGATGTTCGCGCTCGAGTACGGCTACTTCGCGGCGCAGGAGGCCGCCTTCGACGGGCGCACCGTCGGCAAGCGGGTCTTCGGGCTGCGCGTCGTGGCGCGCGACGGGGCAGCGGCGGGTACCGGCGCGCTGCTCGTGCGCAACATCGTGCGCAGCCTCGACCTGCTCGTCGGCGTCCTGCTGATGGCGATCGACCCGCTGTCGCGCCGGCTCGGCGACCGGCTCGCCGGCACGCTCGTGGTGCACCAACGACAAGCGAGCGAAGAGCTGGTGGTGGCGCGGCTGCCGCCGGGCTGGAGCGCAGCGGAGACGCAGCTCGTCGAGTCTTATCTGCGCCGCGCGCGCGAGCTCGAGCCGCAAGCTCGGCTCGCCCTCGGCCGCCGGCTCGAGCGCTGGATCGACGACCGCGCTCCCGGCTTCCTCCCCGGTCTGCCCGGCCCCGACCCGCTGCCGCGCCTCTGGAACGGCTTCCGCCAGGAATCGCGCTGAGCCGCGATCGACCGATGGACTACGCCCGCTTCGTCGCCCTCCGCCGCCCGCTGTGGGAGTCGTTCGAGCGCGACGCCACCGCGGCTCGGCGCCGCCGCGATCTCTCTTACGCCGACGTCGAGGAGCTGGCCTTGCGCTACCGGCAGGTGCTGCAGGACCACGCCTGGGCGCGCGCCCACTTTCCCGGCACCGGCGCCGCGCAGCGGCTGCTGCGGCTCGCCGTGCTCGGCGGCACGGTGCTGCAGCGCGAGGACGAGGGCCGCTTCTCGCTGGTGCGCTTCTTCTTCAGCCGCTTCCCGGCGGCGGTGCGCGCCAGCATGCCGTGGATCGGCGTCGCCGCGGCGCTCTTCGCCGTCACCGCGCTGCTCGGCTGGGCCGTCGCGGTGTACGAGCCGGGCGTCGCGGTGGCGGTGCTCGGGCCGCGCACGATCGACGGGCTCGAGCACGGCCACCTGTGGACGGAGTCGCTCACCACCACGGTGCCGCCGTCGTTCTCGTCGTCGGCGATCGCCACCAACAACATGTCGGTGGCGATCCTGGCATGGGCGGGCGGCGCGCTCTTTGGCCTCGGCTCGGTGTGGGTGGCGATGTTCAACGGCTTCATCCTCGGCGCCGTCTTCGGTGTCACGGCGCGCTTCTCGATGGCGGCAGAGCTGGGCACCTTCGTCGTCGCCCATGGGCTGCTCGAGATCACGCTGATTCTCGTCTGCGCCGGCGCCGGCCTCGGCATCGGCGTCGCCATCCTGCGCGCCGGCGACCTGCCGCGCTCCATCACCGTGCCGCGCGCGGCGCGCGAGGCGCTGGTGGTGCTGCTCGGCTGCCTGCCCTGGTTCCTGCTGCTCGCCATCGTCGAGGGCTTCCTGTCGCCGAGCACCGAGCTGCCGTTCCTGTGGAAGGCGCTGCTCGGCGTGGCGCTAGAGGTCTGCTTCCTGACGCCGATCGCGCTCGGCGCCATCAAGGAGCCCGACGCGGCGGCGGAGGCCGCGTCGTGAGCGCACCGCTCCAAGCCACGCCGCAGCTCGAGACGATCCCGTTCGCGGTGCTCATCGACGAGGCGTGGAAGTCGACGCGCGTCTGGGCACGCACGATCCTGGTGCCGGCGGCGCTGCTGCTCGCGCCGGCGGCGCTCGGCATCCAGGTCCTGGTCGGGATGTGGAACCTCTCGCTCGTCGGCATGGACCCGTCGCGGTTCGAGAGCGGACGCTTCTGCGGCACCATGGCCCTCGGCGGGCTCGGCGCGCTCGTGCTCGGCATCTGGTTCCTCTTCGTCTACGGCTCGATGATGGTGTCGGCCACGCGCTCGCTCGGCGGCGAGTCGCCGGCACTGCGGCCGAGCCTGCGCTTCTACCTGCAGCCGCGAGTGTGGGCCACCGATCTGCTTGCCTGGCTGCTCATCGGCCTTGGTCTCCTTGCCTGCATCCTGCCCGGGCTATTCCTCATGGCCGCCTGGTCGCTGCGCGTGCCTGTGATGGTGCGCGAAGGGCGTTACGGCTGGGACGCGATGAAGCGGAGCTGGGAGCTGCTCGCCCACAACCCGAGTGGCGAGCTCTTCCGCCACCCGGTGGTGAAGGTGCTGCTGCTCTTCGTGCTCGGCATGGCGCTCG